>JAAWCS010000001.1 GCA_022793375.1 Lachnospiraceae bacterium
AGAGACGGAAGGAACTTTTGCAGGAGCGGAAATACTGGCAGCCAGGGACAGTGCGGGCGATATTGACCAATAAAAATTATGTGGGAAGTATGGTCTGGCACAAATCATCACAGGCAGAGGTGGGCAGCAGCCGGAAGATATTGAAACCCAGAGAGGAATGGGAGGTGGTGGAGAACCACCATCCGGCGATTGTCCGCAGAGAGGTTTTTGACAAGGTGCAGGAAAAGTTTTTCCAAAAAGCGCCGTCTGTAAGAAATCCGATTTTGTATGCACTAAAAGGAAAGGTATACTGCGGTTATTGCAAGCGACGATTGAAAGTGATGAAGCTGGCAGGTGGAAAGCTGTTTTTCTACTGTGCCAGTCAGAAACTGAGTAGTGAAAATGAATGTATGGCAGACAGTATCAGCAATGAGGTTTTGGAGAAAATCGTGCTTGAACAGATAAAAAAGCAGGTGGAAGAGCTTGCCGATCTGGACTTTGTGAGGAAAACGGCTCTGCGGGCAGTAAAGGAAAAGCAGGCAAGGCTTGCCGGAGAGATGGAGATTGTGGAGCAGGAGATTCAGGAGCTGATTGAAAAGAAAGGACTGCTTTTGGAAGGCTATCATGCCGGAGATTGTACTAGAGAAGGATATCTGGAAGGGCGCAGACAGCTGGAGCAGCGGATTTCCGGATTGGAACAGAGAAGAGCCGGGATACAAGACGAGATGGCGGAGTGTAAGAAGCTGCCGGAATCAGAAAGGAAAGGGCAGGAGTTTCTGTTAAAGTATGCCGGATTTGCAGAGCTGACAAAGGAGATGGCCGATGCTTTTGTAGACAAAATTGAGATCGGCCAGGATAAGGCGGTGGATATTTTCTGGAGGTTTCATGGTGGGAAAGATGACGGACAGAGGTGATGCCTGTCAGAAATTTAAAATTTCGGCATGAAAATGTGGCAACAATATTCCGGCTGGTGTTGGAAGATGTGGCAATCCTGTGACAGCAGGGAGTGGCAAAAGTAGCAACAATGTAACGGTTCCCCACGGGTTTTCGGTAAAAAGCAGTGAAAAAAGTTAAAATATTTTAAAACATCTGCTTGACAGGAACGGGCATGGTAAGAGGAAACGATCCATACCTGTACGGGGAAAAGGTAAAGGCGTATCTGACCCGCGGGGCGAGACCGTTTGGAGGCGGGGGGATGCGTTTTCCGAATAACCGGGTAGGGTATGGGGCGCTGTGCGTGAAGGAGAGCCTGCCGGTGTAAGCCTGGTTACAAGTTGTCAAACACAACGGTTTCCTTTTCCAGTCCCTTGACGATTTCCTGGTTTTGTCCCATGCGGCGGGTGATGTCCTCCATATCGTCGACAAGGCTGCGGGTGTTGTCGGCGACGCCGGTGATGCCGCCGACCCCCTCGTCGATGGCCTTGGTGATCGTGCCGATGGAATCGGCGATTCCGGACATGGAATGTTTCAGGCGTTCGGTACGTTCATAGAACTGATCCATGGTACGGCGTATGTGAGCGGCGTCGTCTTTATACTGGCTGCCGGACTGTATGAAAGACTGGAACTGCGTAAGGACAGACCGGTTCATGTAGTCGATCAGGTGCTGGGCATTTTCGGAGAGATTGTAGACGGCAGCAGTGACATCGTCGTTGATGGCCTGGATGCGGCCCGCGGTTTCCTGGCTGGAGTGGGCGAGGTCGCGTACTTCGCGGGCAACGACGGAGAAGCCTTTGCCGGCTTCGCCGGCGTTGGCGGCTTCGACGGAGGCATTGAAGGCGATCAGGCGGGTCTGCTGAGCAATGGCGAGGATCTCGCCGGTCAGGGTTTTGATCTGGTCGACGCTCTTGCTTTTTTCAATGGCGTTGTTGAGGGCGGCGAGAATTTCTTCGGCCTTGGCGCCGGTGGTGCGGGCGCTGTTTTGGGCCGATTGCTGCATGGCGTCCGCGCGGGTATTCATCTGAGCGGTATAGGTGGTGATGGAAGCGCACTCATCGGCAATGCTGTGGACCTCCTGCCGTACATTTTCCGTATTGTCGTTGATGACGGATACGTTGCCGGCGACCTCCTGGATGGTGGCGGATAGCTGTTCGGTGAGTGTGGAAAGGCCGGCGACGCTTCCTTTGGAGGCCTGAGTACGGTTTAACACTTCCCCGGTCATGCTGTTGATATGGCCGGAACTTTCCTGAATGGTGCGCAGGATGCTCTGAATCGGGAGGACGACATAATTGTTGATGAGCTTCATGTCGGCGAGAACCAGGCCGGCGCAGGCTGCGACGGCGGCAAGGCTTACGACGAGCGAGAGACGGTATACGGCCAGCAGGCGCGTTCTTGCGTGGGCCGTCTGTTCGCTGAGGGAAGCGTCGAGGGCGTCGATATCGGTTTCCATGGCGGCTGCACAGGAAGCTACATCGCCGTTGGCGAGGGTATAGGCGTCCTGGGTTTTATGGCTGGCGCTGGCGCAGACAAGATAGACGAGCGCATGTCGGAAAGCGGCGTAATCGGAAAGAAGGGCCTTATATTGCGCCTGATCCTCGGGCGTTACGTAGGGCTCGTATTCAGCCAGCAGCCCGTCAAGGAGGGCCTCGCTTTCCTTGATCTGCCGGACGAGCACAATCATCGTATCGTAATCGGTCGCCACAATATGGCTGAGGGCCATTTTGTGGATATCCATAGAAGCCTGGGCGATTTCGGCCAAACGGCTTCTGCCGTCCATGTAATTGTCAGCAATATTGGAAGCGCTGGCGTTGACGTTGTGGATGTTGAAGATAGAAAGAATATTGGATATAAGCGCCACCATACCAAGGAGGGCAATGGGCAGAATCAAGCGCTGTTTTAAACGAATATTTTTCATCATAACAGGGTCACTCCTTTCGTTATAATCGCCCGTGTTCTCAGGGCATAATGGGACACCCCTGCGGTGTTTCATTGATAATCGCCCGTGTTCTCAGGGCATAATGGGACACCCCTGCGGTGTTATAAAGCGGCCGGAGCAGTCCCGGCTTTGAATGGTGCGGCTTATTTAAGGGGCGACAATTCCCTCAACCATGGTATCGAGCAGTTCCTGGAGGTTGGATGCGGATGCGTTGCCGGCGAGGAGTTCGGCGGTAAAGGCGGTAACCGGTTCCCAGAAATTGCCGCCGATACGCTGCAGGCAGGAAAACTGGGATTGTTCCAGCAGCGCGGCAATGGCAGGAGCGCTCTGCACCTCTTCGCTGGCAGCGGCCCGGATGTTGGAGGGACCCTGGCCGCGCTGAAGGAAGCGGAGCTCCTGATTTTGTTCGTTGGCAATCCATTCTGCCAGCCGGGCCGCCCAGTCGGGATGTTCGGAGTAGGCGTTGACGCCGATTAGTTTGTAGCCGGAAAAAGAGGACATCTGTACCGACTGGCCGGCACAGGTGTAGGAGGGAAGCTTGGAGGCGGCATAGCCGCTGCCCCAGGCTTCTTCGATGGCGACGGAATTCCACACGCCGTTGATACCGGCGATGATGGTCCCGTTTTGGACGCCCTCCAGAAAGCCCGCGTCATCGGTGCTGATAAAACCGGGATGGGTGGAAATGTCGAGCATGGCCTGGGCAACGTCGATTCCGCGCAGATTCCCGTCGGTACTGTTCCAGGTACAGTAATTGGTAATCCCATCGTCGTTTAGGCCGACCGTAAGACCGGTGTTGCCGAAGAAAGAGTAGACATACCAGCCGGAGGACCACTCCATGGAGACTTTTTTGCCCTGTGCGGCGGCGATGTCGAGCATTTGTTCTAAGGAGGTGACGTCCTCCTGCGTAAAGTACTTGGTATTATAATAAAGAAAATATCCGTTGTCGGCCGTGAGCGGCAGAGCGTAAAGGGTATCGTTGACGGAAGCGGCGAGAACGGCTTCGGACAGGTTGGCCTGCCGGATGGACTGGGCGTTTTCGACCGGTTCGAGCGCGCCGGCAGCGACAAGGGTGTTGAGCTGGTCGTCGGCAAAGGCGAATACGTCGGCGCCCTGCTCCAAGTCGGCCATCAGGGCGTTGGTACAGGTGCTTTCGCTTTGCTCTTCATACGTAATGACGAAATCGGCCTGCCCGCCGTATTCGGCCTGGAAGGAGTCAAAAATCTGTTGGAGCAGTTCTTTGTCCTCGGCGGCGCCCCAGACAGTCAGGCGTATAGGGCCGGAGGAGGCAGGATCGTTTTGCGTGGATGCGGAATCGTTTTTCTGGCATCCGGACAGGAATAAGGCCGTCAGAAGGGCCAGGATCCAAAGGGTGTGTGTTTTTTTCATGGTGTTCTCCGTAAATCATATTTTTGCAGGAACTATCATATCATTTTCGTGGATATTTGACAATCTGGTTTTTGCGGTTTTTGTTTTTTGTTTTGGCACGGTTTTGGCCGGGACAAATGTTGGGAATCGCTTGAAAAGATGGCGGTGGCATGGTATAGTTTTAAAATGAGGGCAGGACGTTCCGGTTCTTGACAGCCGGCTGCCTTGCCTGATAGAATAGCAATACGGTCCGGGCACAGGAAATAAGCCTGGCGCAGGAGGAGAGAGGATGTACCATTGTCACGTTCGTTTTTATTTGGCCGGCGGCCAGTGCGGAATATTTGAAATTGTGAGGAGCATGCCGCCCCTGGAACACTTTACGCACGAATTCCTGGAAAACGGGGAGGAAGCGTCCCTGGCGGGGCAGGCGGATGTGATTTTGGCGCTGCTGCCGGCCGGCAGAGAACAGCAGGCAGTGCAGACACTTCTCGTGGGCAAACGGCCGGAGGCGGCCTTGATTGTGCTGGCAGAGAGCGGGCAGATTTCGCTGCTGACGGAATTTTTACCGGAGCTTCAGGATATCTGGACGCTGCCGATGCAGGAGGAGGAAGTGCGCTTCCGTTTCCACCGGTGGCAGCAGGGATGTAAACGTGACAAGGATTTTTGGCAGACGAGCCATTTTTTGGACGCAACGATTGACAATACGCCGAATTTGATCTGGTATAAGGATAAAGAAGGCATTCATGAGAAGGTCAACGAGAGTTTTTGCCGGACCGTAAATAAGACAAAGAAACAGGTGCAGGGCCGCGGCCATGCCTACATATGGGACGTGGAACAGGACGATCCGGCCTGCATTGAGTCGGAACGCGTTGTAATGACGCGCCGGGAGACCTGTATTTCGGAAGAGATGATCCGGACCGGGGAGGGGAACCGGCTGCTTACGACGTATAAGTCGCCGCTGTACGACCTGGACGGGAGCGTGATGGGCACCGTGGGAGTGGCGATCGATGTGACGCAGGAGCGTGCCTATGAGAAAGAGATCGTGCGCAAGAACGACACGCTGGAGAAGATTTTTACGACAATGGAGTGCGGCGTGATGTGCCATTCGGTAGACGGGGCGCGGATTATCAGCATAAACCGGGCAGCGCTTACGATACTTGGCTATGAGTCGCAGGAGGAGATGATGGCGGCCGGCTTTGATATGGTGGCCGCTTCGGTGGTGGAAGAGGATCGGGAACGGCTGCGGTCTGCGATCCGCCGGCTGAAAAAAGAGGGCGACAGCATCAGTGTGGAGTATCGCGTGTGCCATCCGGACGGTGAGATTTTGCATGTGATGGGAAATGTAAAGCTGCTGCTGGAAAACGGAGAGCCGATGTATCAGCGTTTCCTTTTGGACTGTACGGCGCAGAAGCAGGAACAAAAGGAAAAGGAACGGCGCTATATGGAGATGATCCAGGCGTTGTGTGTCGATTATAATGTGGTGTGTTTCTTTGACCTGGGTACGGGAAAAGGTATGCCGCTGCGTTTGGATGTGCGGGATAATTCCCGGCTGGAGGAGATTTTTTCCGGGGAGATTTTCCTGGAGGAGTGCCTGGAGCTTTATACGAGACAGTTTGTTTACGGGGAAGATCAGGAGGGGTTGCGGCGGTCCTTTTCCTGGGATGGCCTGAAGCGGGAACTGGCGAGAGAGAAACAGCATTATATGAATTACCGCGTGATGCTGGACGGCCAGATGAAATATTTTCAGATTAAGGCGGTGCGGGCGGACGACTGGGAGCAAAACCATGGCGTTGTGCTGGGCCTGCGCAGTGTGGACGAAGAGATTCGCAGTGAGATGGAACAGAAGAGCCTGTTAGAGAATGCCCTTTCGCAGGCCAACCGGGCGAGTAAAGCCAAGAGCGTGTTCCTTTCAAACATGTCGCACGATATCCGCACGCCGATGAATGCGATCGTCGGCTTTACGGCTTTGGCGCTGACGCATGTTGACCGCAAGGAACAAGTAGAGGAATACCTGAAAAAGATCATGACGTCGGGCAATCATCTGCTGAGCCTGATTAACGATATCCTTG
Source organism: Lachnospiraceae bacterium (assembly GCA_022793375.1). GTDB lineage: Bacteria > Bacillota > Clostridia > Lachnospirales > Lachnospiraceae > RGIG7193. The sequence continues at coordinate 6,286 of JAAWCS010000001.1, forward strand.
ATATGAGCCGGATTGAGAGCGGCAAGATCCATCTGGAGGAGAAAGCCTGCCACCTGCCGGATATTCTGCAGGGAGTGCGCAACATCGTGGAGGCGGATGTACACGCGAAACAGCTGGAACTGTATATCGATACCGTGGATGTGATCGACGAGGAGATTTACTGCGATAAACTGCGCTTGAACCAGGTGCTTTTGAACCTGCTCAGCAATTCCGTGAAATATACGGGTGCGGGCGGCATTATCAGTATGCGGATCACCGAGAAGGCCGGAGCGCCGGAGGGATTTGCCAATTACGAGTTTTATATCCGCGATACGGGCATCGGCATGAGCGCGGAGTTTGTGGAGCATATTTTTGAGCCGTTTGAAAGAGAGCGCAACAGCACGATCAGCAAGATCCAGGGTACGGGCCTGGGGATGGCGATTACCAAAAATATAGTGGATATGATGAACGGTTCGATCGAGGTGCGCAGCAAAGAGGGGGTCGGAACCGAATTTATTGTTTCATTTACGTTCCGATTAAACTCGGAGGTAAAGGAACCAAAGGATATCCCTCAGCTGAAGAATTGCCGCGCGCTGGTGGTGGACGATGATTTTAATACATGCGACAGCGTTTCGTATATGCTGAGCCAGGTCGGATTGCGGGCGGAGTGGACGCTTTCGGGCAAGGAGGCGGTTCTGCGCACAAGGCAGGCGGCCATGCGTGGGGACGGTTACAGCATTTATGTGATCGACTGGCTGCTGCCGGACATGAACGGAATCGAAGTGACGCGGCGTATCCGCAAAGAAATGGGGGACGAGGTGCCGGTCATCGTGCTGACAGCTTACGACTGGTCAGATATCGAGGAGGAAGCGAAGGAAGCAGGCGTTACGGCGTTTTGCAGTAAGCCGCTGTTTTTGTCGGAACTGCGAAGCTGCCTGTATTCGATTGTCAACGCAGAGAGCGAAGCGGAGGAAGCGACAGCTGTCCGGCGGATGCAGCGGCCGCACGGACGCATTTTGCTGGCAGAGGACAATGAGCTGAATCAGGAAATCGCGGTGGAGATTTTGGGGGATGCCGGCTTTGCCACAGAGGTGGCGGAGAACGGGGAGATTGCCGTGGAGATGCTTAAAAATTCACAGCCGGGCTACTACGAAGTGGTGTTGATGGACGTGCAGATGCCGGTGATGAACGGGTATGAGGCGGCAAGGAAGATTCGGGCGCTGGAGAACCCGCGGTTGGCGTCGATCCCGATTCTGGCGATGACGGCCAATGCATTTGAGGAGGATCGGCGGGAGGCGCTGGAGAACGGAATGAACGGTCATATCGCAAAGCCGATTGATATGGCGGTTTTGTTTGAGACACTTTCACAGGTGCTGGATTGAGACCGACGCCGGCCGGGCCGGTTCGGGGAACAGAGGTAGTTTCATGAAATTGATTCATTTATCGGATCTCCATCTGGGAAAACGTCTCAATGAGTTTTCTCTGCTGGAGGATCAGAAGTACATTTTAACACAGATTCTTTCTTTGATTGCCGGCGAGCAGCCCGACGGGGTTCTGCTCGCCGGTGATATCTATGACAAACCGATTCCTCCGGCGGAGGCAGTGCAGCTCTTTGACTATTTCCTGACAAAACTGGCCGACCAGAATATCCCTGTGTTTGTGGTAAACGGCAATCATGATTCGGCCGAACGGCTGGCGTTTGGCGCGCAGCTGATGAGCGGGCGCGGCGTGTACGTGGCCCCGGTGTACGACGGGCAGGTGCGGCGGGTCTGCCTGGAGGATACGTATGGAGAGGTGCAGATCCACCTGCTGCCGTTTTTAAAGCCGGCACTGGTGCGCCACGCATTGGAAGAAGAAGGGATTGACAGCTATCAGGCGGCGCTGGCGGCGGCGGTTTCACGTGTGGAAACGAGCGGGACGGCCCGCCATGTGCTGGTGGCGCACCAGTTCGTTACGGGGGCCAGCCGCTGTGAGTCGGAGGAGATACCGGTCGGCGGCCTGGACAATGTGGAGGCGGCGGTGTTTGAGAAGTTTGATTATGTGGCGCTGGGGCATCTGCACAGCCCCCAGCGGGTGGGGCGCGAGAGCCTGCGCTACTGCGGGACGCCGCTGAAGTATTCGTTTTCCGAGGCCGGGCAGGAAAAGACGCTGACCGTGGCGGAGCTTAGAACGAAGGGAGACGTCCGAATCCGGGAACTGCCGCTTAGGCCGCTTCGCGATTTAAGGAAGGTGCGGGGGTCCTATATGGAAGTGACCGCGCGCTCGTTTTATGAGAAATTTAACCAGGAGGACTATGTGCATATTACGCTCACGGATGAGGAAGATATCCCGGACGGACTGGCAAAACTGCGGGTAATCTATCCGAATTTGACGCAGCTTGCGTATGATAACCGGCGCACAAGGGGCGGCGTCGGGAACGAGGGCGGTGTGGATCTCGAACAGAAGTCGGAACTTGCGTTGTTTGAAGAATTTTACGAGCGGCAGAATAATCAGGAGATGAGCGGGGAGCAGAGAGACTTTGTGCGTCGCCTCATCGAAAAACTGCGGGAGGGAGATCAAAGATGAAACCAATCCGGTTGATCGTGAGCGGATTTGGGCCTTACGCGGGCCGTGAAGAAGTGGATTTTACGGGACTGTACGGGCAGGGACTGTATTTGATTACCGGGGATACCGGCGCAGGAAAGACGACGTTGTTTGACGCGATTACCTTTGCGCTGTACGGGGAGACGAGCGGCGGGGTGCGGGAGCCGGGGATGCTGCGGAGCAAGTATGCGGCGGCCGGGACGCCGACATTTGTGGAGTTTACGTTTTTGTATCAAGAGAAGCGCTATACGGTGTCGCGCAATCCGGACTATGAGCGCCCTAAGGAGAAGGGGAGCGGGGTTACCGTGCAGCGCGCAGACGCGACGCTTACGTTTGCGGACGGGCGGGCGCCGGTGACGAAAAGCCGGGAGGTGACGCGGGCGGTTACGGAGCTTACCGGCCTGGATTACCGGCAGTTTACGCAGATCGCGATGATTGCCCAGGGAGACTTCCAGCGGCTTTTGCTGGCAGGAACCGAGGAGCGGGGAAAGATTTTCCGGCAGATTTTTCATACGGGCCTGTACCAGCAGCTGCAGAACCGGCTCAAGGAAGCGGTGAAGGAACGACTGGAAACGTATGAGGAACTTTGCCGCAGCATCGGGCAGTATATGAGCGGGATTGTGCCGGGAGAACGACCGGAATGGGCGCAGGAACTGGCAAAATGGAAAAAAGCCGGCTTTGCGGGGCATGTGGAGCAGGGACTTGCGCTTTTGCAGGAATTACTGGAAAAAGATCGGGAGCAGCTGTCGCGGCTGGATCGAGAGCTGGCTTGCGTGGAGGAGCAGCTGCAAAAAGAGAATGAGCGGCTGGGGAAGGCGCGGCAGCAGGAAAAGATGCGGGAGGCTCTGCGGCTCAAAGAGACGGAGCAGGAAACGCTGGAGCCGGTCCTTAGGGCGGCCGCTGCCAGAAAAACGGCGGCGGAGGAAGCGATAAAGGATTACCCGGGGCTGGAGGAGGCAGGCCGGGAGGCTGCGCAGAAGCTGGAAGAATGGCAGCGGCTGCGCCAGGTGCAAAAGGTGCGGAAGGAAAAGGAGCGCGCGGCGGCCGAACAGCAAAAGGACTGCCGGGAAGCGCAGGAGCGTCTTTTGCGTTTGGACAAGCAGAGAGAAAAGGTGCAGGAAGAGGTAAAGAGGCTGCAGGAGGGGGAATTGGAAGCGGAACGTCTGCGTTACCGCAGGGAACGTCTGCGGCAACTGGCCGAACGCGTGCGGCGCGCAGAGGAACAAAAAGAGCGGTGCAAACAGGTGCAGTCGGCGTATGAGGAGGCCTGCACGAGCCGGGAAAAACGGCGGGTGAGCTGTAACCGGCTGGAACAGCGGTTTTTAGATGCGCAGGCGGGGGTGCTGGCAAGCCGTCTGCAGGAGGGGGAAAGATGCCCGGTCTGTGGTTCGCTGCATCACCCGTCGCCGGCGGTGCTTCTGGAGGAGGCGCCGACGCGGGTGCAGGTAGAGCGGCAGAAGGAATTGTTAGCGGAGGCGGAGGGGCTGGTGCAGCGGCTGAGCGCGCAGGCGGGGCAGCTTTGCGAGTGGCTGGCAGAGGAGAAGGAGAAACTCCTGCGGGAGTGGGCGCAAGAGGGACAAGGGCGTCCGGGGTTTTTGACGGTGCAGGAGGTGGGAACGCAGGTGGCGGAGGAACTAAAAAGGCAGGGGGAACGGCTGGCGGAGCAGGAAGCGCAGCTGAATAAGCAGAAACAGTTGGAGAAGGAGCTGCCAAAGCTTGAGAAGGAGATCACCCGAACACAGGAAAAAAGACGGCAGTCGGAACTTCTGGGCGAACGCCTGCGGCTGGAATGGGAACAGCAAAAGCAGGAAGAACAACGTCTGGCGGAAGCTTTGTCCGGGACGGAGGAGGAGGAACTGCGTAAGCGGCTGAGAGGAATAGAAGAACAGGCAGAACACCTGAGGCGGGAGCAGGAGACGGCTGACCGGGCATATGAAACCTGCCGGCAGAAAGAAGCCGAATTGACGGCTGCGGCTGCGGCCCTGAAGAAGCAGCTGCAAGAGACGAAGCCGTGGGAAAAAGAAGAGATTTTGGCCCGCAGGGACGAATTTGAAAAGAGACGAAGCGATCTGAATACGCGGCGGACCGAGCAGTACGGCGCCTGGCGGACGAATCAGGGAATTTACGGGCATGTGAGCGGCCGGCAGCAGGAGATGATTGCGGCGGAGAAAGAATACATGTGGATGAAGGCGCTTTCCGATACGGCCGGCGGCACACTTGCGGGGAAGCCGAAGATGGAGTTGGAGACCTATATCCAGACCGCGTATTTTGAACGTATTTTACGGCGGGCAAACCTGCGTCTGCTGACAATGACGAACGGCCAGTACGAATTGAAACGGCAGGAGGAGGCGCAAAACCGCAAGGAAAAGGCCGGGCTTGATTTGAGCGTGATTGACCACTACAACGGGAGCGAGCGCAGTGTGAAAACGCTCTCCGGCGGCGAGTCGTTCCAGGCCTCCTTGTGCCTGGCTTTGGGACTGTCGGAGGAGATTCAGTCAAACGCCGGTGGAATCCGTCTGGAAGCGATGTTTGTGGACGAGGGATTCGGTTCGCTGGATGAGGAGGCGCTGAATCTGGCAATGAAGGCGCTGAGCAGCCTGGCGGACGGCCGCCGGCTGGTGGGGATCATTTCACATGTTTCGGAACTCAGGGAGCGGATCGCGCACAAGATCGTGGTGACAAAGACGCGGGGCGGCGGGGAAATCGGCAGCCGCGTTAGGGTTGTGATTTGAAAAAATATAGTTTATACTGGTATAGGCAATCGGAAATACAGGAAAAATATAAGGAACAGGAGGCTATGATATGAAAGCGATACGGCTGAGCGAAGGTTTTTACTGGACGGGTGTCCTGGATGAAAACCTGCGGGTGTTTGATATTATTATGGAAACGGAGTTCGGGACGACCTACAATTCGTATGTGCTGCGGGCCGGGGGAAAGACGGTGCTGTTTGAGACGGCCAAAGCCGGGTTTTTTGAAGAATATCTGGAAACGCTGCAAGAAGTGATCGACGTCACGGCGATTGATTACCTGGTGATGAGCCATACGGAACCGGACCATGCGGGGAGCCTGGAGCGCTTGTTGGAATACAGCCCGCAGATGGAGGTGCTGGCGACCGGCTGTGCGCTGGGCTTTTTAAAGGAGATCACGAACCGGGAATTTTGCGCAAGCGCGGTCAAGGACGGGCAGGAGCTGACCGTCGGCGGCCGCACGCTGCGTTTCTTACAGGCGCCAAACCTGCACTGGCCGGACACAATGTATACGTATATTGTGGAAGAGAAAGCTTTGGTGACCTGCGATTCGTTCGGAGCGCACTACTGCCTGCCGGGCGTGGTATCGGACGGGATTTGCAGCGAGGACGATTATGAAAAAGCCCTGAAATATTACTTTGACAATATTATCGGGCCGTTCAAGCCTTTTATGCGCCGGGCGCTGGATAAAATCGCGCCGCTGGAAATTTCGATGGTTTGCACAGGCCATGGCCCGGTTCTGGTCGGAGAGCGGATTGGGAAGGTGATGGACCGCTACCGCGAATGGACGGCGGCCGAGACCGGCCGGACAAAGCGGGTGGCGATTGCCTATGTGAGCGCCTATGGCTACACGGGGATGCTCGCAGAAAGGATCGCGGCAGGGGTAAGAGCCGCGGGAGAAACCGGCAGCAAAGGGCTGGAAGTAGAAATGTTTGATATGGTTACGGCTGATACAGAAGCGGTATCCGGCCGGCTGGCGGCGGCGGACGGGTTTTTGTTAGGCACGCCGACCATCCTGGGAGACGCGCTGAAACCGATCTGGGAGCTGACGCTTGCCATGACGCCGGTAACGCACGGCGGGAAACAGGCAGCGGCTTTTGGCAGCTACGGCTGGAGCGGAGAGGGAGTGCCGAATATCACCGAGCGCTTGAAGCAGCTGAAGCTGAAGGTTTCGGAAGGGTTCCGGGTACGGTTTAAACCGTCGGAGGAAGAACTTTCGCAGGCCTATGAGTATGGGCGGCGGTTTGGAGAACTGGTACTGGGCGGAAAGCCCTGAAGCGGCGGGATTGCTTGCGGGCCGGTATGCCGGTGTACGTATAAAAGAGCGGGGCGGCATTTTTGCTGTCGGGGACAAAGATTTTCTGCGAATATGTATGAAGCATGCGGGACTGCCGGAGACGGCGGCCGCATGCTTTTTCTTTTAATAAAGTGCGACGCTCCGTGCCGGCGGCTGTCCTCGCAGCTTTCATTGGCTACGGAACGAACCGATTACAGGCATTAGAGAAGTGCTACAGCATTTGGATTTGTTGGGACGAGATCCCTAAAGAGGCACATTACAGCATATCTGTTTATGAAATGGCAAATACAAAAAATTCAAGCCCCTGTTCCACAGCAAAAGAAAATTATGATTTGATGACTTTGGTTATTATCAAATTGGGAAATAGAGTGTATAATGGAAGCGAAGATGACGAGGGATACGGATTGTTTCGTTTTCTGAACGCGATAAGGAAAAAATCCTGCAAAAACTCCAAAGACGGTTTAACTTACCGATAGAAAAAGCGGAATATTATTACGAGCGCTTTGCACAGAGAGAATAATAAAAGCAGATGCCAAAAGCGACTGGACGGCGGCACAGAAGTATTCGTCCCCCAATTTCCCCTGCAAAACAACTTGCTCCACAGCCGCCAATATGATAAAATAAAAAATACACCATTTGCGGGGCATCCCCGCAGACTCTTATATACCGGAGGCAAAGATGAAGATAGCAGTGGCAGGCACAGGATATGTAGGCCTGGTGACCGGCGTATGCCTGGCCGAGCATGGACATCAAGTGACTTGCGTGGATGTGGACGAGGAAAAGATTGCCCGGATGCAGCAGGGCGTTTCGCCGATCTATGAGCCGGGGCTTGAGGAACTGATGAGAAAAAACAGGGAGCGTCTGTTTTACACCACGGATACCTGCGACGCGTACCGCGATGCGGAGGTTGTCTTTATCGGTGTGGGCACTCCGGAGAAAAAAGACGGCTCGGCAAACCTGCGGTATGTATTTCAGGCGGCGGAGCAGATCGCGGCCGCAGCGTGCCGGGACTGCGTGGTAGTAGTAAAATCCACGGTTCCGATCGGGACGAACGAGAAGGTGGAGGAGCTGGTCCGCAGAAAAGCCCGCCCCGGCGTTACACTGAGCGTGGCTTCCAACCCGGAGTTTTTGGCGCAGGGGACGGCGATCGCCGATACGCTGCATGCGTCCCGCATCGTAATCGGTGTGGAGGAGGAGGCCTCCGGCGAAACGCTGCGCCGGGTTTACCGGGATTTTGACGCGCCGATATTGGTGACAAACCGCCGCAGTGCGGAGATGATTAAATACGCCTCCAACGATTTTTTAGCGCTGAAGATTTCCTATATCAATGAGATTGCTAATTTGTGCGAGACCGTGGGAGCGGATATCGAGGACGTGGCCCGCGGCATGGGGTACGACAGCCGCATCGGAAATAAGTTTCTGCAGGCCGGCATCGGCTACGGCGGCTCATGCTTTCCGAAAGATACCAAGGCATTGAGCTGGCTGGCCAGCTTTAACGACAACGAACTGAAAACGATCAAGGCGACCATTGAAGTCAATGAAAACCAGAAATTTAAGCTGGTAAAGAAAGCGCGCCGCTATTATGACGATTTCAGAGGACTGACGGTTGCGGTGCTGGGACTGACCTTTAAGCCGGGGACTGACGACCTGCGGGAAGCGCCGTCGCTTGTCAGCATTCCGATTCTTTTGGATGACGATGCCCGGGTAAAAGCCTGGGATCCGGTCGGCGTGGAGAATTACAGGAAACACTATCCGACGCAGATCGAATACTGTCCGACGCCGCAGGAGGCGTTAGACGGCGCGGATCTTTGTCTGATTTTTACGGAGTGGCCGGAGGTAAAGGCACTGACGCCGGCGGATTTTCGCGAACGGATGCGCCGTGCCATTGTAATCGACGGGCGCAACTGCTATCCCCTGAAAGCGATGGAGGGGGAAGGAGTGACCTATGACAGCATCGGCCGCAAGAGGATTGTCGAATAGATTCGGATGACAAACGCTGCATTCTGTGTTATGATGGAAATCCGGGAGGTGCGACATGCAGAACGGGACACAGAAGCAGATTGTTTCGATGGAAAAGCTCCATGAGATCGTCAATTCCGGCGTGCTGTGCGGATTGTGTACAGGCGGCGTGTACGGCGGGGCGGAAATGGGCTTTGGCCGGACAGAGGGGGAATACACCTTGTGGAAACTGGAGTATTCAAACGGACAAAGAGAGAATTTATATACGCTGAACTAGAAGTGAAAGTAAGAATTTTTGGAAGAGACCGATGAAATACAGATATCTGGAAAAGACATATTGCCATGGCAGTTATCCGCTTATTCCAATGGAACCGGGAGACGAATACGTGGCGGAAGGCGTGGTACGTTTTCATTTGGCCGCCATATTGATCGACATGGAAGAAAAACCGGAGGAATTTATCCTCGGTGAGATTGCGACAGCGGAATACATAGAAGAACTGAAGGAACTTGGCAGGACCGGGACGGAGGACGACGATGATTTGAAAGAACCGCTGATCGTGGCAGAATACGGACCGGATCATTGGTGTGTCCTGGACGGCTGGGGACGTATTGCCAAGGCGGCCGCCGAGGGCGTGGAGGTTTTGCCGGCGATCCGGCTGCCCTCCGAACAGGCCATGCGTTATCTGGTGGAGGAGGAAGATGTTCGGCGCTACATCGAATATTGGAATTTCAAAGCCGCTTACTGGGAGCGCCACGATCGGATGAACGGTTTGCTGAAAGAGGACAGGCCGGAGTTTACGGAAGTTGCGGCGGATGCCGAAGCGACGTGGGAGGCAATCTTAAACGCAGCCGCGGGAAGGGAGATCGAACTTCCGGTGCGGTGGAACCGCTGGTTTTCCATTCACGGCGACGGAAAGAAAGTGTATCTCGGCGAAGCCAAATATATGATGCCGGTCTGCGCGCTGACCTTTGACCGGATTGTCCGCCACAAAGAATTTTTAGAGATATTCCCGCTCTACGAAGAATGGGAGAGCGCGGCGGAGGAAGAGGACATCCGCAGGCGGGCGCGGAAGATCACGATCAGTTATGAGTATATATTTGCGATGATTCGCCAGTTTGCAGCTACGAAACCAATGGATTTATAAAGCAGTGCAGAGGAGAAAGAGATGGGTTTTTTCAGCAAAATCAATGTGTGGATGAAAGGTGCGAAATTGTGGATTGCCGCGAACAAAGTAGCGGCCGGGATCGCGGCCGGCGTATTTGCGGTCGGCGGCACGGCAGTGGCATTGGGAGCGGCCTCGGTTTCGCAGCCGGCGGCGGAAACGCAGGCCGTACCGACATCGCAGGAAGCGGTATTCGTGCAGGGCGAGTTATCCAGCGAGGACATCGAAGCGGCATATGAACCGAACCTGCTGCGGGGATCGCTGGTGGGACAGCCCCTGCTTGACTCTATGTGGGAGTCTTTGGAGGCGCGGTATGCTTCGTCACGGCCCACGGCAGCCGCGACAACGACGACCGAAGAGGAAACGACGACCGAGGAGGAGACGACGAAGGAGAAACTCCCCAAGGTGGAGATCCCGGAGGTAGAAGTCGCGCCCGTGAACGATAAAGAAGATAAACAGCCGCAGGACGACGGGGACAAGGGTACCTCGGAGAAGGTGGATATCTCCGACATCGTAAACAACGACAGCTATGAGAATGTCGGCCGTTCCTACGGCATCGACGTTTCCAAATGGCAGGGTAAGATCGACTGGTCGCAGGTGGCGGCCAGCGGCGTAGAGTTTGCGATGATCCGTATCGGTTACCGTGGCAATCAGAACGGCGTGATTGTGGAGGATCCGTATTTCCGCGCCAATATCAAGGGCGCGCTGGCCAATAATATTAAAGTCGGCATTTACTTCTATTCGCAGTCCATCGATGAGGCGGAGGCGCTGGAGGAAGCGGCCTGGGTCGTGGACGTAATCCGCAAATATCAGATCACCTATCCGGTCGTATTCGACTACGAGGGCATCGGCAAGAACCGTATCAAGGACGTGAACAAGACCCAGCGCAGCAAAAATGCCGCCGCGTTCCTGGATTATATACGCAAGGCCGGCTATACGCCGATGATGTATGCCAGCAAGAACGGCTATAAGAATAACTGGGATTTGAGCATTATCAGCGGCTGCAAGATCTGGCTGGCGCATTATACGTCCGGCGGTCTTGACACGCCCAGCGATTACAGCGGTACGTACCATATGTGGCAGTATACGAGCAAGGGCAGCGTCCCCGGCATCCGGGGCAGCGTGGACATGAACGTCGCCTATTTCTCCTACTCCAATACGCCGGATCCGACGATCGGCAGCCTGACCTATACGGTCACGGATGAGACGGGAGCGCCGGTAGCCGGTGTGACGGTAAATATGAAGGGAGAGGCAATCCGCAAAACGCTGACAGCGGTCACCGACGGAAACGGCGTGGCGTCCTTCGGCAGCGTGGTGCTGGACCATTATGACGTATCCTTATCCGGCCTTCCGGAGGGGTATGAGCAGACCGAAGAGTCGAAAGCGGAGGTGGAATTCGGCAAGTCCGAAAGCAGCTTCTCCGGTTCCCTGAAAGTGAGAAGGGCCGGCTGCTCAGGCGTGACCTATACGGTAAAGGACCAGACCGGCGCGGCGGCGCCCGGCGTGGAGGTTACGTTAAGCGGCACGGCAAATGCGGGCGGCACGGTCAGCGTGACGGCGGTGACCAATGCGGACGGCAAAGCGGTGTTCCAAAACATACCGTTTGGCAGTTATGAAGCATATGTTTCCAAGGCGCCGGAGGGATACCAGGCTTCGGATCAGAAAGTAGCGGTGAGCGTGGCATCGAAAGACGCGGTGGCCGTGAAAGAAGCCCTCGCCGTGACCAAAACGGAGGAGACAACGACCTCCGAGCCGCTGATCCTCAGCGTGAGCTACCAGGTGGTGGACGACGCGGGCCAGCCGGTAAAAGGCGTGACGGTATCCATGAAGGGAAGTAAGAGCGGCGAAACCAAGACAGCGGTTACCGATGACAGCGGCGTGGCCTCCTTTGGAAGTATGAAAGCAGATACCTACGCGGTAAGCCTGTCGGGCCTGCCGGCGGAGTACGAAGCAACGAACGACTCCAAGGCAACGGCGGAACTGACCACGGCTTCCAGCAGCTTTTCCGGTAAGCTGACCGTGAAGAAGGTGCAGAAAGTAAATACGGCCACCGTGACGGTCAACGTAAAGGACGATGCAGGAGCGGTTGCGGGCGCTACGGTTACCCTCAACGGTACGGATTGCGCTACGAATGGCGAAGGCAAGGCGGTATTTGAAAAAGTGCTGTGGGGAACATATGAGGTAAGCGTGCGCGTACCGGAGGGATATGAAACACCGGGCGCCTCCTCGGTTGAAGTAAACGCGGAAGCCGTGTCAAAGGATATTGTGCTTACGCGCAAGGCGGTTGTGGAGCCGGAACCGACCGATCCGTCGGCAGAACCGACTATGCCTGCCGAGACTACCGCAGCCGAGTCTACGCCTGCCGAGTCTACGACAGCCGAGCCTGTGACAACGTCTGCCGGAGAACCGACGGAAGATACCCCGGCGGCTCCGAATGCGGAGGGAGAGCCGGCAGACAATTAGTACGAAGGGATACCCTGAGGCAAAATTCATGAAGTATCATATCGAACATGCAAAGTATAAATACGGCCGGCTGACCATTGTCGGTTGGCTGGCCGGAGATACGGCGGATGCTGGGACAGCTGTCTGGGCGGAGGATTTTCAGGGCAGACGGCTTGAAAGCGAGCAGACGCGGCTCGAACGAGAGGATGTAAGAGAGGCACTGTTTCCCCAGGAAACGCAGTGCCTTTTTGGCTTTCGTATTAAATTTCCGCTGGCCTTTGGCGCATCGTTTTTTCTGTGCCTGCAAAGCGGCGGGCAGATGCGGCGAATAAAGTCAAGCGCGCGGGAGGTAGAGAGAAAGAAATACATCCCGGACAGCTTTAAGGCCCGTCTGCGGGAAAAACTGCACGGCGGCCGGGAGAAGGAGACTTTGGAGAGCGCGCGCGGGCCAAAAGCGCTGCCCGCGGCCGGAACTTCGATCAAGTTCAGTATCGTCGTCCCGGTCTATCATACGGAGCCGGAGCATTTGGCGGATTTGCTGGAATCGGTTTTCGGCCAAAGCTATCCGAACTGGGAACTGTGCCTGGCGGATGCCAGTTCGCGGCCCCTTCGTGAAAACTGCGGCGGCAACGACGACCCGGTCGCGCGGCAGCTGCTGCATTTCCTGGGCGATTCGCGGGTAAAATACAAACATCTGCCAGAAAATCTCGGCATTTCCGGCAACAGCAATGCCGCGCTTTCGCTGGCGACCGGCGAGTTTGTCGTGATGGCGGATCACGATGATATCTTGACGAAGGATGCGCTTGAGCGGCTGGCACAGCTGTTAAAAATGCGGCCGGACGCGGACTTTATATACAGCGACAGCGATCTGACCGATCACGATAACCTGTATGACTACAATGCGCTGCGCAAACCGGCCTGGTCGCCGGAGACGCTCTGCAGCGCAAATTATATTACGCATCTGTCGGTGGTGCGCGCCGGCCTTTTGCGGGAGCTGGGAGGGTGGCGGCCGGAGTACGACGGGGCGCAGGACTGGGATCTGTTTTTGCGGATCGGCGAGCACACCGACCGGATTTATCATATTCCTTTGATTCTGTATCACTGGCGGGCGGCGGCCGGTTCCACGGCCCGCAATGTGGCGGAGAAGCCCTATGCCAGGCAGGCGCAGCTAAAAGCGGTACAGGATCATCTGATTCGCTGCGGGTCGGAGGGAAGGCCGGTGTTTGCGGATGCGGACCGTACTTGTCTGCGTGTGGAACAGCCGGAGAAAACAGCGGTGCAGGATGTGCGGATTGTCACGGCGCCGGGCGTAAAACCGGACGAGCAGACGGCAAAGGAACTGCGTTTTTGGGCTTCCCGGCCCGGCATCGGCGTCGTGTGCCCGCGGATTTTGGATGACAAAGGGCGAATCGTTTCACAGGGGCTTTTGCTGAAAAAGGAGGGGCCGCAAGCCCTTTTTGCCGGCCGCTTTCCCGGGACGGCAAACGAGCTTGGGCATACGGACTGGTATCGCAACCATCTGGCGGCGGAACCGATTTGCTATGCCGTATCCCGGGACGTGTGGGAACGCGTAGGCCCGCCGGACGACAGCCTGGGCGAGCTGGCGCTTTTGGATTTCTGCCTGCGGGCCGAATCCCTGGGCTATCGCAGTCTGATGACCCCCTTTGCCGTAGTCCGCGGCAAAGAAAGCGCGGCAGAGCGGCTTGGCGGGCCCTGCCTGGCCGGCTATCGAAAACTGTATAAAAAATATCATCCGGAGGAGTGAGGATGAAAGCCATCCGATATTATATTGACAAATCCGAACTGTTGGAGGAAACGGCCCATATCACAGGCTGGGCCCTGTCCTTTACAGACGCGCCGCTTGACATACGGGTAACGGATCAGGGCGGACAGCCGGTAAAGGCAGCGCTTCGCCGCCTGTCGCGTCCGGATGCCAGCCGTGCGGTGTTAGGCGATGAGAGCCAGCCGGAATGTGGCTTTGACGTAAAGTTTTCCTGCGATCCGGCCAAACGATATAAGTTAATCTTTGACAACGGCCGGCAGACCGTGCGGCTGCCTCTTAGCGCGTCGGCCCTGAAAAAAGAGACCGGCCGGCGCTTTCTGCCGTTTCGGCGCATTGTGCGCATGACGTCTGTCTCGATGGCGGCCGACGATGCACGCTGTTTATTGCAGAAGGGACCGGGCGCATTGAAAGAGCGCTGGGTCCGCCGCTATGAAACCGATGAAAACAAATATATGCGCTGGCTTGCGGGACATGTGGGCCCTGGAGGGGCAGACGGGCAGCCGGCAGAGACGGGGCCGCTTATCAGTCTGCTGATTCCGCTGTACAACACACCGTTAAAGTTTTATCGGCCGCTTTTGGACTGCGTGATCGGACAGACCTATAAAAACTGGCAGCTGTGCCTGGCCGACGGCAGTACCGACGGGATTGACCGGCAGAGCTGCCTGCCGAAAGACGGGCGCATCTGCTACCGCAAACTGTCAAAAAACAGCGGGATTTCCGGCAACACCAACGAAGCGCTGTCGATGGCCGAGGGGGAGTGGATTGCCCTGATGGACCATGACGATCTGCTGGAGCCGGGAGCGTTCGCAGAAATGGCGCGGGCCGCGCTTGAAAAGGGGGCGGATCTGGTCTATTCGGACGAGGACAAGGTGTCTTTGGACGGCAAGCGCTTTTACGATCCGCATTTTAAATCCGATTTTAATGCCGATCTGCTTCGCTCCAATAATTATATCTGTCATTTTTTGATGGTCAGGCGGGAGCTGGCTGTGCGCGCCGGTGGTTTTCGCAGTGCCTTCGACGGGGCACAGGACTATGATTTTATCCTGCGGGTAAGCGAACTGGCAGGCCGGATTGTCCATCTGCCGCGGGTTTTGTATCACTGGCGCATGCATCCTTTGTCGACGGCAGAAAACCCGGAGAGCAAGGCCTATGCCTTTGAAGCCGGGCGGCGGGCGATCGAGGAGCATTTAGGCCGCGTGGGTTTGTGCGGCACGGTCGAGAGCACAGACCGTCCGGGATATTATCGGGTCCGCTATACGCCAAAGGAGCGTCCGCGCATCTCGGTGATTATTCCCAATAAAGACCAGTCCGCCCTGCTTCGTACCTGCGTGGAATCGATCCGTTCCCGTACCGACTGGCCGGATTATGAGATTATTATTGTGGAAAATAACAGTACCACAGAGGAAATCCGTGAATACTATAAGGAACTGTCCGCGCTGGAGCAGGTGCGGATCCTTACCTGGGAACACGAATTCAATTATGCGGCGATCAACAATTTCGGTGTCAGCCACAGTACGGGTGAATACGTTGTGCTGTTGAATAACGATACGGAGGTCATCACGCCGGACTGGCTTACGGAGATGGCGGGGATTGCCGCCCGCCCGGAGGTCGGCATTGTGGGGGCCAAGCTGTTTTATGAGGACGGCACGATACAGCATGCCGGGGTGGTGATGAAGCTGGCCGGATGCTGCGGCCATGTGTTTTACGGCGCCGAGCGGGAGGATCCCGGCCGCTATGCCAGGGCCAGCGTGATCCAGGATTACAGCGCGGTGACGGCGGCCTGCCTGATGTGCCGCCGGCAGGTGTGGGACAGGCTGGGCGGCCTTTCCACCGATTTCAAGGTTGCTTACAACGATGTGGACTTTTGCCTGCGCGCCCGCCAGAGCGGCTATCTGGTGGTCTTTACACCGTATGCCCAGCTCTACCATTATGAGTCCCGTACCAGGGGATATGAGGAGGGAAGCGAGAAACAGGCACGTTTCCGGCATGAGCAGGAACTTTTAAAATCACGCTATCCGGTCTACATGGAACAGGGCGACCCGTACTACAATCCGAATCTGACATTGACAGCCCCGGACTTTGCGCCTGCGTTTCTGCATGAGGGGGCACAGGAATGAGGTTTATATGGAAATACAGGAAGAACGAAAGCCGAAATCGCTTTTGAAAAAGACCGTTCTCTATTTTAAAAAGAACGGAGCCAAAAAGGGTTTTAAGAAAATCCACAATAAGTTTTTCCGCCTGGAGACCGTCAGCTACGAAAAGTGGCAAAAAGGAGCCTTTCCTTCGGCCCACGAACAGGAGCGGCAGCGGCGGGAGGCATCGGCCTGGAACGAAGAGACGCTGAAAAAGCCGGCCGAAGAACGCGCCCGGCTCTATCCGTGCTTCAGCATCGTTGTGCCCATGTACCATACGCCGCCGGAATATTTGGCGGCGCTGATTTCATCGGTGCGCGCACAGACCTATGAAAACTGGGAATTGTGCTTAGCCGACGGCAGTGAAACGCCCTGCAGCGCATATGGAGACAGCACGGGCGGGGACGAGCGGATCCGTTATCAGTTTTTGGAGGGCAACCGGGGGATTGCCGGCAATACCAACGCGGCGCTCTCGATGGCAAAAGGGGATTTCGTCGTGCTGGCGGATCACGACGACCTGCTGTCGCCGGACGCTCTGTATTGCCTGGCCCGGGCCGTCCGCGCGCAGGAGACGGCGGACGTGCTCTACTCGGACGAGGACAAGACGGATGCAAAAGGCAAGAAATACTATGACCCGCATTTTAAGCCCGACTTCAACGAGGACCTCCTGCGCAGCCTGAACTACATCTGCCATCTGCTGGCGGTACGCCGAAGCCTGGCGGCGGCCGTGGGCGGTTTTCGGGCAGACTACGACGGGGCCCAGGATTATGACTTTGTATTCCGCTGCACGGAAGCTGCGCGGGATATCGTCCATATCCCGCGGATTTTGTATCACTGGCGCTGCCATGGGGCATCCACAGCAGAGAATCCGGACAGCAAGCGCTACGCCTTTGAGGCGGGCAAGCGGGCGCTGGAGGATCACTACGCGCGGCTGGGAATCAAGGCCTGTGTGGTCCATGGATTAAAGCCCGGCATGTATACCACGCAGTACACAAGGCCGCGCGACCCGCTTGTATCGGTCATCATTCCGAATAAAGATCACACGGCCGATCTGGACCGAACGATCCGCTCCGTGATGGCCTGTACGTCCTACTCCAATCTCGAATGGGTGATTGTGGAGAATAACAGTACCTGTCCGGAGACGTTTTCGTACTATGAAGCGCTTTCGCGGGAGTTTGCAAATGTCCGGGTCATTACCTGGGAGAAGGAATTTAATTACGCGGCGATCAATAATTTCGGGGCCGCCCATGCATCGGGCGAATACCTCTGGCTATTGAACAACGATCTGGAGATGATTACCGACGACTGTGTGGACGGGCTTTTAAACCCGTGCATGCGGCCGGAGATCGGCATTGTGGGAGCACGCCTGTATTACGGAGACGATACGGTGCAGCATGCCGGCGTGATCGTCGGGCTGGGCGGCGTGGCAGGGCATGCCTTTGTCGGGCAGCCGCGCTTTGACTGCGGCTACATGGCCAAAGACCGGTGTACCCAGCGGCTCAGCGCGGTGACGGCGGCCTGCCTGATGATCCGCCGCTCGGTCTTTGAAGAGATCGGCGGCTTTTCGGAGGAATTGGCGGTGGCCTTTAACGATGTGGACCTGTGCTTAAAAGCAGGCCGCGCCGGCTACGGCGTTTTGTACAACGCGCAGGTGGAGGCCTACCACTACGAATCAAAGACCAGGGGCCTGGAGGATACGCCTGAAAAGGTCGCGCGCTTTAACGGCGAGATGGATTTATTTAAAGAAAAATGGCAGCGAAAGCTGCAGGCCGGCGACCCGTATTACAACATAAACCTGACCTTGGCCCGCAACGACTTTACACTGCGCAATCCCTATGAAATCGACTATGAGCAGAGGGTAAAATAAGATGAAAACAACGGTAGTGATTCCCAATTATAATGGAAAGCATTTTATGGAGCCCTGCATGGAGGCCCTAAAGCGCCAGTCGCAGCCGGACTTTTGCGTGCTGATTGTCGACAACGGTTCTTCGGACGAAAGCGTGTCCTGGCTGGAGGAGAACCTGCCGGGGATTCAAACGGTGCAGGCCGGCGCCAAACTGCCGGCGGCGGATCAAAGCGGCGCGCCGGGCTCCTTTCCTGTATACGTGATGCCGCTTGCGCAGAACACGGGATTTTCCGGCGCCGTCAACGCCGGGATCCGCGCGGCCGTCACGCCGTATGTGATTCTTTTAAATAACGATACCGAGGTGCATAAGGACTTTATACGGGAGCTGGAGCGGGCGATGGAGCGCTCGCCGCGGGTGTTTTCGGTCAGCAGCAAGATGATACAGCTCCACGAGAAAAGCCGGATGGACGATGCCGGCGATCTGTATACGGTGATCGGCTGGGGCTTTCAGCGGGGCGTAGGCCAGAAAAGCAGCGGCTACGGGAAGGCGCGGCGGGTCTTTACGGCCTGTGCGGGAGCGGCGATTTACCGGCGGGATGTTTTTAAGGAGATCGGTCTCTTTGACGAACTGCATTTTGCCTATCTGGAGGATCTGGATGTCGGCTACCGGGCGCGGATTGCCGGCTATGAGAACTGGTACTGCCCGACGGCCGTGGTCTGGCATGTGGGCAGCGGCACCAGCGGTTCCAAATACAACCCGTTCAAGGTGCGGCTGGCCGCCCGCAACAGCGTATATCTGAATTATAAAAACATGCCGTTTTTGCAGCTGCTTGTCAACGCGCTGCCGCTGGCCTTTGGCTATGCCGTAAAAACGCGCTTTTTTACGAAACGAGGCTTTGGGGCCGATTACCGCGCGGGGCTGAAGGAGGGCTTTTCGACCCTGGGAAAATGCCGCCGTGTGCGCTTTCGTCTGAAGAATCTGGGACGTTACCTGCAAATCGAGATGGAGCTGATCGGCAACACGTTTATCTATGCCTGGGAGTATGCCAAGCGGCGTTTTATAAATCTTTAAGAAACTTTAAGAATTCCGATTTGGCGTTTTTTCTTGCATTCTGGGCCGGTTTAGGGTAATATAGCAAAATAGGGAATACTAAGGACAGCCCGGATTGCGGATACGGACAGCATATTAGCTTTACGTCGTGACCGGCTTTCACGCCCTGGGAGTGCGCCGTGCAAGCGGCGCATGCAGATTTATTTTACCGATGTGATTTCAGGAGAAATACCGTGATTAAGGAGAATCAAAAGCGTCTGAATAATCTGGCGGTGTTGCTGGATGCGCTGGTTGCCGTGGTTTCGTACCTGGCGGCCTATCTTTTGGTATTCCGCTTTCAGGTTTTCAGCACTTTTATCGGTCCGGCGCTGCCGGTTTACAGTTTCCGCGGATATATGTCGGCCCTGCTTTTTCTGGCGCCGGCCCTTTTATGCGCCTATTGGGTGCTGCGGCTGTATACGCCTAAGCGGGTCACCCAGAGCGCCAAGGAGATCAGCAGTATCATCCAGGCGAATTTGATTGTCCTGCTGGTGTTTTCGCTGATTCTTTTTTTGGGCAAAGAGCGGCTGCAGCATTTTTCGCGGCCGATGTTAGCGCTGTTTTTCGTGCTCAACACCACCGGGGACGTGCTCTTTCGCTACAGTGTGCGCCGGGTGCTGCGGCTGTTCCGCCGCAAGGGCTACAATCAAAAGCACGTACTGCTTGTCGGCTGCAGCCGGGCCGCCTTTTCGTACATCGACCGCACCATGGAAAACCCCGTATGGGGCTACAAGATCCGGGGGATCCTCGACGACGATACGGACTGGGGGTATGAGTACCGGGGAATCCATGTGATCGGGGCGACCTCGGAGCTTGATGACATCCTGTCGGTAAACCGGCTGGACGAGATCGTGATTACGCTGGGACTGAGGGAGTACGACAAGCTGGAGCATATCGTGGCGGTCTGTGAAAAATCGGGCGTCCACACCAAATTTGTACCGGATTACAACAATATCATCCCCACGCGGCCTTATACGGAGGACCTGCAGGGACTGCCGGTCATTCATATCCGCCATGTGCCGCTGACGGATTCGTTTAACGCGACGATCAAGCGCGGAATGGACCTGGTAGGCGGCGTGACCTGCCTGATCCTTTTTTCGCCGGTGATGCTTCTGACGGCCCTGATGGTAAAATGTTCTTCCCCCGGGCCGGTGATTTTCCGCCAGGAGCGGGTAGGCCTGCACAACCGGGCTTTCGCCATGTACAAGTTTCGCTCCATGCGCGTACAGGCGCCGAATGAGGAGAAGAAGGAGTGGACCAAGGCCGGAGATAACCGCGTCACAAAAATCGGGCGTTTGATCCGCAAGCTGAGCATCGACGAACTGCCGCAGCTGTTTAATGTGATTAAGGGCGATATGAGCCTGGTAGGGCCGCGGCCGGAACGGCCGTTTTTCGTGGAGAAATTCCGGGAGGAAATTCCCCGCTACATGATTAAGCACCAGGTACGTCCCGGCATGACAGGCTGGGCCCAGGTCAACGGTTACCGGGGCGATACGTCCATCCGCCGGCGGATTGACTGCGACCTGTATTATATTGAAAACTGGACCGTGGGTTTTGACATCAAGATTATGCTTATGACGGTCGTTCATGGTTTTATCAATAAAAACGCATATTAACAGGAGGATTTATATGGCAAGGAAGCGAGAGGTCGATGTGCCCTCCGTCCAGCGCAGGAGCCGCCATCTTACGGAAGAGGAGATTGCGGACCGCCGTCGCCGGGAACGGGAACGCACACAGCTGAGGGCGAAGAAACGCCGTCGGCGCAAGGCGATTGTACTGGTATTGGAGGGCCTGGTACTTTTGGTACTGCTGGGGATTGTTTTTTTGCTCGGGAAATGGGACAAGATCATCAAGGCCGATTTTGCAAAGAACGAGGTAAAGGTAAACGACGACTTAGCGGAGGATACGGTGCAGACCCTCAAGGGGTATCGGACGATCGCGGTATTTGGAACGGATGCCCGCGACATGAAAACGGAAAAAGGGCATTCCGACGTTGTGATGCTGATCTGCATCAACAACGAAACCGGGGATATCAAGCTTTTGTCGGTATTCCGCGATACGTTTATGAACGATTCGGAGGATACTTCGGCGTTTCGCAAGCTGACGACCATGTACTGGCGGGACGGAGCGCTGGGCGGTTTGGGGGCGCTGAACCGCAACCTGGATTTGAACGTAACGGAGTATGTGGCGGTCAACTGGTACGCGGTGGCCCATGCCATCGACCTGTTAGGCGGTATTGACCTGGAAGTGCCGGAATCGATGATGAAATACATCAACGGCTATATCCAGGAGACCGTAAAATCAACGGGCATTTATACGGACCCGAGCGAAGGAGAGTATCCGGAATCCGATTACATCTACGCGCCGGGCTACCAGCACTTAAACGGCGTGCAGGCGGTAGCCTTCTGCCGAATCCGCTATATTGACAACGACTACGGCCGGGCCGAACGCCAGCGGCAGGTGGTCAGTCTGGCACTGGAGAAAGCAAAGGCCAACCCGGCGGCGCTAAACAGCATCGCTAATGAAGTATTCGGCTACGTATCGACGAACCTGGAGATCAGCGACATATTGTCGCTGGCCGGGGCGGTAGCCCGCTTTAATATCATCGAAACCGCCGGCTTCCCGTTTGACCGCCAGTCCAAGACAGTGGACGGAGCGTCGTTCGTATTTCCGCAGGGGTTGGAGCAGAACGTCATACAGCTGCATGAGTTTTTGTACGGCAATGACGACTATGAGCCGTCGGGCACGGTAAAGTTTATCAGCGAATATATCAAAGAGTATTCCGGAATCGGCGAACCATGACTTTAGACCGGAACAAAGCGGGATTCCTGCGTCAGGCGGGACTTCCGCTTTTTTTGAATTTTTTTAAAAGTTTTTACACAGTTTAAACACAAATGGATTTTATAGTATAGGCATACCGATAAAACACAAAGGGAGTGACGATATGAACGAAGAATATAACGCCTACTATGAGAATAAGGAACAGGATTCTATGCAGGAATACGGCGGCGGCCGCAGGCGCCGCAGCAGGAAAAAGGGCCGGATCGGCCGTGTGCTTGTGATTACACTGGGGATGTTTTTGCTGGTTGGCGTAGCGGCGGTCGGCGGTTACAGCGTGCATACGATCGTGGAACAGTTGGAAGCCGGCCGGCAACAGGATAAAACGGAACAAACGCAGCCGTCCGGGCAGGACAAGGACACGGTTATATCGAACCAAAAGCCGCAGGAGCCTCTGATCCAGCAGCAGGCGACCGCGGCAGTGGATCAGGGACAGACCACCCCCGTGATCTTAACCGATGTGTCCAATGTGGTGGAAGCCGTGATGCCGTCGGTTGTTTCGATTGTGAATTCCGGTATCTACACCTCACAGGGCGGCTTCGGTTCATTCTGGGATCGGGGAACTACGGAAATTCCGACACAGAGCAGCGGCTCCGGCATTATCATCGGCCAGAACGACAACGAACTTCTGATTGTGACCAACAATCATGTGGTGGCGGATAACGATAAGCTGACCGTACAGTTCGTAGACGACAGCACGGCGGAAGCGACGGTCAAGGGTACGAAAGCCTCCTCCGATATTGCGATTATTTCCGTACCGCTTAACCAGCTTTCAAGCGAGACGAGGAGCGCGATTACGATTGCCAAACTGGGCGATTCCGACAGTCTGAAGATCGGGCAGGGCGTGGTTGCGATCGGCAATGCGTTAGGATACGGCCAGTCCACGACAGAGGGCATTATCAGTGCCCTCAACCGGGAGGTAACGACCAGCGAGGGCACCACCCTGACCGTACTGCAGACCAGCGCGCCGATCAATCCCGGCAACAGCGGCGGCGCGCTCTTAAATGCGTATGGCGAAGTGATCGGCATCAACACGGCCAAGGTCATGGATACCAAGGTAGAGGGCATCAACTATGCGATCCCGATTTCGTCGGTGATCGACCTGATTAACAATATGATGGATTGGGAGACCCGCGGCCGGGTATCGGCCGAGGAGGCGGGCTATCTGGGAATCCAGCCAATCTCGGTTGACAAGAAGTCGGCCGAGGCATACGATATGCCGATCGGCGTGTATGCCTATGTCGTAGTGGAGGGCTCACCGGCCGCTGCGGCAGGCATGCAGGAGAAGGACATCATCACGCATTTGGATCAGTACCCGATCGAGAGCGTGGAGGAACTGCAGAATGCCCTTGAATATTTTGCCGGCGGCGATACGGTGAAGGTTACGGTCCAGCGCCTGTCAAACGGTTCCTACCAGGAACTGGAACTGGAGATCACCCTTGCTTACAAGAGGGATTATGCGAATTAGCACAAATCCCGTTTAAATATTGTATCATTTCCCTTTTTCTCTGAAAGAGCCGTCCGGCGCCGCCGGGCGGTTTCTTTCATGGCAGGGAAAACGATGGCGCGCAGGCAGAGTCCCGCGGCGTTTAGAAAAACTTTACTTGTAAGGACCGGCAAAGTCATGTATACTTTGATACAGTAGGGTTGTGGGACAAAAGGAGAGTATACGTAGATGAGTGAAGAAACGAAAGTTCCGGAGGAAGAGTACGAGAAAGTCTGTTTTATCTGCCGCCGTCCGGAGAGCCGGGCAGGCAAGCTGATCCATATGCCCGGCAATATGGATATCTGTTCGGACTGTATGCAGAAGGCGTTTAATTCCCTGCAGAACGGAAGTCTTGGCAATTATCAGGAAATACTGAAAAATTATCCCGGCATGGGCGCCGATCTTTTGAATTTAAACGAACTGGGCTTAAACAGCCCGGAGGTGCCAAAGCGCCAGAAGCTGAAAAAAAAGAAAAGCCAGGAAGAGACAAGGCCCGTATTTGACCGCGCACAGATTCCGGCGCCGCATCAGATGAAGGGGCAGCTGGATGAATACGTAGTGGGACAGGAGCAGGCGAAAAAGGCCGTCTCGGTGGCGGTTTACAATCATTATAAACGGATTTCGGCCGATTTGTCGGACGGGATCGAGATCGAAAAATCCAATATGCTGCTGATCGGCCCGACCGGCAGCGGCAAGACCTACCTGGTCAAGACCTTGGCCAGACTGCTGAATGTGCCGCTAGCGATTGCCGACGCCACGTCTCTGACAGAGGCCGGCTATATCGGCGACGATATCGAGAGCGTGATTACCAAGCTGCTGGCCGCGGCGGACAACGACGTAGAGCGGGCGGAGCACGGGATCGTGTACATTGACGAGATCGATAAGATCGCCAAAAAGAAAAATACCACGACCCGGGATGTCAGCGGGGAGTCGGTGCAGCAGGAGCTTTTAAAGATGCTGGAGGGCGCGGACGTGGAGGTGCCGGTCGGTTCCAACAGCAAAAACGCCATGGTGCCGATGACGACGGTCAACACCAGCCATATCCTGTTTATCTGCGGCGGCGCCTTTCCGGATCTGGAGGAGATTGTAAAGCGGCGGCTCAATGAAAAGGCCGGCATCGGCTTTGCCGCGTCGTTAAAAGACAATTTTGACAAGGACAAGAACCTCCTCTCAAAAACAACGACGGAGGATTTGCGCCAGTTTGGCATGATCCCGGAGTTTTTGGGACGCCTGCCGGTACTGGTAGCGCTGGAACCTTTGACCAAAGAGTTTATGCTGCGGATCCTAAAGGAGCCGCGCAATGCGATTGTGCGCCAGTATCAAAAGCTTTTGGCAATGGACGAGGTACAGCTGATTTTTGAGGAGGAGGCGTTAGAGGTCATCGCTGAGCGGGCGATGGAGAAGGAGACAGGCGCCCGGGCGCTTCGTTCGATCATCGAGGAATTTATGATGGATATCATGTACGAAATCCCCAAAGACGACAACATCGGTACGGTGACCATCACAAAAGAGTATCTGGAACATACCGGCGGTCCGCGCATTACCATGCGGTTCGCTTAAAAAGCAGGAAGCCGCGGCCGCGGCTTCTTATTTTGCTTGGAAAGGCGGACGTATAATTTTACGTTTTCCTCCATATAATAGAAAAAAACTGCGGAGTTTTTGCATGCCCAGCCAAGAACAGCAGCGCCGTCAATGTTCAGAGCGCATTATGTCTGAAGATTACGGCGATTTTATTCTGGAATATTTGTTTCAGGGGCCGGTGGAGAGCAGGCCGGATACGTTTTGCAGCCAGAAAGTAGACGACCGGTTTCTGTCCTTTTATGTTCCCAAAAATCTGTGGGAGCCTTTGAATTACAATACGATTCCTTACGCGATGGTGCCGAAGCTCTTTACACTGCAGGACAGCAGCAGCATGACGGCAGCCGGGATTACGCAGGTGCGCCAGTCGGCGCTGGGGCTGACGGGGCGGGGGACGCTGCTAGGCGTCATTGACTCGGGGATCGATTACCTGAATCCGATGTTTCGCTGGCCGGACGGCAATACGAAGATTGCCGCGATCTGGGATCAGACGATCAACGACGGGCCGCTGCCGGAGTGGATGTCCTACGGATCGGAATACCGGCAGGAACAGATAAACGAGGCTCTGCGCTCCGATTCGCCCTACTCTATCGTTCCGTCCCGGGATTTGGACGGCCACGGGACCTTTATGGCCGGGATTGCCGCCGGCACGGAGCAGCCGGACGATACGTTCATCGGCGCGGCGCCGGGAGCGGCGCTGGCGATTGTCAAGCTCAAGCCGGCCAAACAATACCTGCGGGATTTCTTTGCGATCCAGCCTGGCGCGGAAGCCTACCAGGAAAACGATATCATGCTGGCGGCATCGTATCTGATGCGTCTGGGAATCCGGCTGCGGATGCCGTTAGTAGTCCTGTGCGGCCTGGGGACGAACTGGGGCAGCCACACGGGCAATTCGCCGCTGGCGCGCACGCTTGCGGCCATGGCGGAACGGCCGCGGGTATCGGTGGTGGTCCCGGTCGGAAACGAAAACGGGCTCGGCCATCATTATCAGGGGCGCATCGAAGAAGCCGGCGGCTCTTTGGATGTAGAACTGCGGGTGGCGCCCGAAGAGCGGGGGTTTCAGATGGAACTGTGGTCGCTGGTGCCGGACCGCTTTACGGTGTCGATCCTCTCGCCGGGCGGGGACTACGTGCCGCAGATTCCCCTGCGGCTGGGGCAGAGCCAGACCGTGAAATTTCCGCTCGATAATACGACCGTGGATGTCAGCTACCGTTTCCTGGAGGTGCGTTCCAACAGCCATCTGGTTGTGATGCGTTTTCTGACACCTTCGCCGGGCGTATGGACGGTGCGTGTGGTAAGCGCGGAATATCTGACCGGAGAATTTCATATGTGGCTGCCGTGCCAGGGCTTTATCCGGGAGGAAACGGCATTTTTGTCGCCCAGTCCGGATACGACTTTGACGGTGCCGGCCAGCACCGAAAATCTGTTGGGGATCGCGGCGTATAATCACAGCAGCGGCAGTATTTATATTCGCTCGGGGCGTGGATACAGCCGGATCGGGACCATTAAGCCGGACCTGGCGGCTCCCGGCGTGGATATCTACGGCCCGGGCTTAAACGGACAGTATGTACGCCGCAGCGGTACCAGCATGGCGGCGGCACACACGGCCGGGGCAGCGGCCTGCCTGCTGGAATGGGGAGTCGTGCTCGGAAATCAGCCCTGGCTGAACAACGACGCGATCCGGGCGCTGTTAATCCAGGGGGCGACGAGAAGGCCGAACCTGCCTTATCCGAATCGGGAGTGGGGATATGGAACCTTAAATTTGTACGGGATTTTTACTACGCTGTAGAAGGAGAGGGGCCGGGAAAGCCGGTCCCTCGGCGCCGTCCGGGGCTTTCATAGAAAAACTGAATGACAGAAAGCCCAAGACGGTGTATAATGAACAGGAGAAATTTGTAAATGGACAAGCCCGTTTGACAAATAAACCCCGAAGGAGGAAGTCTTTATATGAACAGTTTTACATTCCATATCCCTACAGAGATTGTATTTGGCAAAGATTCGGAGTCTTTGACAGCTTCGCTGGTACGCAAATACGGCGGGAGTCGTGTGCTGATTGTCTATGGCGGCGGCAGCGTGGTCCGCAGCGGGCTTTTAGAGAAGGTCTGCCGCCAGTTTGAGGAGGCCGGCCTGGAATACAATACGCTGGGCGGCGTGCATCCGAATCCCCATTTGGAGTTTGCCAGGGAGGGCGTGAAGAAGGCGCTGGCCTGGGAAGCAGATTTCATTCTGGCGATCGGCGGCGGCAGCGTGATCGACACCGCAAAAGCCATTGCCCACGGGACGGCCAATCCCGATACGGATATCTGGAAATTCTGGCTGCGGGAAGCGGTGCTGACAAAGACCCTGCCGGTGGGCGTGATTTTGACGATTGCGGCCGCCGGCAGCGAGATGAGCGATTCGGCCGTGCTTACGGACATGGAAAGCGGCGTCAAACGGGGCTTGGGCACACCGTTTAACCGCCCGGCCTTTGCGGTGATGAATCCGGAACTGACCTATACGCTGCCGGCGTATCAGATCGCCTGCGGTACGGTGGATATTATGATGCATACGATGGACCGGTATTTTAACCCGGATACGACCAACCAGCTGACGGACGAGCTGGCGGAGGCGCTTTTGCGTACTGCGATCCACAACGGATCGATCGCGGTCAAGAACAGCCGCGACTACGGCGCGATGAGCGAACTGATGTGGTGCAGCAGCCTGTCGCACAACGGATTAACCGGGCTGGGCGGCAAGAAAGATTTTGCCCCGCACCAGCTGGGCCATGAGCTGAGCGCCCGCTTTGACGTGGCGCATGGGGCGAGC
Organism: Lachnospiraceae bacterium; assembly: GCA_022793375.1. GTDB lineage: Bacteria > Bacillota > Clostridia > Lachnospirales > Lachnospiraceae > RGIG7193. The sequence goes on from JAAWCS010000001.1 coordinate 34,014, forward strand.
CTGTCGGCGATATGGGGGGCCTGGGCCCGCTATGTCTACAAGACCGATGTGGCCCGTTTCGGCCGCTTTGCGGCAAACGTATGGGGACTGCGCGGCGCCAGCGAGGAGGCGGCTGCCATCGCCGGGATCCATGCCACGGAAGAGTATTTCGGTTCGATCGGGATGCCGACGAATTTCAGCACGCTGGGCATCGGCATACAGCCGGAGGAGGTGCTGCGGGAACTGGCGCTGGGCTGCACGTACCATCGCACGCGCAAGGTAGGCTCCTTCCAGGTGCTGGAGGAGTCCGACCTGTATGAAATCTACAAGGCGGCCAACTGTTAGTATGACGAAAAAAGAACTGTCAGAAAAATATCAGAACCTGCTGATGCGGATGCCGTCCAGAAGCTGCCGGGACAGCTTATCCGAACTGCAGCAGAAAATACAGGTGGTGGTGCGCCACGGCCGGCAGAAACGGATTAAGGACGAGACGCTGGTATCGGAACTTCTGCATCTGGTGCCGATGCTCAAGGGCTGCAAAGAAGAGCATCGCTTTGAGGCGCAGGCGGTGATCGCGCTGCCTCAGGTGCTGGCGGTATGCGACCGTCTGGCGGCGATCCGCCTGTCGGCTTACGAAAAGATCCGCGAGGATAAGCCGTCGTTAGAAGATCTGTTCGCCTTTTTTTACCATGGACAGAGAGAACTCTTTATTCTGCCGCCGGCCAAAGCATATCATACCCGCTACATAGAAATGCAGATTCTAACCAGGGTAAAAGAGGCAATCCCCCAGGCGCCGGCGCTGGAATATCCGTTAGCCAGGGAGAAAAAACGCCATTTTATCCTTCATGTGGGTGCGACGAATACGGGAAAAACCTACGACGCGCTGCAGGATCTGCGGCGGGCGGAGAGCGGTGTCTATTTAGCGCCGCTTCGTCTGCTGGCGATGGAGGTACAGGAACGGCTGCGTGAGGACGGGATTTTCTGCTCGCTGCTGACCGGGGAGGAGGAAGAGATTCTTTCTTCGGCGACCGTGCTTTCGGCGACGGTTGAGAAGCTGGACGTAAACCATGCATACGAAGTGGCGGTCATTGACGAATGCCAGATGATTACCGATCCTCAGCGGGGAGCGGCCTGGACGCGGGCGATTCTGGGCGTGCGGGCCGAGCGCATCCATCTGTGTATGGCCCCGGAGGCCGAGCGGATTGTACGGGCGCTGATTGCCGACTGCAAGGACAGCTGCGAGATTGTCCGCCACCGCCGCCGGACGGCGCTGACGTATGTGGACAAGCCGTATCGCTTTCCGGCAGATATTGAGGACGGCGACGCGCTGGTGGTGTTTTCGCGCAAGACGGTGCTGTCGGTGGCGGCGGAACTGCGCCGTGCGGGGATTCAGGCCAGCGTTATTTACGGGGCGCTGCCCTACGCGGCCCGCAAGCGTCAGGTACGCCGTTTTCTGGACGGCGAATCCAAGGTCCTGGTGACAACGGACGCGATCGGCATGGGCATGAACCTGCCGATCCGGCGGATTATCTTTATGGATATTGTGAAATTTGACGGCAAGGAACGGCGGATGTTGGAGCCGGCGCAGACAAAGCAGATTGCCGGCCGTGCCGGCCGCCTGGGCATGTACGATGAAGGGTTTGTGATGAGCGTGGAGCCAAACAGCGTGATCCGTGACAACCTGGAGACAAAGACGGAGGAAATCACCCAGGCGCGTCTGACGTTTTCGGAGGCGCTTTTGGAGGCGGATTACGCGCTGGAGGATTTGATCCGCATGTGGTCGTTTGCGGAGGTGCCGGATAAGTACAACAAGATGAATACCGAGGGGCCGCTGTATCTTCTGAAAATCCTGCGAAAAGCGGGGGTCGACATAAGCGGCCGCGAGGCGAACGAGACGCTGTATCAGATGATTACGGTGGGGTTTGATATCGAGTGCCGCGAACTTTTGGATCAGTGGCTCACAGCCTGCCTGGATTATTTGTCCGGGGAAGGCCGGCTGCTGTTTCCGGACTGCGGTGTGACGGATCTGCTGAAAATGGAGATTGCCTGCCGTCAGCTGGATCTCTATTATCAGATGTGCCATCGCTTTCATCTGCCCTGCGACGAAGAACGGGTGACCATGGAAAAGGACCGCCTGGCAGCGGCGATTGACAGCGCGATTGTCACGGATTTGCAGAATTACCGGCGGCGCTGCCGAATCTGCGGCAAGATCTTGCCGTGGAATACGGCGTTTGGCGTCTGCACGGAATGTTTTGACAGCCAGCACGCCCGCTACGGGGGCGGACGTTCGCATGCTCATCGGCATTCCCGTCCGGGCCGCCGCCGCTTGAGGCACTCAGGATAAACCGCATGCGCCGGGCGCGGTGGCCTTTTTGCAGGGCCGCTGCTAAAAAATTTTATAAGAAAGATTAAGATTTTTTGTATATTTTAGAAAATCCATGACATACGGCCCTCAATCGTGCTATAATGCAGTATGGAAATACTGGCTCAGGCGAAGTATCCTTGTGAAAAAATTTTCGGGAGGCATCATGGACAGAAGAGATTGGAATGACATAGGTAAGGAAATCCGCAATGCGGTACAGGATGCCATCAGCAGCATGGATTTTGCCGACTTGAATCATCAGATCACGGACTCGGTCAATGAGGCGTTGGAAGAGATACAGCTGGCTTTTGACGGCGGCCGGCGGGCGGACGGCCGGGAAAGGGCCGGTCATTTTGGTGAGCAGGAGGCCCGCCGGCGCGCACAATACGAGCAGAAGCGGGCGCAGGAGATGCGCCGCCGCCAGGAGGCACGGCAGCAGGCGATCCGCCGGCAGCAGGAACGGGCGAGGGAGCAGGCTGCCTGGCAGAAGGAGCAGGCAAAGGAGGCAGAAGAGCGCCGCCGGGAGCGGGAGCAGATGCGGGCCGAGGCCCGCAGACAGGCCAGGAAAGCGCAGGACGGCAGCCTTTCACAGAAGGGTCAGTTTCTACATGACCAGGTCCGGGCCGAGGCCGGCTATATGCGAAAAGAAATTAGGCGGCGTGCCAATGTCATCGCCAGGCGGCCGAAGGGATCGGTGGCGCATGTCCTGTATACGGTGTTTGGCAGCGTCTGCCTGAGCATCGGGATTTTGCTGGCGCTTTTGTTTGGCACGGTTGCCCTGACCGGCGACCTGGCTTTGGGCGGCCTGCTTGTCCTTCTGGGGCTGGTGATTGTGCCGGTGGGCGGCACCGGTATCTGGATGCTGCTTCGGGGGGCCGGGCATCGGGGCCGTCTGGGCCGTTTCCACACCTATGTGAATTGTATCCGCGACAAGGATTACATTAAGATCGGCGAACTGGCAGCAGCGGTTCACCGCTCCGAAAAATATGTCCGCAAAGACTTAAAGAAAATGATTGAGTTGGGGATGTTCCCGCAGGGGCATATCAGCGAGCAGCAGAATCTGTTTATTTTGGATCATCAAACCTATGCCGAGTATGAGACCATGCGCCAGGAGGTGGAATCAAAGAGCCGGGCGATGCAGGCGGAGACACCGCAGCAGCAGCTTCTGCGGGAGACAACCGAGCGCGGCCGGGAATACCTGGCGATGATCCGCAAGGCAAACGACGCGATTCCCGGCGAGGAGATTTCAAAGAAGCTCTCGCGTCTGGAAAAGGCGGTCAGCCGGATTTACGAACAGATCCAAAAATCGCCGGACAAGTTAACGGAACTGCGCCGTTTCCAGGAGTATTATCTGCCGACCACTCTGAAACTGGTGGAGACGTACCGGGAGTTCGACGCCCAGCCGATTGCCGGAGAAAATATTACGACGGCCAAGCGGGAGATTGAAGCGTCTCTCGATACGATCAATCAGGCGTTTGAAAAGCTGTTTGACAGTTTGTTTGCCGATACGGCGATGGATGTGTCAACGGACATTTCGGTACTGCAGACGCTGCTGGCTCAGGAGGGACTGACGGAGGAGGACTGGAGAGCGGCCACCGAAGCGGAGGCAGAATATCTGTGGGATCTGCAGACGGTATCCGAAAACCAGGCGGCAGGCTCCGGCCAGGTAAAAGAGGCAGGGCAGGCAGCAGCCGGCCAGCGCCTGGGCGTTTGATAACATGTATTAAGGAGGAGAAAAAGGCATGGAAGAATGGAAGGAACTGCAGGCAGAGTCGCCGACACTTACCTTTACCCCGTTTGAAGAGACCGCGGCGCCGGCCGAATTGGCCGTCGAGGAGCCAAAGAAGGTCGAGCAGGTGATTTTTGACGAGAGTACGCTGAGCCCGGAGGAGCGCAAGATGGTGGATGATTTTGCGAACCAGATTGAATTGAGCAACAGCAATCTGATCCTGCAATACGGCGCGGGCGCGCAGAAGAAGATGGCGGACTTTTCCGAGAATACGCTCAGCCATGTAAAAACCCGTGATTTAGGGGAGATCGGCGACGCGCTCAGCCGCGTGGTTTCGGAGCTGCGCAGCTTTGACGAAGAGGAAGAAAAGGGCTTTTTGGGGATTTTTAAGAAGGGCAGCAACAAGATTGAATCGATGAAGGCCAAATACGCCAAGGCAGAGACGAACGTAACGCAGATTGTCCATGTGCTGGAGAATCACCAGGTGACGCTCTTAAAGGATGTGGCGATGTTAGACAAGCTCTATGAGCTGAACAAGACCTACTTTAAGGAGCTGTCGATGTACATTCTGGCCGGCAAGAAGCGGCTGAAAAAGGTGCAGGAGGAGGAACTGCCGGCGCTGCAGAATAAAGCGGCTATGAGCGGGCTGCCGGAGGATGCGCAGGCGGTCAACGACATGCTCTCGATGATGAACCGCTTCGACAAGAAACTCCATGACCTGGAACTGACGCGGATGATCTCCATCCAGATGGCGCCGCAGCTGCGCCTGGTGCAGAACAACGATACGATGATCTCCGAGAAGATCCAGTCCACGCTCGTGAATACGATTCCGCTGTGGAAGAGCCAGATGGTGCTGGCGCTGGGCGTATCGCATTCGGCGGAAGCGGCCAAGGCCCAGCGGGAGGTTACGGATTTAACGAACGAGCTTTTGAAGAAAAACGCCGATATCCTCAAGACGGCGACGATTGAGACGGCCCGCCAGTCCGAGCGCGGCGTGGTGGATATCGAGACCTTGCAGCATACGAATCAGTCGCTGATTACCACGCTTGACGAGGTGATGCGCATTCAGGACGAAGGGCGCGAGAAGCGCCGCAGCGCCGAGGCCGAATTGGGCCGGATCGAAGGCGAGCTGCGCAGTAAGCTTCTGGAAGTCAGCGGCGGAGCCGGCCGCAGATAAATTTCGATTGTAAGACATGAATTGCCGGGCCCTCCTATATATTATCAGTAAAAGAGAAATATGGGATACGACGGACATGAAAAAAAACGGGAAACAAATGGCAGTAAAGGCGGCGGGGACATTGGCTCTGTTCGCCTTTATGTATCTGCTTGGGACCATGATCGGCGTGTGGGTGACAGCGCATCAAAACGCTTCGGCCCAGGTGTTAGAATCGGAAAACTGGGGGCTGGGCTTTGGCACGGAGGGGCAGAAGCCGACGGGAAATGTGGGCGCCGAGGAACTTAAAAAATACGATGCCTGGTACGTGGCCCCGACCGAGGAAAAGGTGATCTACTTAACCTTCGATGCCGGATTTGAGAACGGCAATACGCCGGCGATTCTTGATGCCCTGAACAAGCACGGGGTATCCGCGACCTTCTTTTTGGTGGGCAATTACCTGGAAACAAGCCCGGAACTGGTAAAGCGGATGGTCGAGGAGGGGCATACGGTCGGCAATCACACCTACCACCATCCGGATATGGGGAGCATCTCGGACCGGACAGCCTTTGAGGAGGAACTTACGAAGCTGGAGGCGCTTTATAAAGAGATAACCGGACAGGAGATGACCAAATATTATCGGCCGCCGCAGGGAAAATACAGCGAAAGCAATCTAAAGATGGCTAAAGAGCTGGGTTATCAGACGTTCTTTTGGAGCCTGGCCTATGTGGACTGGTATGAAAACGACCAGCCGACCAAGGAGGAAGCCTTTGATAAGCTTCTAGGCCGTATCCATCCGGGGGCGATCGTACTGCTGCACAGCACATCCGCGACCAACGGGGCGATTCTTGATGAGCTTTTGACCAAGTGGGAGGAGATGGGCTATACCTTCCGGCCGTTAAGCGACCTGGCAAAGTGACGCGGGGCGCGGCCGGTCAGAGATCGTCGGCTTCGGCGCACAGGTGCCGGATCAGCAGGTGGACGGACAGCGAGTGCTCTTTGCCCGGCTGGCTGATAATATAGGTGCCCCAGCTCTGGTTCTGGCAGCGAAGAGGCAGGATGCAGAAATTCCGCAGGGGAGTTTCCAGGCGCTGCGGCGGGCAGGACCAGGTAATGGCCCTGTGTTTGCGGGCCAGGGACTGTGTGGCCCGGTTGTCCTGGATGCAGAACAAAAAATCCGGTTCAAAGCCCTGGGTCCGGCATTCCTGCAGCAAAAAGCGGTGGGCGTGATTTTGAGCGCCGAAGGAGATGAAGGGCTGGCCTTTTAAATCGGCGATTTCCAGCTGCGAGCGTCCGCTTAAGGGATTCTCCCTGTGAATCTGCACGTAGAGACGGGTGTTCTGGATGCGGATGGCATTGAGCTCGGTTAAGAGGGCGTCGTAAGCGCCGACAATGCCGAAATCGGCTTTGCCGGAGAGAACGTCAAAGACAACGACGGCGTCGGAATTTTCGGAGAGCACGAGTTCAATCTGCGGGTATTCTTTTTGAAAGCTGAGCAGGGGGTCCAGCGATAAAAACGTCGCGGCCCCGAGTCCCATGGCGATGGAGACTTTGTTTTTCTGCTGTTGGCTGTGGGAGAGGATGTTTAATTCCATGGCGTCAAACTGGGAGACAAAAGGGCGGGCCTCCCGGTAGAGCCGCTCGCCCAGATCGGTAGGCTCCAGCCGCTTCTGGCGGGTGACAAACAGCGGGCCGCCGAGTTCCTCCTCCAGTTTCTGCAGTTTTTGGCGCAGAGCCTGACGGGAGAGAAAGATTTCGGCAGCGGCCCTGGCATAGCTGCCGTATTGATAAGTTGCAATAAAATAACGCAGTTCCTGTATATCCATAGCTGCCTCCGGGTGTTTGTGCGCTTTGGTGTCTCAGTCCATCATACTGGTTTGTTTGAGAAAAGTCAATATTGAGATGCGCCAAACAAAAAAGGAGCGGCGGATACGGGAAAAGAGGAGGAACGGATGTCGGAAGATACGAGAGAGCAGCAGGAGGAACAGTTTTTGCAGAGCTGCCGGGAAATGGAAGCGTTGATGGCGCGCCTGCCGGAAATGGAAAAGAAAAATGCGCTCTGGAAACGGATGTGCCAGGCAGAGCAGCTTTTGAAAGCAGGCGAAGCGTATGACCGCCTGGTAGCGGAGCGGGCTTTTCAGGAGGAGCAAAGAAAACGCTGTCAGGAAGCCGGAAAAAAAGGCCTTTCGGCCTATATCGAAGCGCAGATGGGGTATCGGCAGGGACCGATTACAGAGGCTAAGCGGACGTATGACAGGCTGCTAAAAGAAAGCGGGTTTGAAAGTGCGCAGGAGGCGCGGGAATGGCTTTCCTGCCGCGGGGAAAACCAGGAGGCGCTGAAACAGGAGATAGAGACGTTTCAGGACGCGTACAGCCAGGCTCTGTTGGAATGCCAGCGGCTGGATAAGGAACTTTGCGGGGAAGAAGAATAAAGAAAGGGCTGTCGTAAAACCGGGTTTGATACGGCATATGCACGCGTGCATATCGTATGTCATACCAAACCCGCGTTTTGCGGCAGCCCGGTTTTTTACGAAAAACCCAGCCGGTTTAACGGCCTTTTTTGACAAAGAGGATTAGACGGTAGCCAAATGCTCGCCTAAGAGTTTGCCCCAGCACAGGCAGCGGCCGTGGGAATTCCCCTGGATGTTGATCGGGTAATCGTAGGCGTACATGTCGCCCGAGCAGTTGCCGATGGCGTAGAGACCGGGGATGACCTCGTCGTCCTTGGTCAGCACTTCAAAGTTGTCGGAAATATGGATTCCGCCGACAACCGCCAGCAGGCCGGTTCCGACCTTGGTAGCGTAGAAGGGGCCTTCCTTGATCGGCGTCATAAATACGGCCTCTTTGTAGAAATCCTCGTCCTCGCCGGCTTCGCACAGTTCGTTGTAGCGGGCTACGGTCGCCAGGAACTGCTCTTTGGGCACATCGATGGCGTCGGCCAGCTCCTCCAGCGTGTCGCATTTTACATAGTTGCTCGTGCTGTCGTTGCTGCCGTTTTCAACGCCCTGTTCTACGGTCTCTACAAAATAGTCAACAGCGTCCTGCTCGTTGGAGCCGTACATACGGAAGCTGTCCCAGAACATGCCGCCGCCATAGGGCAGGCCGTTTAAGAGATCGGTCGGCCAGTTTTTGTCAAAGATCGACCAGGCAAAAGTAGACTTGGCCTGTTCCATGATGCCGACGCATTTGCCCTGGACCCATGTCGCCTCATTCATAAAACGCTTGCCCTTGGGGCTTACGAAGAGGAACGGGCCATGGAAACCGGCGGCTGCCTGCGGATGCATCATGGTCGGCCAGGGGCCGTCCTGGAGGCCGGCGCCTACCCAGCAGGCCATTTTATGGCCGTCGCCCGTATTGCCGAAATCGCTGCAGAGCCGCTGCAGAACCTTGGTGCCGATGGGGGCGAAATATTCCATCATCTCATCATCGCGGCTGATGTCGCCGGTTGCCAGAACGACTGCTTTGGAGGCCGTGTATTTGATATAACCGTTTTCGTTGGTGCAGACAGCTCCGGTGATGCGAGCCCCTTCCTTTACCAGCTGTACGGCCGGGGTGTTAAAGACGAACTGTACGTTGTCGCCGCCCTGTTCCTCGGCATATTTCTTCAAAAGATAGGGCGTGCCCAGGGCCATGCCGTATTCCTCAAAGATCGGGCCGCCGGCCAGCATATGATAGGAATGCTCTTCTTTATGTACCGGGCTGTTGGAAGCGTTGGCGGTAATCAGGCAGGTCGTGCCGTTTGCCTCGGCGATGTCTAACAGCCAGTCCATGCAGCGCTCGGACTCGCGGAAATATTTGGCGACCAGGGATTCGCGGCAGCGGCCGCCGCAGGTTTTCATCCAGCGGGCCATGTTGAGCGGCTTGTCAATGACATAGCCCTCCGATTCGTAGGGCTTTAAGGCGCGCGACGAGATCGCGCCGGTGCCGCCGACGCCATGGCCGTTTAATTTATCGTCTTTTTCGAGCAGAGTCACCTTCAGGCCCTGTTCGGCGCAGGAAGCGGCCGCGGCCACGCCGGAGTAACCGCCGCCGATGATCAGCACTTCCGTCTCGACGGTTTCTTTAATCTGCGACTCGTCAATCGGTTCGGGAGCTACTTCCCAGGAATGGCCTCTGAGAGTCGTCTCTTGGGCCGCGGCCGTGGTTTCCGGTACGGCGGCACTGGTGGTTTCCGGTGCGGCAGCTGTGGTCGCGGCCTGCGTGGCGGCTTCAGTCGCAGCCTCGGTAGCGGCTATTGTCGATTCACTGGCCGCTGTAGAGCATCCGCCAAGGACACCCATCGCGGCAACGCTGACAGCGCCGGCCGCCGCGCTCTTTAAAAAGTCTCTGCGGGAGATTCCGTTCGTATTCGTTTTCATGGTTTTTCCTCCTGTTTTTATGCGGTTCTTGTAAAAGAACTGTTTATATTTTATCAACATCAGGAGGGAATGAAAAGCAGGATTCTGTTGTCTGGATGACAAGAAGAGATTGTCAGAAAGCGATCATTGCCGGAAAGAAGCGGCGGCTGTCAGGAGAATGACGTCTGAGACAGGCCGCCGTGGTTTAAAACAAGAAAGCCGCTTAGAAAAACAGCCGGCGCAGACGGAACAGATTCAGTCCGTAGGTCAGTTCTATTTCCTGGAAGAACGATTCATATTCTTCGGGCGACATGGAGCCAATGGTGCGCAGGCCGATCAGCATCAGAGCCAGCAGCAGAATACCGATCACAACGTTTAAGCAGGCCATGACAATGCCGGCAATAGCCATACCCTTTCCCTGGGATTTCAGGCCCAGAATACCGAAAATAAGACCCAGGACGCCCAGAATCAGGCTCATTGCGCCATAGGTCATCATCGAACAACAGACGCCGACCAGGCCGATGATGCCCAGCACCATCGAAGCGATGGCAAAACCCTTGCGGGCGCCGGACTGGCGCTCATAGACAGGCTCCTGCTGATAGTAGCCGCCGTACTGGCTGCGGTTATCCTGGTAATAGTCGCTGCCGGTATCAAAGCTGCCGCCCTGCGAAGCCTGGTCCATCTCCTGATAGCCGCTGCCGTCAACCGGAGTCCCGCACTCGCTGCAATGCGTGCTTTTGTTCGGAAGCTCTTTTCCGCATACTTTACAATACATAGATCCTCTCTCCTTATAAAAGACGGTTTTACACCTGTCTTATACGGCTGCCAAAACCGGTCTGGCAGCCGTCCTTTCTCTTAATTGTACCGGGCGCGACGCAGTCTTTATTCGGCTTCAAATACTTCTTTTCCCATCTGGCACAAAGGACAGAGAAAATCCTCGGGGACCTCGTCCCATTTTGTACCGGCGGCAATGCCGTTTTCCGGATCGCCGGTCTCTTCGTCGTATACATATCCGCATACCGTGCAAACATATTTCATAGAAATACTCCTTTCTGATGTCGCCTGTGTTCTCAGGGCATGATGACACACTTCTGTGTTTCCTTTTACCGATACTACTATACTGCGAAAAACCGCCGCTGTCAATTCTTCCCCGAATAGTCGGAAATTATGTGTTTTTTGACAAAGGAACGAATGCAAAAGAAGGACGGGGCTGTCTGCGGCCGGCGTCACAGAAAATTCAAAGAAATTTTTATTTCCCCCCTTTTCTTTTTCCGGAAAACGTGGTATACCATAAATGTAAGAATTAGCACTCAACAAGCGAGGCGGCTAACAATGCCGCCGGACACCACAAGGATATACTATTATGGCCTGAGAACACAGGCAGGAAAGGTGGTTTTTGTATGAATATCAGTAAATTTACGCAGAATTCCGTGCAGGCAGTCCAGAACTGTGAAAAGCTGGCTTATCGGTACGGAAATCAACAGATCGACGAGGAACATCTGTTAGCAAGCCTGTGGGACTTAGAGGACAGCCTGATTCGTCAGCTTCTAATTAAAATGGGAGTGGACGAGACGGCGTTTTCCCAAAGTCTGCAAACGGCGCTGGACAGCCGCACAAAAGTATCGGGCGGCAGCGTCTATATCAGCGCGGACTTGAATCAGGTGCTGTTAAATGCCGAGGATGAGGCAAAGCGCATGGGCGACCAGTACGTGTCGGTGGAACATTTGTTTTTATCGATGCTGGCAACGCCGAACCGGGCGGTGAAGGAGATATTCCGTCAGTACGGAATCAATAAGGAAGCGTTTCTGCAGGCGCTGTCCACGGTGCGCGGCAACCAACAAGTGACGAGCGACAATCCGGAGGCCACTTATGATACGCTGAAAAAATACGGGACGGATCTGGTGGAGCGGGCGCGGGAGCAGAAGCTGGACCCGGTCATCGGCCGCGATGCGGAGATCCGCAACGTCGTGCGGATTTTGTCGCGCAAATCCAAAAACAACCCCGTGCTGATCGGGGAACCCGGCGTCGGCAAGACGGCCGTGGCAGAAGGGCTGGCACAGCGGATCGTGCGCGGCGACGTCCCCCAGGGCCTGAAAAACAAAACGGTTTTTTCCCTGGATATGGGCGCGCTGGTAGCCGGCGCCAAGTACCGCGGGGAATTTGAAGAGCGTCTGAAAGCCGTCCTGGAGGAGGTGCGAAAGAGCGAAGGCCAGATTATCCTTTTTATCGATGAACTGCACCTGATTGTGGGAGCCGGCAAGAGCGACGGGGCGATGGACGCCGGCAATATGCTAAAGCCGATGCTGGCCCGCGGCGAACTGCACTGCATCGGGGCGACGACGCTTGACGAGTACCGCAAATACATTGAAAAAGACGCGGCCCTCGAACGCCGCTTTCAGCCGGTACTGGTGGATGAGCCGACCGTAGAGGACACGATTTCGATTCTGCGCGGCTTAAAAGAACGCTATGAAGTATTCCACAGCGTAAAAATTACCGACGGCGCGCTTGTAAGCGCGGCCACGCTTTCCGGGCGCTATATCACCGACCGTTTCCTGCCGGACAAGGCGATTGACCTGGTGGACGAAGCCTGCGCCCTGGTAAAGACGGAACTTGATTCGATGCCGGCGGAGCTGGACGAGCTGTCGCGCAAGATTACGCAGATGGAGATCGAGGAGGCGGCACTGAAAAAAGAGACCGACCGTTTAAGCGGCGACCGTCTGGAGGCTTTGCAGAAAGAACTGGCCGAACTGCGCGATGAATTCGGCCGTCTGAAGGCGCAGTGGGACAACGAAAAGAGCAGCGTCGACAAGCTGTCCCGCCTGCGGGAGGAGATCGACGAGGTAAACCGGCAGATCCAGGCGGCGACCCAGGCATATGATTTAAACAAGGCGGCGGAACTGCAGTACGGCCGTCTGCCGGATCTGAAAAAGGAGCTGGCGGCCGAGGAGGAACGCATCAAAGACCAGGATCTTTCCCTGGTGCGTGAGGCGGTGACCGAGGAGGAGATTGAACGGATCGTCTCCCGCTGGACCGGCATTCCGGTGGCAAAATTAACGGAAGGTGAGCGCCAGAAGATTCTTCATTTGGAGGAGGAGCTGCACAAACGGGTCGTGGGCCAGGAGGAGGGCGTTTCCAAGGTCACGGAGGCGATTATCCGCTCCCACGCCGGCATTAAGGACCCCAATGCGCCGATTGGTTCCTTCCTCTTTTTGGGGCCGACCGGCGTCGGCAAGACGGAACTGGCAAAGACGCTGGCCGCCAGCCTTTTTGACGATGAGAGCAATATGGTGCGCATCGATATGAGCGAATACATGGAGAAGTATTCCGTATCCCGCCTGATCGGGGCCCCTCCCGGATATGTGGGCTACGACGAGGGCGGCCAGCTGACGGAAGCGGTGCGGCGCAAACCTTACAGTGTGGTGCTGTTTGACGAGATTGAAAAAGCGCACCCGGACGTGTTCAACGTGCTTTTGCAGGTGCTCGACGACGGCCGGATCACCGATTCCCAGGGCCGGACCGTGGATTTTAAGAATACGATCTTGATTATGACCTCCAATATCGGTTCGCCGTATCTCTTAGACGGCATCGGCGCGGACGGCAATATCCGAAAGGAAGCCGAGGAAGCGGTGATGAAGGACCTGCGGGCCCATTTCCGGCCGGAGTTTCTAAACCGCCTGGATGAGATTATCCTCTTTAAGCCGCTTACAAAGGACAATATTACCTCGATTATCGACCTGATGATCGGCAATATCAACGCCCGTCTGGCCGGGCAGGAGCTGAGGGTGCGGCTGACAAAAGCGGCGAAGGCCTTTGTCGTCGAGAACGGCTACGATCCGGTTTACGGCGCCAGGCCCTTGAACCGATATCTGAAAAAACATGTGGAAACGCTGGCGGCGCGGCTGATTTTGAGCGGCAATGTGCGCGCGGGCGACACGATTGTGATCGATGAGGAGGGAGGAAGCCTGCAGGGAAAAATCGTGCAGGAGGGGCTCTCTGTGAGAAAGGAGTGAACAAATGGACGCGACACCAAAGGACCCGGCCATGCTTTTGAGCTTTGTAAACCTGAAGCTGCGGGATTATTATTCGAGCCTTGAAGAACTGTGCGCGGCGCTCTCCCTGGATCGGGAGGAACTATGCAGAACGCTTGCCAATGCAGAGTATGAATACGATCCGCGGACGAACCAGTTTGTATAAATCCGTGTATCTTGACATCCCTTTTCCCGTTTGATAGAATAAGCATATACCAATGAAAATGTTTACTACAAAGATAAAAAGGATAAAGGAGAGCAGGGGATGGCGCACGATCGGAACAGGAAGCAGCCGATTGACGGGGATGAAGAAGCAAACGAACTGCTGACGATGCTGTACAAAAAGGGGCATAATCTGGCCGATTATATCGTGGAACAGATCCTGGGAGAGCAGATCGGGCGGGATGAACGCGAGGATTTGGTACAGGACGGTTTCCTTCGCCTGATCCGCAATGTAGAGAAACTAAAGCTTCTGTGCCTGGAGGAACAATTGAGTTACATGTACAAAGCGATGCAGAGCGTCGCTTTTGACCAGGCGCGGAAGCTTTCGCAGAAAAGAATCCAGGGGCTGCCGAATGAGCGGACATTTCCGGGACAGGCGGCAGGCGGGCTGTCGCCGGAGGAGCAGTATATAAAGAAGGAACGGGACAGCGACGTTGTGCGCTGCCTGAACCGGGCGCTTCTGCGGCTGACGGTAAGAGACCGCGCCCTTTTAACGCTGAAATACCGGGACCAGCACAGTGACCGTGAAATCGGCGAACAGCTGGGAATTAAAAGGGTGTATGTGCGCGTTTATATGGCGCGGGCGCGAAAACGACTGGCAGCTTTTTACCTGGAGGAAACGTCGAGGACAGATAAGAATCAGAACGAAAAAGCGGCTTGTGCGGGGCGGTGAAGAACCGCCCTTTTTTGGTTGATTATTGGGGAAAAGAGCGCTATAATAAATGCCGTCATTATACATGCCCGAAAAGGGCGACTTAAAATACGGCCGCCCTCCCGGGGCGGTGTGGAGGGAACCATGCAGATTATTGTCGTAGGCTGCGGAAACGTGGGGTCAACCCTGACGGAGCAGTTGAGTAAGGAAGGACATAATATTGCGGTGATCGATGCCAAGGGCGAGCGTCTGAAGCGGGTAACGGACAGCTGCGACGTACTGGGCGTATTGGGAAACGGGGCGACCTACAGCGTGCAGATGGAAGCGGGGATTGAGGAAGCGGACTTGCTGATTGCGGTAACCGATTCGGACGAGATGAATATGCTCTGCTGCCTGATTGCCAAAAAAGCCGGTAACTGCCACACGATTGCCCGCGTGCGTAATCCGGTCTACGGTATGGAGATTGAATTTATTAAAGAAGAACTGGGCCTTGCCATGGTCATTAACCCGGAGGCAGCGGCCGCGACAGCGATTGCGCGGCTTTTGAAATTCCCTTCGGCGATCGAGGTGGATACCTTTGCCAAAGGGCGGGTGGAGCTGTCAAAGCTGCGCCTGCAGCCTGATAATATTTTAGTGGGCTGTTGTCTGAAGGATATTTCCTCCAAGCTCCACTGCGACGTTCTGGTCTGTACGGTGGAGCGGGGCGAGGAGGTAATCATACCCGACGGTAATTTTTCCCTGCGGGAAAAGGATTTGATTTCCGTGGTGGCTTCGACGCGCAATATCATTCAGTTTTTTAAGAAAATGGGCATGGCGACCGGGCGCGTAAAGGATGCGCTGATTGTCGGCGGCGGTTCGACGGCGTATTATCTGGCCAGGCAGCTGCTGGCAATGGGAATTAAGCTGAAAATCGTTGAGCGCGACCGTGACCGCTGTGAGCAGCTGAGCGAGCTGCTGCCCCAGGCCTCCATTATCCACGGGGACGGTACGGACCGGAGCGTTTTGATGGAGGAGGGGCTGGAAAAGGCTCAGGCCTTTATCTCGCTGACCAATGTGGATGAAGAAAATATCATGCTGTCCCTGTTTGCCAAGAGCGTGTCAAAGGCCAAGCTGGTGACCCGCGTCCATCGGATTGCCTATGACGAGATGATCGGCAGCCTGGATATCGGCAGTATCATTTATCCGCGCTATACGACGGCGGAAAATATTTTACGCTATGTACGGGCAATGTCCAACTCGCTGGGCAGCAATGTGGAGACGCTCTACAAACTGATTGGCGACAAGGCGGAAGCGCTGGAATTCTGGATTCACGAAAAATCGCCGGTCGTGGGCGTGCCGCTTCAGGAGATGAATCTAAAGCCCAATATCCTGCTGGCCTGCATCAACCGCAGAAACAGCGTGATTATTCCCGGCGGCCAGGATATGATCCAGGTAGGAGATACGGTAGTAGTGGTTACCACCAATACGGGGCTTCACGATATCCGGGATATTCTGAGATAGGGGCAGGGCTATGAACTTTTCGATCATTCGATACATTTTGTGCCGCGTGTTGGAGATTGAGGGCGTTTTCCTGGCGCTTCCGTGCGTCACGGCGCTGATTTACGGGGAAAAAAGCGGCTGGGCTTTTGCGGCAACCATGGCCTTGTGCCTGGGGATTGGTTTTATCGGCAAGCGTTTCCGTCCCAAAAACCCGGTTTTTTATGCCAGAGAGGGATTTGTGACCGTATCGCTGAGCTGGGTGATGCTCAGTCTGGCCGGGGCACTGCCTTTTACACTGTGCGGGGAGATTCCGTCTTATACGGACGCTCTTTTTGAGGTGATTTCGGGCTTTACGACCACCGGCGCGAGTATATTGCGGGAGGTGGAGCCGTTAAGCCGCTGTTGTCTGTTCTGGCGCAGTTTTACCCACTGGCTGGGCGGCATGGGCGTGCTGGTCTTTGTCATGGCGGTACTGCCGCTGGCCGGCGGCTACAATATGCATTTGATGCGGGCTGAGAGCCCGGGACCTTTGGTCGGCAAGCTGACGCCGCGGGTGAAGCAGACGGCGCAGATCCTCTACGGGATCTATCTGGCGATGACGATTTTGCAGATTGTGCTGCTGCTGCTGTCCGGCATGCCGTTGTTTGATTCGCTTACCATGTCCTTTGGCACGGCGGGAACCGGCGGTTTCGGCATCCTCAACGACAGTGCGGCTTCTTATACGGCGCAGCAGCAGTGGATTCTGACCGTCTTTATGATTTTGTTCGGCGTCAATTTTAACGTATACTATCTGTTTTTGATCCGCAAGCCTAAGCAGGCGCTGCGCTGTGAGGAAATGCGGGTTTATCTGGGCATAATCGCGGTTGCGGTGCTGGTGATTGTCTGGAATACGCGTGGATATTTTGTGACGCTGGCACAGTCGTTTCGCCATGTGGCGTTCCAGGTCGCTTCGATTATCACGACGACGGGCTTTTCGACGGTTGACTTTGACCAGTGGCCGGGGCTTTCCAAGAATATATTGGTGTTTTTGATGTTC
This sequence comes from Lachnospiraceae bacterium, assembly GCA_022793375.1. Classification (GTDB taxonomy): domain Bacteria; phylum Bacillota; class Clostridia; order Lachnospirales; family Lachnospiraceae; genus RGIG7193. The sequence continues at coordinate 50,991 of JAAWCS010000001.1, forward strand.
ATCGGAGCCTGCGCCGGCAGCACGGGCGGCGGCATTAAGGTCTCCCGCTGTGCGGTACTGTTTAAATCGGTGCGCAACGAACTGCGCTGCGCGATGCATCCCCGCAGTGTGCGCCGCGTTCATTTTGAAGGGCGGCCGATGGAGCAGGGCGTGCTGCACTCGATCGAAAAGTTTTTTGCGGCCTACATGCTTGTGTTTATGGCTTCCGTACTGATTATTTCGCTGGAAAACATGGATTTCGGGAGCACGTTTACGGCGGTGGCGGCTACGCTTAACAACATTGGCCCGGGTCTGGGAGCCGTCGGCCCGGCAAAGAATTTTGCGGATCTGTCGATGCTCAGCAAATATGTGCTGATGTTCGATATGCTGGCCGGAAGGCTGGAGGTTTTCCCGATGCTGGTGTTGTTTATGCCGATGACATGGCGCAAGTAGTAAAGGCGCGATACAAAATAAAACAAGGGCTGTGAGAAACAAGAAAGATACGCTTGCCTCTCGCAGCCCTTGTCCGTATACGCTTTGTCACGGTTCTTCCCGGGTGTTTTCGTCGGATTCCTTTTCCGTTCCGTCCGCGCCGCCCGTCTCCTGCCGGCGGCGAAACACAAGATAGGAGTAGAGGGAGGGCAGCAGGATTATAGTAAGGATCAGGAAAAAGAAGAGAAGGACTTTTCTGGTAGGCGGCAAAAAGGCGGCCGGCATCATCAGGACACCGCAGACGACGAATACCTTGCCGGCAAAACGATGGGTGAGATACCACACGTTTTCATCGGCCAGCGTCCAGGGCGTCTTGATGCCGACGAAAAAATTGAATTTGAATTTGGGCATGATATTGCCGCAGTAAGCTAAGAGGGCGCCGATAAAAACAGGCATCCAAGTCCCCAGGCTAAAGGTCTGAGTGAGTTCCGGCCGAAAGCAAATGACAATGGTATACAAATCGAGCAGAAAAAACAAGAGGGCAAGCACAAAATGAAGCCGATCGTACTGCCGGCGGAATTTGCGGTAATTGTTCTGCCGCGGATCGATGCGCGGGGAGATCTCGGCAATCAGCAGTAAAAGCGCCGTAAGGCCCGGGAACATAAAAATCATGAAGCGCGGGCCGGTCCCATCGACGGCTCCCGCGGCGTTAAAATGGATCGGGACTTGTTCCGGCAGCCAGGGAAAGGCGGCCAGAGAAATCAAAAACATCAGGCCGCACAAGAACCAGGCGCCGAAATTCCCTTTATGAAGCGGTTTCATTTTCATCGGTATGCTCCTTCTTAAAGCCGGCAAACCAGGACATTATTTCCTCTACAACCGACAGGTTCAGTTCATAATAGATATATTTTCCGGCTTTTTCATCGTCTACCAGGCCGGCCGTTTTGAGAATCGACAAATGGTGGGAGACGGTAGCCCCGGTCATATTAAAATGCTCCACGATTTCGCCGGCTGTCATACGGCCGCCCTTTAGAAGCTGCAGGATTTCCCGCCGGGTGGGATCGGACAGAGCCTTGAAGCTTTCCTGAAACCCCATGGAGCATTTCACCTCCTTACATAAATGGCTGTTTTGCTTCGTATGTGCGCTTTGCGGGCAAAACGGATATTTAGACAGATATCTAAGGTCTATTATAGGCAGTGAGAGTCACTTTGTCAACGAAAGGCTTAAAAACGGCACATTACCGGGCGGTCTGCATAAAATGATAAAAACGCGCGGAGAAAAAGAATGATCCATGTAGTAAGACCCGGCGACAGCGCGGCTTCCATCGCCGCCGCCTATGGGGTATCGGAACCGCGCCTGCGCTACGACAATCAGCTGGGAACCTCTTCGGCGCTGGCAGTCGGCCAGGCCCTTTTGGTGCTGATCCCGCAGGAGGTCCATTTGGTAACGCCGGGAGAAACTCTGTCGGAGATCGCGGCCGCCTATGGGCTGAACGCCATTGACCTGGTGCGCAACAATCCGTTTTTATTGGAGGACGGGGATCTGTATGCCGGAGAAAGCCTGGTAATCCGTTACGAAAGAGAAGGCGTTGGCCCCGGCTATGAGACGCCTAAGGACCTGGGGGGCTATCTGTATACCGACGGGGATATATATATCATCGGGCAATCGATGCCGTATCTGACGTCGATGTATCTGTTTTCCTATGGCTTTACGACGGAGGGCGGCCTGGTTCTGCCACAGGAGCAGGAGAGCTGGCTTTCGATGGCCGGGTATTTCGGTGTGCGGCCGGTGTTGGTCTTGACGCCGCTGACCGCGGCCGGCACGTTTAACAGCAATCTGATCTCGGTGATGCTGCGGGACCCGGCCGCGCAGGAGACATTGATGGCGAATCTGCTGGCCGAGCTGGAGAAAGAGAGCTACGAAGCGCTGGATGTGGATTTTGAGTTTGTGCCGCCGGCCGACCGGGAATTGTATGTGGATTTCATCGGACGTCTGACACAGCGAATGAATGCGCAGGGGTATCCGGTGTCGGTGGCGCTGGTGCCCAAGACGTCGGACGACCAGCCGGGGGAATTTTATGAAGGGGTGGATTACGGGGCCCTGGGGGCGGCGGCCAACAGCGTGCTGGTGATGGCGTATGAATGGGGGTATACCTTCGGCCCGCCAATGGCCGTAGCCCCCGTAGACCAGGTGCGCCGCGTCGTGGAGTATGCGGTCAGCCGCATCGAGCGGACGAAAATCGACCTGGGCATTCCCAACTATGGCTACGACTGGCTTCTGCCCTATGAACGCGGCCGGAGCCGGGCGCGCGTGGTGGGAAACATAGAAGCAGTGGAACTGGCGGTGCGCGCCGGCAGCGAAATCCTCTTTGACGAGACCGCACAGTCCCCGTATTTTTATTACACGCAGGCGGGGCGGGAGCATGTAGTCTGGTTTGAGGACGTGCGCAGCATGAAAGCGCGGTTCGGCCTGATTGCCGAATACGGCCTGCGCGGCGCGGGCTACTGGAACCTGATGCGTCCCTTCCGGGCCAACTGGCTTTTGTGGAACGCGACTTTTGAGACCGTGCGCAGATAGGCGGGCCGGCAAAAGAAAATGGCAGGACAGAAAAAGTTTACTTTACAAATCATCCGGCAGAGGGTATCCTAAAGGTAAATACCATATGGTGCCGGCAGCGTCCGGCGCCGTATCCTATCAGGAGGAAAGACGAATGATCGAATTGCATCTGCATTTGGACGGCTCTCTGCGCCCGGCTACGGTAAGGGATCTGGCGGACGAGCAGAACATTGCGCTCCCGACACGGGATCTGGAAGAACTGACGCACGAATATCTGCAGGTTCCGGAGGACTGTACGGATCTGGTGGCCTGTCTCAAACGATTTGACCTGCCGATCCGGGTGCTGGGGACGCCTGAGGCGATCCGCCGGGCGGCCTTTGAACTGACGGAGGATCTGGCGGCGGAGGCGTATGAATATGCGGAAATCCGCTTTGCCCCTCAGTACGCCCGCTTTACGGGATATGCGCAGGAGGAATTTGTCGAGGCGGCGCGCGATGGGATGCGGGAAGCGCTGAAAAAGGCGCCTTCGATGAAGGCCGGGCTGATCCTCTGCTGTATGCGGGGCGATGACAACGAAGAAGAAAACAGGGAGACGATCCGCCTGGCCGCCCGTTATTTAGACAGCGGGATCTGTGCGGCCGATTTGGCGGGCGCGGAAAGCCTGTTTCCGACCGAGCGCTTTGCCGGGGTGTTTGCGCTTGCGAAAAAGTTGGATGTTCCGTATACGATTCATGCCGGCGAGGCGGCGGGCGCGGACAGCGTGCGCGCGGCCCTTCGCATGGGGCCGGCCCGGCTGGGCCATGGCGTGCGGTCAATTGAGGATCCGGAACTTGTACGGGAACTGGCGGCGCGCAAAATCGCGCTGGAGGTCAGCTATACCAGCAATGTGCAGTGCAAATCGTTTGCCACGGCAGAAGAGCATCCGTTTCGAAAGCTGTATGACGCCGGCGTCCATGTGACGGTCAATACGGACAACCGCACGATATCCGGCATTACGCTTATGGAGGAGATCCGCCGCATCCGCCGGCGGTTCGGGTTTAGCGAGCAGGACATTGACGTCATGCAGGAATATGCGAAAGAGGCGGCGTTTGGCCAGCTCTAAAGAAGCGCCGGCTGACGAAAGCACGGACCGATACGTACATACAGGCCAAAGTGGCAGGAGAAAAAACAAATGGAAAAAAACGAAAAAAGGGACAATCCCTACCGTGTCCTGGTGTTTGACCTGGACGGAACTTTAACAAATTCGCAGAAAAAGGTCAGCGAGCGCACGCGTGAAGCGCTCACAAGGGCCCGTCTGGCCGGATGCGAGATCGTACTGGCTTCAGGTCGCCCGATCGACGGGGTGATGCCGATTGCCCGCGAGCTCTCCATGGACCGGCTGGGAGGTTATGTCGTCGCCCTCAACGGGGCGGTGATTATCGATTGCCGGACCGGGAAAACAGTCTATGAAAAAGCGATTCCCCGGGAGCTGATTCCCGGTATCTGCCGCTACGCGCGCGAGCATGGCATACCGCTTTTGACATATGTGCCGGGCGCAGAGATCAGCGACCACCCGGAGCACCCGGAGGTCATACGCGAAGCGCAGTGGAACGGTCTGCCGCTTCGCCATGTGGAGGATTTTGAGAAAAATATCCCGGATCCGGTGGAAAATATCATGTTGATCGACAATCCCGAACCCCTGGAAAAAGCCTGCAGGGAGTTAAACCGCCTGTACGGCAGTCAGCTGACCATTTACCGTTCCTCCCCCTGTTTTTTAGAGGTGCTGCCGCTTGGAGTACATAAGGCCGGGAGTCTGGAGGTGGTACTTGGATGGCTGGGATATGAAAAGCGGCAGATGATGGCCTTTGGGGACGCGGTCAATGACCGGGAAATGCTGGAAATGGCCGGAATGGGCGTCTGCATGGCAAACGGCGACGAAGCGGCCAGGGCCGCCGCCGATTACGTGACGGCCTCCAACGACGAGGACGGAGTAGCGCTGGCCCTGGAACGGTTTGTCCTCTAGTGTACTGTCCGGTCGGGGGGCGGCAGAAAACGCCCCCGCCGGACAGCGTCGCTTCCGTAGCGGCTGCGGATGGCATCGATGGCCGCATCCAGCCGGCCCAGCCGCTCGTGTTTTTGTCCGTCAAAAAGATTATACTGGTAAAAGCCGCCGCCGCTCAGACGGCTGGCCGATACGCCGAGAAGCCGCAGGGGAATGCGGCTTTTCCACATCTGTGCGAGAAGGGAAACCGAAGTCTGATAGAGTTCCTCCGTGACGTCGGTAGGGGAAGCCAGCATGCGCTGATGGGTCTGGCCGCCAAACTGATAGTCGGTATATTTGACGGTGATGCAGGCAGCCTGAACCTGGTCGGCGCGCAGGCGGGCGGCCACGGATTCGCAGAGAGAAAGGAGAACCGGGCGGGCCTCCTCCAGGTGCGTGATGTCCTTAGAAAGCGTTGTTTCGTTTCCGTAGCTTTTGGGCTCGGCCGGCGCTGCTTCCACGGGCCGTTCATCCAGGCCGTTGGCATAATGCCAGATGACTTCGCCCTGTTTTTTTAAGTGGGAGCGCACAAGGGAGAGATCGCTGTGCGCGAGATCGCCGATCGTGTGTATGCCAAGGTCCGCAAGACAGCGTTTGGTTGCCTGGCCCACCGAAAACAGCTTTCCGACCGGCAGCGGCCACATCTTTTGGGCGATTTCATCTGGAAACAGCGTGTGAATGCGGTCCGGTTTTTGAAAATCGGAGGCCATCTTGGCTAAAAGTTTGTTGGAGGAGACGCCCACATTGACGGTAAAGCCCAGTTCGCCGCGGATCGTATTCTTGATGAGGGCGGCTGCCTCCAAGGGCGGACCGTACAGCAGGCCGGTGCCGCTCATGTCGGCAAATGCTTCGTCCACCGAAACCTGCTCGATGACCGGGGCAAAACGGGCGAGGACCTCAATAAAGGCGCGGGAACAGCGGCTGTACAGGTCGTGGCGCGCCGGTACGCACAAAAGCCCCGGGCATTTGCGCAGGGCGTCGACAATCGGTTCGCCGGTGGCAACGCCGAAGGCTTTGGCCGGGATCGATTTGGCGAGAACGACGCCGCGGCGCTTCTCCCGGTCGCCGCCGACGATCGAAGGGATCGTGCGCAGATCGGTGGTTTCGCCCTGGCGCAGCCGCCAGACGGCTTCCCAGCTTAAAAAAGCAGAATTGACATCTACGTGAAAAATCAGGCGTTCCGGCATAGCGGCTCCTTTCTGGGCATCTGCGTTTTTGAATCATTCGATATGGTTCCAGTATAGCAAAAAGAACACATGTTTGCAAGAATAAGGTTGCGAAACCGGCGCGATTCGATTATACTGGTAAAGAAGTAAAAATGTAATTTACGGACCAAGACAGCCAGGGAAAGGACAGGAAAACGAAAGATGATTTGGATTACGCTTGTATACATTGCCTTTATTTTTGGAAATTCGGCCACCCCGGCCGTCTATTCTTCGGCCGAAAGCAGCTGGGTGACGGAACTTTTAAACCGCGCCATGAGAACGATCGGCCTGACGGGCCTGCAGTTTTCGGAAGGGTTTGTACGGAAAGCGGCGCATTTTACGGAGTATACGGGCCTGGGGATTTTATTGACGCTCAGCCTGGCGAAATACGAATGCTTCAGCGGCCGCCGGCGCTGGCGCCTGATCCCGGTCGGCTTTTTGATCGCCGGCCTGGACGAAGGGATTCAGTATTTTACGCCGGGACGTTATTGCAGCATTATGGATGTGCTGCTGGATACCTGCGGCGTAGCCTTTGGCGTGGCGCTGCTGGCGCTGATCTCTTATGTCAGGACAAGAAAGGAGAAATTGCCACTATGAAGATTGCGATTGTTACGGGGGCGTCCTCGGGCATGGGACGGGAATTTGCCAGGGAGATTGCGGCAGCAAAACATCTGGACGAGCTTTGGCTGGTGGCCCGCAGAAGCGAGCGCCTGCAGATGCTTAAGGAGGAGTTAGAGGGTCGTTTAAGCGGCCTGCGGGTGCGCCCGCTGGCGCTTGACTTGACAAAGGGCGAGAGCATCGACCATTTAAGAGGGCTGCTGGCAAAGATAAAGCCGCATGTAAAGCTGCTGGTAAACGCTTCCGGATTTGGCAAATACGGCACCTACCAGGATTTAACCGATCAGGAGATTTCGCAGATGATCGATTTAAACTGCAAATCCCTGGTGCACATAACCTACGCGGTGCTGCCGTATATGAAGAAGGGCGGCCGCGTCCTGATCTTAGGCTCTGCCTCCGCGTTTCAGCCGCTGCCGGAGTTTAACCTCTACGCATCGACGAAAGCCTTTGTCGTGCATTTTTCGCGGGCGCTGAACGTAGAGCTGAAAAGCCGCCGCATTTCGGTGACCTGCGTCTGTCCGGGCTATGTGCGCACGGAATTTTTCCAGGTGGCCCAGGATACGAAAAACCCGTCCACCTGCCGGAATTTCAAACCGATGTACGAACCGGAGGACGTCGTGCGCAAGGCGCTTTCGGACAGCAAAAAAGGCCGCGATTTGTCGGTGCTGGGCTTTGACACAAAGATGAAGCGCCTGTCCGGCAAGCTGCTGCCGTCCAAGCTTGTCATGCAGGTGTGGATGAAGATCAAATAGTAAAAGCAGCGAGAAGGAATGAAACGAGAAGAAAACGTAATTCGTGTTTCGGTGCGTTCGCTGGTAGAATTTATCCTGCGAAGCGGCGATATTGACAACCGGCGAAGCGTCGGGCGCGAAAAGGAGGCCATGCAGGCCGGCAGCCGGCTGCATCGGCGGGTTCAAAGGCAGATGGGAGCCGCCTACAGGGCGGAAGTGGCGCTGAAATGCCGGATTCCCATTGAGGACGTGATTCTGCAGATTGAGGGACGGGCCGACGGGCTGATTGAGGAAGAGGGCCGTCTGACCGTGGACGAAATCAAAGGGGTATTTTTTGATATCAACCGTCTGGATGAACCCTTTCCCGTGCACAAGGCACAGGCCATGTGCTATGCCCATATGGCAGGGCACGAACGGGGGCTGTCCGTCGTGACGGTGCAGATGACTTACGGCAATCTGGAGACTGGGCAGCTGCGCCGTTTTTCAGAGGACTGGGATATGGACAAGCTGAACGAATGGTTCGACTGGCTGACTTGCGAGTACGGAAAATGGGCGCTCTGGCAGTACCGCCATCGCATGGAGCGCGACGATTCCATGCGGGGGCTGGAATTTCCCTATCCCTACAGGCCGGGGCAGCGCGATCTGGCCGTATCGGTATATCGGACGATTTGCCGGGGCAAGACACTCTTTATCCAGGCCCCGACCGGCATCGGCAAAACCATGTCGGCGGTGTTCCCGTCCGTCAAAGCGATGGGCGAAGGGTACGCGGATAAGCTGTTTTACCTGACTGCCAAAACCGTGACCCGCACGGTGGCGGAGGAGGCCTTTGAAATCCTGCGCCAAAGAGGTCTGTCCTTTATGAGCGTTACCGTCACGGCCAAGGATAAACTCTGCATTCTCGAAAAACCTGACTGCAATCCGCTCAGCTGTCCCTATGCGGCCGGCCATTACGACCGGGTCAACGCAGCGGTCTTTTCCCTCCTTCAGGAGGGCGGCATGCTGGAGCGGGGGCGGATTTTGCAGGCGTCGGAGGAAAACCATGTCTGCCCCTTTGAACTGTGCCTGGATCTGACCCTCTGGGCGGACGGGATTGTCTGCGATTACAATTATGTGTTCGACCCCAATATTTACTTGAAGCGATTTTTCGGCGAGGGCATATCGGGCGACTATCTCTTTCTCGTGGACGAGGCCCACAACCTGGTGGAGCGGGCCCGGGAAATGTACAGCGCCGTATTATATAAGGAAGATTTCCTTGAGGTGCGCCGCCTGGTAAAAGGCCACAGCAAGAAACTGGAACGAAAATTATCCCGCTGCAACCAGGCTCTGTTGGAGCTAAAACGGGAATGTGAAACCTGGAAGGTACTAAACAGCGCCGATGCCTTTATATTGACGCTGCAGGCCCTGTTCGGCGAGATGCAGGAATTTGCGGAAAACAGCACCGCGCTGGACGGAAACGAGACCTACCGCGACTTCTACTTTGCGGTGCGCCATTTCCTGAATATGGCCGAGCGGGCGGACGAAAATTATCGGATTTATACGGAATTGCAGGCCGACGGCCGCTTCATGCTCAAAGAGCTGTGTGTAAATCCCTCCGCCTGCCTGAAGGAATGCCTGGACAAAGGAAACAGCACGGTGTTTTACTCCGCCACGCTGCTGCCAATGCCCTACTACCGCGAACTTCTAAGCGGCGATCCCGAGGACTATGCAATCTATGCGTCCTCCCCCTTTGACCCGGCCCGCCGCCTGATCGCGGCTGCCCGGGATGTCAGCAGCCGTTACCGCCGCCGCGGACGGCAGGAATACGAAAAAATCTACGATTACATCGAAGCCATGGCCTGTGCACGCGCCGGCAACTACCTGGTATTCTTCCCTTCCTACGCCTTTATGGACAGCGTCTGTCAAATCGCGCGGGAGCGGGGCGCGCTCGTAGCATCGACCGGCGAAGAACAAGAGGGAGCCGGCCGGGAGACCGAAGAGGAACTGCCCGAGGACAAGGGGCAGGAACCCTTCGCTATCCCCCGCGCCTCGTTGAAGCTTCGCATCCTGAAACAATCCTCGCACATGACGGAACTGGCGCGGGAGGAATTTCTCGATGCCTTTACGGCGTGTGCCTGTCCCTCAGGCTCCCTTGTAGGCTTCTGCGTGATGGGCGGGATTTTTTCGGAAGGAATCGACTTAACCGGAGAACGCCTGATCGGCGCCGCCATTATCGGCACCGGCCTGCCGCAGATCTGCACGGAACGGGAAATCCTCAAAGAATATTACGAAAAAGCCGGCAAAAGCGGCTTTGACTTTGCTTACCGCTACCCGGGGATGAATAAAGTCCTGCAAGCCGCCGGCCGCGTCATCCGTACCGCCAAAGACGAAGGCGTCATCCTGCTGTTGGACGAACGCTTCCTCCAAACCGACCAGGCGGCACTCTTCCCGCGGGAGTGGGCCGACTGTCTCCGAACCGACCGCCAGGACATAAGGACATTGCTGACAAACTTCTGGCAGTCCGTCCCAAACAAACCAGAAAGGCCCCCGCAAGATGGATAAAAAAATCATTCGCGCCGAAATACGGAAAAAAAGGCGTGCTCTCAGCCCTGAAGAAGCCGCGGCCCGCAGCCAGGCCATCTGCCGTTTCCTGCAAACCTGCCGCGAATATCAAGAAGCCGAAACCATCTACGCATACCTGTCCATGCCAGGAGAAGTATGCCTTGACACCCTTCTGCTGGACGCCTGGCAGCAGGGCAAACAAACCGCCGTCCCCCGCGTCTGCGGCGGCCAAATGACCTTCCACCCACTCACAAGCCTTTCGGATGTAGAACTAAGCCCCATGGGCATCCGCGAGCCCCTGTGCCCGGACGAGGTCACCACCCGCAAAAAAGTCCTCCTCCTGATGCCCGGAATCGCCTTTGACCTCTTATGCAACCGAATCGGCCAGGGCGGCGGCTATTACGACCGCTATCTGTCCTTCCACCCCCTGCCGCAGAAATGGGCCGTCGCCTTTGATTTTCAGCTTTACCAAACGCTGCCCTCCTCCCCCCACGACATAAAACCCGACGCCGTTATCACCGAATCCGGCCTCCAGGCCCGTCTCCCGCTTACCCTCGCCTAAAAGCCGCGGCCCTCGCCAACAGAACGAATGGGAATGGCAAGATTCGGCCGCCGGCGCGGCGCACCACCAAGGAATGAAAGGAGTCTACTCATGATCTATCTGGAATCCCCCAGCACCGACCCGCAGTTCAACCTCGCACTGGAGCAGTTCGTATTTGACGAAATGGACCGCAGTCAGGAATACTTTATGCTCTGGCAGAACGACAACGCGATCATCGTCGGCAAAAACCAGAACACCATCGAAGAAATCAACCAAACATACGTGGAAGAACACCAGATCAAAGTGGTGCGCCGCTTATCCGGCGGCGGCGCTGTCTATCACGATCTTGGCAACTTAAATTTTACCTTCATCGTCAACGGCGAGGAAGCCTCCAATATGGACCTGCACGCCTTCTGCCGTCCCATTGCCCGGGCCCTCAATCAGCTGGGTGTGCCGGCTAAAGTCAATGGCCGCAACGACATTACCATTGAAGGGCGCAAATTTTCCGGAAATTCCCAGTACATCCGCAGCAAGCGGATCATGCACCACGGGACAATGATGTTTGACTCCGATTTAAGCGTCTTAGCGGCCTGTTTGAATGTGTCCCGTGACAAGATCGAGTCCAAGGGCGTCAAATCGGTGCGCAGCCGCGTGACCAATATCCGGGAATATCTGGATAAGGAGATCACCTTGGAGCAGTATAAAGAATTGCTGCTTCGCTTTATGCAAGAAGAAACGCCGATGGAACGCCGCGCGTTTACGCGGCAGGAGCTGGCCCGCGCAGAAGAGATCAAGGCGGCCCGCTATGCCCGCTGGGAGTGGAATTACGGCTATTCGCCCCGCTATCGCCTGCGCAAAGAACGGCGGATCGAGGGCTGCGGCAAAATCCTTGTCTCGATGGACGTGGAAAACGGCTGCATCAAAGCGCTGGAGTTTTATGGAGATTATTTCGGCAGCGGCGATACGGCCGAGCTGGCCGCGCTTTTAACAGGCTGCGAGATCGAGCAGGAAAGCCTGCTGACAAGAATGGAGGGAGTCGATATTGAGCGGTATTTCAACCATCTGGAAAAAGAGCAGTTTATAAAACTGCTGCTTCAATAAACCGCTTCCTTGTGCCTGGCCAGCAGCCACATATTGATTTCGGCGCCGATCAGCAGGATGTTCATGCAGGAATAGAGCCACAGCATCATAAAGACGATGGCGGCCAGGCTCCCGTAAGTATAAGAAAAATTGGAAAAATTGTCAATGTAAATCGAGTACACCAGCGAAAAGATCATCCACCCCAGGGACGCAAACAAGGCGCCGGGCAGCTGGCGGCGAAAATGGCTTTTGGTATTGGGCAGGATCTTGTACATCAGGGCAAAGCACAGCGTCATCAGAGTGATCGACAAAAGGGTGCGGAGGCTGATGACATAGGCGGAATATCTGGCTAAAAGGGGCAGCACGCTTTCGATCAGATACTGGAGCCGATTGCCGAATACGAGGATTAAGAGGGAGAAAATCAGCAGCACGATCAAAATCAGCGTGTACAGAAGCGCTCCCAGGCGCAGTTCAAAATAGTTGCGCGTCTCAGAGGTTTTATATACTTCATTTAAACCGCGGGTTAAGGCGTAGAGGCTTCGGGAAGCGGCCCACAGCGTGGATACGGCGGTAATGGAGACCAAAGGGACGGAGGTCTGCGTATACAGCTCGTCAATCACGCGGATGACATGGGAGCGCATAGCCAGCGGAATCACATCCATAGCCAGGGCGCTCAGCTGGGACTGCGTCATGGGCATGATGTACTGTAACAGGGACAGGACCAGCATTACGAGCGGCACCGCGGAAATAATGATGAAAAAAGCGGCCTGGGCGGCATATACGGAAACCCTGTCCCGGGAAATCTGTTGTGTAAAGGGCAGGACAGTAAAAATGATTTTGCGGATCAGCTTCATAGGTCACCTCAAGTTTGTCATTTTGCGCACAGACAGTCTCCGGTCGTGTGGAAGAAAATGGCGCTTATTCCTATTATATACAGAAACGGTGCGGAAAACAAATCTTTTTTAAGGTCGGGCCTATGTTTCCTCTTTTGTCTGCGGAATTCGCACCCAGAATACCGTGCCTATATCCGGCTGGCTCTCGACCGTAATACGCCCGCCCTGTCTCTCGATCAGTTCCCTGGAGATGGCAAGGCCGAGACCGGAAGAGTTGCGCTTTCCGTGGTGCTCGGAATAATAGCGTTCAAAAATCCGCTGCTGGTTTTGCGGCGCGATGCCGATCCCGTCGTCGCGGATACCGATCAGGCAGTAATCGGCGTTCTCCTGGCCGGTAATGAGGATGTGCCCGGGCCCCGGCATCTGTTCGACGGCATTGTCGGCGATATTCTGCAGGGCCTGGCGGCAGTAGACCGGGTCCGCGCGGCATGGGAGCGGCCCTGGTACGCACAGACGCACCTCGATCGGCTTTTGGCCGGCCCTTAAGCGGGTCTGTTCGGCTACTTCCTCCAGGAGTTTTTTTAGGTCAAAGGGGAGCTGCTGGAAGGCAATTTTTCCGTCGTCCAACTGGGATACGAGGAAAATCCGTTCCATCAATTCTTGAACATACTGCGTATTCTGGCTCAATTTGTCCAGACATTCCAGGGTTTTTGGCGGTTCGCTGTCCAGATAGGCCCGGGCCATGTCCACGTAGCCGCCGAGCGAAAAGAGCGGCGTTTTTAAATTATGGAGAAGGCTGCGGACAAACTCGGTTTTTTCTTTGGTTTTTTGGCGAATCTGCTCCTCCAGATGGGCGTTTAAGCGTTCGGCCTCTTTGAATTTGCGGGCGAACCGCAGGCAGGCCAGCAGAAAAAAAGCCAGCCCGTAGAAGCTTTCGATGATGCCGCGCAGGCGCAGCTGCAGATCGGGAAATTCCAGGGGGAAAAGGGACAGCTCGCAGCCGGCGTCAAAAAAACGCAGAGATACGGTAAAAGACCAGGCGGCTGCCAGGATTACGGCTGTGCCAGGAGATTCGGAAACGCTTCTAAGGATCACCCAGGCTTCACAGAGATAGCAGACGATATAGACAAACATCAGCGCCAGGTAAAAAGAAAGCCCGGTGTCCAGACAGCATATGGGGGCTAGCGCGGCCAGGCAGAGATAGAAAAAGTAATGGCGGCGGCCGATTTTTATATCAAACAGGCACTTCATCAGGCGATAGCGGAGAAAGGCGACCACAAGACACATGACCAGCCGGTGGATATTTTGGTTCATGCGGGGAAAAGACGCGCCAAAGTAGGAGAAGCGGCCGAGAAAGAGCAGATTCAAAAGCGGCAGTTCGCCGAGAAAGGGCAGCGTATTCATCAAAGTCCGGACCATTGTCGTATAGCTGAGAAGGGCCAGCCAGAACAGATATGTTTCCGAGCGCTTGCCGATCCAGAGAACAAGGGAAAATAAGAGAAGGGCAAAGGAAACGCCCACGGTAAACAGCCCTTTGGCGGTTTCGATCTGCGAGGCCCGCAGGGCGGCGTCCTGGGGAAAGGCACGTTCCGCCTGGCTGATATGTATGAACAAGGTAAACAGAGCAGTTGTTAAGAGTGTCATCGATAAGATCAGAACCTGCTGTTTTCGCCGCTGTGACATGTGTCCTTCTCCTTTATATGAGACAGAATCCTTTGTTATACGGACCATGATACGCAAAAGAGAGGATTCTTTCAAGCTTTTTTTGAGAAAAGCGTAAAAGCCGGCAGACCATGAAAGGGAAAGCAAGATATGGCACAGACACGCGGTATGGTTGCAGGTGATAGATCAAAGGGAGGCAGACAATGAAGCGAATTTTGATGATCGAGGACGATTTGGAACTCTGCGAAATTTTACAGTTTTATCTTCTCAAAGAAGCGGATTATGACGTAACCGTCGTCCATAACGCAGAGAGCGCCCTCAAACTGGTACAGGTACGGGCCTTTGACCTTTTTTTGATTGACATTATGCTTCCGGGAATCGACGGACTTGAATTCTGCACGCGTCTGCGCAAACACTCGTATGTCCCGGTGATTTTTATCAGCTGTCTGAACGACGACGAAACCATCATCCGTGCCCTGCAGATGGGCGGGGACGATTATCTGGTAAAACCCTTTAAAGCCCCGGTTTTGATGGCGCGGATCGAGGCAAATCTCAGGCGATGCGGGCGGGAGCATCCGGACCGGACGCAGATTCAAATCCGCGATCTTATGCTGGACGCGGGCGTGCACTTAATCTATAAAAACGGGCAGGAACTGTCCCTCTCGCCCACCGAGTATGAAATCCTTTTTTATCTGATAAAAAACCGCGGGAAATTTATCTCCTTTGACGAAATATACGACGCGATCTGGCAGCGTCCCAGCTTTGGGGATATGAGGACGCTTTTTGTGCATATCAGCCATCTGCGGCAAAAAATTGAGGACGACACGGCCCATCCGTACTATATCCGCACGCATTTGCGGGACGGGTATATTTTTGCGGCAGAATAGGGAGACGGCCTTAATTGAGAATTGATTGAGGTTTAAGCGTACCCAAACCTAAAATCCTCCTCTGTATGCTATGCTGTATCTATAAAAAGCAGGGAGGAAGAACCAATGAAACATGTGACAAGAAGAGAATTTATGAAATCGACGGCCGCCGGCGCGCTGGGCATTGCGGCCGCCGGCCTTTTGGGCGCTTGTTCCGCAGGGCCGGCGGCAACGGCGGCGGAGCTGGCTGCGCTGGGGATTACGGCAAAGGAACTGGCAAAATCAACGGCCGAGACCACGGAGATTACGGATTTTGTACAGGAGCATACGTACGATGTCGTTGTAGTCGGAGCCGGGACCACGGGAATTCCGGCCGCCTTAGCCGCGGCGGAGGCCGGCGCAAGCGTAGGCGTATTGCAGAAGCAGGCCACGGTGCTTGCGCAGGGCAATCTGGCGGCCGCGGTGGATCCGAGCCGGAGCGACGAGATCGGCATTGCCCAGTACGTCCATGAACTGCATTCGATCTATGACCACAGAGGGAACATCAAACTGCACCGGATCTATGCACAGCGTTCACCGGAAGCGCTGGATTGGTTTGAAGAAAAACTGAGGGAAGTCGATTTTACGAATTATAAAGAGAGCGACAGCAAGCTTCATACATACGACGACGGCGTATGCTTCCTGAAGGGCCGGCTGTTTCCCGGGCAGATGATCGAACCGATGACGGCGCTGGCTCCCCATGCGCAGGAAATGGGCGTGGAATTTTTCTATGAGACGCCCGCGGTGCAGCTGATCCGGGAGCAGGGCGCGGTCGTGGGCGTAATCGGGAAATCGCCGGCCGGCTATGTTAAATTTACGGCAAAGAAAGGCGTCATTTTGGCGACCGGCGATTATCAAAACAACGATGCCATGGTATCCCGCTATACGCCGGATGCCGGGATGTATGAAAGAAAGCAAATCGGCAAAACCGGCGACGGCCATCTGATCGGCATGCTGGCGGGAGCGAAGATGGAGCCGGGGACCCACTGCAAGATGGTGCACGCCTTGGGGGCCGGCGTCCTGAGGGAGGAGCCGCTTTTGGCTCTCAACATGGACGGCGAACGTTTCATGTACGAAGATATCGAATACGGAGACCGCAATACGGTTCTCAGGGATCAGCCGCAACACCAGATGGTTTCCCTGTTTGACGCCAATTACGCGGAGTATGTTTATGGCTGGGGGAGCGATCCGACCGTCCCGACTGTGGCGAACGCTTCCGAAGAAAAGCTGGCGTCGTTCGTGGAAAACGGGACGGTTCTCAAAGCGGATACGCTGGAGGAACTGCTGGCGGCGGCCGGCCTGCCGGTGGAGGAGGGCAAAGCTTCCGTTGCGCGCTACAATGAGCTGTGCGGCCTGGGCAAAGACCTGGATTTCGGCAAATCCTCCAAATATATGAAGCCGGTGGATACGGCTCCGTTTTACGCGCAAGTGCGCAAATTTCAGATTTCGGCGATACCGGCCGGCCTTTTAGTGGATGAAAACAGCCAGTGTCTGGACTCAGACAGAAAGCCGATTCCCGGCCTGTTTGCCGCGGGCAACTGCTCCGGCTGTTTTTACGGGGACAACGATTATTCCCTGTCCACCATGGGCCTTTCTATCGGCCGCTGTATTACCTTCGGCTATCTGGCGGGGCGGTATGTGGCCGGACTGTAAAACAGTCAGCCAATATGAATCTCGTATGTTCCCTGATCAAGGTCAATGCTGACCGTTGTGCCGTCCGAAAAGACGCTTTTCTGCCGCCGTCCCTGCCAATCGAGCAGTTCATGGCGCACCATTTCGCATTTGGCGACACGCTCCTGTAAGGCGGCCACGACCTGGTAGCGGGCGATTTCCTCGTCGAGCCGTTTTTCGGCCGCTTCATCGAAAGCGCCGTCGCAGTTCGGATAAGCGCCGTCTTTGTCCACATAGGCGGCGCCGCCGTTTAAGAGGGCGTACAGCATGTAATCCTCGGTATCCGGCAGGCGGTCCATCGGCCAGGGCAGGATCAGACAGTCGTGATACACCAGATTAAAGAGGGGGACCGCAATGCCGCGGCGGGGCGAGCCGGGTTTTGCCAGCATAAAATCATAGGGGCCGTAATGGCAGAATACCAGCTGACGCATGGCCCAGTCGCCGCACTCTTCGGAACTGGGCAGGATATTCTTTGACCACAGATACGAAAAGCAGGCCTCTCGCCGCTCAAAGCATTCCCGGCGGCTCATGCGGTGGCGGGGATTGGCGCACTCGTCGCCTTCGTTGCAGGTAAAGACGTCTAGGTAGGAGGCGTCTAAGCGGATGCCGTGGCGCAGGACTTCTTCAAAATTGCGGCGCACGTAGTAGGGGGCCTGGGTGGCGCACAGATAGCTCTGGCGGCCGCCGGCCCAGCGGGCCATTTCGGGGATGGAGCCGTCGGGAGCCTGGCAGGCAAATTCCCGATCATAGGAGGGCGCGTCCATATAGTAATCCCGATACTGATCGTGCAGGCCGAACAAATAGCCGCAGTCTTTGATGGTATCCGACAGATTCTGCATCTCCCTCCAGCCGCCGGCTTCTTCGCAGGCCGGCAGATAGTCGGGATGACGATTGTCGTAGCCGGGATCGCCCCAGCCGTCTAAGTGCAGGTAGAGCTTGCGGATTCCCTTCTGATAATAGCGGCGGATTTCGCGGGCGCGCTTGCAAAAGGGGACCACCAGATCGTTTCTCTGCGGATGCTCCTTGTCGTAATAGAACGAATCGGGCGATACGTGCGTTTTAATGCCCTTGTGAACGATGGCCGAGCCAATCAGCCGGTCAATCCCGGGGCCGCGGGCACTTTTTTCCGCCAGCGTGGTAAAAAGGCCGGTTTCCTTTGCGTAAGCACGGTACGCCTTGCACAGATCGTTGTAATCGCAGGAAGTAAAAAACTGGAAGCGGGCGCATCGGCGGTAAGAAAGGCGGCCGAGGCTGGGCAGGAAATAGAGCCCCGTATGCGTGCCGGGACCGCCGGCCGGATGGTCGACAAAGTAGCCGGCATCCCAGGGCTGTTCGCAGATAGCAAGATAACCGTGCCCGTCTGCAATTTGCCCGAACCAGGGCATGTAGGCGGCCGCACTGCCGAACTGCCCGTTAAACGGAAGAGAGCGGACCTCGTTTTCCCAGGTGTTGGGGATCAAAAGCCCTTGCATGACAGGCATCACCGTGACGTCCTCCTGGCGGGCCGTTTCAAACAAAAAGGGCGCGGGCCAGCGCACACAGGCAAAATCGGCGTTGTCCACAGCCGGGATCAGCTCAAAATGCACAAATCCGGTAGCATATTCAATCCATACGAGCGTTTCAAAGGATAAGGAGCCGTCCGGCAGGCAGAATCCGTCGTAGGAAGAGAGGATACCTGTACCGACGCCGCTGTCGTAGCGGCAGTGGCGGATATTCTTTGCCTGGGAAAACGGCAGAGAAGCCCCGTCTTTCAGGAGGATTTGCGGCGCATGGACCGGGCTTTGGCGCCAGGTATACCCCGGCGTGTCGATGCGATAGAGCAAAGAAAGCGGATCCAGCGTGACGCTTAAACCGGCGGCGGTGATTTGGAGGTGTTCCTGGGGATGAAAAGGCTCAAACATAGCGACTCCCTTCTGTTTGTAAAATCAGGATGCGAACCGAAAACGGCCCGGTTCTGTTTGTATGATAGCACAGAAGAGGGGGAGACGTAAAGAGAAGGCTTCTTTAAATTGTACCGGTTTGCAGGAACACAACCGCGGCCAAAGCAAGATGGATCAGTGTAAGAAGCGGCACAACGAGGATAAATTTTGCCTTGCGAATCTTGTGATGAAACAAAAGCATGGCGGCGAGCGCGCCGGCCCCGCCGCCGGCCAGGGCCGTAAGCAAAAGCGTCCGTTCGCGGATGCGCCATGTATGGCGGACGGCCCGGCGTTTATCGACGGCGAATAAGACAAAGGCGGCAAGATTTACCGTGAGATAGAATCCGCAGAGAAGCGTTTGTATGGCAGACATAGAGACCTCCTGAATATGTGGGGAATGAGAGCGGGTCAGCGTCCCGGGCTTTTTTGTTTTGGACGAATCAGCGTCCGTTTTCCAGAAAAATGTGTCCCAAATCTTCAAGAATATCCTCGGGCAGCATTCCCATGACGGACTTGCGCCGCGCACAGCGGTCGGCGGCGCTTCCGTGGAGCCATACGCCGCAGAGAGCGGCGTCAAGCGGGCTGAGTCCCTGGGCGGCAAGACCGGCGATGATGCCGGTTAAGATATCGCCGCTGCCGCCGCGGGCCAGGCCGGCATTGCCGGTGCGGTTTTCATAGAGCTGCCCGTCGGGTGCGGCGATCCGGGTGCGGTGGCCTTTGAGGACGACGACCGCGCCGGTGCGCGTTGCGTATTCGGCGGCCGTGCTTGCCGGCGTCTGTAAAATCTGTGAAACGGACGTCCCGGTCAGCCGCGCCATCTCGCCGGGATGGGGCGTTATAATCAGGCGGCCGGCACAGGAGGAGAGCAGGCCGGCACAGTCGGCCGGCGTGAGGGGGGACTGCGCCAGGGAGCACAGGCCGCCGGCGTCTAAAACAACGGTTCCGGCCGCGTGGGCCAGGACCAGGCGCATTTCGCGGCGCGTATCCTCATCGGTCTTTTTTCCGCAGCCGGCGGCGCAGACGGTCGCGCGCCGGAGTTCATCGATCAGCGCTTCGGGATCCGGCAGCGGAAGGAAGGTCGCTTCCAGGATTCGGCCGGCAATGCTGTTGATGACAAGTTCAGAAGCCGCCAGCGTCACAAGACCGGCCCCGCTACAAAGGGCGCCCAATGTACAGAGCGCGGCCGCGCCCCGATACTCGGCACAGCCGCAGACGGCGAGAACCCTGCCATAGGTTCCTTTGTGGGTATCGGGTTTGCGAGAGGGAATCCGCTCCCAGATCTGTGCCGCAGTCAAAAGGGCAGGGGGATGTTTGGCCGTGATTTCGACAAGCTGTTTTTGGTTTGAAGCCGTATTATTTTTTAAACCAGGGTTCATGGGACGTTCCTTTCCTTTTGAGGAAGTTTGCGGACAAAGTCAGCGAAGTTTCTTTTATTATACGCTATTTTTGCATGCGAGAAAAGAGAAAAAAGAAAGCAAAAAAATTGTTGACAGAAGTTTTGGCATTTATTATAGTAATTGGCAGGGAATAGGAACGATGTTCAGCTTTAAGGTGTCGAGGAGAAAACGAGGTGGTATATTGAACCGGTTAAGAGCAGTGGAAACGTATATTGTTTTGACAAAGCTGATTATCAGTAAAAATCTGCCGATGTCTTATAATTACGACAAGGATTTATCAACCACACAGTTGCATACATTAGTGAAGCTGGATGAATGTGGCGATTTAAATCTAAGCCGCCTGGCTGAGGAGGGCATGGTTACGAACCAAGCCATGACGCAGATTGCGGATAAGTTGGAAAAACTGGGATATGTAGAGCGGTGTTACAGCAAAGAGAATCGGCGCGTTACCAATCTACATTTGACGGAGAACGGACAAGGCTATATAAAACGTTTTTATGAGAAAATGGATCAGATGTTCCTGGATATGTTTTCATCGTGTTCCGATGAGGAGATCGGGAAGCTGGAAGAGGCGTCAAGATTTATTGTCAGTCTTCTTGCAAAAGTGGTAGAGGATTATGGTGAAAAGTACAAGTGTGAATTGAAACATGTACTGGAACGGGTGGAGTGAGGCCGATACGACTTAGGTGAAACCTGAGATGCAGCGTGGCGCTGCGTTTCGGGTTTTTTTATTGGGAGAAGAAAAAGGTTGACAGCCTGATAGGAAACATGTAAAATAAAGTTACTTGATAGTAAAGTAAATTGAATATCAAGAGAATGAAAAATGGAGGAAGTATGGATGAAAAACAAAGGCATTTCCCGCAGAGACTTTTTACGGGGTTCAGCGGCCAGCGCGCTTGGCCTAGCGACAGCCGGACTTTTAGGAGCCTGTTCAAATGCGGCGGCAGAAACGACTGCAGAAACGACCGTAGCAGCGGTTGAAAGTACGGGAGCAGCGACCGCAGCAGCTACGGAAGCGACCACGGAAGCAATGCAGCAGCCGGTATCGGCAACCACAATTGCCGATGGGGATGTGAGCAAATATGAAGTGATCAATACGGATATTCTGATTATCGGAACCGGATTCGGTGGAATGTCAGCGGCCTATGAGGCAGTTGCCAAGGGGCGGCAAGTAACGATGATTGATAAGGGCAGTTTCCGTCACGCCGGCGCTGCTGGTTTTAACTGGGATGTCATTGCAACCTGGTGTCCGGATGAAGAGTTCTATGGACAGGAAACGTATGTTAAAAAAATTCTTAACCAGCAGGCATTGTACAATGCGGATACAACCAATCCGAACGCGGATTTAGGTACGGTCTTGTTGAACCGGGGGCAGGTATCGCCGGTGCGGAACGAGGACGGAAGCATTAAATGGTACGGAGATTTTCCTTTTATGAGAGGAATGGAGGCATATTTTCCCCGTCATGACCAGGACCAGTTGGTAAAATCGGCAGCTGTTACCGTGATCGACCGTACGATGATCACAGATTTGTTAATCAGCGACGGAAAATGTTGTGGGGCAATGGGGATTTATCTGCCTACGGGAGATTTCCGCGTTTATCGTGCCAACGCCACGATCTTGGCGACAGGCGGAACCACATGGATGTATGGCTGGAGTACGATTTCTGCGCACACCTTTAACAGCCCGGACAACACCGGGGATGTAGATATAGCGGCGTATCGGCATGGCGCGGGAATTGGCGACTCCGAGTATGGCGCGTATGATATCTGTACGATTTATCCTGAGGGCCTGGCGTATGGATGGGGCGCAATCCTAAATGCGGATGCGAATGAACATGAAATGATTATGGATCGGGATGGTAAGCGCCTGTTTACGGAGGAAGAGTATGATCTGAGCCGTTTTGAGGCGGGCGATCGTGCGTATTTTAACCAGGAGCTGGCAAAAAAAATTACCCAAGGTTATGGTACGGACAATGGCGGCGTACTTGTGGACGTTAGTGACGCGCCTTTGCGTGATGCGATGCGGCGGAACGTAGCCATATTTGAAAAATTTGGAATTGATGTGACAAAGACGCTTATGGAAGCGGCGCCAGAAATGTATGAGCATGGCGGCACACCGGTAATTGACGACAATTTAATGTCGGAAGATTTGCCGGGTCTGTTTTGTGTACGCGGCAGCGGAACCGCAGGCATGAACGGCGGAAGCTGCGTTACTTTGCTGCATCGCTTTGGCTCTTATGCAGTTCGTTGCGCGATTGACTATATTGAGGCCAATGAAGCTTTGGCGACGATGGATTGGTCTTCGGCGGACACAGAGTATGAGCGTCTCCACGAAATCCGCACGCGCAAAGTTGACCAGGGGATTCGTCCGCATGTGGTCCGGCATAATATCCAGCGGGCTTGCGGAGAGTGTTTGGGCGTATATCGTACAAAAGAAGCAATGGAAGCCGCATTGACGGAACTTCGCAGAATCCGTACCGAAGAGATTCCGAATATGATTGTAACAAACCCGACTCTTACCTATAATACCGAGTGGAAAGAAGCGATTGAAAATTATAATCTGCTGACGGTTGCGGAGCTTAGCGTACAGGCTTCCCTGCTTCGGGAAGAGACTCGCGGAGCCTATCTGAGAGCGGATTTCCCGGAACAAGATGATGAGAATTGGGCATGCACGCTGGTAGGACGTTTGAAAGATGGCGAAATGACGTTTGAGAAAAAGGTATGGCCAGTGATTGAGGAATGGGCATAAGATTGGATCTGAGATAAGGAGAGGAGTACGCAGATGAATATTAAAGTATATAAATACGATCCGGCCGTGGATGCAGCGCCTGTATACAAGGAGTATGATGTTCCTTACAAAGATAAAATGACAGCGCTGGAAGCGCTGGTTTATATCCATGAGAATTATGAAGAAGTGGCGTTTGATTATAGCTGCCATGGCAGAATGTGCGGCCGTTGTGCGATGATGCTGAATGGAACGCCTGTAATGATGTGTGCAGAGCCGTTGGAGGACGGGAAAGACTATACAATTGAACCTTTGGAGAGTTTTCCGGTAATCCGGGATATGATCGTGGATAAATCCCAGTTCGATGACCGGCTGACAAAGCGCTATCAGCGTGTGCGTGTTGAACCCTTAGATGCGGAAAGCATTCATAAATTTGATGCCTCTAATACTTCGACGCTGTATAGTCTGGAGTGGTGCAGCCGCTGCGGCATTTGCCAGTCTGCGTGCCCGGTTGTGGCAGCAACGCCGCACTTATACGATGGGCCCGCCTTTATGATTGCGGAAGCCTATCGTCATCTGGATTCGTATGACCAGGCCGACCGCGTGTTAGAAGCGGTAGACAGCGGGTTGTATCATTGTATTGAATGCGGTCGCTGCCATGAAGTATGTCCGCAGATGGATATCGACCACCTTGGCGTATACAGCCTGTTAAAAAAGGCAGCTGAAGAAAAGGGGTATAAGCCATCTTATGCCTGAAATCATCCGGTAAAATAGTTGACAAACGCTGTTTTCTGTGTTAAAGTAAAACCGAATTAAACGAACGAAGACATTGGGATTGTAACTGTTCGGCAGGCAACACCTAATATCATGTGCGGTTTGTCCGCATATGATATTAGGTGTTTTTATATACAAAAAGATTGGCAGGATCTTGTGATCGGCCGGTCCGGGCATGGGGGAAGGAATGAGCGGAAAGAATTTTACAGTTGTTACCGTCATCAATAATAATGTGGAAAGTGCCGTCAACGAACGCCGACAAGAACGTATTCTGGTGGGGCGAGGGATCGGTTTTAAAATGCGAAAGGGCGATGCGGTTGATCTGAGCAAGGTGGATAAGCTTGACAAATCGTTGGATGAAAGTATTTTCCTAAATCTGATCGATCATATCAGCTTCGCCGTATCGCGTATGGAGCAAGGGCTGGATTTTAAGAATACGTTGTTGTGGGAAATTATTCATTTTTATCCGCAAGAATATAAGGTGGCGCAGTACGGCCTGGAACTGATAAAGGAATATACCGGGTACCAATTGCCGGACGACGAGGCGGGAAGCATTGCCATTTATATTGTCAATGCCGAATTCGATTCGGAGGATCGCAATGCCGCCGTGCGCATGACCGAATTGATACATAAAATTGTCAGCGTGGTGCGTTACCAGTACCATACGAATTTTGAAGAAGAGTCGGTGCATTTTGTCCGTTTCATCACGCATTTGAAATTTTTTGCCAGCCGTTTGTTCGGCGATAAAATGTTGGACGGAGAAGATCGGGATTTCCAGGAATTGATTCAGCAGAAGTACCCGGACGCGTATGAATGTGCCGGACGGATCAGCCGTCTGGTGTGGCAGGACTATCAGATTGCGATCCCGGAGGAAGAACTGGTATATCTGACCGTGTATATCAAACGGATTACCACGGCGGAAGGGCAGGAGAGAGAGTAGAGGTTAAAATCCGTAAGCCAACCTTCTTAAAGGACGGCAAAGCGGTTTAACAGCAGGCAGAGCCTGCAGGCCGGTAAGGCCGGCGTATAGGGATTTGTGAAGCGCGCCGCAAATCCCGGACAGCAAAAAACATTTTAGGAGGGAGATCCGCTATGGACTACCAAAAATTAGCGGCCGACATCTTAAAACTGGTGGGCGGCGAGAATAATGTGGCAAGCGTAACCAATTGCATGACGAGGCTTCGCTTTAATCTGAAGGAAACAGGCAGGGCCGATGTAGACGGCCTGAAAAAACTAAAGGGCGTACAAGGTGTAGTGACCAAGAACGGTCAATTTCAAGTTGTAATTGGCACGGATGTGGGTAATGTATGTGAAGAAGTAAAGAAGCAGGGGCATTTTGGCGATGCTTCTTCGGCGCTGGTCGAAAAAAAAGGTTTTGTGGCAGGCTTTTTTGGCGGTCTGACCGCGATTTTCCAGCCGATTATCCCGGCGCTAGCCGGTTCCGGTATGATCAAAGCGCTATTGGCGCTGATCGTATTCTTTGGCTGGCTGGATACGGGCTCTCAAACGTACCAGATCTTTACTGCTTTTGGCGACGCGTTGTTTAGTTTTCTGCCGTTTATGCTGGCGTTTTCGGCGGCTAAATTTTTTCAGTGCAGTCCGTATATCGCGGCGGTTTTGGCTGGTGTGTTGTTGCACGGCAGCTTTACGGCACTGGAGGCTCCGATTCAGCTGTTCGGCTTTATTCCTGTCACCAAAGTGGCCTACGGCGGCAGCGTAGTGCCGATCCTGCTGATTGTATGGGTGCAGTCCTACATCGAACGCTTTGCGAATAAGGTATCGCCGAAGCCTGTGAAGATATTCCTGGCGCCGATGATTACGATTATTCTTACCGGCATCATCGGCATCACGGTAGCGGGCCCGCTGGGAAATCTGGTAGGTCAGGTTTTGGCCATTGGCTTTAATTGGCTTAACGATCACGCCGGCTGGCTGATTCCGTTCCTTATGGGCGCGTTCTGTCCGTTCTTTGTAATGACCGGTATGCACTACTGCTTTGCACCGATTCAGACGATTCAGTATGCAACGCTTGGTTATGGTACGATTTTAGGCCCCGGTATGCTGGCTTCCAATATTGCCCAGGGTACGGCTTCTGTAGTGGTAGGTCTGAAATCGAAAAACAAAGACTTAAAGCAGCTGGGACTCTCCGCCGGTGTGACGGGTCTGATGGGGATTACGGAACCGGCGTTGTACGGCGTAACACTGAAATATAGAAGGCCTTTGTACGCAGCTGTAATCGGCGGCGGCGTAGCCGGCCTGTACGCAGGTATTACTGGGATCCATACCTATTCTTCGGCTACGGCCGGTTTGCTGGCGCTGCCGGTGTACTTCGGCGGTTCCGGGCTTGGCAATGTAATTAACGCGGTGATTACGATTATTATTTCCATGGTGGTAACGGCGGCGGCGACTTTGGTTTTGGGCTTTGACGATCCGGCGGAGGAAGAAGAGCCGGCAGCGGTCACGACGGAAGCGGCGGCTGTGAAGCCGGCAGCGGAAGCGGCATCCGTAAAAATCAACATAGCATCTCCTGTAAAGGGAACGGAGATTTCCTTGAATGAGGTAAAGGACGAAGTGTTTTCTAAGAATATCGTGGGCAAAGGCGCGGCCGTTATTCCCGCGGAAGGAAAGGTGTACGCCCCGGTGGACGGCGTAGCCGTTTCCGTATTTGACACGAAGCATGCCATCGGCATCGCGGCCGAGAATGGGGCAGAGATTTTGATTCATATTGGCCTGGATACGGTGGAATTAAACGGCAAGTATTTTACGGCGCATATAAGCCAGGGCGATGCGGTGAAAAAAGGCCAGCTTCTGATGGAGTTTGATATGGAAGCGATTCGGGCAGCCGGCTACGATGTGGTGACGCCGGTGATTATCAGCAATACCGACCAGTATCTGGACGTGTTGGCTTTTGCTAAGGGCGAAGTGGACACCAACGACACGCTGATTACAATTCTGTCATAGAGGAGAAGGGTATGAGCTTTCCGGAAAATTATTTATGGGGCGGCGCGGTGGCGGCGAACCAATGTGAAGGTGCGTATCAGGAGGATGGAAAAGGGCTGTCCATTCAGGACGTAATGCCCAAAGGAGTGATGGGGCCGGTATCGGACGGCCCCGTCCCCGAAAATCTGAAGCTGGTAGGAATTGATTTCTACCATCGTTATGAGGAGGATATCCGTTTGTTGGCGGGAATGGGCTTTAAAGTGTTCCGTCTGTCGATTGCCTGGAGCCGTATTTTCCCTCAAGGGGATGAGGAGACGCCGAATGAAGCCGGACTGGCGTTCTATGACCGTGTCTTTGACGTATGCCGGCGGTATGGGATGGAGCCTTTGGTAACACTGTCCTATTATGAAACGCCACTCTATCTGGCACAGCATTACGACGGTTGGCGTGATCGACGGCTGATTGGTTTTTTTGAGCGGTATTGCCGGACGGTTTTTGGCCGCTATAAAGACAAGGTAAAATATTGGATTACTTTTAACGAGATTAACGCTATCTGGCATTTTCCGTTGATGGGGGCAGGCATTTGGACACCAAAGGAACAACTGACAAAGCAGGATAAATATCAGGCGGCGCATCATGAGTTTGTGGCCAGCGCTCTGGCAACGAAGTTATTGCATGAGATGATTCCCGATGCACAGATGGGCTGTATGGTGCTGGGCGCGCTTAGTTATCCGATGACGCCTAGGCCAGAAGACATGATTGCCATGATGGAAGCGGATCGAAATGTTATGTTGTTTGCCGATGTCCAGGTTCGCGGCTATTATCCCGGCTATATCAGGCGGCTCTGGCAGCGGGAGGGAATCCATATTCATATGGAACCAGGCGACGAAGAACTATTGCGTCATACGGTGGATTACATCTCTTTTAGCTATTACATGAGTAAGTGTACGGCAGCCGATTGCTCTCAGTATTCCAAAGGGGCCGGAAACTTAACAAGCGGGGTAAAGAATCCGTACCTGCCCGAGAGCCAGTGGGGCTGGCAGATTGATCCGCAGGGGTTGCGCTATACGCTGAACTACTTCTATGACCGCTATCAGAAGCCTCTGTTTGTGGCGGAAAACGGCCTGGGCGCGCAGGATGAACTAATATCAGGCCCGGACGGCGTTCCCACGGTGGCGGACGATGATCGGATCGCTTATCTGCGCGACCATTTACTGGAAGTGGAAAAAGCAGTGGAGGACGGCGTGGAAGTAATGGGCTATGCGGCCTGGGGCTGCATCGATGTAGTCAGCGCATCGACGGCCCAGATGAAAAAACGCTACGGTTTCATTTACGTAGACCGCAACGAAGACGGCAGCGGCAGTCTGGCCCGTTACAAGAAAAAAAGCTATGACTGGTATAAAGAAGTGATAGCGACGAACGGAGAAAGCCTGAAAGAAAAATAAAGAGGGACAAAACGCCCGGCGCAAAAAGATTGCAGTCCTGTCTTATTTATGCTATGCTAAGAAAAGTATCGGTCGTCCCCTGCCAGGGGCAGGGCGGCGGCCGGGACTTGGCCATAAAGGCATTATATCATAGGACAGGAAGGAGCCGAAGATGTTTTCGTTTGAAGAAGTAAAGAAATACGACCCCGAATTAGCACAGGCGATGGAGAAAGAGCTGGGACGCCAGCGCCAGAATATCGAGCTGATCGCATCGGAAAATCTGGTGAGCAAGGCGGTGATGGCCGCCATGGGCAGCCATTTGACCAATAAGTATGCCGAAGGCTATTCCGGAAAACGGTATTACGGCGGCTGTGAGTATGTAGACTTGGTGGAAGACCTGGCGATCGAACGGGCAAAGCAGCTGTTTGGCTGCGAGTATGCCAATGTGCAGCCCCATTCCGGCGCGCAGGCCAACCTGGCGGTGTACTTTGCCATGTGCAAGCCCGGCGATACGATTATGGGCATGAGCCTGGACCAGGGCGGGCATTTAACGCACGGAAGCCCGGTGAACATGTCCGGCGCCTACTACCATTTCGTACCTTACGGCATCAATGCCGAAGGTTTCATTGATTATGACAGTGTGCTGGCCCTGGCAAAAGAATGCCGGCCGAAACTGATTGTGGCCGGAGCCAGCGCTTATCCCCGCGCTCTTGATTTTAAACGGTTTCGGGAGATTGCCGACGAGGTGGGAGCGTATCTGATGGTGGATATGGCTCACATTGCGGGCCTGGTGGCGGCCGGCGTCCATGCCAGCCCGATTCCTTATGCCCATGTGACGACGACAACGACCCATAAGACACTGCGCGGGCCGCGCGGCGGCATGATCCTTTCCAGTGAGGAAAATGCCAAGAAGTTTAACTTTAACAAGGCGATTTTCCCGGGCACCCAGGGCGGTCCGCTGGAGCATGTGATCGCGTCCAAGGCAGTCTGCCTTAAAGAAGCGCTGGAACCTGCGTTTAAAGAGTACGGCCGGCAGGTCGTAAAAAATGCGGCGGCCTTAGCCGAGGCGCTGAAAGCCGAGGGCTTTGACCTGGTATCCGGCGGTACGGATAACCATCTGATGTTAGTCAGCCTGCTCAGCAAAGGTGTCACCGGCAAGGCGACGGAGAAGCTGCTTGATTCAGTGCATATTACCTGCAATAAAAACGCGATCCCCAACGATCCGGCCAGCCCCTTTGTTACCAGCGGCATCCGTCTGGGCACGCCGGCCGTGACGACCCGGGGTATGGTTGAGGAGGATATGAAGGTCATTGCCAGAGCCATTGCCATGACGGTGGCGGATCCGGAAGGAAGCGGCGATGCGGCGCGGATGCTCGTGAAGTCATTGACGGATCGATATCCGCTGTATGAGTGAGAAACAAATAGAATAAAGGAGAAACGGCCGTATTCAGGCCGGAGACAGATAATAAAAGGGAGCCATCCAAAGGTTGCAGGAGCGGATGGCTCCTTGCTTGTGTGAAAAGACAAACCTGCATAGGGATTGCGGCCGCGGCGTATCGTCCCGGCAGAAAAGCACCCCAGTTATTTCTGTTCCTGCTCGGCCAGTTCCAACTCCCGCAGAAAACAGCCGGAAAACTGGGGCAGCGAGAAGCGTTCCGTAAACAAATGGCATTTGCACAGAAACAAATAATATACATTCAATCCGCATCCGCCCAGGCCTTCAAAATTTCCCTGCCCTTTGGAGAGGATCACATCGGCGTTTTCCGCTGCCGAAAGCACCTCGTCGGAGACGTAGCGAAGCTGGGTCCCGGGCAGGGCGGCGCCGCTGCCGATCACCCGCGCTTCCTGCGTAAGGCCGATTTGTTCGGCATCCTCCATCGTGATATCGCTCTGCACAAAGCCGCCCCGCACAACGACCGTGACGCACAGATTCGGGTACAGACGCCGGATCGTGCGCACACACAGTTTGTCGAGAACCGCTTCCCCGGCGTTGTCCGTAAAATAGACGAGGGACGAAGCTTTTTGCAGATCGGTCCGCAGCAGGCCGTAGACGCGGGCGTCGAGGGCCTCCTCGGATGTGCGGTCCAACAGCTCGCAGAGCTTGTCCGCCGTAATGTTGTCTACACAGGCCACATCGAGATAATTACCGGCCCGGGCCAGCTTCAGCGCCAGTTCCAGGGGATCGGCGGCCGTATCCAGACGGCTTTGCAGTTCTTCTTCCATATCTAAAAGCGCCTGGTTGTAAGCAAGTTTAATCGGCTCATAGACCTGTCTTTCCGTGTCCGGGATGTATTGGTTCAACAGCTTGCGCCCCTCAAAATAAAGGGCCGGGGCCGTCGTATCCTCGTCAAGCACATCCGCCA
Source organism: Lachnospiraceae bacterium (assembly GCA_022793375.1). Lineage (GTDB taxonomy): Bacteria > Bacillota > Clostridia > Lachnospirales > Lachnospiraceae > RGIG7193. Next base: position 81,302 of record JAAWCS010000001.1, read on the forward strand.
TGGCCGTAAAACGTCGGCAAAATTCGTCCTGCACCCGCGGCCCGCATCCGGCGAGCTGGGCAAGGAATTTGTCCATGATGCAGGCAAAACAGACCGGTTCTTTCCTGAGACGTACTTTCATGCTTGCCTTCATAGCGGCATTCCCTCGCTTTCTCTTGTATTCCTGTCCGCGGCCGCTTATCAGGCCGGTGTATCGCATACTCTCACCGGCCGCGTCACGGCATATATTCTTATTGGCTGCGGCTCGATCCATATCCTTGTCGCTGCCCGCCGCTCTATCGGCTCTATTTCTGCGCGGCCTGCCAGGCGGCATAGTCCGCGGATAACTCCTCCGGCACGACCTCCTCGCGGAACCGCGACCAGTCGATTTCCGAACGTTCCACGAGACTTACATAGACTACGTTGGGCATGCAGACGATCGGAATGGCGGTCGGCGGCTCGATGATTCCCTGGTATACGCAGACCTGGTCGGGGCAGGTTGCCGATTGCATGGACACGCCGCCGTTTTCGATATGAATGATATTTTCTCCCTTTGAATAGATGTTGTCAAACGTATAATCGCCGTCCTCAGTCAGCAAAATCAGCTGTTCGGGCCGGCTGTTGACCTCGACCTGCACATAATAAACCGGTTCGCCGCCCGGCTCCGGCTGCTCCTGCTGCGCGGTTTTTCCGCGGTAAAACAGGAAAATCCCGCCGGCCGCGATCGCCAGCACGGCTAACAGGAGGATATCGTATTTCCAGCGATGTTTCTTTGCTTCCATAAAAAAGTTCCCTTTCCAAAATTCTCAACCTGTGCTAAAATAACTTAAAGATTCTTCTGGTAAATGATCCAGAGTCCCCGCAGCAGAAGCCCGTCGTCGAGACGGATCTTGTGCTTGCAGTGCGGTGTGACAAATTTTGCCAGCCCGCCCGTGGAAATGACCGTGGTTTTCTGGCCGAGCTCTTCTTCGATGCGCTCGATCATGCCGTCGATCAGGGCCGCGTTGCCGTAGAGGGCGCCGCTCTTCATACAGTCGATCGTATTTTTGCCAATGACCTGTTTTAAGTTGTCAAGGCCGATGCGGGTCAGCTGTGCGGCCCGGTTGACTAAGGAATCCAAGGAGACCTGCAGGCCGGGGACGATGGCCCCGCCGATATAATTGCCGCACTCGTCAATGACCGTCATCGTGGTAGCCGTGCCCATGTCGATCAGGATCAGCGGCGGCGGATAGTCGCGCACGGCCGCAACAGCCGCGACGATCAAGTCGGCGCCGACGGAAGCGGGGTTGTCCATCTTGATATTAAGGCCGGTACGGATGCCGGGACCTACCAAAGGAGGTTTGCGTCCGATGACTTTCTCCATAGCCCGCTGCAGGGTAGTGGAGATGGGCGGGACGACCGAGGCGATAATGCCGCCTTCCAGATCGGCCCGGGTAATGCCGTAGAGCTCGAGGACATTTTTCAGATCCAGAGCGTATTCCAGTTCCGTTTTGTTGGTGTCGGTGCGCAGCCGCTCGACAAAATACGTTTTCTGTTCGTCGATGCAGCCGATGACAATATTGGTATTGCCGATATCCAGTGCCAGAATCATAAATCTTCGATCCTTTCTCCGGTTAGCCGGATACGATGCACACGATCCGCAAAAGAATCTGTCCGTCCTTTGGACGGCCGCGAATCGGCGCAGGTATAATGTCGCCAGACATTACAGCATGTGCTTCGCACAAGCCGCCGCCGGCGGATGCACACGATTCGCAAAAGAATCTGTCCGTCCTTTGGAC
>JAAWCS010000010.1 GCA_022793375.1 Lachnospiraceae bacterium
TGGCTTCTCGTATATGAAATTGATAATGGCGAGCTGATATTATATTTAACAAGGACAGGAACGAACGCATAGCGATTTATTTTGAAACAGAACTTCCTGCAATCAATCACATAACGTACAAGCGTTTTTGCATAGGCTGTTACTGCAAAGCAAAAGGGGAAACAGAATGGCAAACGAAACGCGGGTGATTTGTAAAAATATTTTCAAGAACAGCAGCCAAAAAGATTCCAAAGAAGAATTTACAAAGCGGTGGATTGCGCTGATCAATCAGAGAGAAAAGAACAAGGGAAGGACAAACGCCTCTGGCTGACAACGTCTGCAGACCATCCGCCGCATTGCATATGCAGAGATGGTTTGTTTCTGTTTCCCAGACAAGGGAGAGTGGACATGACAAACCCGAAAGTCGGTATATATTGCCGCTTATCCGAAGAAGATAAAAACAAACAATCCGCAGCCGATGACAGTAACAGTATCCAAAACCAAAAATCGATGCTGATTCAATACGCGCTGGATCAAGGCTGGGATATCTACCGGATTTACAGTGATGACGATTATGCGGGCGCAGACCGCAACCGCCCGGAATTTAAGAAACTGCTGTCCGATGCCGAGCATGGAAAGATCGACGTTGTTCTCTGTAAAACTCAGTCTCGTTTTACCCGTGAACTGGAACTTGTGGAAAAATATATCCACGGTCTGTTTCCGGTCTGGGGCGTGCGCTTTGTGAGTATCGTTGACAACGCGGATACGGACAATAAGGGGAATAAAAAGTCACGCCAGATTAACGGCCTTGTAAACGAATGGTATCTGGAGGATATGTCCGACAATATCAAGAGCGTGCTTACAAACCGGAGAGAAAACGGGTTACATATTGGAGCCTTTGCTTTATATGGCTACAAGAAAGATCCGGAGAAAAAGGGGCATTTGCTGATCGACGAGGAAGCCGCCGAAGTGGTCCGTGAGGTGTTTACTTTATTTTCACAGGGATATGGCAAGACTGCGATTGCACGGATGCTGAATGACCGGGGGATTCCGAATCCCACGGAGTACAAGCGGCTGTGCGGTCTGCGGTATCGACAGCCGAAGAGCAGACAGAGCACCCTCTGGAAATATTTTGCCATCTCCGATATGCTGGTCAATGAGATTTATATCGGAAACATGGTTCAGGGAAAATACGGGAGCGTTTCTTATAAGACCAAGAAGAACAAGGCACGCCCCAGAAACCAGTGGTATATTGTAGAAGGTACGCACGAAGCGATTATTGACCGTGAGTTATGGAATAAGGTACAAGCACTTATTGCAGAGCGGGCCAAACCATTTTCCACAGGGGAAATCGGACTTTTTGCCCGGAAAGCCCGCTGTATTCACTGCGGCTATGCCATGCGTTCTCATAAAATGTCAGACGGGCGACGGTATCTCTGCTGCTCAAACCGGCATGTGTCAAAGGACGCCTGCGAAGGCGCTTTTATCTCCGCGGCAAAGCTGGAGCAGGCGGTCGTGGATGAAATCAACAGCCTTTCCGCGCAATATCTTGACAAAGACGAGCTGGAAGAGCGAATTGAATTTCAAAATCATCTGGCAGAGCAGAAAAAACGGCTGGAAAAGGACATTGCGGCCTATCGGAAAAAAGCGGCTGAATATGCAACATGTATCCGAAAGCTGTATTTAGACAAGATAAAAGAGATTATATCGGAAAGTGAATATTTGGATTTTTCCAAAGAATTTACCTCGGAAAAAGAGCGCGCGGAGGCCTTAACCCTCGATGCGGAAAAACATCTTGCAGATATAGAAGTAAAAATACAAAGCGCAGACAATCGACGTCAGTTGATTGAACAGTACACCCATCTCGAAAAATTAGACCGTGAAACCGTTGACAAACTGATTGACTATATTTCCGTTGGCAGACGAATTTCCGGCACAAAGGACGTGCCGATTGAAATCCACTGGAATTTTTAATCATTTTCCGTGAAAAACGATCAAAAGTGTCCTTACATGGCCGCAGCAGAGCAGAAAGCCCGCACCACCTACGACAATATCCTGCGTCTGGTAAAAGACGCGGAGGTTGCCGACCCGATCCGCTTCCTGCGGGAGAGGGAGATTGTGCATTACCAGCGGTTTGGCGAAGCCCTGCGCATCACGCAGGAACACTTAGACAGCCGCAACTTCTACGCCTTCAACCCGGAATTTGACGCGCCGGTATTCTGCCAGGCCGCGCCGCCTGCGCCCGGCGGCAGCGACTGCGGATGCGGGAAATAAATGGAATTGCCGGTCGGCAAGACCGGTACTCCGCAAATTCCCCCGTTGACAAAACAAAAATCCATGCTATACTAACGAGTAGGAAAGTGTTGACGAGAACCAGTACCATTTTATCAGGCGAAACAGAGAGAGGGGCATAAGGTGCAAGCCCTTTATCGGCGGAAATGGGAATACCAGCTCCGAGCGGCCTGCGAACAGGCACGGCAGACCCCGTTACCGGTCAGAATAAAGAGGCCCGGGCAGACAGCCCGCGGCAAACAGGGTGGAACCGCGATGAATGATCGTCCCTGGCTGTGTGTTGCATGCAGCCAGGGACGTTTTTGGTGCAATGAGCCGCGCCAATGCTCATCAACACATAAAAAACAAATCAAAGATAAAACAGAAAGCGAGGAGAATTCCAATGAAAATCACATTAAAAGACGGAAGCGTCAAAGCATACGCGCAGCCGCTCCCGATCCTGGAAGTCGCCAAAGACCTGAGCGAAGGTCTGGCCCGCATGGCCTGTGTCGGCGAGGTGGACGGCGAAACGGCCGATCTGCGCACCGTGCTGGATCACGACTGCAGCCTGAATATTCTGACGGCCCGGGACGAAAACGGCCTGTCCGCTCTGCGCCACAGCGCCAGCCATGTGATGGCGCAGGCGGTCAAACGGCTGTACCCTTCGGCCAAGCTGGCGATCGGCCCTTCGATTGCCGACGGCTTTTACTACGACATTGACTTTGCCGAGCCGATTAGTTCGGAAGATTTGGAAAAAATCGAAGCCGAGATGAAAAAAATCATCAAAGAAGCGCTGCCGATCGAGCGCTTTACCCTTGCACGCGAGGAGGCGCTGGCCTTGATGCGTGAAAAGGAGGAACCGTACAAAGTCGAACTGATCGAGGATCTGCCGGAGGGCGAGGAGATCAGCTTCTACCGGCAGGGCGAGTTTACAGACCTCTGTGCCGGCCCTCATCTGATGAGCACCAAGGACATCGGCAAGGCCTATAAGCTTACGAGCCTGGCCGGCGCTTACTGGCGGGGCGACGAGCACAACAAGATGCTGACTCGTATTTACGCCACGGCGTTTGCCAAAAAAGAAGAACTCGAGAATTATTTGACAATGCTAGAGGAAGCCAAAAAGCGCGACCACCGCAAACTGGGCCGCGAGCTGGGCCTGTTTATGATGCACGAAGCCGGCCCTGGTTTTCCGTTCTTCCTGCCCAAGGGCATGGTGTTGAAAAACATGCTTCTGGATTACTGGCGGGAGATTCACAAAAAAGCCGGTTACGTCGAGATTGCGACGCCGATTATCCTCAATCGGAGTCTTTGGGAGACATCGGGCCATTGGGATCACTACAAAGCCAATATGTATACGACGCAGATCGACGAGCAGGATTACGCGGTCAAGCCGATGAACTGCCCGGGCGGCATTCTGGTCTATGCTTCGGAGCTGCGTTCCTACCGCGACCTGCCGCTGCGCATCGGCGAGCTGGGCCTGGTGCACCGCCATGAGAAATCCGGCCAGCTGCACGGCCTGATGCGGGCACGATGCTTTACGCAGGACGACGCGCATATCTTTATGACGCCGGAGCAGATAAAAGAGGAGATCAAGGGAGTAGCGAAGCTGATCGACGAGGTCTATTCCCTGTTTGGTTTTGAATACCATGTGGAACTTTCCACCCGTCCGGAGGACAGCATGGGCAGCGACGAGGATTGGGAGATGGCAACGGCCGGCTTAAAGGACGCGCTGGACGAGCTGGGGCTTCCCTATGTGGTCAACGAAGGGGACGGCGCGTTTTACGGTCCTAAGATCGATTTCCACCTGGTAGACGCCATTGGCCGTACCTGGCAGTGCGGTACGATCCAGCTGGACTTCCAGCTGCCGCAGCGCTTTGAGCTGGAGTACAACGGGGCGGACGGCGAGAAGCACCGCCCGATTATGATCCACCGCGTAGCCTTTGGCTCCATCGAGCGCTTCATCGGCATCCTGATCGAGCATTTCGCAGGAGCGTTTCCGACCTGGCTGGCTCCGGTACAGGTGCGTGTGCTGGCGATTTCCGACAAGTACAGCGAGTACGCCGAGCGCGTGACGAAGCAGCTGGAGGAAGCCGGCCTGCGCGCCGAGATGGACCGTCGTTCGGAAAAGATCGGTTACAAAATCCGCGAGGCACAGACGCAGAAAATCCCTTATATGCTGGTGGTAGGCCAGAAAGAGGAGGAAGGAAACTGCGTGGCCGTGCGCAGCCGCCGGGCTGGCGACGAAGGGCAGAAGAGCCTGGAGGAGTTTATTGCCGCCGTGCAGGAGGAAATCCGCACAAAAGCGAGATAAGCGGGCCATATCCATATACGGCACAGGGGGAGAATGAGAAAGCGGGCAGGGAGGAAAACAATGATTTACGAGAAAAATCTGGCCGTGCAGTTTGGAGATGTGGATATCCACAACCATCTGACAATGAAAGGGGCGCTGCGCCTGATGCAGGAGGCCTGCAACTGCCATTCGGCGGAAGCGGGTTCCGGCGTCAACGATATTGAGACAACCGGCTACAGCTGGATGCTGCATCAGCAGCGCCTGCGGCTGTACCGGCGTCCTTGCTGGAATACGCCGCTTCTCATTCGGACTTGGTCGCGGGGAGCGCTTGGCCCGCTCTGTCTGCGGGATTTTGAAGCGCTGGATGAAAACGGGGCGCTCGTGGCGCAGGCCGCCAGCGGCTGGCTGTTAGTCAATGTGGCCGCACAGCGGCTGGAGACGGCTTCGGAGGAATTGCTCCGGGCGTATGGAACGGAAGAACGGGCGGTCTTTGATACGCCGCTGCAGCGCCTGAAAGCGTTGCCGGAGGCGCAAAAGCGCTGGGAATACACGATTTTGCGGCGGGATATTGATATCAACCGCCATGTGAATAATCTCTGTTATCTGGATTACGCGCTGGAGTCCTTGCCGGCCGAATACGGCGAAGAGGATTTTAATGAAGCGGACATTTTATATAAGAAAGCCTTCTATCTGGGAGACCGGATCGCCTGCTTTGGCGGCTGGGAACTAAAAGAGAGCGCGTCGAAAGACGACCCTGCGGCTTATGTGGCGGCGATAAAAGACGGCGCCGGTAAACTGCTCCACGCGGTAGTCCGTTTAACGCGGATCGACTGAGTCCGGCGCCTGTCAAAAAAACGCCGTCCCGGCAGCAAACCGGGGCGGCGTTTGACGGCAAAACGCAGGTTAGCGCGATTCAAAGGTGGCGCATTCCGTTTCCTGGCAGTCGCAGGCCGAATGACCGGAAATATTGATGTGGTCGGCGCGGCAAATACAGTTTTCGTTGTAGCGGCAGCCAGTGGCCTCGCAGTCTACGGTCAAAGCGACATCGGGCGTTTCGTACTGATTGCGGTAGGAATCGTCGCGCTTTTCATAAAAACTGGCACAGCAGGTCGCCTCCTTGCAGTTTGCATCCTGGCCGTCAACCAGGATATTTCCTCGACAGCAGCAGTTATCCGCATTGTGGATACAAGTCTTTACATTGCAATCTAATCGTACCATTTTGAGGTTCCTCCTTATGATTTCCTGGAATTTCCAGGGTATAGTTTGGCAGACTGTTTTCGTTGCAGAATGCCGGACATGGTTAGTATGGATAAAAAGCGGACGTTTCATGCGGCCAAAAAGAGGGCTTGTTTTTTGCCGTCATTCTTAGTATACTTGCATCAGCAAATAACGGAGGAAATCAGAAAAGGACAAAAAAATGAAAAAAAACAAAAGAATAGTGCCGCTTTGGCTTTGGCTGGCCGCCTGCCTGTTCCTTGGCGCCTGCAGCGCTCCGCAGAGCGCGCCGGCCGAATCAACGGCGGCAGAGACGACAGCGGCGGAGACGACAACCATAAAAGAGACAGAACCGGCGCCTACAGAACCGCCGGTGCGGGAGCCATCGGAGATTCGAATCGGTATGATTTTTTACGGAGAAGAAGGGGACGGGTCCGTGCTGGCAGCAGCGCAGAGAGAAGGCCTTCTTCAGGCCGCGGTCGGGCTGGGGATTACGCAGGAACAAATCCTTTGGCAGTACAATGGCCGGGATGCTGACTGGACGCAGATCGAGGACAGCATTTTAGCCTGCGTGGAGGCCGGCTGCCAGGTCATATTCGGCGGGGCCAGGGAGTACGGCGCCGTAATCGCGGCGATTGCCGAGGAATACCCGGACGTGATGTTTGCCTGCGTGGGCAGCGATCTCTATAACGGAACCAATTCCGGTACGTACAGCATCGGCTTGGCAGCTGCACAGTACCTGTGCGGCGCGGCGGCCGCAGCGGCAAACCAAACGGGACGGATCGGCTTTTTGGCGTCAAAAGATACCTCCGATCCGGAAGTGACGGATGCTATCAATGCCTTCGCCTATGGTGTGTGGAGCGTAAACCCGCAGGCGGTGGTAGAAGTAGGCGTGACCGGAAAATGGTTTTTGCCGGAAGCGGAACGCCAGGCCGTATCAAAACTGCAGGGACTGGGTTGTGACGTAATCGGCGGCTATACCGACTGCGCGGCCGGGCTGCAGGCAGCGGCGGCTGCCGGACTGCATGTGCTGGGTGTAGGCACAGATGACGCGGCCTTTTACGGGAACGGCTATGAAAACCTGTCCCTGGGAGCGGCGGTATATCGCTTTGACTTGTATTTCACAATGAAGCTGAACCAAGTGATTCAAAAAGAAGTGGCCGGCGAAGCCTGGACCGGCGACTATTACAGCAAAGCGGCAGAATTCAGAAGCACGGGAGAAATTTCGCAAGAAGCGCTTTTGCAGCTGGCATCGTGGCAGCCAATCGAAGAAGGAGCCGAAACGGAATCGCCCGAGACGCAGACTGGAGAGGGAGAGACGGCGGCGGAGGAAACGAAGCCGTCTGAGCAGGAGACGCAGCCCTTACAAGAGACGGCCGAAGAAAGCCAGACAGAAGCGGCGGCAGAGACGCAGACGAATGCCGTAGAGGAGACGCAGACGGACGCCGAAGCGGACACGCAGACGCAGACGGCGGATACAAGCGCAGAAACGCAGACAGACGCAGAGACAGATCCGGAAACAGACCCGGCGGAAACCTCTTTAGAGGAAGAGACAGAGCAGGAGGAGATACCGGCGGTCACTCTCGATCGGGAAACCGGCTACCTCACCAATGTACGCATCCATGAGATCGAACTGCCGGAAGCGGAAAGCGAAGAATAGCGTTTTGAAAAAAGAAAAAGGGCGGGAGAATGCTTAGAGCAAATCTCCTGCCTTTCCTTAGTTTGTCCGTGTTCTCAGGACATAATGGTTACACCCTTGCGGTGTTTCCTTAGTTTGTCCGTGTTCTCAGGACATAATGGTACACCGTGTTCTCATGCAAAATCAAATTCCAGCTGGGTAAATTCCTTTTCTTTGGAATTGTACTGGTTGATCAGTTTTTGGATTTTGCGTGTCGGATCAAGAGCCGCGCTCATGCCCGTGTCATGGTTCATAGTGTTGATAATCAGGGCGGCATAGCTGCTGATATCCGCCTCGATATACCAGGGCTTGGTCAAAAGCTCGGGATCGCGGTAATTGAGATTGGTCGTCACCACATAATCGATGAAGCCTTTCTCGTAGAATTCGTCAAACTTGCTCAATCCGCTGGTAAACAAGCCAAAGGTACAGCAGACGATCACCTTGACGGCGCCGCGCTCCTTGAGCTCGCGGGACGTATCGAGCATACTGTCGCCGGAGGAAATCATGTCGTCGATGATGATGACCGTTTTGCCCTTGACGCTGGAACCTAAAAATTCATGGGCCACAATGGGATTCTTGCCGTTTACGACCTGGGAATAGTCGCGGCGCTTATAAAACATGCCCATATCGACGCCCAGATTGTTGGCAAAGTACACGGCCCGGTCCATGGCCCCTTCGTCGGGGCTGATAATCATCAGATGGTCCTTGTCAATGCTGATATTGGAGTCCCGCTCAAAAATTGCTTTAAAAAACTGATACGTGGGCATATAATTGTCAAGACCGTGCAGCGGAACGGCATTGGTAATGCGGGGATCGTGGGCATCGAAGGTGATGATGTTTTTGACTCCCATGGTGACCAGTTCCTCCAGAGCGAACGCGCAGTCAAGCGACTCGCGATTCGTGCGGCGGTGCTGCCGCCCTTCGTAGAGGAAGGGCATGACGACATTCACCCGGTGAGCATGGGCCACGCTGATGGAGATAATTCGTTTCAAATCCTGGTAATGGTCGTCGGGGGACATGTAATGAGTATGGCCGCATACGGTATAACTGAGGCTGTGATTGATTACGTCGGTAAGAATATAAAGATCGGTTCCGCGGACAGAATCAAGAAGCATGCCCTTCCCTTCGCCCGTGCCAAAACGGGACATGAGGTTGCGGACCATATAGGTATCGGCGTCATAGCCGTAAAAGGCGACCTGCTTTTTGCGGGCAGCCACGGCGCTTTGGTCGGCCTGGCGCATCGCGCGAATCTGCTGATCTACTTTGGCGGCAAAGCCGATACAGTTCTCCATCGCGCAGATTTTCAGGGGCGCGATCGGAACCTTGTTCTGAAACGAGTAGGTTTGTTCCATGTTTTCCTCCAAAAAATGTTGGTTTATCCGAGAATGAAAGGGGCGGCAGCAAAATCTTTCGTCGGGCCCCTGCTGTTGTCTGTTACTATCATTCTATACTGAGCCGCAGACAGCGTCAAGCGGTTTTGCGGAAAATGGGCGTATTTTTTCCAAAGATTGTAATAATTGCTGAGGGACAAAACCAGGCCCCTGGCCAAAAAGTACGGACTGCCCCCAAAAGATTTTGTCTTACTACACACAAATCACAAAATCCTGTGTTATTCTGTTGATCGGAGGTGTCGTTATGCAGAGGATTTTAGTTGTCGAAGACGACTTGGATATTCAGGAATTGTTAAAAAATTTTTTGCAGGAGGTAGGATATGAGATTGTGTTAGCCGGCGACGGTGTGGAAGCCTGCTCGGCCTTTTTAGCCGAGCCCTTTGATTTGGTACTGCTGGATGTGATGCTCCCCAAGATGAATGGTTTTGCCGTCTGTGAGCTGATACGAAAACAGTCCCAGGCTCCGATCATCATGCTTACGGCATTAAGCGGTGAGGAGGAGCAGATTCGGGGGCTGGATTTACAAGTGGACGACTACATTACAAAACCCTTTTCCATGCCGATTTTAATTCGGAAGATTGCCGCCGTCCTGCGGCGCAGCGGGGGCCTGCGGGAGAATGAGCACAAAACGATCGTGTATCAAAACCTTGTTTTGGACTGTGACGATTACACCGCCGCGGTGGACGGAGTCGTTTATAAACTGACACAACGCGAATTGGAAGTGCTGAAAGAATTATTGACCCATCAAGGGCGTATTTTGACGCGGCAGAACTTTTTGGACCGGCTGTGGCGCTATGACTTTTACGGGGATGAGCGCGTAGTCGATACGCATATTAAAAACCTGCGCAAAAAGCTGGGTATTGATTTTATCCGCACAATCAGAGGAGTTGGATATAAAATTGATAAAGAACATTAAAGGCAGTCTGCGTGCCAAGGTATTTCTAATGACATCCGTTATGCTGTTATGTGTATCGCTGTTGGTGTTCGGCTTATTAGCGTGGTGGATGCCGCGGACCTACTCCAATAGACTAAATACGATTTTGGATCAGCGGGCGCAGGACTTTGTTTCCGAATTGGAGCAAGTATCTTTTTTAAACAGCGCCGGCTTGTTCGATCAGTTTCTTCAAGATACGGAAATCCATTCCATCGAACTATACGATGGCAAAGGTGCGTTCGTGGATTTACCCACAGAACGGTTTAACAATGGGACGAGAGGAGAGGCCGCGTATATCATACAGGCAGAAGCTGAAGAAGACTTCGAAACAGCCCCCGTTCTGTCGAACAGCTACCATTTTTCTTTTGCCGACCGCGAGGACCGCTATCTGCTGATTGTTTACGGGGCGGCCGAGCAAATCACACAGCTGCAGCAATCGTTTATCGGTGTGTTTCCGCTTATTCTGCTTATCGTTTTGGCGGTTTCTTTTGTCGTGTCCTGGCTTTACTCGCGCATGATTACAAAACCTGTGCTGAAAATCAGCCGTATCGCTGAAAAAATGTTTGACTTACAATTCGATTGGCAGGTCGACGAACCGCGTACCGACGAGCTGGGAACATTGGAAAAAAGCCTTAATACGCTGTCGCGCAAGCTTTCCGCTGCCCTCTTTGAACTGCAAAGCGCCAATAAAAAGCTTGCGGCGGACATAGAGCATGAGAAAGAATCAGAACAGGCCCGCACGCGTTTCTTTTCGGCGGTGTCCCATGAGCTGAAAACGCCTGTTACCATTATCAAGGGGCAATTGGAGGGAATGCTGCTCGGCATTGGAGCTTATAAAGACCGTGATAAATATTTGGCGAGATCGCTGGAAATCGTAAATACGCTTGAGACAATGGTGCAGGAGATATTGACCATCTCCCGGCTGGAAACAACAGGCACGGATTTCAAAAAAGAGCGCCTGGACTGCGTTCGGATCATTCAATCCTATTTGAATGAAATAGAAGATTTGATTGCAAAGAAGGATTTGCAAATCTTTCTCGATGCGCCTGCGTCCGCTTTCATAAGCGGAAACAAAATGTTGGTGGAAAAGGTATTTTCAAATCTGATTGGAAACGCAGTCCAGTATTCGCCGGAGGGAGCGTCCATTCGTATTTTAATAGTGGCAGAGCAGGAACGGACAGGCTTTTCGATTGAAAATACCGGCGTGCATATCCCGGAGGAGAGTATTCACGCATTGTTTGGCGCCTTTTATCGTGTAGAGCAGTCCAGGAGCCGCACAACTGGCGGAAGCGGGCTTGGGCTGTATATCGTGCAGGAAATACTGCGCCGGCACGGAAGTGAATGTACGGTCTGCAATACGCAGGCCGGGGTGAAATTTTCCTTTTCAATCTGACAAACGGCAGGCGACCATGCGGCCGCTTGTCAACTACACATAAATCACAAACAAATTCCAAACCCATCACAAAAAAGAGGGCTATTCTTTTGATATACTCTTAAAGAAAGGATGGTGTTTATATGATGAACACGAAAAAGCTGCTTGTATTGGTTTTGGGAGGAATACTGCTTGCGGGATGCATGGCTCCTCATGCCATTGCTGAGGAGGAAAACACAGACAACGACGTTTTCTACGAGGAATTATTTGAGCCTTATGAGCAGTTCGGGATGACATACGATGCCGGCAAAAACGAACTGCGGTATAACGGCCGGGTGGTAAGATGGTTTGAGGACTATTACGCCGTAGGAGACGAGGCGCAGGCCGGCCGGGATTTTTTTAACGAAAACGGCGTGGTTGACGTTTATGCGGTCCGCGATTTCAGCGGTTTTGAACGCGGTGAAGACGGTTCTTTTGACCCCGGCGGAAAACTAATCGGTATAAAAGAGTGTACGGCAGAAGAATTTGCCGCCCGCGACATAGAGGCAATCAAAAATCCGGCTCCAATAGTCGCTATTGCCGGCGATCCGCCGTCGGCAGGAGAACTGGAGGAGATGGCAGAAGAATACGCGGCGTTCGGCATTACTTACGATGCCACGGAAAACCAGTGGTATCTGAACGGCGAAAAGGTTCGTTTCTTTCAGGATGTGTTAACGTCCAACGGCGAAAGTCTGACCAACGGAAAATTTCATGGGACAATCCGCACATGGGGGAGCGCGGACGGCACAATCGACATTTATACGGTTCGTGATTTTGCAAACCCGGACGCGGCCGGCAATGGAACGCTGACCGGCATTGAGAAATTCAGCCAGGCAGAATTTGACGAGCACACACGGGCGGAGAAAGAGGTACAATCCGGCGTTGACGAGTGCGTTGTAATGCAGGAATAAGGAATTTCTGGCCGGTAGCCGGCGTACTGTTTGCGGCAGTGCGGGAAGTCGTGCTTCTTGTGCAGAAACGGCGAAAGAGCGAATCGTAACGCAGGAGGCTCCCAGCCAATTGCCGCCTTTACAAAAACAATAAAACTTGCTATTATGAGGGGGAAACCGGCGAGGAAACCACGCCGGACAGTCCCCCTTTTTTAGCGCAGAACAAGGGGACGGCGGGAGAGAGCGCAGGAAAAGCAGAGTTGGGAGGCTTTTGTGGAACAGGAAAAAAAGAAAGGCCATTTGATAACCGGCGTAGAGCCGGAGTCGGCGGCGGCCGAACTGGAAATCGTGCCGGGCGACCGGCTGCTGGCAATCGACGGCCAGGAGATCGAGGATATTTTTGACTATCGTTTTTATACGGGCGACAGCTACTTAGAGATGCGGATTGCCAAAGCGGACGGCGAAGAATGGCTCTTAGAGATCGAAAAGGAGCCGGAGGAGGACCTGGGTCTGCGCTTTGAGACCGGGCTGATGGACGAATACCGCTCCTGCCGCAACAAGTGCGTGTTCTGTTTTATCGACCAGATGCCGCCGGGGATGCGGGAAACGTTGTATTTCAAAGACGACGACTCCCGCCTTTCGTTTCTGCAGGGAAACTATATCACCCTGACAAACATGAGCGAAAAGGATTTTGAGCGCATCATCCGCTTCCATCTGGCGCCGATCAATATCTCCGTACATGCGACCGACCCGGCGCTGCGCTGTCAAATGCTAAACAATCGCTTTGCCGGCGACGTGCTCACGAAGATGCAGGCGCTGTACGAAGCGGGGATTGAGATGAACGGGCAGATCGTGCTCTGCCCGGGTCTCAACGACGGGGCGCAGCTGGACCGCACGATCGGCGATTTGGCGCGGTTTCTGCCGCATATGCGCAGCCTTTCGGTCGTGCCGGTAGGCCTGACGAAGTACCGCAGCGGCCTGTATCCTCTGCGCACCTTCCAAAAAGAAGAAGCCGTATCCGTGATCGCGCAGATTGAAAGCTGGCAGCAGCAAATCTATAAGCAGCACGGCGTCCACTTTGTCCAGGCCAGCGACGAATTTTATATTCTGGCCGGACAGCCGATGCCCGAAGCGGCGCGCTACGACGGCTATTTGCAGCTGGAAAACGGCGTCGGGATGGTACGGCTTTTATTGGAAGAGACAGAAGAAGCCTTAGCCGGGCTTGCAGGCGATAGCCGGGAAGCGGAACTTTCGCTTGCCACCGGGCGGCTGGCCTGCGGCTATCTGAGCGAAATCCTTGACCGCCTGCAGGAAAAATTCCCGCGGATCCACGTTCGCCTTTATCCGATCCGCAACGACTTTTTCGGCGAGACCATCACCGTGGCCGGGCTGGTGACCGGCCGCGACCTCATAGCGCAGTTAAAAGGGCAGGAGTTGGGAACGCGGCTTTTGCTCCCCTCCGTGATGCTGCGAAGCGGCGAGGACGTGTTTTTGGACGATATTACGGTGGGCGAAGTCGAAAAAGCTTTACAAGTCCCGGTGGATATTGTAAAATCAAGCGGATATGATTTTGTAAACCGCATCGTCGGCGCCGCAGGTCCGGCGCGCGGCCGGGCCGAGACATACCGGCCCTACGAAAATAAGGAGTAATAAAAAATGAGCAAACCGATCGTGGCGGTCGTAGGCCGCCCCAACGTAGGCAAATCCACGCTGTTTAACGTGCTGGCCGGAGACCGGATTTCCATTGTCAAAGATACCCCCGGCGTAACACGGGACCGTATTTACGCAGAATGCACCTGGCTGAACCACGCCTTTACCCTGGTAGACACCGGCGGTATCGAACCGGATTCCAAAGACATCATCCTTTCACAGATGCGCGAGCAGGCGCAGATCGCCATTGACACGGCGGACGTGATCGTCTTTATGACCGACGTGCGCCAGGGCCTGGTGGACGCCGACTCAAAGGTAGCCGATATGCTGCGCCGATCCGGCAAACCGGTCGTTTTGGCCGTCAACAAGGTAGACGCCTATCAGAAAATGATGCCCGACGTCTACGAATTTTATAATCTGGGCATCGGCGACCCGATCGCCGTCTCGGCGGCCTCCCGTCTGGGCATCGGCGATCTGCTGGACGAGGTCGTAGCCCATTTTGCGCCCGGCAGCGACTCAGAAACAGAGGACGACCGGCCCCGCATCGCCATTGTCGGCAAGCCGAACGTCGGCAAATCTTCTATTATAAATAAGCTGCTCGGCGAGAACCGCGTCATTGTCTCCGACATTGCCGGCACGACGCGCGACGCCATTGACACCGTCGTCAAGCGCAACGGCAAGGACTACATTTTTATCGACACCGCCGGTCTGCGCCGCAAAAACAAAATAAAAGAAGAGCTCGAACGCTACAGCATCATCCGTACCGTCGCCGCCGTCGAACGGGCCGATGTGGTCGTGCTGGTGATCGACGCGCTCGAGGGCGTCACCGATCAGGACACGAAGATCGCCGGGATTGCCCATGAGCGGGGCAAAGGCATCCTGATCGCCGTCAACAAATGGGACGCCGTGCCCGATAAGGACAATAAGAGCGTGAATCGTTTCACGGCCCGCATCCGCGAGATGCTGTCCTTTATGCCCTACGCCGAAATCCTCTTTATCTCGGCCGTGTCCGGGCAGCGCCTGCCAAAGCTCTTTGACTTTATCGACGTCATACTGGAAAACCAGAGCCTGCGGGTGGCAACCGGCGTGCTGAACGAAATTATGACCGAAGCCGTAGCCCTCCAGCAGCCCCCGTCCGATAAAGGCAAGCGCCTGAAGCTGTTTTATATGACGCAGGTAGCGGTGAAGCCGCCGACTTTCGTCATTTTCGTCAATGACAAAGAACTGATGCATTTTTCCTATACCCGCTACCTGGAAAACCAGATCCGCAATGCGTTTGGTTTTCGCGGGACTTCCCTGAAATTTTTGATTCGCGAAAGGCAGGAAAAAAATTCATGATCGGACATCGTATCCTGTGCCTTCTACTGGGCTATGTGTTCGGCCTTTTTCAGACCGGTTATTTTGTGGGAAAAATGATGCGGACAGATATTCGCACCCAGGGCAGCGGCAATTCCGGCACCACCAACGCCCTGCGCGTGCTGGGACCCAAAGCCGGCGTCCTCGTGTTCTTCGGCGATTTCGGCAAAGCCTTTCTTCTGTGCATGCTGGTTCGCCTGTACTATGGCAGCCGAATGCCGGAGGCCGCGCTGATGCTGATGCTCTACGGCGGCTTCGGCGTCATCCTTGGGCATAATTATCCCTTTTACCTCGGCTTTCGCGGCGGAAAAGGGATTGCCGCCACGGCCGGAATTCTCTGCGCCTTTCTGGACGTCCGCATTTTTTTGATCTGCCTGCTGGCCTTCGTGCTGCCGATTGTGGTGACGCGCTACGTCTCGCTCGGCTCCCTGATTGTGGAAGCCGTGCTTCTTGGCCTGTGGCTTTTGTGGGGCCGTGGCTTAACGCCGCCGCCGTCCGCCGCTTACTATGCGGAGGGTACGGCCGTTATGGCCTGCGTCGTCGCTCTGGCCTACTGGCGTCACCGGGCCAATATCGGCCGTCTTTTGCATGGCAGCGAAAATAAACTCAGCTTTCACTCGAAAAAGGAGGTTTGACTCAAATGGCAAATGTAAGCATATTGGGTTCAGGCTCCTACGGCGCGGCCCTGGCCGTACTGCTGCAGAAAAACGGCCATCGGGTGCTGCTGCGTTCCTCCACGCGGGAAAAGGCGGAACGGTTAAAAAAAGAACGGCGTATTCCCTCGCTGCCGGAGGTAACGCTGCCGCCGGAGATCGAAGTGACAAACGACCTGCGGCTTTCCTGTGCCGGTAAAGCCCCCGACCTGATCGTACTTGCCGCTTCTTCGGTACACATCCGTTCCCTGGCCCGTGCGATGGCCCCTTATGTACGGGAGGGACAGATTGTGGTCAATGTTGCCAAAGGCATTGAAGAAAGCACGCTAAAGACCCTGAGCCAGCAGATCGAAGAGGAGCTTCCCCAGGCGCGGGTCGCCGTCCTCTCCGGCCCCAGCCACGCCGAAGAAGTCGGCCGCGGAATCCCCACGACCTGCGTAACCGGCTCTCAAAGCCGCCGGACCGCGGAAACCGTACAAAACATATTCATGTGCGATTCCTTCCGCGTCTATACGAACCCCGACGTCCTGGGGATCGAGATCGGCGGCGCGCTGAAAAACGTAATCGCGCTGGCTGCCGGCATCGCCGACGGCCTGGGCTACGGAGACAATACGAAGGCCGCCCTGATTACCCGGGGCATGGCTGAAATCACGCGTCTGGCCGTTGCCATGGGCGCGCGCACGGAAACGCTTTACGGCCTGGCCGGCATCGGCGACCTGGTCGTGACCTGCGCCAGCATGCATAGCCGCAACCGCCGTGCCGGCATCCTGATCGGCCGCGGAGCCACCGCCGCCGAAGCCATGCGCGAAGTCAATATGGTCGTGGAAGGCGTCTACGCGGCCAAAGCCGGCCTGGCGTTAGCCAGACGATATAATACGGCCATGCCGATCATTGAAAATATCAATGCCGTCCTCTTTGAAGGAAAATCTCCGGCCGCCTGCTTAAATGAATTGATGCTGCGCGATCGGTGTGTGGAGAATGCGAGTCTTAACTGGGGGGAGTGAGCGGGGGCGGGTGGTTTTTGGGGGGGGAGGGAAAGGGGACGCCCGGCGCCTTGTGGCAGCCCTGTCCGGGCGCGCTCTCGCTCCGTGCCGGGCGCAGCGGTACTAAGTTCACGCTTCGCTTGCGCTCGCGTTCACTAAGTACCGGCGGCCGGCAAGGGCCCGGCCATGGCAGTCACAAGGCGCCGGGCTGTAACGGTTCCTCTTCCAAAACGACGGCTGCGCTCGTTTTCTGTAATGAGGTGGGGGCAGACTAACTGAAGATGCATCGGGGACTTTTGGGGTGTCCGCCTTCAATGGGTGTATACTGTTTGGCGCTGCTGTTAGTGTCAAAGAATGACTGAAAGTTGTTGGTGCTGGTGATAGGTTTTGCTTGTATTAAATCGATAAATTTGACAGGGAAAATATACCGCCTTGCTAATGGCAGCAAAGTTTCTTCTGCCCCAAACGACTGACAACGGCTAAAGCAGCGGTTCCGTCTGCCCCTTGGTATTGCCCCACTATATCCATATTAACAACACCGTAGATGGAAGAAATCAATGCACTACCAAATGCAGCAACCAAATACGTGAAATACATTGGTCTGATTTTATTTGCGAGAAAATTATATGATACCTACTGCTAAATTAAAGTTACGCCCGGTTATTATTTTAAAATAACGGGGCGCACCCGGCATTCCTCTCGATTTTCTGACTACGGTCATAAATCCTCCGATGACTTATAAATTTTTATATGCTGAAAGATATGATGTGATGTAATTCCGTAGTAGTCGGCATTGGTGGGAATGAGTATAACGGGCTGTCTTATAGAGTTGTGGGTAACTTTAATTGATGCAGCAACGCCGGATATGGCATTTGAGGAACTATATTATTTCATGAATGATTTAAGTGTGAAAAAGGATTTCTAAAATGACAGAAGTGAAATTTTATGAACGCATAGAGGACGAATTGCTTAAATTTGCAGTAATAATATCCAAAACGCAGAATAAGTACATTTTTTGCAAACATAAAGATAGAGATACATGGGAAGTACCCGGAGGTCATCGGGAGAGTCAGGAAAA
>JAAWCS010000002.1 GCA_022793375.1 Lachnospiraceae bacterium
AATATACTTCATAATCAAGGGCGCGAAGCGCCGCATTTTTTGACTGGTTTGTCAAGTGTTTTTGAGAAAAAAGTGGGTGATTTTTTGAGACAGAGGTCTGAAAGCCCCATGAAATAAGGGCTGAAGATTCCGAGAAGTTATCAGAGATTAAAGGAGGGCGCATATGAAGAAAACGATCTCTGTTCTGGTCGAGAACCAGGCCGGTGTGCTGAATAAGATCACGGGGCTGTTTTCCCGCCGGGCCTTTAATATCGAGAGTTTGGCAGTGGGCGTCACCGACGACAAAAATATTTCCCGCATCACGATTATTGTGGACAGCGGCAATAACGTGGTGGAGCAGGTGGAGAAGCAGCTAAACAAATTGGTGGATGTAATTAAGGTCCGCACGATTGAGGAGCATCATATGATCGGGCGGGAGCTGATTTTGATTAAGGTTTCGGCCAGTACCCGCACGCGCCAGGATATCCTCAATGTATGCCAGATTATGGGCGGCAAGATCGACGATATTTCGCCGACCTCGATGACGCTGGAATTGTCGGATACGACCGAGAAGGTGAATTTGTTTGAAGAACTGCTGCGGCCGTTCTCAATCCTGGAGGTGGCGCGCACCGGGCTGGTGGCGTTGCAGAAGGGAACGGGCGGGATTTAAACCAGGGCCGGGCGGCAGTCGGAGATTGAAAGAGTATGTGGCGGCAGGAGAAGCCGGGCGGCTGCCGGAGTTCGAAAAGGTGCGTTGCGGCACGGGAAAGGGAGCCGGCAGCAGGAGATTGGAAAGCCGGCGGTATAGAAATCCGGGCTGAGACATGGCGATATGTCCTCCGGGAAATATGAGAAAAAGGAGAGAATCTCTGTGAAGATACGAGCAACAAAAGCAGTCATAGAGTGCCTGCTGGAGCAGGGCGTGGATACGATTTTCGGCTATCCCGGCGGCACGATTTTGAATATCTATGACGAGCTTTACAATTATCAGGATCAAATCCACCATTACTTAAGCGCCCACGAGCAGGGGGCGGCGCATGCGGCGGACGGCTATGCCCGCTCGACCGGAAAGGTGGGCGTCTGCTTTGCGACGTCCGGGCCGGGGGCCACGAATTTGACAACCGGCATTGCTACGGCGTATTACGATTCGTCGCCGGTGGTGTTTATTACGTGTAACGTTACGGAAAATCTTCTGGGCAAGGATTCGTTCCAGGAGGTGGATATCACCGGCATTGCGATGCCGATCACAAAAGCAACTTATCTGGTGCGGGATGCAGCGACGATTCCCGATATCATCCGTGAGGCGTTTGCGGTGGCGGCGACCGGCCGTCCGGGCCCGGTGCTGATTGACTTTTTGAAAAATGTGACGGCCCTCAATGTGGAGATTGATTATAAGCCCCTGCCGAAAAAGGAACACAGCAAGGAGGGGCGGCTGGCAACCTGGAATAAGCGGGCCGGCTGGGATATCCGTACACCGGAGCCGAACAGCGGGGATATCGATAAGCTGGCGGAGTGGATTCAGGAAGCGAAACAGCCGTTTTTGATCTGCGGCGGCGGAGTGGTGCGAAGCCGTGCCGACAAGGAGTTTATCGAGTTTGCGGAAAAGATGGACAGTCCGGTGGCGATTACGCTGATGGGCGGCGGCGGTTTTCCGGGGAGCCATCCGTTAGCGACCGGAATGATCGGCATGCATGGTTCCCAGGCTTCGAATATTGCCTGCGATACCTGCGACCTGCTGATTGCGGTCGGCTGCCGCTTCTCGGATCGTGTGGCGCTTGACCCGAACAGCTTTGCTTCGCAGGCACGGATCGTGCATATTGATATCGACCGGGCGGAGATTGATAAGAACGTAAAGACGGATCATCATATCATTGGGGATGCGAAGCGGGTACTGACGCTTCTCAATGAAAAGATCGGACATTTTGACCGCAGTGACTGGAAGGCGGAGGTGTTTTCCCACGATACGCATGTGCCGGTGGTGGAGAGCGATCATATGACGCCCGACCAGGTGCTGCGCACGATCTACGGCAAGGTGCCGGCGGATTCGATCGTGGCGACGGATGTAGGACAGCATCAGATGTGGAGCATCCAGCATTTCCACTTTACGTATCCGGGACAGCTTTTGACGAGCGGCGGGTTTGGTACGATGGGCTTTGGGCTGGGCGCGGCGCTGGGGGCCAAGGTCGGCAATCCCGGAAAGCTGGTGCTTCATATGACGGGCGACGGGTGCTTCCGCATGAACAGCCAGGAGATGGCTACGGAGTCGCATTATGATATCCCGGTGATTACGGTTATTTTTGACAACCGGACGCTGGGGATGGTGCGCCAGTGGCAGAACCTGATTTATAAGAAGCGTTTCAGCCAGACCGACCTGGATTTTGCGCCGGATTTTGTGAAGCTGGCGGAGGCTTACGGGCTGAAGGGGGCGCGGGTGGAGAACCTGGAACAATTGGAGGCGGCTATGGACGAGGCGATTGCCTGGGGCCACGGCTATGTGATTGACTGTGTGATCGATACCGACGAGATGGTGCGTCCGATGGTGGGCGGCGGCAGCGCGATCACGGATTTCATGCTGACATAAGGGGGACCGGAGGATGAATATGGAGAAAAAGGCGTATACCCTGTCGATCCTGGTAGAGGACGTCCCGGGCGTTTTGTCCCAGGTGGCAAGGCTCTTTTCCCGCAAGGGATATAATATTGAAAGCATCTGCGCGGGTTCGACCACACAGCCGGGCGTGACGCGTATTTCGGTGGTGACGATCGGCGACGAGAAGATGATTACGCAGCTGGCCATGCAGCTGAGCAAGCTTTTGCTGGTAATTTCCGTGGATATTCTGACAGGGGAAGATTCGGTACAGCGGGAGCTGGTGTTGATTAAGGTAAATGCTGCCGACAAGGACGCTCGCGACGAGATTATCCAGATTGTCAATGTGTTCCGTGCAAGTATTCTTGACATGGCAAAGGATACCTTGACGATTGCCGTACTGGGTACGGCGGACAAGACCCGGGCAATTTTGAATCTGCTTGAGGATTTCGGGATCCTGGAGAGCGCACGCACAGGCATGGTTGCCCTCGAAAGAGGCCGCAATAACATACATGATAAAAACAAACTCAAGGAGGAGTACAATTATGGCAAAACTGTATTATGAGAAGGACTGCAACCCGGATATGCTGATGGGCAAGAAGATTGCGATCATCGGCTATGGCAGCCAGGGCCATGCGCATGCGCTGAACCTGAAGGATTCGGGCTACGAGGTGATCGTGGGCCTGTATGAGGGTTCTAAGAGCTGGGCTGTGGCGGAAGCGGCCGGCTTTACGGTGATGACGGCGGCGGATGCGACGAAGGCGGCCGACGTGATTATGATCCTGATCAACGACGAGAAGCAGAAGGCGCTCTATGATAACGACATTAAGCCGAATCTGACGGCAGGCAAGGCGCTGGCGTTTGCGCATGGCTTTAACATCCATTTCGGGCAGATCGTACCGCCGGCGGATGTGGACGTGTTCATGGTGGCGCCCAAGGGCCCGGGCCATACCGTGCGCAGCCAGTATGTGGCGGGCAAGGGCGTGCCGGATCTGATTGCCGTGCATCAGGATGCGTCGGGGCACTGCAAGGACATCGGGCTGGCATATGCGGCCGGGATCGGCGGCGCGCGCGCCGGTATCCTGGAGACGACGTTTAAAGAGGAGACGGAGACCGACCTGTTCGGCGAGCAGGCCGTGCTGTGCGGCGGCGTGGTTGAACTGATGCGGGCCGGGTTTGAGACGCTTGTGGAGGCCGGGTATCAGCCGGAGAGCGCGTATTTTGAGTGCCTGCATGAGATGAAGCTGATTATCGACCTTGTAAATAAGGGCGGTATCGCGATGATGAATTATTCGATCTCCGATACGGCCGAGTACGGCGAGTATGTGAGCGGCCCGCGCGTGATTACGGCGGATACGAAGAAGGCCATGAAGGGGATTCTAAACGATATCCAGGATGGATCGTTTGCCCGCAACTGGATCCTGGAGAACCAGGCCGGGCGGCCGTACTTTAACGCGACGCGGCGGATCAACAACGGGCATCTGGTGGAGAAGGTCGGAGCCGAGCTGCGGCAGCAGATGCTGTGGAGTGAGGATACGGATCCGGATAAGGCTTCGAATTGAAAAATGGGAGGGGAGGGACGCCCGGGGCCGTCATGGTTCCTGGGCAGGCCCGCTCTCGCTTGAGTGGACACGCAGCGGTACATAAGTGTGCAGCCCTGCCTTTGGCAGGGCTGCGCACTAAGTACCGGCGTGTCCACACGGCCTTTCCAGGAACCATGACGGCCCCGGGCTGTATCGCGGCAATTTTTTCGTGGGTGCTGCGGTTGGCTGGTTTTGGCAGTTGGGGGAGGTGCCTGTGGTAGGGCTGGCTTTGGCGGTTGTTGGTGGGTTGCCTGCGGTATGGGTGGGAGCCTGTGCTTGGCGGGAGAAATCTGCGGCGGGTGCTTTTGACAGGGAGGTTTCTTTGGGGCGGGGGATGAGGAGTTGGGTAAGGAATGAAGGAGGAATGGATGATGAATTCGCATCAGGTGACGCAGGGCGTGGATCGGGCGCCGAATCGGAGTTTGTTTAATGCGCTGGGGTATACGAGGGAGGAACTTGACCGGCCGTTGGTTGGGATTGTGAGTTCGTATAATGAGATTGTGCCGGGGCATATGAATCTGGATAAGATCGTGGAGGCGGTGAAGGCGGGGGTCCGTATGGCGGGCGGTACGCCGATTGAGTTTCCGGCGATTGCGGTCTGCGACGGGATTGCGATGGGGCATATCGGCATGAAGTATTCGCTGGTGACGCGGGACTTGATCGCGGATTCGACGGAGGCGATGGCCTTGGCGCATCAGTTTGATGCCTTGGTGATGGTGCCGAACTGCGATAAGAATGTGCCGGGGCTTTTGATGGCGGCGGCGCGGCTGAATCTGCCGACGATTTTTTGCTCGGGCGGGCCGATGATGGCGGGACATCTGCGGGATGGCCGGCGGACCTGCTTGTCGCATATGTTTGAGGCGGTGGGCGCGTATCATGCGGGGACATTGGATGAAACGGGCGTGGATGAGTATATTGAGAATGCTTGTCCGACCTGCGGTTCTTGTTCGGGGATGTACACGGCCAATTCGATGAATTGCTTAACCGAGGTGCTTGGTATGGGGCTTCGGGGGAACGGGACGATTCCGGCGGTGTATTCGGCGCGTTTGCGGCTGGCGAAGCATGCGGGTATGCAGGTGATGGAGCTGTTGAAGAAGAACATTCGGCCGCGGGATATTATGACGGCGGAGGCGTTTGAGAATGCGCTGGCCATGGATATGGCGCTGGGATGCTCGACGAATTCGATGCTGCATCTGCCGGCGATCGCAAAAGAAGCGGGCGTGCACATCAACCTGGATATTGCCAACGAGATCAGCCGGCGGACGCCGAATCTGTGCCACCTGGCGCCGGCTGGGGAAACATATATGGAGGATTTGGAGCGCGCCGGCGGCGTGTATGCCGTGATGAAGGAGCTGACGAAGAAGGGGCTTTTGCACACGGATCTTCTGACCTGCACGGGGAAAACGGTTGCGGAGAACCTAAAAGAAGTGGAAAACCTTGATGAAACGCTGATCCGGCCGATTGACAATCCCTACAGCCAAAGCGGTGGGATTGCGGTTTTGAAGGGGAATCTGGCAGAGATGGGCTGCGTGGTGAAGCAAAGCGCCGTGGCGCCGGAGATGATGACGCATGAGGGGCCGGCCCGCGTCTTTGACTCGGAGGAGGAGGCCATCGAGGCGATTTACAATAAGAAGATCGTGGCGGGCGATGTGGTGGTGATCCGCTATGAGGGGCCTAAGGGCGGCCCGGGTATGCGGGAGATGCTGAATCCGACGTCGGCAATCTGCGGCATGGGCCTGGGCGAGAGCGTGGCGCTGATTACGGACGGACGTTTTTCGGGCGCAACGCGCGGCGCGGCCATCGGCCATGTGTCGCCGGAGGCGGCGGAGGGCGGCCTGATTGCGCTGGTAGAGGAGGGCGATCCGATTGCGATCGATATCCCGAACTGCAGCATCCGCCTGCTGGTATCGGAGGAGGAGCTTGCCAAGCGGCGGGCGGCCTGGGTGTGTCCGGAGCCTAAGGTAAAGACCGG
Organism: Lachnospiraceae bacterium; assembly: GCA_022793375.1. Classification (GTDB taxonomy): domain Bacteria; phylum Bacillota; class Clostridia; order Lachnospirales; family Lachnospiraceae; genus RGIG7193. Next base: position 6,119 of record JAAWCS010000002.1, read on the forward strand.
GTATCTGGCGCGGTATGCGCGGATGGTGTCATCGGCGGCAGAGGGGGCTACGCTGAGCTGAGTTTTGGAGTTTGCGGGGGATTTAGCGAAAGGGTCTGTCGGAAGAAGGAGAGTAACGCAAGAGGTACTTGTATAAAATCTATAAAAAGGTCTCCTGGTTGGATAGCCGGGAGACTTTTTATAGATTTACCTTGCAATTCTTGTGTATTGTTTTGTATAATTGCTTCAAGGGGGAACCGGGAATGGATAGTTTTTTTGATTCGGCGATTCGTCATTGGGAAGATGGGCGGATATTACTAAGGGAAGAGCGATATGATAATGCGGTATGCCTTTTTGGCTTATCAGTGGAGTGTGCATTAAAGAATATGTTGGATCTTGTTTATGCAGGACAGATTGATCTGAAACAGGCGTATTCGCACAATATCGAACAGGCATTTGATGATTTGTATCTGTTATTAGCAAATCTGTTAGAGATGCCGTTGTTTGATTCCGCTTTTGGGCTGAAGTTTTCGCAGTATAATTTTCAAGGAGTTTTATTACAGGATCACCCGGAACGGCGCTACTTTGAAACAGGGACGTATGGGTTTCGGGATGCGGTAGACTGTGAAAAGACAGCAGCTTCGTTGGTGAAAGAATTGATTATGATGCATATAGATGGATATAATTAAAAATAATCGGAGGGGAGGCGGATCGAATGCTTACTTTTGATACGGAATTAAGAGAGGCACAACAGATGGTGCTGAGATGGCCGGAGAAAGGTAAACTGCAGAGCGTAACTGTGATACGGGATGTATTTGCCAAGCTTACTTTTTATATGGAAACAGTGGAGAAGATTGATCAACCGGACAGGGATTCTTTTTATCTCTGCGCATCTGGGAAATTGGGAAATTTTTTCAGTGGGACAGTGTATTGGGACAAACCCAAAAAGGGAAAGAGGACGCCTCAGCCGGTTTTAGACATAATAAAAGATTTACGCCATTACTGGGATACAAAAGAAGGAATAGAGTTTTATCTGTCTGAACGGGCTATCGCTAAAAAGGCATGGGTACAGCAGGCGGAACAGCAGCCAGTCTGGCCTTATGAAGAGACAATTGCGGGAATAAGTCCAAAGGTAGTTACGTTTTATTCTTTTAAGGGAGGGATGGGACGGACAACGACATTGGCAGCGGTGGCGCTTCAAATGGTCCGTAAAGGAAAGAATGTTATGATGGTTGACACAGATATTGAAGCGCCGGGACTGGCCTCTCTTTTTTTTGATGAGAGCAGAATCGAGAAGGGTGTCTTGGATTATCTGATTGAACATCCGCTGAATCCGGAACAGGGGGTGGCGCGTTATGTGCAGGATGTGACGGAACCTGCGTTGCTGCGTGAAGAGGATGGGCATCTGTATCTGATGCCAGCTGGAAAAGTGGACGGGGGCTATCTGCAAAAACTGGCCCGTATTGATTATCAAGATCATCGGAACGGTGCTTTGAGGGAGGCTCTGGAAGGATTGTTAAAAGAGATTCGCAGGGAATATGCGATTGACTATATTTTGATTGATGCGCGCGCTGGCTTCCATGACATGGGTGGGATTGTGGCGGCGCAGCTTCCGCATGGAGTTGTATTGTTTGGAAATGGTTCGAGACAGTCATGGGAAGGACTGGCGTTGGTGCTGCAGACGATCTCAGCGGGTCATCGAGACATTATGCCGGTAGCATTGGCGGATTGTTTGGGAGAAGTGCAGGGAGGACCTTTGTATTTAGAGCAAAGGGAACGGTTTTTGCAGAAGGCCTATACGGTGTGTTTGGATTACTATTATGAAAATGATGTGCCGGGCATGGAGGCGCAGAATGTGGCGCATATGCCGGTTTCGCTTCCCTACAATTCCTTGCTTAGGGGGGATGTCCTTTTGTTTTCCAACGGAAGCCCGCAGGAGGACAGTCAGGTAAAAGCCATCGCCGATGTTTTATGCGGTGCAGACTATAAAAAAGTGTTGGATCGTGTAGAAATGTGGTTTGGAGAAGGAGAATTGGTATGACAATCGAACAAAAACTTTCGGTGCTTGAATCGATGACCCAAATTGCGGATGAGGGCGGGATGGCAGAGGGAGAGGCGCAGCTTTTATCTAATTTCCTCCCGCTGCGCAGCTATAGCAAAATGGCGGATGAGAGAGTTTTTCTGATTACAGGAGGACGCGGCGCCGGGAAAACAGAACTGTTCCGTGTTTTGACTTCTCCTGATGGGTTTAAGCATGTAGTAAGCGAGTTAGATCGTAAGCGTTATACAGGGAGCCAGCAACGGCGTTTTATTGTGGGATACATTACCAATATCAATGCGAGTTCCCGGAGTAAAGATTTTCCGGCCAATGAGATATTTTCATCTTATGCGAAAGAGCAAAAAGAGGAGCGGATTACCTGCCTTTGGGCAGGGATGCTTTGCTACGTATTGCTTCGGGAGTTTGCTGGGGAACCTGGACTTATAGGCTTGGCAAATGAAAGCCTCGGGGTGGAGTTAACAGAAATTTTGATACAGCCGGACTCGTGCAAACAGCCCCGTCTATGGATTGGGCGGATGGAAGAAAATGTGCAGGGCTGGGAATTGTTCTTCGATCGCGTTGACGATTATTTTGAGCAGCAGTCTTTGCAGATTTATGTCACATATGATGAATTGGATCGTATTTGTCCGAAATACAGCGATTTATTTATATATATACGTGCACTGTTAAACTTTTGGTATACCCATAACAACCGTTGGCGATATCTGAAGGCGAAGATTTTTTTGAGAAGCGATCTGTATAATTCACGGGCGTTACATTTTGTAGATGCGTCTAAAATGCGGGGACTCCACATGGAATTGAAATGGGATTCGCCTTCATTATACCGCTTGCTGATCAAGCGCCTGATGAACTGTGGAAATTTGGACGTGGAGACATATCTTGCCGATATTCCGGGGCTATATGAGGGACAGAAAAAGGGTGTATTAGGATACATTCCGGGTGTGTCAGAGGATGTATCAAAATGTTTAATGGAAAAAATGGTAGGGAAGTATATGGGAAGCAATCCCAAAAAGGGATTGAGTTATTCATGGATCCCCAATCATATACAGGACGCCAACAGCGAAATAAGCCCTCGATCCTTTTTAAAGTGCTTTCTTTTTGCAGCGCAGGATATGTATGATAATTCAAGTGAGGTAGCAAAGCTGCAGGGAAAGTATGTCCTTTCTCCATCTCGTTTACAGGCGGCGGTTACAAAGGTATCGGTTGATCGGGTGAAGGAACTGACCCAGGAAGAGTACGGCTGGCTGGAGAATCTTGTGGATCGTCTGCGAGGACAGACAATGTTGATGGATAAGATGGAATTTATGCATTATTTGGAGGTGCAGGCATGGCCGGAAGCGGAGCGCGATGAACTTCCCGGTACGACAGCTTTGGAAATTTTTGACGTTTTGAAAACATTGGGAATTATACAAGAAACCTGGGACGGAAGAATCAATGTGCCGGAAATATACCTGCACGGATTCGGTTTAAAGCGCAGAGGCGGAATCCGCAGACCCAGATAAGAAAAAATCGAACGGTTTATAAAAAGTAAGAGGCTGCATCTGACAGCCTCTTTCTGCGTCTTATTAAATTTCAACGCTTTAATCCATGATCCTCAATCCGGCCAGTTCGGCCAGCTTACGGATATTTGACCGGGACACCTTTTTGCCCTCAAAATCGATCAGATCTTCCGTAGTCCCGGTGAAGATATCTGTTTCCTGGCATTTCCTTAAAATAATGCAGTCCCGGTCTACGTAGATCTCCAGGGGATCCTTCTCTTCAATCTGAAAGCTCCTGCGAAGTTCTATGGGCAATGTGATACGTCCCAACTCGTCCAGCCTCCGTATTACGCCTGTGGGTTTCATAAAGAGTACCTCCTGTCCCATCGTTTTCCTCATATCTTTAGACTAGCATAAATGCTGGAAAAACGCAATTAAAAGAAGCTACAAATTACGAAATAATGGGGAAAAGAACGGAATCCCCCACCAAATATTGGAAATAATTGGTTATATTTGACAATTTATACCTTTTAGCTGAGCCCTTGCTTCCAGGGCAGAAGTTCAGACAATTTGGAACAGGTAAAACTTGAGGTAATCGGTCTCGGGTACGTTCCAGAGGATCGGGTGATCCGGGGCCTGCTGGCGTGCCTCGATCTGGCGCAGGGCCACGCCGGCATCGGCGGCGGCGCTGTGCAGCATCCTCACAAAGAGGTCGTCGGCCATGAAATGCGAGCAAGAGCAGGTAGCCAGATAACCGCCGCGCGGTAAAAGCTTCATGGCGCGAAGATTGATTTCCTTGTAGCCCTTACGGGCGCTGTCTACGGTGCGGCGGCTTTTGGTAAAGGCCGGCGGGTCGAGGATGATAAAATCATAGGTTTCCTGCCGACTTTCCTGCAGGCGGGGCAGCAGGTCGAATACGTTGGCAACACGAAAGCTCATGCGGTCCTGCAGCCCGTTGCGCACGGCGTTTTTCTGTGCCATGGCAATAGCGCTCTCGGAAACGTCTACCGCGCATACGTGGGCGGCGCCGCCCATGGCCGCATTGAGGGCAAAGGAGCCGGTGTGGGTGAAACAATCCAGCACGCGGCGGCCGGCGGCCAGGCGCGCAACGGCCTGGCGGTTGTATTTCTGGTCAAGGAAGAAGCCGGTCTTTTGACCGTTTTCAACGTCAATCTCGTAAAAAATGCCGTTCTCGCAGATTTCCGTGAGACAGGAATCCGGAGAGGTTTCGGTACAGAAAGCGGCGGGGGCGCCTGCCGGCATCTGTCCGTCGGGATCTGCGGCCGCAAGCGGATACCAGCCTTTATACTGGGGCAGGCCCTCCAGTTCGCGGATGGCGACGTCGTTGCGCTCGTAAATCCCGCGCAGATTCTGACCGTCTTTGGTTAGGACCTGATACAGCAGCGGGAAAAGGACCGGTTTTAACAGCTCCATACCATAGGAGAGGGTCTGCGTTACTAAAATATCATGGAAGCGATCCACGGTCAGTCCCGGAAACTGGTCGGCTTCGCCAAAGATAATCCGGCAGCAGTCGATATCCGTGCCCATAACGGTTTTGCGGTAATCCCAGGCATAACGGATCCGCCGCTCCCAGAAGCGATCGTCAAAACGGTCGTTGGCGTTGCGGGAAATCAGGCGGATGCGGATTTTTGAGTGTTCGCTTAAAAATCCGGTACCGAGAAATTTGCCGCCTTCGGTGACAACGTCAACAAGACTGCCGTTTGCGGGAGCGCCGGCAACGCAGCGCAGCTCGGTATCATAAATCCACGGATGGCCACCGACAACGGAACGCTCGGCCTTTTTGCTTACGGTGACGAGCGGATAAGGGCGAAGCTGTTTCATTCGTGCCCGGCCTCCGTATCGCAGGCAAAGGTAATGCCGGCGGACTGACGGGCTTCCTCCAAAAGCCGCGCCATTAGCAGGGAATGCTCCAGATGGACATCACAGGCCTGGTAGTCGTGTTCGGCAATCATCCGGGCAAAAGCTTCGATTTCATAGCAGTAGTGGCTGGGAGCGGACTGCAGCTGGAAGCGTTCCGGTTCCTGTCCGCGCAGGTTAAGGATCAGGGAGGGGGAGGGACCGACGCTTCCGTCGATGATCAGATTGCCGTAGCGGCCCTGCACCATGGCAAAGCTGTGGCTGGCGCTGTCTTTGGCGCCAATGCAGGAGGCCGGGAAGGTTTCGTATTGCAGGATGGCAGCGCCGGAAACGTCAACGCCGCTCACTCCCATGCGCGGGAAATACTGAATGTATTCGGGCGCGCCGAATACCTCGGTGACAAAGTGGATATTGTAGGAGTTGATATCCATCAGACAGCCGCCGGCAAAGCGGGGATCGAACATATTGGTCAGCTCGCCGTCCATCAGCAGATCGTAGCGGCTGGAGTACTGGGAATAATTGCATTGTACGAGCGAAATATCGCCGATGCGGGACAGCAGCTCCTTGAGCTTTTTTACATGAGGCAGGTGGCAGGTGGTGATTGCTTCAAAAAGAAACAGCTTTTTTTCGCGTGCCAGCTCAGCTAAATGGCGCGCCTGGGCGGCCGTGGCCGTAAAGGGCTTTTCCACAATCGCGTGCTTGCCGGCGTTCAGGATGCGCAGGGCATATTCGTAGTGGAGGCTGTTGGGCAGAGCAAGGTAAACGGTATCCATGGTCTCATCCGCCAGGAATGCCTCAAAATCTGTGTAGACGGCGGGAATTCCGTATTTCTCTGCCAGCGCCTGTCCCTGGGCAGCGCTCTGCGGACGATTGTAAAGAGCGGCAGCGTCGGCAGTCTTTACATGGGCGACTGCGTCCAGGAACCAGCCTACGATCGGGCCGTGGCCCATAATACCTAATTTCATTTGTAATACCTCCTGCTGTGTTTGCTTGATATGCCTGTGTTTTCTGGGTAAAGCGACAGCCGCCTTGCGGGCAAGACGGAAAATCTTTTTAAATTCTGGTTTTATTATAGAGGAAATGGAGACGTTTTACAATATATATTTGCCTGAAATCCGCGTCTTTACGGAAAGGCTGTTTTATGGTACCTGACTTCCGTCGTTTCTCTCAAAACCTAGTACTCAGAAGTCAAGCAGCATGCCGTTTTGGAAGAAATTTTCGACTTCCTTTTTGGACAGATACAAGGCATCCAGAGTTGTCAATCCAGTCAGCTTTTTGACTTTTTC
>JAAWCS010000011.1 GCA_022793375.1 Lachnospiraceae bacterium
ATTTTTATAGAAAGGAACCTGTATAAGGAAAGGTTAGTTTAGAATGGCTAAGAAAGTGTCAGCAAAGAAAGTGACAAAGAAACGTGTCAAGAAAAACGTTGAACACGGACAAGCGCATATCCAGTCTTCCTTTAACAACACGATTGTGACGTTGACGGATGCACAGGGAAACGCCTTATCATGGGCAAGCGCAGGCGGTCTGGGATTCAGGGGTTCAAGGAAATCTACTCCTTACGCAGCTCAGATGGCTGCTGAAACTGCGGCAAAAGCGGCTTTAGTACATGGGCTTAAAACAGTAGATGTTATGGTAAAAGGTCCGGGCTCCGGAAGAGAGGCAGCGATCCGCGCGCTCTCAGCCTGTGGGATCGAAGTTACCAGTATCAAGGATGTCACCCCCGTTCCTCATAACGGATGCCGTCCGCCCAAGCGTAGAAGAGTTTAATTAGGAGGTACTAAATCGTGGCAGTTAATAGAGTTCCGGTTCTTAAAAGATGCAGATCCTTAGGGTTAGACCCCATTTATTTAGGCATCGACAAGAAATCAAAGAGAGAATTAAAACGAGCGAACAGAAAAGTAAGCGAATACGGCACGCAGCTTCGCGAGAAGCAGAAAGCCAAATTCATTTATGGTGTGTTGGAGAAACCCCTTAGAAATTATTATACAAAGGCCAAGAAGATGAACGGCATGGCTGGTGAGAACCTGATGATTCTCCTGGAAACCAGACTGGACAATGTTTTGTTCCGTGCCGGTTTTGGCCGCACCAGACAGGAGACCAGACAGATTGTGGACCACAAGCATGTACTGGTCAATGGCAAGCGCGTGAACATCCCCTCCTACAGCGTAAAGGCGGGCGATGTGGTTACGATTGCCGAGAAACACAGAGATTCCCATAGATATAAAGAAATTTTCGATACCACCGGCGGCCGTCTGATTCCGGAATGGCTGGAAGCCGATTCGGAAACCTTTACGATTACCGTGAAACAGATGCCGACCCGGGCCATGATTGACGTCCCTGTAAACGAGATGTTAATCGTAGAGTTGTATTCCAAATAATCCGTAAGGATACGCTATGCATAACCCCAATAAGGAGGGAAATTCGTGTTCGATTTTGAAAAACCCAACATTGAAATCGCTGAAATATCGGATGACAAAAGATATGGTAGATTCGTTGTAGAACCTTTGGAGCGTGGTTATGGCACAACTCTCGGCAATTCGCTCAGAAGAATCATGCTGTCCTCTCTGCCCGGCTCGGCAATCAGCCAGGTGAAGATCGACGGCGTCCTTCATGAGTTCAGCTCGATCCCCGGCGTAAAAGAGGACGTGACGGAAATCGTAATGAATCTAAAGAGCATTGCCATCAAGAACCATTCCGGCGCCAATGAGACGAAAACCGCTTATTTGGAATTTGAAGGCGAAGGCGTGGTTACGGCTGCGGATATCAAGACGGATTCGGATATTGAGATAATGAATCCCGATCAGGTGATTGCTACTCTGAGCGGGGGTGCGGACTGCCGCCTGAATATGGAACTGACCATCACGACCGGGCGGGGCTATGTGAGTGCGGACCGGAATAAGGGCGACGATCTGCCGATCGGCGTGATTGCGATCGATTCGATCTACACGCCGGTGGAGCGTGTAAATATGACCGTGGAAAATACCCGTGTAGGCCAGATTACCGACTACGATAAGCTGACGCTGGACGTGTATACGAACGGGACGCTGGCTCCGGACGAAGCGGTAAGCCTGGCGGCAAAAGTACTCAGCGAGCACTTGAATCTCTTCATTGACCTGTCCGAAAACGCCAAGACCGCAGAGGTGATGGTTGAAAAAGAGGACAATGAGAAGGAAAAAGTGTTGGAAATGAACATCGATGAGCTGGAGCTGTCGGTGCGTTCCTACAACTGCCTGAAACGGGCAGGGATTAACACGGTAGAAGAGCTGTGCAACAGAACTTCCGAGGATATGATGAAAGTCCGCAACCTGGGCCGCAAGTCGTTAGAAGAGGTACTTGCGAAGCTGAAGGAATTGGGACTTGAATTAAATCCCAGTGACGAGTAAATTTATGTGAGAGAGCGGAATACGGTTTTCGGCCAGTAAAACCGATGGGTATGTCCGAAAACGCCGCAAATGGAGGAAAAAGCAATGGCATATAGAAAGCTTGGCAGAACATCCAGCCAGAGAAAGGCTATGATGAGAAGCCTGACCACGAACCTTCTGTACAATGGTAAGATTGTAACTACAGAAGCCAGAGCCAAGGAAATTCGCAGCATGGTCGAGGGCCTGATTGCATTGGCAGTCCGTGAGAAGGACAACTACGAGGAAGTAACCGTAAAAGCCAAAGTAGCCCGCAAGGACAAAGACGGCAAGCGCGTAAAGGAAGTGGTAGACGGTAAGAAAAAGACCGTATACGACGAAGTTGAAAAGACGATCCGCAAGGATAAGCCCTCCCGCCTGCATGCGCGTCGTCAGATGCTCAAAGTGCTCTATCCGGTGAAGGAAGTACCTGCCGCGGTAGCCGGCCGCAAGAGAGGCACCAAGCAGGTGGATCTGCCTGCGAAGCTGTTTGACGAGATTGCACCCAAGTATGCAAACCGCAACGGCGGTTACACCCGCATCGTAAAGATCGGCCAGCGCAAAGGCGACGGCGCGATGGAAGTGCTGATGGAGCTGGTGTAAAACCACAAGAAAAATTATGAAAGACCTGCTGTCGGACAAAATAAGCGTCCGACAGCAGGTTTTTACGTGTTGGCTAATAAGCAGTGCGCCCATCTATTTACCATTCTGGCTGCCGGACAGCTCCTTACGGTATTGAGAAGGAGAACACCCCATAATTTCTTTAAAAACACGCGAATAGTGATAGATGGAAGAAAACCCTGTTTTTTCGGCTGCCTGTTCAACGGTGTACTGGGGGGATTTCAAAAACATCAGTGATTTTTCGATGCGAAACGTCCGCAGCCAAGTGCGGGGCGGACAGTGAAGTATATGGCAAAAACTGCGGTACAGATAACTCTGGGATACATGAAAGGCGCTGCACAGGTCCGCGACCTGCAGTCCCTCATGGATTTTTCGATCCGCCAGTTCCATACAGGAGAGGACCAGCTGTTCCTCGTTTGTTTTGTGGCGGATCGGCAGCGTAAGAGGAGGATTGCTGTCCTGGCGGCAGAACATGGGGATCAGGATGCTGTAGAGCAGGCTCTGGATCTGCAGAAAACGGCCGGCTTCGTGCTGGCGGGCATTTTGATAAACTTGCTCTAAGCGCTGTATGGCGTATGCGTTGAGGAGTCCGGGAAGATATTGAAGGGTGGTAATGCTGTCTAAATGCGCGTAGCGGCGCTTCTGCTCCTGATTGGTAATCTGATAGCCCAAATAGTAGTATTCTACCGGTTCTTCGGAGATGCAGACAGCCGTATACATCAGATAAGGCGGAATAATAACACAGTCATATTCGGAGAGCAGATAGCAGCCGCTGTGGCAGCTGAGTTCGCATTGGCCTTTGGACATCAGAACCAGCATAAACTGGCTCAACATATTGTCTTTTAAAATACTGTGCTTTTTTACCTGCGACCAAAAGCCAAACCCTACCGGCTCAAACCCCCAGGAATGGATAAAATCGGAAAGGGGATCCTGAACAAGCGGAATATTGTATTGGGCGGTGCGCAGGAAGCCGGGACGCTTAGAAGCCGGATCCGCATATTTCATATAAAACCTCGTTTCCTCTGTCTGCCCGTGTTTACAGGGCATAATGGTACACCCTTGCGGTGTTTCCTCTGTCTGCCCGTGTTTACAGGGCATAATGGTACACCCTTGCGGTGTTTCCTCTGTCTGCCCGTGTTTACAGGGCATAATGGGCATAGTGTTACACATTTTACAAGGGATAGTATAGCAGGTTTTATCAAAAATAAAAGGACATGTTATGAAACGGATAAAAAACAGATGGATTCCATTATTGTGAATTACCTGTCAGAATGTTAAAATAACGTTACGGACTGTGAGACTGGACGTAAACCAAAAGGAAGGAATGGAACAATGAAAAGAATCTGTAAATGTACGGCAGCATTGATGCTGACAGCCTGTGTGGGACTGGGTATGACGGGTTGTTCTTCAAAGGAACCGGACAAATCTGACGCTGTAACAACTCCCAGCGTATACACCAACTTGTATACCAACCTGGATCAGGCCGGCGTATTGGAGGCGATGAGCCAGTATCAGGGACTTTGTAATGTGGCGACGGTCAATGCGGACGGAACCCCCAATCTGGCAATTTTTGTTCCCGGCGTAGCCGATGAATCGCATATCATATTTGGCTGGGCAGACAATGCTACCAAATCGAATGTACAGAGAACGAAGGAAGCGGTCATTACATACGATGTCACAAACCCGGCGGCAGAAACGAAGGAAGGCCGTCACTGCGGCGCTGTTTTAAAAGTAGTATTGGAAGAAGATCAGGCGGTATTGGATGCCATTTATTCCGCCAATGAGTCGATCAGCGATAAAGTTGTGATTTTGAAGATCGTAGAAGTGCTGCCGATCGGATAAGGATATCCCGAAAAAGGAAGCAGAGACAAAAAACGGAGAATAAAAAGACTGCAGGTAGACTTAAAAAGAGTTACCGGCAGTTTTTTTCTTTCTATTGACATGATAATGTGTTTTAGGATAAGATAAGAGAGCAGAAGATATATAAAAAGCTAAAGGATTCGTTTGGATTTTGTCAATAAATACCCGGTAAACATAAAATGAAATATATTAAATCTTGTAAGAGCGCTGTTTTGTATGCGCTAATTTTGAGTTTAGGGACCATATCCGGCTGTGCAGGACCGCCAAAGAGGGCGGAAGATACACAGGCAGGCCAGGAAAGCACAATGCCAAGAACGCAGGAGAGCCGCACGGAACAGACAAAGCTGCGGGTAAAACAGGCGCAAAGGCGGCTCGCGCCGGAGCCCTCCTTTGCCGGCCGGCTGTCGCTGTCGAGGGAGCTGGATCAGCTCATTATCGTGGAGGCAGAGACGAATGACAGTGCGGCCGTGGTGGTGACCATGCACGAGCGGCAGGAGGGGATTTGGACGGAAATTCTGCGTACAGACGGATATGCGGGTTACGGCGGGATCGCAAAAGAACGGGAAGGGGATGGCAGAACGCCGACCGGAGCATACGGTTTGTCAGTTGCCTTTGGGACAAAACCGGATCCGGGTTCGCTCCTGCCCTATACCCAGGTGGACGAGTCCTATTGGTGGGTCGGCGATTATGAATCGCGCTATTTTAATCAGCTTTGCCGGGACGATGCGGCGGACAGGGACTGGGCTTTGGATCCGGCAGAAAGCGAGCATTTAGTCGAATACAGTGGGTATGAATACTGCCTGTTTATCGAATACAATACGGAGGGCGCCGTGGGAAAAGGGAGCTGTATTTTTCTGCACTGCATCGGAGACGACCCGCCTACGCTGGGATGTATTGCCATACCGGAGGAGGATATGATCTTTGTGCTGCAGCATATGCGGGACGGCTGCCGTATTTTAATCGATACGACGGACAATCTGCCGGGATATTGAGGGATGAAAAACAGACACATTATCAGGAGGAAAATTTACAGATGAGGGGAAAAAGATGAAAAAAGGATTTGACAATGACAAATACGTGCAGATGCAGTCGGAGCATATTCGGGAGCGGATCGCGATCTTTGGGGACAAGCTGTATCTGGAGTTTGGCGGCAAACTGTATGACGATTATCACGCTTCGCGCGTGCTGCCGGGATTTGCGCCGGACAGCAAGCTAAATATGCTGATGCAGCTAAAGGATCAGGCGGAGATCGTGATTGTGATCAATGCCGGGGATATTGAGAAAAACAAGGTCCGCGGGGATCTGGATATTACCTATGACCGGGATGTACTGCGGCTGAAACAGCTGTTCACCGAGAGGGGGCTGTACGTCGGCAGCGTGGTGATTACGCAGTATACCGGGCAGAAAGCGGCTGACTTGTTCCGCGAACGCCTGAAGGCGGCCGGAATTCCGGTTTATACGCATTATGTCATTGAAAACTATCCGAATAATGTGCCGTTTGTAATCAGCGAGGATGGTTTTGGCAAGAATGATTATATCGAGACGAGCCGGCCGTTAGTGGTCGTGACGGCACCCGGGCCGGGCAGCGGTAAGATGGCAACCTGCCTGTCCCAGCTGTACCATGAGAATCGGCGCGGGATTCGGGCCGGCTACGCCAAATTTGAGACGTTCCCGATCTGGAATCTGGCCCTCAGCCATCCGGTCAACTTAGCCTATGAGGCGGCGACCGCCGATTTAAACGATGTAAATATGATCGATCCCTTCCATCTGGAAGCCTACGAAACGACGGCGGTCAATTACAACCGGGACGTGGAAATTTTCCCGGTTCTGCGCTCCGTATTTGAGGCGATTTACGGCGAGTGTCCGTACAAGTCGCCGACCGATATGGGCGTAAATATGGTCGGCTTCTGCATCGAGGACGACGAAGCCTGCCGGGACGCGGCGCGCCAGGAGATTTTGCGCCGCTATTATCAGGCGATTATAAAGCGTGCGGCCGGGCAGGACGTGGAAAACGAAATTTATAAGATCGAACTTTTGATGCGCAACACGAAAATTACGGTGGAGGATCGCAGCGTAGTGCCGGCGGCGCTGTCACTGGCGGCGGAGCGGGGAATGCCGGTGGCGGCGATGGAACTGCCGGACGGAACCATCGTTACCGGGCGTACCGGCGAACTTTTGGGAGCCTGCGCGGCGCTTTTGCTGAACGCAATCAAGAATCTGGCCGGCATCGAGGACAGCGTACACCTGGTATCGCCGGAGGCAATCCAGCCGATCCAGTACCTGAAAACGGCTTATTTGGGCAGCCGCAATCCGCGTCTGCACAGCGACGAGGTGCTGATTGCTCTGTCGGCAAGCGCCTCATCCAATTCGACCGCTTTGCTGGCAATGAAACAACTGCGGCGCCTGAAAGGCTGCATGGCCCATGCCTCGGTACAGCTGTCCTCAGCGGATGTAAAAACGTTTCGCAAGCTGGGAATTGATCTGACGTATGAACCGGTGCCGGAGCAGAAATAAGACGGCCGGACAGCAAGCGGCGCAAAGCCCAAGAGGAAACCGCAGCACAGGACAGAGGTAAGGCATATGAGGGTGGAACATGGCTTTGGGCCGGTATGGGATGAGCATTCCCGCATACTTATATTAGGAAGCATGCCGTCGGTAAAATCGCGGGAACAGCGCTTTTATTACGGACATCCGCAGAATCGTTTCTGGAAGGTGCTGGCCGCCGTGACAAAAGCGGCTGTGCCGGAAACCGTGGCGCAGAAGCAGGCGTTTTTGCTGGAACAGCGAATCGCGCTGTGGGATGTGATCGCCTCCTGCGAAATCCAGGGCTCAAGCGACAGCTCGATCCGGGAGGCGCAGGCAAACGATGTAGCGTGGCTGTTGCGTGAGAGCGGGATTACGCGTGTGTATGTCAACGGCGGGAAGGCGGCGCAGCTGTATGATAAGCTGCTGCTGCCAAAGACAGAGTTGGCGGCAGTGCGTCTGCCGTCCACCAGCCCGGCTAACGCGGCCTGGTCGCTCCCACGCCTGGTAGATGCGTGGAGGGTAATTGCGCAGTAACCGCTGATTTCCGGGGACGACTGGGTGGTTACCGGCGAACAGCTGGGCAGTATCTATGGCGATATCCGGGCGGCCAAGCTGATGGTGCAAAGAAAGGATACAGGCCATGGCGCGGTACTGTATTCGGCGGACGGATATGTTACGGCCTGGTTTATGTGGCTGCTTCAGGGAGACGAAGAGGCCGCCAGGGCATTTTGCGGCGGCGATGCGGAAATTGAAAATAATCCGCTGTATCAGGATGCTGCCGGCAATTTAGACGATTTACGTTGAGTGGGTATCAGACGGGGAGACGCCGAAAAAATGCGGAGGGCATTGTTTTGCTCTTGCATTTTTAAGCTTGCATTTTTAACCTCTTTCCGCTAAAATGTAGAGAGTTGTACCAAGATGTCTTGAGAACACGGACGAACAGAGGAAACACCACAAGGGTGTACCATTATGTCCTGAGAACACGGACAAACAGAGGAAACACCACAAGGGTGTACCATTATGTCCTGAAAACACGGACATGTGTTAAGGAAAGGGGCAGTATCGTATGGGCATCATTAAAGCCTCGAAACTGATCTATGATTACATTAAGCGGGATGAGAACGGCAACCCGGACGGAACCAGGCGGGCGGTGGATCAGGTCGATCTGGATATTGAGCCCGGAAGCTTTGTGGCGATCCTGGGACACAACGGCTCGGGTAAATCGACGCTGGCAAAGCACATAAACGCATTGCTGCTGCCGACCGAGGGGACGATCTGGGTAGGCGGCAAGGATACGTCTTTGGATGAAAATCTGTGGGAAGTGCGCCGCACGGCGGGGATGGTATTTCAGAACCCGGACAACCAGATCATTGGCACGGTTGTCGAGGAGGATGTGGGATTTGGGCCGGAGAACATGGGCGTTCCCACGCCGGAGATCTGGAAGCGGGTAGAGCAGAGCCTGGAGGCGGTCGGGATGATGATGTATCGTCACCACTCGCCCAACAAGCTGTCCGGCGGCCAGAAGCAGCGGGTGGCAATTGCCGGTGTGATGGCAATGCGGCCGCGCTGTATTGTGTTGGACGAGCCGACCGCGATGCTTGATCCGAACGGGCGCAGGGAGGTCCTTCGCACGATCCGCGAATTAAACCGCACGGAGCATATTACGGTTATTTTGATTACGCATTACATGGAAGAAGTCATTGAGACCGACCGGGTATTCGTGATGGATGACGGACATATTGTAATGGAAGGAACGCCGCAGGAGGTCTTTGCCCGCACGGAAGAATTGAAGGGCTTCCGCCTGGATGTGCCGCAGGTGACAGAGCTGGCATGGAGGCTGAAAAAAGAGGGCCTGCCCTTATCCGACGGAATCTTAACGATCGATGCGTTTGTGGACGAGGTCATGGCGATTTATGAGAAGGGCTGAGACGGCGCAAAAATGAGCGAAGGCATGGACGCCGGGAGCAGACGGCGCACAGCGGAGACGATTTTAGACAGGGGCCATAGACAAGGAAAACAAGATGGCGATTGAATTAAAAGATATCAGTTATGTATACGGCAGCGGGAGCCCGCAGGAGATTCATGCGTTGAACCATGTCAACCTGCAGATCCCCGACGGGCAGTTTATCGGCCTGATCGGACATACCGGTTCGGGCAAATCCACGCTGATTCAGCATCTAAACGGGTTGGTGAAAGCAACGGACGGGGACATTTTATATAACGGCCAAAGCATCTACGCGGCGGGATTTTCGATGAAAGATCTGCGCAGCAAGGTAGGATTGGTCTTTCAGTACCCGGAACACCAATTGTTTGAAACGGATGTGTTCACCGACGTCTGTTTCGGCCCCAAAAATCTGGGGCTGGATGCGGAGACCGTCCGCAGCCGCGCGCGGGAAGCGCTTGACCTGGTGGGGCTTGATAGGTCCTATGACGAGGTTTCGCCCTTTGAACTCTCCGGCGGGCAAAAGCGGCGGGTGGCGATCGCCGGTGTGCTGGCGATGAAGCCGGAGGTGCTGATCCTGGATGAGCCGACGGCGGGGCTTGACCCGCGGGGAAGGGACGAGATTCTCGACCAGGTGGCGAAACTCCACCGGGAGCAGGGAATGACGGTCGTGCTGGTGTCGCACAGTATGGAGGATGTAGCCCGCTATGTAGACCGCATTATTGTGATGAACCATGGAAGAGTGGCCTTTGACGGCGTGCCGAAAGAAGTGTTTCGGCAGTATCGCGAGTTGGAGAAGATCGGCCTGGCGGCGCCGCAGGTAACGTATATTATCCATGCACTGAAAGAACGGGGCTTTCCGATCGCCGAGGATATTACGACAGTAGCGGAGGCCTGCAGGGCAATCTTGCAGGGAATGGGAGACAAAACATGATTCGAGATATTACCATAGGCCAATATTACCAGACCGATTCCCTGCTGCACCGTCTGGACCCGCGCACCAAACTGATGGGAACGCTGGTGTTTATCGTTTCGCTGTTTATTGCGGGCAACTGGCTCTGCTATGCGCTGGCGGCGGTCTGGCTGGCAGGGATGATCCGCTTGTCGCGGGTGCCGGTGAGTTTTATTGTCCGCGGGCTGAAGGCTGTGATGATCCTGCTGCTTATCAGCGTCGGTTTCAATCTGTTTTTGACGAACGGTGAGACGGTGCTGGTGCATTTTTGGATCTTCCGTATTACACTGGAGGGGCTCAGGCAGGCTTTTTTTATGGCCTTGCGTCTGATTTTTCTGATTATGGGCTCGTCGCTGATGACGCTGACAACGACGCCCAATCAGCTGACGGACGGTTTGGAAACCGGGCTTGGTTTTTTAAAAAAAGTTCGTGTGCCGATCCATGAGATCGCGATGATGATGTCGATCGCGCTGCGCTTTATCCCGATCCTGATCGAGGAAACCGATAAGATCATGAAAGCGCAGATGGCCCGCGGCGCGGATTTTGAGTCGGGTAATCTGATCCAGCGGGCAAAAGCGCTGGTGCCGATCCTGGTGCCGCTGTTTATCTCGGCGTTTCGCCGGGCCACGGATTTGGCGATGGCGATGGAGGCCCGCTGTTATCACGGCGGGGAGGAGCGCACCCGCATGAAGCCGCTGGTCTATGCAAGCCGTGACCGGCTGACGTATCTGGCTTTTTTCGTGTACCTGGGTGCGATGATCGCGCTGAACTGGATTTTTTAAGAAAGAATTTGCAGATGAAACGGATTGAATTGATTGTCGCCTATGACGGGACGAATTACTGCGGATGGCAGATTCAGAAAAACGGCATTACGGTGGAGGAAATTCTCAATCGGGAACTTACGCGTCTTTTAAAGGAAGAGATCAAGGTGATCGGCGCCAGCCGGACCGATTCAGGCGTGCACAGCCGGGGCAATATTGCCGTGTTTGATACTAAGACGCGGATTCCGCCGGAAAAAATCTGTTATGCGTTGAATGAACGGCTTCCGGACGACATTGTGATCCAGGAGT
Source organism: Lachnospiraceae bacterium (assembly GCA_022793375.1). Taxonomy (GTDB): domain Bacteria; phylum Bacillota; class Clostridia; order Lachnospirales; family Lachnospiraceae; genus RGIG7193. The sequence continues at coordinate 11,045 of JAAWCS010000011.1, forward strand.
CGCGCGAGGTGGCGCCGGATTTTCACCCGCGCAAGTGCAACAGCCGCAAGACGTATGAGTACCGTATCCTGAACCGACGCTTCAAAGACCCCTTGAACCGCCTGTATTCATATTTTGTCTATGTGCCGCTGGATGTAGAAGCCATGCGGCAGGCCGCATCCTGCCTGCTGGGAGAACATGATTTTGCCAGCTTCTGTTCCGCGGGTTCGCAGGTGACGACAACGGTGCGCACCCTGTATGAGGTGGAGATTTTGAAGGAGGGCGATTGTCTGACCCTGCGGCTGTGCGGTAATGGCTTTCTGTATAATATGGTACGGATTATTGCCGGCACCCTGGTGAAGGTGGGGATGCATGTTTACCCGCCGGCCCATATGAAAGAGATTCTAAAAGCATGCGACCGGCGGGCGGCCGGACCTAAGGCGCCGGCAGTGGGATTGACGCTGATGAAGATTGAGATCGAAGAAGGGGAGACGCATTATCTCTAGGGCAGGGCCGGTTTCGACCGGTTCGCCTTTTTTATTTGCAGCAATGTCGAAAATGTGTTATAATAATCGTTAAAAAAAGTATGTATGATTCGCATACTTTTTCGCCCTAAAAACACTACAGGGTGTACTATTATGTCCTGAGAACACGGACAAACAGAGGAAACACCGCAAGGGTATACCATTATGTCCTGAGAATACGGACAAACAGAGGAAACACCGCAAGGGTATACCATTATGTCCTGAGAATACGGACAAACAGAGGAAACACCGCAAGGGTGTACTATTATGTCCTGAAAACACGGACAAGCAGAGGAAAGGGGATACTCCATGGAAAAGGCAGTCCAGATCACCCGAACGCCGTCGTGGGAAATAAAGCTGCGCGCGGATTTTGACAAACTGAGCATATCGGAGCGAAAGGTGGCCTCCTGCATCCTGGCGGACAGCCGGCATATTTTGGAGTGGGGAATTTCCGATATTGCGCGCAAAAGCGGTGTAAGCGACGCGACCGTGGTGCGTCTGTGCCGGACGCTGGGGTATCGGGGGCTGAAGGAGTTAAAGCTTGCCATCGCCCAGGAACAGCCGGATCAAAAGCGTTATACCCGTGAGGAACGAACGGTCCACACGGGCGATGCGCCGTCTGAGCTGAAGCGCAAGGTGATGTATGCGTGTATGGAATCGATCCAGGATACGATGGATATCCTGGACGACAAGCAGCTGGAAAAAGCGATTGAGACCATGTACCGGGCAAAATACATCGACATTTTCGGTATCGGCGGTTCGGCGGCAATAGCCCGCTGCGCGCAGCATAATTTCCGTAAAATCGGCGTGCGGGTGAATGTAAGTTCTGACATCAATCAGCATTATCTTCTGGCAGAACGCTTTAGTCCGGGCGATGTGGCCCTGGGAATTTCACTGTCCGGGGAGACGGAAGCGGTATGCAGCGCGCTGGAGCGGGCGGCCTCGAAAGGGGCGACGACGATCGGCATATCCGGCAACCGCAATTCGCGGATTGTGCGGACCGCGCATATCCATTTGATTTCCACCTGTTCCGAACAGATGATGCCGGGCGATCACACCTATGAGCGGGCCGCTCAGCTGGGCATCATCGATATTCTTTTTGCAGGTGTGGCGATGCGGATTCGGGCCGAGAGCAGGGGATGAGAGAGGACAATGATCGAAATCAGGTATCTGGAAAGCGCGGATCGGGACTTTTGGTTTAGCCTTGACAAACATTTGCCCGGGGAGCAATTCGCAAAGAAAGTGCAGGAAAAGCAGGGCTATGTTTTACGATTAGAAGGGAAACCGATCGGATTATTGCGGTACAATTTTTTTGGGGATAATATCCCGTTTTGCACCATGCTTTTCATTGAATCGGGGTATCAGAAAAAGGGGTATGGAAAACAGCTGATGCAGCATTGGGAAAGCGACATGAAAAAACGTGGTTATGACCTGGTACTGACATCGACTCGCGCAGATGAACAAGCGCAGCATTTTTATCGCAGCCTGGGATACAGAGACTGCGGAGGCCTTGTGATCGGACAGGCCGGCTGCGCGCAGCCGATGGAATTGTTCCTGGCTAAATGCATCTGACCGGACGGAAAATCGATATGATCAGTACGACTTTGAATCCGCCGTAGTCGCTATGGTCTATTAAAATTTCTCCATTATGCCCTTTATTGTGCTTAACGTCATGATTCCCACAAAGCGGCGTATTAGCTTTTATGGTTTTTATATCCTACCGCTTTGAAAATATGTGGGCGCCTCTCGGGATCGGTGTTGCCGGATTTTTAAGCGGTATGGCATGGGCAGCCATGTTCATTCAGAGCGCATTGGTTTATGCCTATTATCTGCTTTCGTTCAGCATGATCGTTGTATGCGTGATGATTGCGGGGCGCGAAACGAGGAACAACGGAATTTTGAAAATGTTAGCCTTACCTGTCAGTTGCAAAATTTTGTGTATTTCTCTTTTATTTATGTATGGAAATGGTTGTTTTTCTTGTTGTTTTTGTGATAACAGGATTGATTGCAACGAGCAGTACAGGAATCACAGAAGCATTGCCGGTCCTGTATTTATTGAAGTGGTGTGCCGGATTATTTTTGACGATGCTCCCCGGTGCGGCGGCAATCTGGGCGATTACGGTACTATTTGAAAAACCGTTGCTGTCCGTCGGCTTAAACCTGCTTCTTGTGATCCCCGGTGTATTGGTGGCAAATACACCGCTTTGGGTTGTCTACCCTTATTGTTACAGCGGCGGTGAAATGTTTTGGAAAAAAAGAAATGACGTAGGTCATAGAAAATAACAATAAAAGCAGAGAACCGATCACCGATGAAAGGGATATGTTCTCTGCTTCTGCTTGTCAGTGTGGATGAAATACTTCCTTATCCGCGAAAAAAGAAGGCTTGCGAAGCCTTCTTTTTGTGTGGAATTTGGAGGAGGAGGGAAACGTAAAAACCTTGGCACCAATGTTTTTTTGTTCAAAAATTAAAAAAATATAAAAAACTTTTGTTGATATTGACAAAAAAAGAAAAATGCTATAAACTGGTTATGAAAAGAGAAGAAAAAAGTTTCATAGAAAAAGATAGTTTAAGAAAAAATACGGAGAGGATACGATGGAAAAGGATTATGTCCGGATTGTAGGCGTCGGGCATTGCTGCCAGGATTCGATTTGCACGGTGGAGGAGTACCCGGCGGAGGACAGTTCGACCCATATCACGGCGATCGACGACAGCCAGGGCGGCGGCGCGGTGGCGACGGCCCTTGCGGCGGCCAGCCGGCTGGGGGTATCGACGGGGATGATTGCCAATCTGGGAGACGACGCCATCGGCGACCAGATTTTTGAAGAGTTTACGCGTCTGGGGATTTCCACCGAGGGGATTGCCCGCATCGCGGGCGGACGCAGCTCGTCGTCGATCGTGATGGTAGATCCGAAGAAGGGGACGCGGACCAAGTTTCCTTATAAAGACGGGTTGCCGGCGATTGTATTTGACGAGGGCCGGCGGGCGCTTTTGCGCCGGGCCAGGGTGCTTCACCTGGACGGGACAAACTATGAGAATGCCTGGCAGGCAGCCTGCCTGGCCAGGGAATACGGCGTGACGATTTCGCTGGACGGCTGCTCCATGCAGAAGGACAACGAAAAGAACCGGCGGCTGGCCGCTATGGCCGATCTTTTGATTATGAACGCGAAATATCCGTATCGGGTGTCGGGACAGGAGACGCTTGCAGACGCAATGGAATATATGGCGTCCCTGGGAGCAAAAGTTGTGATTTCCACTGCGGGAAAAGACGGATGCTATGCCTGGGAGAACAATGCGCTCAAGCATTATCCGGCCTGCCCGGTGGAGGTAAAAGACACGACGGGAGCCGGGGACGTATTTCACGGTGCGTTTTTGACCGCGTATCTGGAGGAGCGTCCGTTAGGAGAGTGCATCCGTTTTGCCAGCGCCGTATCGGCGCTGAAATGCCGGCAGTTTGGCGGGCGGGCCGGGATCCCGACACGAAAAGAGGCAGAAGCCTTTATGCGGGAGACCTGGGTATAAACGCGTATCCCGATATCGGCGGAAAGGTAAAGGGCCGGGGAGACAGGCCCGGCATACGGAGAGCGAATGCCGGCTGCGGCAAGGGACTGCGGCAGGCTTGCAGCTATAAAACAAAAAAATCCAGGAGGAAGAAAGATGAAGAAAACAGCAGCAATTGTATTGGCACTGGTTCTGGCACTGGGATGCCTGGCCGGCTGCGGCGGTCAGGCGGATGCCACGACGGCAGCAGCAGATGCCACGACGGCAGCAGCAGACGCTGCGACAACGCAGGGCACAGAAGAAAATAAGCCTGCGGAGACGACCGCTCCGGCCGCGGATGCGCAGACGGACGCAGCTGAGCCGGCCGGCGAGGCTTCCGGCGTTCTGAACGTTTACACGACGGTCAGCGACCTGCAGTACAACGCGATCATGGGTGCGTTCTCCGAGAAGTACCCGAACATTGAAATCAAATACACCCAGGCCGGCGCCGGCGACTGCAAGAGCCGTATCCAGGCGGAAGCCGACAATCCGCAGGGCGATGTGATGTTCGGCGGTCTGGTATATGCCGACACCTTAACGATGGCCGACAATTTTGAAGTGTATGTCAGCGCCAACGATGACAAGATGCCCGACGAGTTTAAGAACACGACCGGCGTTCTGACCTACCACGATGCGCAGATTCCCTGCCTGTGGGTCAACGACGAACTGGAAAAGGAAGCCGGCGTTACGATTACAAGCTATGCGGATCTGCTGAATCCGGCCCTCAACGGCCAGATCATTTCCGCCGACCCGACCGGCAGCTCCAGCGCCTGGAACCAGCTGCAGTGCATCCTGACCGATTTCGGCGGCTGGGAGAGCGACGCAGCCTGGGATTACATCAAGCAGCTGATCGGCAACGGCATGGTAATCCAGGACAGCTCCTCCGCTGTTTACAAGGGCGTACATACCGGCGAGTACACCGTAGGCTTAACCTATGAGCCTGCCTGCGTACAGATGCTTTCCGAGGGCGCCGAAGGCGTACATATCGTATATCCGACCGAGGGCGTTACCAGTATCGCATTTGGCTCCGCGATCATCAAGAACTGCCAGAACCTGGACAATGCCAAGCTGTTCATGGATTTCTTAACCAGCGACGAGTGCCAGGCTATCTACAATGAGTGCGGCGCGAGACAGGCGAACTCCAACCTGAAGGTGGAGAACGAGTGGCTGGTAGATCTGTCCACCATCACTTACAATGTAGCCGACACCGAGGCGCTGGCTACGAACCGTGAGACGATCCAGGATATGTGGAGAGAGGCTGCGAAGCAGTAATCAAACGAGTGTAAGCGGCGGGACAGGGATCAGCCTGCCCCGCCGTTCGTATGCGTTGCCAAGACAAAAACCTTAGAAAGACGGGAACCGATATGAACGTAGAAATCAAAATCAGCCATGCTTTGAAAAAATACGGCGATAACGTCATCATACCTGACCTATCGGTGGATATCCGCAAAGGAGAGTTTTTTACTCTGCTGGGTCCTTCCGGCTGCGGCAAGACCACGCTTTTGCGTATGATCGCCGGCTTTAACAGCATCGAAGGCGGGGACTTTTATTTCAATGAAAAACGAATCAACGACCTGGACCCATCCAAACGCAACATCGGCATGGTGTTCCAGAACTATGCGATCTTCCCGCATTTGACAGTAAAAAAGAATGTCGCTTTCGGCCTTCAGAATCGTAAGATGGCGAAGGAGGAGATCGAAGCCCGTACCGAGGAATTTTTGACGATGATGAAAATCCAGGAGTACAAAGACCGTCTGCCGGAGCGTCTTTCCGGCGGCCAGCAGCAGCGTGTGGCCCTGGCCCGCGCTCTGGCGATCGAGCCCGACGTACTTTTGATGGATGAACCGTTGTCGAACCTGGATGCGAAGCTGCGGGTCGAGATGCGCGAAGCGATCAAGGAAATTCAAAACAGCCTGGGGATTACGACCGTATATGTGACGCATGACCAGGAGGAAGCGATGGCCGTGTCCGATCGTATCGCCGTTATGAGCGAGGGCGTGATCCAGCAGATCGGCACGCCGAAGGCGCTGTACCAGCGGCCTGGCAACTTATTTGTAGCCACCTTCATCGGCCGCACCAATGTGCTGGAGGAAGAAATCTGCGAGACGGACGGCCAAAAAGGCATCCTTTTCGCCGGCGGTTATCGTCTGCCGATGCCGAATCTGACAGACGAGGCAGAGGCCGGCAGCCAGGTCAAAGTATCGGTGCGTCCCGAGGAATTTGTGATCGTGGACAGCGGCGAGGAGGGCATCGACGGTACGGTGGAATACAGCACCTTCTTAGGACTGAATACCCATTATATTGTCAAGCTGCATTCCGGCGAGCGCGTGGAGATTATCCAGGAATCGCGGATCGACGATATCCTGGAAAAAGGAAGCAATATCCGTCTGCGGGTCAAAGCGGAAAAGATCAATGTGTTCAGCAGCGACGGAAGCAAGGCGCTGGTACGCTAAAGGACAGGAGACGATGCGATGAGAATGAAAAAGAAAGCAGACATGTGGATGGGGGTCAGCATTGCCATTCTGCTGATTTACGGCCTGTTCATGATGTACCCCCTGTTTCGGATGCTGGCGCAGTCCATCTTTGACAATAAGACAGGGGAAGTGACGCTGCGTTATTTCCGGCAGTTTTTTGAGGACAATTATTACCTGTCCACGCTTTTTAACAGCTTCAAGGTATCGATCTGCGCCACGGCGCTGACGCTTCTGTTCGGCGTTCCGCTGGCCTATATCTACAACCTGTATGAGATTAAGGGACGCAATTTCCTGCAGATTATGATTATTCTCTGCTCGATGTCCGCGCCCTTCATCGGCGCCTATTCCTGGGTGCTTCTGCTGGGGCGGGCCGGCCTGATTACTAAGCTGATGAAGGTGCTGTTTGGCATCAAGATGCCGAGCATCTACGGTTTTGGCGGCATACTGCTGGTACTGTCCACGAAGCTGTTCCCGCTTGTATTCCTCTACGTGTCGGGCGCGCTGAAAAACGTGGATAATTCCCTGCTGGAGGCCTCGGCCAATATGGGCTGCAAAGGTGTAAAACGCTTTTTCAAAGTAGTAATCCCGCTGTGTATGCCGTCGATTATGGCAGCCGGCCTGATGGTGTTCATGCGTTCGCTGGCCGACTTCGGTACGCCGCTGATGATCGGCGAGGGCTATCGTACCTTCCCGGTGGAGATTTACAAGCAGTACGTGGGCGAAGCGGGCACCAACTATAACTTTGCTGCCGCGATCAGCGTGGTGGCCGTTGTGATTACGGCGGTAATTTTCCTGATCCAGAAATATGCTTCAAATCGTTTCAGCTTTACGATGAACGCTCTGCACCCGATCGAGCGCAAGAAGCCGAAGAAGGTCGCGGGCATCCTGATGCATCTGTATTGCTATGGAATGGTGGCGCTTTCGATTATGCCGCAGGTATATTTGATTTACTGTTCCTTCCGCAATACGAGCAAGACCGGCAATATGTTCAAGGAGGGGTATTCCCTTATGAGCTACCAGCAGGTCTTTGAGACGATGGGCGACGCGATCTTTAACACGATCCGCATCTGCGGCGGCGCGCTGATTATTATCGTGATTATGGCGATCCTGATTTCCTATCTGGTGGTGCGCCGGCGGAACCTGGTCAACGGGATTATCGATACGCTGTCGATGGTGCCGTACATCATTCCCGGTTCGGTAATCGGTATTGCCCTGGTCATGGGCTTTGGCAAGGAACCGCTGGCTTTGACCGGCACGGCCTGGATCATTATCATAGCCATGTGTATCCGGCGTATGCCGTATACCATACGAAGCAGCGTGGCGATCTTACAGCAGATTCCGATGACGGTCGAGGAAGCCTCAGCCAGTCTCGGCTCGTCCAAATTCCAGACCTTTTATAAGGTGACGGTGCCGATGATGTTCAACGGCGTAATTGCCGGCGCTATTATGAGCTGGGTTACGCTGATTACCGAGCTGTCGTCGTCGATCATCCTCTACAGTTCCCAGACGATCACGCTGAATCTGGGCGTGTACATAATGGTACAGCGAGGGACCGACGGCAAGGCCTGCGCGGTTTCGACGATTCTGACGCTGTTTACCGTGCTGTCGCTGCTATTGTTTATGCGTGTGTCAAAGGATAAGGAGATTGCGCTGTAGGAGCGGGGATCACTTGGGGACGGCGGTCTCGTTTGGCCGTCGGGAAAATAAAATGGAATGGGGCGGGACGGGCCGGCAGAGCCGGCGACAAAAAAAATAAGAAAAGCCGCCGGCTGTTTTTACCAAAAAAGACAGCCGGGGCCGTTAGGGAGAATAAGAAAATGGGATTAGTGAATGCAAAAGAAATGCTGACCAAAGCAAAGGCAGGCCACTACGCGGTAGGACATTTTAATCTGAACAATATGGAATCGGTGCGGGCGTTTCTGCTGGCGGCCGAAGAGGTGAAATCGCCGATCATCCTGGGCGTATCGGGCGGCACGGCCAAGTACATGGGCGGCTACAAGACGATTGCCCACATGGTGGAGGATTTTATCGAGTATCTGCAGATTACGGTTCCGGTAGCCCTGCATGTGGATCACGGCACGTATGAAGAGGCGCTGGCGGCGATCGAGGGCGGCTTCAGCTCGATCATGTTCGACGGTTCCAAGTACAGCATTGAGGAAAATGTGGAAAAGACCAAATATATTGTCGGCCTGTGCCGTGAAAAGGGCATCACCGTCGAAGCCGAAGTGGGCGCGATCGGCGGCGAAGAGGACGGCCATATCGCGATGGGCGAGTGCGCCGACCCGAAGGAGTGCAAGGCGATCGCCGACCTGGGCGTCGATATGCTGGCGGCCGGCATCGGCAATATCCACGGCAAGTATCCGGCGGACTGGAAGGGACTGAACTTTGACGTGCTGGCCGCGATCCAGCAGGAGACCGGCGAACTGCCGCTGGTGCTGCACGGCGGTTCGGGGATTCCCGACGAGATGGTCAAGAAGGCAATTACGCTGGGCGTAAGCAAGGTCAATGTCAATACCGAGTGCCAGATCGCCTTTACCGAAGCGACGAGAAAGTATATTGAGGACGGCAAAGATCTCACAGGCAAGGGCTTTACGCCGCGTGCCCTTCTGGCGCCTGGTCTGGAGGCCACGAAGGCGAAGTGCATTGAGAAGATGGAGTTGTTTGGAAGCGTCGGCAAAGCCTGAAACGGGCGGAGGCGAAGCGGGTATTAAATAGGAAGAAAGCAGAAAGCCGGGCGATTGAAAGCCCGGCTTTGTTGTGGTAAAATAAAGAAAATTCGTTCAGGGAAGGAGGATGCCCATGCGGCCGAGACAAAAAAGACGAATCGCGGGTATGGTGGTAGGCTGCCTGGCGGCCCTTTTTGCCGCCTGCGCGGGCAGCGGCCTCTATACCTGGAACGATAAATATCTTTTAAATGTTTCGCGGATTGAGAAAAACGAAATCGCACGGCTCCAGACCTGGCTTATCGTACCAAAGAATGAGCTCTGGCTGCTGCCGCTTACCTGAAAAGACCCGGAAAACCTGCAAAAAACCTGCCAAAATCACAGCTTTTCTGCTTGACACGCCGGGTACGGTGTACTATAATGAAAAAGCTGTGACATTTGAGACAGTAGCAGATATTCCATGCCCCGGTGATGCGAACTATCGAGAAATGTCCAATCTGTTTGGAGAAAAGAAATAATACAGGAGGTTCCAACCAATGAAGACATTTATGGCTAGTCCGTCTACGATTGAAAGAAAATGGTATGTAGTTGACGCTACGGGACATACATTGGGTCGTCTGTCGTCCGAAGTGGCGAAGGTTCTGAGAGGTAAGAATAAGCCGACTTTCACGCCCCACATTGACACCGGCGATTATGTGATCGTCATCAATGCCGATCAGATCAAGGTGACCGGCAAGAAGATGGAGCAGAAGATTTATTACAATCATTCCGAGTACGTTGGCGGTATGAAGGAGACGAAGCTGCAGGAGATGATGGCGAAAAAGCCCGAGAAAGTAATCGAGCTGGCTGTCAAGGGTATGCTTCCCAAAGGGCCTTTAGGAAGAAGTATGATAAAGAAACTTCATGTATACGCCGGCGCTGAGCATCCGCATACGGCTCAGAAGCCCGAAGTATTAACATTCTAATCAGGACCGAAAGGAGGAAAATACAATGGCTACCGCAAAATTTTACGGAACAGGCAGAAGAAAAAAATCTATCGCAAGAGTGTATCTGGTACCCGGTACCGGCAACATCACGATCAATAAAAGAAGCATTGACGAATATTTTGGTTTGGAAACCCTGAAGGTAGTTGTGCGTCAGCCCCTGGTGGCGACCGAAACTACGGATAAGTTCGACGTTTTGGTAAATGTTCATGGAGGCGGCTTTACCGGACAGGCCGGCGCCGTTCGCCACGGCATTGCGCGTGCTCTTCTGGAGGCAGATCCCGAATATCGTGCCGTTCTCAAGAAGGAGGGCTATCTGACCCGCGATCCTCGTATGAAGGAGAGAAAGAAGTACGGCCTCAAGGCGGCTCGTCGCGCTCCGCAGTTCAGCAAGCGTTAAATTTTATCAAAACGGCTCAAAAAGCCCGGAAAATCAAATGTTTACGGTTAGAGGGAAGTAATTTCAGATTAGGCGGTATAGC
>JAAWCS010000012.1 GCA_022793375.1 Lachnospiraceae bacterium
AGGCGCAAAACAATACCGACAACAACGTGCAGCATTTTTGACAGGATTGTGCATTTGCAGACAGCACTGCGCAGTCAATAGGATAAATGTCGGAAAAATAATTCGCTGTTTGCGTCTCCCTCAATTTGCCGTCCGACATCCTGGCGGAACATAAAAACCGCTATGAAAACCATACCAAGATATGCCGGAAGCCATAGATACGATAACAGGATCGCTTTTTTTAGTTTATCGGATTCAAGGAGTTTTTTTATCATTCGAAACCCTCTTGTCTTTAAAATAAAACTCCCGGTCGTGCTCGTTTATTTCCCGCAGCACCCGGCACGGATTGCCCACGGCCACCACGCCGGAGGGCAGGTCCTTGACCACCACGCTGCCCGCTCCCACCACGACATTGTCCCCGATCGTAATGCCCGGAACGATGATCGCCCCGGCGCCAATCCAGCAGTTTTTGCCAATGTGCACCGGCGCGTTGTACTGCAGGCCCTGCTCGCGCAGGGCCGGATCGATCGGATGCCCGGCCGAGGCTACCACCACGTTCGGGCCGAACATCGTAAAGTCGCCTACATAAATATGGGTATCGTCCACCAACGTCAGATTGAAGTTTGCATAAATCTTTTTGCCAAAGTGGACATGACGGCCGCCAAAATTGGCGTGAAACGGCGGTTCAATGTAGCACCCTTCCCCGATTTCGGCAAACATCTCCTTTAGCATTGCTTCCCGTTTGGCCAGTTCTGTCGGGCGGGTCCGGTTAAAATCGTATAGCCGGTCCAGGCAGGCCAGCTGTTCTTTCATGAGCGCTTCATCCTGCGGATCGTACAGCGCGCCGCCGTGCATTTTTTCATAAATAGTCATTCGTTTCTCCTTATACTATGATGAAAGTGTCAAAAGGTATTTTGACGCTCACGATACACGGACAGTTCCGTGCTGATACACTCACGCAATCCTAAAACTCATACCGCAGGATCGGATGGCGGGCCGCGCCCACTTCGTCGGGACGGCCGATGCCGGTACGCACCGGCGCTTCGTGCAGGCTGGCCGGATCGGTTTTCGCCTTCTGCCAAATCTCACGAAATACCGCAATCGCCTCGTCTAACGTCTCGCGGCTCTCCGTCTCGGTCGGCTCTACCATCAGCGCTTCCTCCACAATCAGCGGAAAATACATGGTCGGCGGGTGAATGCCGTAATCCAAAAGCGATTTGGCAATATCCATCGCCGATACGCCGGTTTCATGCTTCATTTTTTCCAGGCTCATGACAAATTCATGCATACAGATACCCGGATAGGCCATCGGGTAAAGATCCTGGAGCTTTGTCATCATATAGTTGGCGTTTAAGACGGCGTTTTGGGCCGCTTCGGGGATCCCCTCCCGTCCCAGCGTCAAAAGATACGAGAGCGCCCGTACCACCACCAGGAAATTCCCGTAAAACGCTTTCACGCTGCCAATCGAGTGAGACGAGGTCTCCCAGTGCAGTTTTTCGCGGCCTGCCGGCCGCCGCCCCGGCAAAAACGGCGCCAAAAACGCCTTGCAGCCCACCGGGCCGCTCCCTGGACCGCCGCCGCCGTGCGGCGTGGAAAAGGTCTTGTGCAGGTTCAGATGCACCACGTCAAAGCCCATGTCCCCCGGGCGGGCAATTCCCATGACCGCGTTTAGATTCGCGCCGTCATAATAATTCAGGCCGCCGGCTTCGTGGACAATCGATGTAATCTCCAGGATGTTTTTGTCAAACAGGCCCACCGTATTCGGATTGGTCAGCATCAGGCCGGCCGTATCCTCTCCCGCCGCGGCCCGCAGTTTTTCTAAGTCTACGCAGCCGTCGTCGCGGGACGGAATGCTGACCACGGTAAAGCCCGCCATCACGGCGCTGGCCGGATTGGTGCCGTGCGCCGAATCGGGAACAATAATCTTGGTCCTCTTTTTGTCGCCCCGGCTGTCGTGATACGCTTTCATTAACAGCAGGCCGGTAAACTCGCCGTGCGCCCCGGCGGCCGGCTGCAGCGTCATGGCCTCCATCCCGGTAATCTCGCACAGCAGCTGTTCCGTCTGCCGGCAGACCTCCAGACATCCCTGCACCGTATGCTCCGGCTGCAGCGGATGGATTTTCGTAAAGCCCCACAGGGAGGCCGCGGCTTCGTTGACCTTCGGATTGTATTTCATCGTACAGGAACCCAGGGGATAAAAGCCGTCGTTCACCCCGTGCACTTCTTTTGCCAATTCCGTATAATGACGGCTCAGCCCGCATTCCGACAATTGCGGCAGACGCAGTTCCTTCGTCCGCTGTTTGGGCAGCGTCACCGGCGGCACATCGCAGGCCGGAAGCACCGCGCAGCCTTGTCCCTCGCTTCCTCGTTCAAAAATCAGCTTCACTTTTGGCTCACCTCCCTTACAATCGCCGCCGTCCGGTCCATCGCGGCTTTGGTATTCAGTTCTGTCGCGCACCACAGGATATCGGTCTCGTTTAAGGGCAGGCCGCCCAAAATCCCCGCCTGCTCCAGGGCTGTCAAAATTTCCGCCGCCCTCCCGCCGGTTGTCACAAATTCATGGAAATACGGCTGGCGGTATTTCATCCGCAGGCCGGCTTTGCCCAGTTCCTCCTGCAGGTAATGCGCCTTGGATACGCACAGATCCGCTGTCCGGCGCAATCCTTCTGCCCCCATTGCCGCCATATAGGCGCCGGCCGTCAGCGCGCAGTGGGCCTGGTTCGAACAAATATTGCTACTGGCTTTCTCGCGGCGAATGTGCTGCTCTCTGGCCTGCAATGTCAGGACAAAGGCCCGTTTCCCGTTTTTGTCGGTCGTCTCTCCGACGATTCGTCCCGGCAGCTTGCGCATCATTTTACCCGTGGCCGCCATATAGCCAAGGTACGGCCCGCCAAAAGCCAGCTCCAGTCCCAGGGGCTGGCCCTCCCCGACGGCAATATCCGCGCCGCATTCGCCCGGCGTCGGGATCCGTGCCAGCGCGATCGGGTTGCAGCCCATGATGTATTTGGCCCCGGCCGCGTGGACGATCTCTCCGATCTCCTCCGCGTCCTCCAGACAGCCAAAATAATTGGGCTGCTGCAGATAAAAGCAGGCGCTGTCGTCGCCAAGCGCCGCCCGCAGGGCCTGCTGGTCGGTAAGCCCGTCCTTGTGCGGAATTGTTTCGACCTCCATCCCGTTTCCATAGCAGTAGGCGCCGATCACTGCCAGCACCTCCGGGTTGACCGCCGCCGAGACATATACTTTGGTCCGTTTCCGTTCCCGGCACATAGCCACCGCCTCGGCGGCCGCCGTCGCGCCGTCGTATACGGAGGCATTGGATACCTCCATGCCGGTAAGTTCACAAATCATGGTCTGATACTCAAAAATCGACTGCAAAATCCCCTGGCTGATTTCCGCCTGATAGGGGGTGTACGCTGTGAGAAATTCTTCCTTGCTCGTTACGCTTTTTACAATCGCCGGTATGTAATGGCAGTAGGCGCCGGCGCCGCGGAAGATATGGCGGAAAACCTTGTTTTTCGCCGCCAGTTCTTCCATTTGCTCCATCGTTTCCAGCTCAGAAAGGCCGGCCGGGATGGAAAGCCCCCGGCATCTTACGCTTTCCGGGATATCGGAAAACAGCTCGTCAAAGCTTTGGAAGCCGGCTTGTTCCAGCATAGCCTGCTGCTGTTCTTTGGTGTTGGCAATATAGGAACCCATATGATATCCTCCCTATTCCAGGCCGGCCACAAACGGTCCGTAGGCTTCCTCTTCCATCAGCTCTTCGGTTTCCGTAATCTTTTCAACCTTGATAAACCAGGCGCCCAGGGGATCTTCATTGATGGTTTCCGGGCGGTCGCAAAGCGCTTCGTTGACCTCGGCGACCACACCGCTGACCGGGCTGTAAATATCGGATACGGCTTTTACCGACTCTACGTCGGCGAAGGTCTCCCCGGCTGTTACGGCATCGCCCACAGACGGCAGATTGACAAACACGATATCACCCAGGGATTCCTGCGCGTAGCTGCTGATTCCTATGAGAGCCGTTGTCTCGTCCTCAAATTTGACCCACTCATGTGATTCTCTGTACTTGTACTCGTTCATTGCTTTGTCCTCTCTTTCTTCTTTATATTAGAATTGTGTTCATCCTCTGGGCTGGCCCTTTTTATAAAACGGCAGAGCCGCGATCTCAGCCGCTACCCTCCGGCCCCTCACATCGGCTTCGACGGCCGTACCCGGCACTGCGCTGTCTGTCTCCACAAGCGCCATCGCAATCGGATATCCCAGATAAGGACCCTGCGTCCCGGAGGTGGTGCGGCCGATTTCCCGGCCGTCACAGTAGACCGTGCAGTGCTCGCGGATAATACCGCGGCCGGTGACCTTCAGACCCACGCGCTTTTTAGACGGCTGCCGATGCCGCTTTAGGGCTTCCTTGCCGATGAAGGATTCTTTTTCCCATTTCACAAACGTGCCCAGACCTGCTTCCAGGGGCGTAATCGTATCGTCCATTTCGTGGCCGTACAGCGGCATGGCTGCTTCCAGGCGCAGCGTATCCCGCGCGCCCAGGCCGCAGGGGATCAGCCCTTCTTCTTTTCCGATTTCCAGAAGCCGCTCCCAGAGCCGTTCGGCTTTATCCGCCGCCAGGTAGATTTCATAGCCGTTTTCGCCGGTATAACCGGTGCGGGAAATCACACAGGGAAGTTCTCCGATGCGGGCGTCAAAGCGGGCGCTGTAATATTTTGGCGGAAGGTTTTCTTCTGATACCAGTTTCTTTAAAATCTCCGGGGCTTTGGGGCCCTGCAGGGCCAGCTGGGCTACGGCCGGTGAAATGTCCTCAAAGGTTACGTTCCCGCACTGGTGCGCCTGCATCCAGGCAAAGTCTTTGTCCTTGTTGGCGGCGTTTACAACGATGAAGTAATGCTCGTCGCGGACTTTGTAGACGATCAGGTCGTCTACTACGCCGCCGGCTTCGTTGCACATCGGGCTATAGCGGGCCTGGCCGTCGTACATCTGTGTGAAATCGTTGGTTAAAAGGCGGTTTAAGTTCGGCACGGCATCCGGGCCGCTGCAGAGGATTTCGCCCATGTGCGATACGTCGAACAGGCCGCAGGCCGTGCGCACGGCCATGTGTTCGGCAATCACGCCTGTCTTGTATTGTACCGGAAGCAGGTAGCCGGCAAAGGGGACGATTTTTCCGCCGTGTCGTATGTGTGATTCATACAGGGGGGTTTTTTGTTCCATGTGGTTCCTCCTACTTGTTTTTTTGTTTTCTTGGCTTTTATGAAATAATGTGGACGGACGGAACGGCGCACTTTGATTCTGCTCCGAATGCACCGCTCATTGCCTGCACATAAATAAGCGCATAAAGAAAAAGCTTTTCTTTATGCGCTCTGTCTGTTTACCTGAAATATTCTCCGCCTGGTTTTCGGGGCAGTCCCGGCAGGGGATTGATTCGTTGGTGCTAGTTCGCTTTCCAGAGTGTCGTCCAAATCTGGTCCTTTTGCCTGAGAGTTTCTGCGTTTTCCCCTTCGGCGCCGCTAAACGATCGCTCGTCCCGACGGTCTCTCCCGGATTTTTCTATCGACATATGCAGTTGTCAGTCCTGTTGTCCGGGCATGCCCGGCTGTTATCTGCATCGTAGCATAGTTTGGGCAAAATGTCAATTTCTTTTGACGGGTATGGCATACGGTCATGCGATCGCATCGTATGACCGCCGTGTGACTTTACGGTTCTGTTTCGGTCTATACGACTGCTTCTATCAGCACTTTATCGCCTAAAACATGGCGCTTTACACCGGTTTCTTTCTTCTTATTAAAATCAAAACTCAGCATATAGCCTTTTTTCAAGTGATAATGCTCCAGATATCCGGCAAGCTGCTTTTCTCCACGTTCCTTGTAGGCATTTCCCCGCCAGATTTTCAATTCAACCACTATCTGTTCTCCATGATAATCGACAATTACATCCGTTCGTTCCATATTGCGGGTTCTGGACTCAATATAATAATTTCCCGTGCCGTTTATAATTGGTCTCAAATACAGCAGGAAATAGCGACGGCCATCCTCTTCTTTAAACCTGTCCGTACAATCGCCATAGAGATCGCTAAAGTGTTCCACAAATCTTTCCAGCAAAAGCTCCATATTCAAATGTCCGGCATAAACAAACCGGTTTTTATCTCGAATAGCCGCTTTATAGATATCCGTGTTCTGATTCTCCGCAGAGGTTAAAAACAAATTATAAAAGATCATTTCAAAAACCCGGTTGGCAATCGCAACCGCGCCGTTTACATTTTTCACGAAACCAAACATTTCAGCTATACCGAGCGCCGGATCCAGGGCATTATAAGATATTTCCTTTCCTGTAAACAAAATTGAATATACGATATCCTTTAGTTCCGGGAAATCCAAAAGTTTATTTATCATAGACTCAAACAGCGTGTTTTTCTCTCTCAAAAGAATCTTATCCGCTTCTGTAAAACCGGCATATGTCCAGGCCTGGCGTTTTTCAGGGAATGCCGCCTGCCCGGCTACCTCTTCATCAATCAGCTTGCAAAGCTTTGAAACCAGGAACGGATAACCGGATGTATGCTCATAAATGAGTTCGGACATCTCTTCTATGTTCATTCCGGTTGATTGGTCCTTTTCATATTCTTCCAGCATGCCCGCGATATCCTTCGCCGAAAAACTCATATCCACTTTAAAATCCACGGCAATATTCCATGGACTGTTCGTCTTATGCTGGTCCTTTGGACGAAACATTCGCTTCAGATTTTTAATATCATACACGCCGGCCAAAATGACGGACCGAAATGCGGCAGACCTGTCTCTGTCAATGTAATATCCTCTTAACTGTGCCAAAAAATCAAGAAACACCTGATTATTGGCCGCGCTGTCAATCTCATCGATCATTAAAACCAGAGGTTTGTCGGAAACCTTACAAATATCGCTCAGATAAATCCCATGATCCGCGTAGCGGTATCCCTTCTGCGTGACTGAAAAACCATCCGCTGTTTCCGTATGCATTTTTTTCAGCTGGCGGCGTATCTGCCGGCGCAGATACTGCTGCAGACGATGTTCGTCCTGGACAGTGGCTCGCACTTCTTCATACGGCTGCCGCCAGTTCTCTGCAAGCAAAGGTTCCCTTTCCAGAAGAACGGCTTCCAGGCATTGGCTCTGTTTCATCACAAACCGCAGGTAATGCCGGTCCTCTGGCGTCATATTCTCATTTTCACGGATGTTTTTCTCCACCCTGGCCTTGGTATGCGACCACTGGCTTTTGATATCTCCCAACGCGTCAAACACCGCGCAATAAAAATGTACGGATGGCATCCCCAGCTGCTTTCGCAGACCGCTCGCGGTCATCTCGTTCTGTACTGTATAACCCGGATACAATTTCGACAGACTCCCGATCCCGCCGTACCGCTGATAGACATAATTCTTTACCGAACAATAGTCCTGAGCCAGTTCTGTCAGACGTTGCATATCTGCCGCTGAAATCGGTTCTTTATTGTATTGGTTGACCGTTTTGTATAGGGTATCCGATGCTGTCATGGTATTATCCTGGCTTTTGGCGTTGGGATTCGCAAAGTAAGATACTCTACGAAAATTTATACCGACTTGCCCCTGAGGCGGTTCGTCTCTTCAATCTAAATTGAACCGTCCTATCGCGTTACTTCTTTATTCATTGCCTTGAAAGGTTGTATACAGATAAAAAGCAAAGGCACCT
>JAAWCS010000003.1 GCA_022793375.1 Lachnospiraceae bacterium
AGGTGCCGGGCGAACAGATGCCGAATGAACAGGGGCTGGCTGAACAGAAGCCGTCTGGACAGGGGGCGGATGGACAGAAGCCGTCTGAACAGGGGTCGGCTGAACAGAAGCCGTCTGGACAGGAGCCGGCTGGACAGGTGCCGTCTGAACAGGGGTCGGCTGAACAGAAGCCGGCTGGACAGCTGCCAGATCAACAGGAGCCGGCCGAACAGAAGCCGGCTGAACAGGCACCGAACGAACAGGCGCCAAACGAACAGAAGCCCTCAAAAGATGAGACAGATGGGGAAAAATCAGAAAATCCGGAAAAACCGGAGGAGGTGCCTGCACCAATACCTCCGACGGCAATAAATCCGGAGATACGTTCTTTTGAGATGGAAAACCTCATGCGGACAGCGGGCAGTGTTGACAAGTCGGCTGGACTGGATTTCAGATATGAATCTCAAATGCCAACCATCGAAACGACATACACAGCCGGGGCCGGGGAAATAATCTGGAAACCGGCAGTGGAAAACGGCAAGGTAACCAGCGCGGTATTGGTCATGAGAAATGTACAGATTGACAGTACGGCCGTGCAGAAAACAGGAGTCGTGGTTTCGGTTCCGTGCCGGATTGAACTGGAGGGGGAAAACAGCATTACTTCTGATAAAATGGGGGTGTATGTTGTTTCAGACCTGGGAGATGCGGATCTGACGATTACCGGCCCCGGTTCGCTGGAGATTCACAGCCAGACAGATGGAATTCAGGCTACCGGCAATATTTTGATCGACGGCGCGCAGATACGGATCGACTATGGATCGGCGAGCGGAAACGGGTGCGGGTTACGTTCCCTGCATGGAGACGTAACCATTTGCAATAAAAGCCATGCGGTTATAAAAAACAATCCGGGAATCGGAAGCAGCAGCGGGGCAATCTTTGCGAACCAAAGCGGGAAAGGCACGCTGCGAATTGAAAGCAGTTATGTGATTGCCGTAAACGAAGGCGGGGCCGCGGCCTCAGCCGAAACGGTTGCATTGATTCGCGCGGATGTCCGGGCCATCGGAAAGACGGATACGCAAAAGGCCGCTGGTACGTTCTTGTGTCAATATTTTCGCATGGATGGCGGAAAAGCATATGTGGAGAACCGGGGGACCGATTTAGAATTGTGGAGTTCTCCCATTAGCATGAAGCGTGCGGTTCTGGAAAACAGCGCGGTTTTTTATGGAGCGCAAAAAATAAGCGTTTTGCCGTTTCAGGGGGACGGCGTCTGGTATACCGGCTGTTCCTGGGATGAGACAGCGGATACCATTACGGCGGGCAGCGGCTATGTATTCGGAGAGGTGACCTGGAATGAGAATTTCTGCTTCGGCCCCGGCGCGGCGCTTTCCATTGGAAACTATAGTGTAAAGGAGTCGGTTCTCACGATCCCGGAGGGAACGCGAGCGGATATACCGGCGGGCAGCGTGCTGAATATCAAATGCAGTATTGCGGACCGGGGCGCGAATCCGGGCACGCTTGTGAATAATGGGACGCTGAATATCCAAAGCGGCGGTAGTATATGTACACACTATGACAATACACTTGGCGAGGGCGGCCACTTTCAGAACAACGGAACGATGAATATACTGGAAAACGGTTTGTTTCAGAATCGCAATGACCTGAAAAACAACGGTACAATAAATGTGGCCGGCGAGTGTTCTACCATTGAAATAACAGGCTACAACGGTACGGTTGTTAATCCGGGGATAATCAACGGCTTTGTAATTGCCATGAAAAATGATTCGTATGTCAATGCGGCAAATGGAGAGGCGGTGATTAAAAGGGGCCAAATGCTGACAGTTGGCGCGGGAGTGGCCAGCAGCGGTGCGAGAAGCCGCATTTTACGCATCGAGGACGGCGGGCAGCTGCAGGTGGAAGAAGGAGCGGTAATCGACGCGAAAAGCTATGTAACGGCAGATACGGTACTCCAATACCTGGATATAAGCGGCAGTCTGGTGGTGGACGGGAGTCTGCTGCTTCCGGACAATGTGCCTGAGGAAGCGTTGTCCCGGCTGTTAGAAAAGATCGAAGGAAACGGGACTGTGACCCTGGGCTCTTCCAGTCCGTGCTATATTGTCAGAGTGGATGAGGGAGACCGTTCGCAGGCACAGTTGGTTGCCCAAAACGGGCAGGTAAACCTGCCGGCCGATCCGCAGAGGGAAGGCTATCAATTTGTGGGCTGGTATATCCTGGGGGCGGACGGCACGACGCAGGAATCCTTTGACATCAACACGCCGGTGCAGGGCTCTATGCAGATTTTTTCAAAATGGATGGGTATCAATACATGGACCGAGCCGCTGTCGATTGTCGGCTGGAGTTATGGGCAGGCCGCCAACGCGCCGGAAGCGGTCAGCCGCTTTGGAACGGTCCGTTACGTCTACGGCGGCCAGGCCGACGGTTTGTTTGCGGAAACAGTGCCGACACAGGCAGGAACCTGGTATGTGAAAGCGCTTGTAGAGGCGGCAGGAGATTATACCGGTTTAGAAAGCCTTCCCCTGGCGTTTCGGATTGAGCCCAAAGCGTATGTGGAGGGAGGCAGCATTACGGTCTCGGAAATCACGGGCGAAGAAGACCTCGCGGGCATAACGGTGCGGGAAGGAGAGAGCGTGCTGCAAAAAGGCAAGGACTATCGGGTGGAGACCGTACAAAACGGAGAAACCATAACCGTAACAATTACGCTGCAGGGCAACTATACGGGGACGATTCGGAAAAGCTTTACGGTGAGGCCGGTGGATCCGGAAGGACCGGTCGCTCCGGAAGAGCCAGTGAAACCGGAAGAGCCAGTGAAACCGGAAGAGCCAGTGAAACCGGAAAAGCCAGGGGATCCGGAAAGGCCGGTCGATCCGGGAAAGCCGGAGGATGCGGAAAAGCCAGTGAAGCCGGAACAACCGCCGGCGCCGACAACACCGCCGGGACCGTCTGCCTCACAGGGAACGGGAGGAGCGGTGACGCTGCAGAAACCGTCCGTTTCGCAAAAACCGGTGACGCCGATACAATCGTCCAAACAGACACAACAGACGGCAGAGCAGCAAACAGCCGAACCGAAGGAGGCAGATGTTTGGAAAAACCCGGCAAAAATGCTGTCAAGCTGGACATATTTTGTCCGTGGGCGACGCGTTCACGCGGCAGTGAAGGCGCAGTCCCTGTATGTGTTCCGCAAATGTTTCTTAGTGGAGGACAAAACGCACGGCCTGAACAGCGGATTGGAAACGGAAACCGGCTCCGCAAGTGGCGCCGGAGAAGGAAATACCGGCGGCAGGGGGCAAAAAATCTTTCGCAGAAAATCGGGAAGGAACGGCTGAAAACGATTTCTTATTTTGAGAACTGCTGCCGGTATTTGCCGGGGGTGACGTTGGTCTGTCTTTCGGGTTCCCGACGACGGCCGGGAAGAAACCGCCCCAAATTTTGCCGAGAAAGCAGTTGACAAACGCTCCGTTTTCTCATAGACTATTGTATAAATGAGATGGAAAAGGCAGCGAAAGGAAGAGTATTCTGCAAGCATGGCCGCAGAGAGGGAGCGTCATTGGCTGAAAGCGGTCCCGGCCAGAGGGCAGGAGAAGTGCATCCGGGAGCCGGTCTTGTGAAGCGGTGCGGCGCAAGCCGTCTGCCAAGCAGGGCACGTTTGTCCACGTTACGGAAAATGAAGGGAAGGCCGCAGGCCTTAATCAGAGTGGAACCGCGGAGCGGATAGCAGGCTTCGTCTCTAGTGCAGAGACGGAGCCTGTTTTGTACATCGCGGGCCGGCCCCGCCAGGCAGAGAGCCGCTTTTTCATCCGCAGAAAGGAAGAAAGCAATGGGAATCATTTCCTATATTCGTAAAGAAGCCGAGGTCATCAAAGAGCGCGACCCCGCGATCAAATCCCCGGCAGAGGTGTTGCTGTATTCAAGTTTTTGGGCGATCCTGTCCTACCGGACGGCTCACAAATGGTATCAGAACAAGCACTATTTCTGGGCCAGGTGGCTTTCCCAGCGGGCGGCCAAAAAGACCGGGATCGAGATTCATCCGGGCGCGCAGATCGGCGAGGGCCTGTTCATCGACCATGGCCACGGCGTGGTCATCGGCGAGACGACGATCATCGGCGACAACGTGACGCTGTACCAGGGCGTGACTCTGGGCGGCACAGGCAAGGAAAAAGGCAAGCGCCATCCGACGCTGGGCAATAATATCATGGTCAGCGCCGGCGCAAAGGTACTGGGCTCCTTTTCAATCGGGGACAATTCCAAGATCGGGGCCGGTTCGGTCGTGCTGTCGGAGGTGCCGCCAAACTCGACGGTGGTCGGCGTGCCGGGCCGTGTCGTGAAACGCGCCAACGTGCGTGTTCCGCAGGCCGATCTCGACCAGGTACTGCCGGACCCGGTTAAGCAGGAATTGGAACAGCTGAAGAAGGAATGCGCCGGACTGAGGGCGGAACTGGACGAACTGAAAAAGCAGACGGCTTTTAAGGCGCCCGGCCGGGCCGGGGAAAGCGAAAACGCCGGATAAAAACAGATATGCAAACGAAAGGAAAAGGATATGAAGATTTATAACACATTGACCAAACGCAAGGAAGAGTTTGTGCCGCTGGAAGAAGGCAAGGTGCGGATGTATGTCTGCGGCCCGACGGTGTACAACTTGATCCACATCGGCAACGCGCGTCCGATGCTTGTCTTTGACACGGTGCGCCGTTATTTTGAGTACCGCGGCTACGAGGTGAATTATGTCTCGAATTTCACCGATGTGGATGACAAAATTATCAAAAAGGCGATCGAGGAGGGCGTGGAGGCGTCCGTGATATCAGAACGCTACATTGCCGAGTGCAAAAAGGACATGGAAGCCATGAACGTGCGCCCGGCCACGACCCATCCGCTGGCGACCGAAGAAATCTGCGGGATGCAGGAGATGATCGGCACACTGATCGAAAAAGGCCATGCCTACACGGTATCGGACGGCACGGTCTACTTCCGTACCCGCAGTTTCCGGGACTACGGCAAACTCTCGCACAAGAACCTGGACGATCTGCAGGCCGGGCACCGCGCAATCCAGGTGACGGGGGATGAAAAAGAGGATGCCTATGATTTTGTGCTCTGGAAGCCGAAGAAGGAGGGCGAGCCGTACTGGGAATCGCCCTGGTGCAAGGGTCGTCCCGGCTGGCACATCGAATGTTCGGTGATGGCGAAAAAATACCTGGGCGAGCAGATTGATATCCATGCCGGCGGGGAGGATCTCATTTTCCCGCACCATGAAAACGAGATCGCGCAGAGCGAGGCGGCCAACGGAAAAGAATTTGCCCGCTACTGGATGCACAATGCGTTTTTAAATATTGACAACAGAAAGATGTCCAAGTCGGCCGGCAATTTCTTTACGGTGCGCGATATTGCCGAAAAATATGACCTGCAGGTCCTGCGCTTCTTCATGCTCAGCGCCCATTACCGCAGTCCCTTAAATTTCAGCGCCGAGCTGATGGCGGCGGCCAAAAACGGCCTGGAGCGGATCGTGACCGGCGCAGGCCGGCTGGCGGAGCTGGAGGCGGCCAAAGCCGGTGAAAAACCGGAGGCTGCCGCCAATGCCAAAGCAGAGGATGCCAAGACAGCGGAGGGAGCCTTGTCTCAAATGACTGCCGCAGAGCAGGAGTCCTGGGCGGCGGCACAGGCATTGACGGCCAAATATGAAGCGGCGATGGACGACGATTTCAATACCGCCGATGCGATCGCCGCCGTATTTGAGCTGGTAAAGCTGGCAAACACCACGGCGGGGGCGGATTCTACCCTGGCCTACGTAACGGCCCTGAAAGAGGAACTGTGCCGCCTGTGCGATATCCTGGGCCTGATTACCGAAAAGAAGGCGGAACTTTTGGACGCCGAGATCGAGCAGATGATCGCCAAAAGACAGCAGGCCCGCAAGGAGCGCGACTTCGCGCTGGCCGATCGGATTCGTGCGGAACTTTCCGATCGCGGGATCCTTTTGGAGGATACGAGAGAAGGCGTCAAATGGAAGCGGGCATGAGCGAAGGAACCGTCCGGGAAAAGGCCGTCCGGGAATCTTCTGGCACGGCCGCCGGCCGCGAAGCGTCTGGCCCCAAACAGACGCCGCTTGAAACGGATTTTGGAAAAACGGAAGAAAATCTGGCCGCCTATGCCCGCCGGCTTCTGGAAATCCCGGCCTTTGACCTGCGCAGCTATTCGCCGCTGACACTGGCTTTTTTGGGGGATGCGGTGTATGAACTGGTGATCCGCACGATGGTTGTGACCCGTGCCAACACCTCGCCGAACCAGCTGAACCGGCAAAGCAGCGCCCTTGTCAAGGCGGCTGCGCAGGCGCAGATGATGCATGCGATTGCCGGGCAGCTGAGTGAGGAGGAGCAGGCAATATACAAACGCGGCCGCAATGCACATTCGGCTACCAAGGCCAAGAACGCGACCGTGGCCGATTACCGGACGGCGACCGGGTTTGAAGCGCTGGTCGGCTACCTGTACCTGAAGGGCGATCTGCGGCGGGTGGTGGAGCTGGTGCGGGCCGGATTGGATGGAAGGACCAAGAAATGAGAGTAGAAGAATTTACGATTGAGGGACGCAACGCAGTATTGGAGGCTCTGCGTTCCGGCCGGCCGATTGACCGGCTCTATATTCAGGACGGCTGTAAGGACGGCCCGGTGCAGACAATCCTGCGGGAGGCCCGCAAAGGAGAAGCGCTGATTAGCTTTGTGAAAAAGGAGCGGCTTGACCAGATGTCGGAAACCGGTAAGCACCAGGGCGTGATTGCGCAGGCCGCCGCCTACGAATACGCGCAGGTGGAGGACATGCTGGCGCTGGCCCGCGAGCGGGGAGAGGATCCGTTTTTGTTTCTTCTCGACGGGATCGAGGATCCGCACAACCTGGGGGCAATCCTGCGTACCGCCAATCTGGCCGGCGCGCATGGCGTGATTATCCCCAAACGCCGCGCGGTGGGCTTAACCGCGGTGGTGGCGCGCACCTCGGCCGGGGCGCTCAACTACACGCCGGTCGCGCGGGTGACAAACCTTTCGGCCACAATAGAAGAACTGAAAAAAGAAGGGCTGTGGTTTGCCTGCGCGGCGATGGACGGCGAGGTCATGTACCGCTGCCGCCTGACCGGCCCGCTGGGGCTGGTGATCGGCGGCGAAGGCGACGGCGTGAGCCGTCTGGTGCGTGAAAAATGCGATATGACGGCTGCGATTCCGATGAAGGGCGATATTGATTCTCTCAACGCGTCGGTAGCGGCCGGCGTGCTGGCCTTTGAGGTGGTGCGCCAGAGATGGGGAGGACAATAAGGGCCGACATAGAGAATCGGCATCCATGGTTTAGCGGTATTCTTTTGGGATAGAAGAGGGCGGGAAAGGAGAAATTATGCAGGCAAAGCTTTTAAGCCTCGCAGAGTGTAAACGGGTTTATGAGGATTATTTAGTGAAGGATTTCCCTGCCGACGAGGTAAAGCCTTTTAGCAGCATCCGCCGGATGACACAAAAAGGCCTTTATCAAAGCTGGGGCTTTTACGAGGAGAACGATCTGGCCGCATACGCGTTTTTGTGCGACGACTGCCGGCAGCGGTTCAGTCTGCTGGATTACTATGCCGTAAATGCTTCTCTGCGGGGGCGGGGGTACGGACAGCGGGCGCTGGCCGTTTTACGGGAACGCTATCGGGCGTATAAAGGGGTGATTATCGAATCGGAGAATCCGGATTTTGCAAAGAATGAGGAGGATCGGCGTACCCGTGTGCGGCGGCTCGCTTTTTATGAAAAATGCGGCCTTACGGACAGCGGCGTGCGGGGGAGCGCTTTTGGCGTGGAATACAGGATTTTGTATGCGCCCTGCAGCGGGCCGGCCACCAATAAAGAAGTAAAAGCGGCGCTGGCGGAGATTTATCGGATGCTGGTGCCGGGAGAAGCGTATAAAAAGTTCATACGGATTCGTCTGCAGGAGCGCGGTTAAGAGGGGGATTTCTGGTCCCGGAATCTTTGGTCCCGGCCGTCCGCGCGAAAGCCGATCGAAAAAGAGAGCTGTTGCAAAACAAAGAGTCTGCGCAAAATGCGGCATTCGTGCAGGAACCGGCACAACCGTATTTTGTGTTTTCTCTGCGTTTAGCAACAGCTCTTTTTATGCGGTATTACGAAAAACGTTTACTGTGCTGCCTGGGACAGCGCGTCTGCCAGCGCTGCCATGAAAGCGTTGCTGGTCAGCGTAGCCTGGGAAACGGCATCGATGGCCGCGCCGCCCGAAGCGATTGCCTGCTCAACGAGCTTGGGAAGGGCCTCGCCGCCGATGCTGGGCGTCTCATTGTCCTTGTAGGTGATGTCGGCAATCGCGCCGTCTTTGATGGTTACCTCCACGGTGATGTCGCCGCCCATGCCGCCGGAGCCGGTACCGGTGTATACGCCGTCCGCATAGGAAGCATCCTTGCCGCCGGCCAGAGCCGCAAAGGCCGAGCCGTCGTTCTGGATCGACTCCTCCTCAACCGTGCTTACGCGGGTGATCGGGCCGGAGGGGAAGGTAAAATTGGCGTCCGCCAGGCGCTTGCCCAGTACATAGGACAGGCAGTTGCAGACGCCGCCTAAGTTCTGGCCGGGCATGACGAAGTTGTAGGTGCCGGCATAGTAGTCGCCGGTCATAATACCGGTATTGAACAGACCGTCGATCGGGGTATCGTCCTCCTGACACACCTGCATGTATTCGTTGGTGCGCAGGCCGCCGGTCACGCACAGGAAGGTCATGGCATTCTTACCGAACTGGGTACGGGTCGCATAGAAGGGCGC
Source organism: Lachnospiraceae bacterium (assembly GCA_022793375.1). GTDB lineage: Bacteria > Bacillota > Clostridia > Lachnospirales > Lachnospiraceae > RGIG7193. The sequence goes on from JAAWCS010000003.1 coordinate 8,760, forward strand.
CTTCTTGATCGGATGCAGGGCGGAGGGGGCGACATGGTACTCTTCGTCGTAGCCCTGCTCGGCATAGCGGCTGTAATTGGCGATGGACTCGATGGCATTTTCACGGGCCTGGCCGGTGAAACCCATCTGGTCTACCAATTCTTCGATGGTGTCGGCCTTCCAGTAGGAGCCTGCCTCGACATTGGCCTCCCAGCCGGCGATCAGCTGTTCGGGCGTGGAGGGCAGGATGCCGTTTTCGTCGTTGATCGAGCAGCCGAAGGTCTCCCATTTATCCTGTATGTAGGCATAATCGGTATCCCACACGGAATAAGCGATATGATCCGGCAGCTGGAGGATGGCGATAGCGCCGTAGGAGAAATTGGTTACCTCGTTGTGATAACGGCGGCCGTCGCTTGTCAAGTTGATCCCCCAGAAGTTGTCGATGGAATTGACCGTGGGTCCCTGCGCGCCGCAGTTGATCATCGGGGCATTGGGATAGGTTTTCTGCCAGCCGGCGCCGACCCACAGGCCCATCTTGTGGCCGTCGCCGGCATACAGGCCGTTGTAGGCAAGCTCGACGTCGTAGTTTACCTTGGTGGTATCAAGGGCGTTTTTGTAGAGATTCCAGGCCCAGGGAGAATACTTTGCCATCATGTCGGGATCCTTGGAAAAATCGCCGGTTGCCAGGACTACGGCCTTGTTGGCGCAGTATTTGATATATTCCTGTGTTTCTAAATTCTGGGCGATGACGGCGGAAACGCGGCCCGTATTGTTGTCGTCGCGGATCAGGTAAAGGGCGCGGGTTTTGAAATCAATCTCGCCGCCGTTTTCGGTAAAAATATCCGCATAAGCCTGCGCGCACATCGGGGCGCCGAAGAGCATGCCGAAGGGCATTTCGTCGGTGTAGAAGCTATGGGAGCCGGCAGGGACGGTCAGGATGCCGTCGGGATCGACATAACCGGGCTCCAGGCAGCATTTCAGACCTTTGGAGGCCATTTTTTCGATCATCCAGTCCATGGCCGGTCCGGAGTTATTGATCCAGGTAGACCATTTGCGCTCGTCAATATAGCAAGAGGCGGAATGTTTTTCAACCTTGGCGGCATGACGGCCGGCCTCGGTATCCGGCGTGTAATCAATGCCGAGGTCCTTTTGTTTTTGGGTACCAATGGCATGGTTGGAGCCGCCGCGGGAGATCGCGCGGGCGCCGGCAGAGATGACGCGGACATCGGCCCCGTCCTCCTGTGCGGATACGGCGGTGCACAGGCCGGCCATACCGGAACCGACGATAATGATATCGTGGGTAACGGTTCTGGAAATCTTGCTCTCATCGATCGGATACTCCTCGGGCATGACTTCAAATTTCCACTTCATGTCCCGGTAGCTGTCCGCCGTCAGGTATTCGGCAGCGGCGGGAGCGGGAGCCGGGGCCGGCTCAGAGGCGGCGGCCGTGGTGGGCTCGGGTGCGGCGGTCGTGGCGGCCGCCGTGGTATTTTCTGCGCTGGTTTCAGGCGCGGCCGTCGTAGCGGCGGCCGGAGCCCCACAGGCGGTCAGGCCAATGGTAGCAGCGGTCGCGACAGCGCCTTTTAGGAAGTCTCGGCGTGAAAGATTCATTTTTGTTTCCTCCCTTAGTTTGGTGGTAAGGCTTTTCAGCCTTACTATTTTTATAGCATAAAAGAATTTGTTAGAAAAGCAACAAAAAGGAAGGACGGCCGCAACCATTTGTTGCGGCTGAGTCAGGAAAGTTCCGGGTCACGGAGGGCTTCGCGCAGCTGCAGGCAGGCTTTTTGCAGGCGGGGACTGCGCTGCGTGTGGGCGGCGATGGCACAGGTGAAATAATCCATGTTGTCGGGTCCGTCGTAAGGCACGAGGACGATATCTTTCGCAAATCCGGGCATCGACAGGGGCGGAACCGGAAAGAGTCCCCGTCCCTGACAGACAAGCTCATAGACCAGCAGAATATCGTCAAGCGCATAAGAAGGGGGCGGCGTCCTCTCATCGAGCCAGAAGCATTTTTTGTAGCCGTTCATATAAAAGATCATCGATTCGCCGATGAAATCTTCGGGCTTTAAGCAGGCCTTGGCGGCCAGCGGATGGTCTTTTCGCATGGCGATATGGATCGGCGAAACGGCGACGGTCTGCCCGCTGTCAATGCCGGCCGAAAAGGTCAGGTGTGAGATGGCCATGTCGACGGCGCCGCTCTCAAACAAGGTGTGGCAGACGGCGTCGGTGCGGCCAATCAGCTGGAGATCAAAGGTTTTTTCATGCAGGCGCGAAAAGGCCCGCAGGCGTTCGTAAAAATGCTGGTGGACGGTCAGCGGAATCGCGATCCGCAGTTTTTCACGGTTGGCGACATGAGACATCCGGGCGGTCAGAGTGTCGAAGTCCTGCACGAGAGCCAGCGCCTGATCGTAATACGAAAGGCCCTGTTCGCTGAGGGTTACGCCGCCGTGGGTACGGTAAAAAAGCGGGTAGCCCAGCTCCTGCTCCAGCTGGACGATCGCCTTGCTGACAGCCTGCCGGCTTACAAAAAGCGTATCCGCGGCATCCTGAATGTTGCCGCAGCGGGCCGCTTCGACAAAGTAGCGGAATTGTTTGATATCCATAGCGGTTCTCCTGTTTTGAGGGTCTGCGTGCCTGGGTGGGTTTAAAGGGAATGTTATAACTATAACATGAAAAAGCCGTTTTGGTAAGGTCCGGACAGAAAAAAGCGTGCGGACAAAATTCAGTTCTGCGAAGAGGCCTTTTTACGTAGAATGAAGAAAGAGACAAACAGCGGAGAATACGGATGGCGGTTTGGCGGGATGGTTTGGCGGCAGTTCTTGACTGGTTCAATCAAATATTGTGGGAGTGGCCCTGCATGCTGGTTTTATTTCTGGCGGCAGGGCTTTATTTTTCGTGGAGGACGGGCTGGTTTCAGTTCAGGCGGTTTTCCTGGTGGCTCAAATGCACCTGGGGAGCGCTGTTTCAAAAGGCGGAGAGCAAAAATGCCGCGGGCATCGGAGATTTTGCCGGGGAAAGGGCGGCCCAAGCGGACGCGCAGCCGGCCGCAGCCGGCATCTCCGAGCGGCAGTCGATCTGCACGGCCCTGGCGGCAACGGTCGGCACCGGCAATATCGTCGGTGTGGCGACCGCGATCGTTGCCGGCGGGCCGGGGGCCGTATTCTGGATGTGGGTCAGCGCTTTTTTGGGGATGATGACCGGATTTGCGGAAAAGGTGCTGGGAATTTTATATCGCCATACGGACGGCGAGGGGCGCTATCAGGGCGGGCCGATGACCTATATGGAGGAGGGGCTGCACGCTAAATGGCTGGCGCTTTTGTTTGCGGTCCTCTGCATGGCGGCTTCCTTTGGCATCGGCAATGTGGCGCAGATCCATTCGATGTCGGGGAGCCTGAAGGAGGCGTTCGGGATCCCGGCCTGGGCCACAGGCGTGGCGGCGGCCCTGGTTGTGGCCGTGGTTTTGCTGGGCGGAATCCGCCGCATCGGCGCGTTTACGGAAAAATTGGTTCCGTTTATGGTTCTTTTGTATATGGGCAGCGCGTTGGTGGTATTGGCGTGCCGGGCCGGACAGATCCCGGCGGCCCTGGCGCTGATTGTGCGGGAAGCCTTTCGCCTGCGGCCGGCGCTTGGCGGCGCGGCCGGCTACGGGATTGCGGCCGCTATGCGGGTGGGCGTGGCCCGCGGCGTGTTTACCAACGAGGCCGGGCTGGGGGCTTCGGTGTTTGCTCACAGCGCAGCCAACACGAAGGAACCGGTACAGCAGGGAATGTGGGGGATCTTTGAAGTGTTCGCCGATACGATCGTGGTCTGTACGGTGACCGCGCTGGTGATTTTGACGACCGGGCTGGCGCAGCCGGAAACGCTTGCGGGGCTGGACGGGGCGGCGCTTACGATGCGCTGCTTTACCGAGGTATTTCCCTGGGGCGACCAGCTGATTGCCGTGAGCCTGGCGCTCTTTGCCTTTGGCAGCCTGATCGGCTGGTCTTATTACGGAGAGCGGGCGACCGAGTACCTGTTTGGAGAAGGAGCGGTGCTTCTATATAAAATGGCGTATGTATTTGTAGTCAGCTTAGGCTCGGTGGCTTCGCTTTCGGTCGTCTGGAAGATGGCCGATGTCTGCAACGGATTGATGGCGATTCCGAATCTGGCGGCGCTGTTTTTACTGCGGCGGCAGGTGACGGCGGCGCTAAAGGATTATGAAGGGCGGTTTTGGAAAAATTGAAATGAGAAATTGAAGTGAAATTACAAATCATTTTCCCGTCATATTTTTGCCCCCTGTCCATATATTGTTTTAAGGGAGGTGGACAGGTTTGAGCAAGGAAGAAGAAATTACGCGCATCCTGGCGGTCAGCCTGCGCCAGCTGCTTGTGCGGCTGTCGCCGGATTACGGACGTCTGGAGGAAATCCGTCTGCGCGTCAACGGGCCGCTGCAGGTGGCCTGCGGGGCGGGGAGGCAGTTTGTCTCGGATCAGGGAAGGTTCTGCGGCCGGGAAGAGGCCCATATTGTGACGCCGGGGGAACTGCGGGAGACGATGGAATATTTGAGCAGCTATTCCCGTTATGCGTTTGAGGAAAAAATCCGCCAGGGCTTTTTGACGGTCCAGGGAGGCCACCGGGTCGGACTCTGCGGCGGGGTGGTGCTGGACGGGGGGCGGGTAAAAACGATTTCGCCGATCGCTTTTTTAAATATCCGCATAGCCAGGCAGGCGATCGGCTGCGGCCGGGAGACGGTTCTTAGGCTGTGGGAAAAGGGAGAACTTTTGGACACGCTGATCGTATCGCCGCCGGGACTGGGAAAAACCACGCTTCTGCGGGATCTGGTGCGCCTGCTCTCCGACGGAGAGGGGGCTGCAGCCTGTACGGTGGGGGTGGTGGACGAGCGCTCGGAACTGGCCGCTTGTTACCGGGGAGTACCGCAGAATGATCTGGGGGGCTGTACCGATGTGCTGGACGGCTGCCCCAAAGCGGAGGGGATGCTGATGCTGGTGCGTTCGATGTCGCCGCAGGTCATTGCCGTGGATGAGATTGGAGGAGAAGAGGACTGCCGGGCAGTGGAATATGTGATGAACTGCGGCTGCCGGATCTTTGCCACCGCGCACGGCGCCGGCTTAAAAGAGCTTTCCCGCCGGCCGGTCTTTGGCCGATGGCTGGCGGAAAAACGTTTTGGCCGTTATGTGCTGATCGAAAGAGAAAAGGACGCGGTATTCTACCGGGTGTGCCAGGCGGATGGACAGACCCTGTGGCGAGGGCGCCGGCCGGAGGGGGAATGAAAGCGGCCGGAATCCTGCTGATTGTGGCTTCCTGCAGCGGCCTGGGATTCCATATGGCGTTTCTGTACGGCCGCCGGATTCGGGAATGCGCGCAGATCGAGAGAAGCGTAAGCGGGCTTGCGGGGGAAATCCGTTTTAGACAGACGCCCCTGACAGAAGCGCTTGATGCGGCGGGGAGGAAAGAAACAGGGGGCTTTTCGGCCTTTTTGCGGCGGTTAAGCGAGCGGCTTAGGGGCTTTGAGAGCGGCCGTTTTGAGGAAATCTGGCAGGAGGAACTTGCGTGTTATCTGCAGACAAGTCTGTTGGGCGAAGAGGCAGAACTTTTGCTTTTTTTGGGACAACAGCTGGGATACCTGGATTTGGAAGAACAGCAGAAATCCCTGGCTCTTTTTCTGGAGCAGTGGCGGCGGCAGATGGCCGGGCTTAAACAGGAGGAGGAGAAAAAGGGACGGTTGTACCGCTATCTGGGCGTGTTCGCCGGTTTTTTTCTGGCAATCCTGCTGCTGTGAAAGGATTTTCCGTTTGGGAGGAAGAAATGACAATCAATCTGATATTCCGGATCGGCGCCGTGGGCATCCTGGTCTCGGTGCTGTGCCAGGTTTTAAAGCACAGCGGACGGGAGGAACAGGCGTTTCTGACGAGTCTGGCCGGGCTGGTTTTGGTGCTGTACTGGGTGGTTCCCTACATATATGAACTGTTTGAAACAATACGGGATTTGTTTGCTTTGTAGGAGGTGGCGGGCATGGACGTGATTTCCGTAGGCGTGATCGGCCTGGCGGCAGCGCTTTTAGCCGTGCAGCTGAAATCGGTGCGGACCGAATACGCGGCGTATGTGGTGTTTGGGGCAGGCGTCGTGATCGCTTTTTATACGGTGGGCCGGCTGGAGGCGGTGGTGGAGCTGTTCGGGCGATTTCTGGACGAACTTCCGGTGGATGCCGTGTATATGGCGTCTTTGCTGAAAATGATCGGCATCGCATACACGGTGCAGTTCTGCGCCGGCCTGTGCAAAGACGCGGGGTACGGGGCCATGGCCGGACAGATCGAGACGTTCGGCAAGCTGACCGTCCTTTCGCTGAGCCTGCCGCTGGTGCTGGCCCTGCTGGATACCGTGCGCACCTTCCTGTATGAGGGGCTGTGAAGCGGCGGACGGCGGGGGCGCTTTTCTTTCTGGTACTTCTCCTGGCAATGCCGGGCCGGGGATGGGCCTCGGAGCCGGACGAGGGGGACGACTGGAAAAGGGAGCTGTCCTCCTATGATTTTAGCGGCATGGAAGCAATTCTTTCCGAGACCTTGGGCGGGGAGAAAATATCGTTTGGGCAGGTAGTCGGACAGCTGGCGGAGGGAAACTTTGACGAGTTTATACGGCTGTTTTTGCTCTACGCGGACGAGGCCTTGTTCGGCGCGGTCCGTACAGGAGCCGGCCTGGCCTGGCAGGTGCTGCTGCTGGCCTTTGCAGGAGCGCTTTTTGCGAACCTAGGGCAGGCGTTTCCGGAAAGCCAGGTTTCGCAGGCTGGTTTTTATGCCATGTATGTGGTACTGGCGGCGCTGCTTCTGACTGCCTTTACAACGGCGGCCGAGGTGGCCCTGGAGGCATTTCAGAGGATCGGGCGGCTTATGACCGCGTTTTTGCCGGTCTTTTTCCTGGCAGTGGCCGTACAGGGACAGCTGACAGCGGCGGCGATGTACGAGACAACGCTGCTGGTGATTCGGGGCGCGCAGTGGCTCTATGAGCGCGCGGTGATCCCGGGGATCCGCTTTTGCGTGCTTTTGCGGCTGGTGCAGGGCGTTTCACAGGAGGATTTTATCAGCCGCCTGACAAAGCTGTTGGAAAAGACGGTAAAATGGTGCGTAAAAACGGCGTTTGCCCTGGTGGTGGGATTTCAGGCCGTGCAGGCGCTGCTGCTTCCTTATATGGACGCGGTAAAGGGCGGCGCGCTGATGAAGCTGGCGCGGGCGATCCCCGGGATCGGAAACAGCGTGGAAGCAGCGGCGCAGATGGCTTTGGGCACGGCCGCTCTGATCCGCAACGGGATCGGCCTGGCCGGCCTGCTGGCGCTGTCGCTTGTCTCGCTGGGGCCGCTTATCAAGCTGGGGTTTATCGCGGTGCTGTACCAGGGGCTGGCGGCCGTCTTGCAGCCGGTCTCCGACAAGCGGTTCTTAGCGGCAGTGGGTGCGGTGGGAGAAGGAGCGGCGCTGCTTTTTAAAACAATGACAAACGGGATTTTGCTGTTTGCAATTGCGGTCGGGATCGCCTGCGCCTGTTTTGGCCGCGTCGGATAATGCGGCCAAAACAGGCGCAGGCCAGGAAAGGGGGAAAAGAATGCGGGCGGCAGCCGATTGGATTTATGGGATTGCGGCCGTGCTGTTGATCGGCTCGGCAGCGCTGCAGGCGGTTCCTAAGGGGGCCTGGCAGAAGTATGTGAAGCTTTTTTGCGGCGGGATGCTGATTCTGGCCGTGACGTCCCCGGTCTTTTCTCTTCTGGGGGCGGCCGGACGCACGGCCCTGTCCTATCAGAGAAATGCCGTATCCTCGCTGTTTGCGGGCATCGAAGGCAGCGTTTCAAAAGAACGGGAGGAATGGAGCAAAGAGGTGCAAAAACGGCAGGAGACGGCGCTGAACGAGCCGCTGTCCGTGCTGGCGCAGAGCTATGGTTTTACGCTTTGCTCTTATACGCTTCGCTGGGAGGAGGAAACGCAATTGGCGGGTATTACGCTCAGCGTGCGTGCGGCCGGCGGAGGGGACGTTGGAGACAAAGCGGCGGGGACGGCGGAAAAAGACAGCGGGGACGGCGCAAACACAGCGGCGGGAACGGCGGAAAAAGACGGCAGAGGGACGGAGGGCGGCGGGAGTATTATGCCGGTAAAACCGGTCGAACCGGTCGGAGAGGGCGAAAACAGCCCGGAAAAAGCAGGCCAGGAAAACGGGCCGGAATGGGGCGGCGAAAGCGCGGAAGCGGGGCCGGATGGCTCCGGGCCGGGAATCGAAACGGAAGGCGAGGAAGCGGGCGAAGCGGGATCGGAAGCAGCGGGCCGGGAAAGCGAGCCGACTTATTATGAGCCGTCCGAACTGCGAAAACTCCATGAAGCGCTGGAAACCGTGCTGGAGCTTCCTTCGGACCAGGTGGTAATTTATCTGCAGAGGGAGGCGCAGAATGAGTGAAAAACGCGGGAGCCTGATAAAATTTTGGAAGGATTTGGGAACGCAGAGGTGGATGGCGCTGCTGGCGGCCGGCCTTTTGCTGGCGGTGATCGTATGGCCGTCCGATCCCAAAGACGGGCAGACGCCGGCGCCGCCGGAAACCAATGCCGCCGGCGGTACGATGGAAAATTACGAGAAGGAGATCGAGAAGCGCCTGGTAAAACTGCTGTCGCAAATCGACGGGGCCGGGCAGGTGGAGGTGATGGTCACGCTGAAAGCGTCGTCGGAGCAGATCGTAAAAAGCGATACGACGCGGCAGGAAAGCCTGGTGCGCGAGACCGACGCAAACGGCGGAGTGCGCAACAATTCCGATGTCAGCGAGAGCAGCCAGACGGTGCTCACCGGAGGCGCCGGCGCGTCCGAACCGCTGATTATCGGGGAGACGATGCCGAAGATCGAAGGGGTCGTCGTGGCCTGCGAAGGTGGGGACCGGGCCAGCGTGCGCTCGGAAATCTCAGCCGCCCTCCAGGCATTATTTGACATCGACCTACATAAGATAAAAGTATGTAAGATGGCTTCATAGCCAAGCAGAGAAGGAGCGTTACCGTATGAAACGAATTTTGAAGAAAAATCAAGTGGTACTGACATTGCTGGCGGTGATGATTGCGGTGGCCGGGTATCTGAATTACACTGCCGACAGTAAGGATGCGGATTCCCAGGCAGCGGCATCCGGAAACGACGGCGTGCTCAACGAGCTTTTGGACATCTCGGATGAAGATATCCTGGCCGAAAACAGCGCGTTGAGCTCGGCGCTGCAGGAAACGCTGGCCGGAAGCGACGAAACGACGGCCGCGGCCGAGAGCGCCGGCGCCGATCCTTCGGCCGTATCTGCGGACAGCGGAGCGGACACGGGCGCAGACACGCCGGGAACGGCGATCCTTACGGGCGGCAGCACGGTCCTGGATTATGTCGCCGGCGTCCAGCTGTCGAGGGAGCAGACCCGCGCCAGGAACAAGGAAACGCTGATGCAGATCATTGACAATGTCAACCTGGAGGAGGCGCAGAAGCAGGAGGCGATCAACAGTATGCTGAATTTGACGGCGATTGCCGAAAAAGAGACGGCGGCGGAGTCCCTGTTGGCGGCGAAAGGCTTTGAGAATTCCATTGTATACATAAACGACGACTCGGTGGACGTAGTGATCAGCCGCCAGAGCTTAAGCGACGCCGAGCGGGCGCAGGTGGAGGATATTGTCAAGCGTAAGACCGAAGTGAGCGCCGACCGGATCGTGATTACGCTGCTGGAGATGGGGGACTAAAGAAAAAATGTTTTTTGCTTGCAAAACCGCCCATATTTGGGTAGAATAAAAGATAAGGCGGCCATAGAGCGGCTGCAAATCTGGAAAGAACATAGGAGGTAATTGCTGTGAGTGAAGCATTGGCCAATAGAAGCACCCATATGGTGTATGAAAAAGACCGGGTAGGAGAAGTGCAGATTGCCGACGAGGTAATCGCTATTATCGCGGGCCTGGCGGCGACGGAGGTCAAAGGCGTGGCCTCGATGGCCGGCAATGTGACCAATGAACTGGTGGCAAAGCTGGGGATGAAGAATTTATCACGGGGCGTAAAGGTAGAGGTGTTCGACACTTCGGTTTCCGTGAACCTGGCGCTGAACTTGGATTACGGGTACAGCATTCCGTCCGTATGTACAAAAGTGCAGGAACGGGTGAAAGCGGCGATCGAGAATATGACGGGTTTTTCGGTTCTGGATGTGAACGTTAAGATTGCCGGCGTGAATGTGGAGCCGGCCAAATAAGAGCGCGGATAAGAAAGCCAAAAAGAGGGTGTCTGTACAGACGCCCTCTTTACGGCGTGGAAGGCCCGGGCGCGGGTACACAAAACGGGAGGATAAAAGGTTATGACAAGGCGTGAGTCCAGGGAGCATGTATTCAAGATGCTGTTTCGCAGAGACTTTTTTTTAGAAGAGGAATGGAAGGAGCAGGCAGAGCGCTATCTGGATTCCTTAAAGCCCCATGACGGACAGCCAGCCCTAGGCGACGAGGAAAAAAAGACGCTCATGGACAAGGCGCTGGCGGTCTGTGAAAAGGCGGCCGAACTGGATGACCGGATTGACGCGGCCGCCGAGGGCTGGAAAACAAAGCGCATGGGCAAGGTGGACGTGACGGTGCTGCGCCTGGCGCTCTATGAGATGGAATACGACGACGATATTCCGACCAAGGTGGCGATCAACGAAGCGGTGGAACTGGCCCGCAAGTTCGGCGGCGACGAGTCGCCGGGGTTTGTCAACGGCATTCTGGCCCGGCTTGTAGATTAAAAAATGGGTACGGGCAGAATTTATTCGGTCGCGCAGGTCAATCATTATATTAAAGGGCTGTTCGTTCAGGATTTCCTGCTGTCGGGCCTGTGCGTGCGCGGGGAGGTTTCCAATTTGAAATACCACTCCTCCGGCCACATTTATTTTACGCTCAAGGACGAGGGCGGCGCGCTGGCCGCCGTGCTCTTTGCAGGCAACCGTAAAGTACTGAACTTTGCGATGCAGGACGGCCAGAAGGTGCTGGTCACAGGTCAGGTAAACGTATATGAGCGGGACGGGCGTTATCAGCTGTACGCAAAAGAAATCCGGCTCGACGGCCTGGGGGATTTGTACCAGCGTTTCGTACTTTTGAAGCAGTCTCTGGAGGAGAGGGGAATGTTTGCGCCTGAGTACAAACAGCCGATCCCGGCGTTTGTGCATACGCTGGGCGTTGTGACGGCCCCCACAGGAGCGGCGATCCGGGATATCATCAATATTGCCCGCCGCCGCAACCCGTATGTGCAGATTCTTTTGTATCCGGCCCTGGTACAGGGCGAGGGAGCGGCCGAGAGCGTGGCCCGCGGAATCCGCGTGATGGACGCCCGCCGGCCGGACTGCATGATCGTCGGACGCGGCGGCGGTTCGCTCGAAGATTTATGGGCTTTTAATGAGGAGCTCGTGGCGCAGGCTATTTTTGACTGTGAGACGCCGGTCATTTCGGCGGTAGGCCATGAGACGGATACGACGATCGCCGATTTTGCGGCGGATCTGCGGGCGCCGACGCCTTCGGCGGCGGCCGAACTGGCGGTATACGATTATTACGGCTTTATGGACAGCCTGGAAAAACAGCGGCAGCTTTTAAACCAGCGGATGCGGGAGAAGCTGCGGCGGGAGAAGGAAAAGCTTCGGCGCCAGCAGCTAAGCCTGCGGCTGTACCGGCCGGAATACCGGATTGCCGGGATGCGCCAGAGCATCGGCGAGGCCGAAGAACGGCTGGAGGCGTCGATCCGGCAGAGGATTTTAAAGGAGCGTCACCGTTTGTCGCTGGCGTCGTCCCGTTTGGACGGGCTGAGCCCACTGCGGCGTCTGGGCGGCGGGTACGCGTTTGTATCGGATTTGGAGGGACATGGCGTCTTGTCGGCGGCTAAGGTACGGCCGGGGGACTGCCTGCAGGTCACTTTAAAGGACGGCCGTCTGAGGGTGCGCGTCCTGGATACGGCAGAGGATGGTTTAGGCGACAGGAAGGAATAACACGATGACGGAAGAAATCAAAGCGGCGCAGCCGGCAGAGGAGGTCACCCTGGAGGAAGCCTTTACGCGGCTGGAGGAGATATTGGCGGATCTGGACGGCGGCAGCCAGAGCCTGGAAGAGGCGTTTGCCCTGTATGCGGACGGCATGGGGCTCGTTCGTCTGTGCAGCGCAAAGATTGACAAGGTGGAGAAACAATGTCTGGTAATCCGGGAAAGCGGGGACGACTATGAACTTTAATGAAGAGATGAAAAAACGGGTCGAACAGATCGAGAGGGTTTTGGCCGCCTACCTGCCCAAGGAACAGGGACTTCAGAAAACGATTTTTGAATCCATGAATTACAGCGTCTTAGCCGGCGGCAAGCGGCTGCGGCCGATGATTATGCAGGAGACGTATCGTCTGTTCGGCGGGGACCAGGAGGAGATCGAGCCTTTTATGGCAGCGATGGAGATGATTCACAGTTCGTCGCTGGTGCACGACGACCTGCCGGCGATGGACGCCGATGAATACCGCCGCGGCCGCAAGACGACCTGGGTCGTCTACGGGGAGGACATGGCGATCCTGGCCGGGGACGCGCTGATGATCTATGCGTTTGAGACAGCGGCCAAAGCCTTTGCCATCAGCCCCCATCCGCAGCGGGTGGGACAGGCTGTGGGGATTCTGGCGCAAAAGACCGGTATTTACGGGATGATCGGCGGCCAGACCGTGGACGTGGAACTGACGGACAAGCCGATGTCGGCCGAACAGCTGGACTTTATCTATCGCCTGAAAACAGGCGCGCTTTTGGAGGCGTCGATGATGATCGGCGCGGTCCTGGCCGGGGCCGGCCCGCAGGAGGTGGCGGCGGTGGAGCGCGTGGCCTGCGATGTGGGCGTGGCGTTCCAGATTCAGGACGATATCCTCGATGTGACGAGCACGGCCGAGGTGCTCGGAAAGCCGATCGGCAGCGATCAAAAAAACAACAAGACAACGTATGTGACCCTATACGGTATGGAACAGGCCGGGCAGCAGGTGGAAATCCTGTCTCACCGGGCACTGGATACACTGAAGAAACTGCCGCAGAGAAACGAGTATCTTGAGGAGCTGTTTATCAGTCTGATTCACAGAAAGAAATAAAAATATGCCAAAGAAAGAACGTTTGGATGTATTGCTTTTTAGCCGCGGGCTGGCAGCGTCGCGGGAGAAAGCCAAGGCCATGATTATGGAAGGGATCGTCTATGTGGACGGCCAGAAGGAGGATAAGGCCGGCAATCTGTTTCCCATAGAAGCGTCTCTTGAGGTGCGGGGCCAGACGCTGCCGTATGTCAGCCGGGGCGGCCTGAAGCTGGAAAAGGCCATGAAGAGTTTTGACCTGTGCCTGCAGGGACGGGTCTGCATGGACGTCGGCGCGTCAACCGGCGGTTTTACGGACTGTATGCTGCAAAACGGAGCGGCAAAAGTCTACTCCGTCGACGTGGGGCGGGGACAGCTGGATTGGAAATTGCGGAGCGACGCGCGCGTGGTCTGCATGGAAAAGACCAATATCCGCTATGTAAAGCCCGAGGACATCGGGGAAGCGGTTTCCTTTGTCTCGATTGACGTATCCTTTATTTCCCTGACAAAAGTGCTGGAACCGGTAAGAGCGCTGTTAGCGGACGAAGGCCAGGTGGTGTGCCTGGTGAAACCGCAGTTTGAGGCCGGGCGCGAGAAGGTGGGCAAGAAGGGCGTGGTGCGGGAGGCGGCCGTCCATGTGGAGGTAATCGACCGGGTGGCGGCGTTTGCGGCCGGGCTGGGTTTTTTAATCCTTGCGCTTGACTTTTCGCCGATCAAAGGGCCGGAGGGAAACATCGAATACCTGCTGCATCTGCAAAAACAGGGGCAGGAAAGCACCGAACCCCTGTCGATACCAACGATCGAAGAAATTGTAAAGAAAGCGCATGAGACGTTATGAAGCACTTTTATCTGATAGCAAACCGCGATAAGAGCGACGCGGTGGAACTGGCAAAAGACGTGGAAAAACGGCTGGCCGAGTTAGGCTGTGTCTGTACGCGAAAGATCACGAACGAGACGGAGTGCGTGCTGGTATTAGGCGGCGACGGAACGCTTTTGCAGGCGGTCCGCGATCTGCGCGGATTTGGCCTGCCGTTTCTGGGCATCAATATGGGAACGCTGGGATACTTAGCCGAGGTGGACCGGGAGCATGTGGAGGACGCGCTGCAGCAGCTGATCGCGGGGCCGGTGGAGACGGAAACACGGATGATGCTGTTTGGGCAGGTGATCCGCGACGGGCGCACGGTGTATGAGGACGCAGCGCTCAACGATATTGTGATCGGCAGCCGGGGCTTGACGGTCATGCATTTTAAGGTATATGTCAACGGCGAGTACTTAACGACCTATCAGGCCGACGGCATGGTGGTGGCAAGTCCGACCGGCTCTACGGCGTACAACTTGTCGGCGGGCGGCCCGGTGGTGCATCCGCGGGCAGCGCTCTTAGTGCTGACGCCGGTATCGCCGCATACCTTAATCAGCCGCAGCATCGTACTGGAGTCGAACTCCGTGGTGGAACTGGAAATGGTGGAGCACCCTTCGCGCCGGAGCGCCGACAGTCTGGTGAGCCTGGACGGAAACGAAGCCATGTCTTTATTGCCGGGGGATCATATCCGTATCAGCAAATCGCAGGAGACAATCCGCCTGGTCAAATACAATAAGCTGAGTTTCCTGGAAGCTCTGCGCATGAAAATGGGTTAGAGGAGGATGTCATGAAAGGGCGACGACAGGACAAAATCCTGGAATTGATAGCAAAGCAGGAGATCACAACTCAGGAGGAACTGGCCGACCGGCTCAATGCCGAGGGATTTCGGGTGACGCAGGCGACCGTATCGCGGGATATCCGGGAACTGCATCTGTTCAAAGTGCCGGGAGAGGGCGGCCGCCAGAAATACGCGGCGATCCCCGGCAAGGAAGAAGAGGTGGCGGCCAACCGCTACATGGATGCCTTTCGCGCCGGCTTCGTATCGATGGCGATGGCTCAGAATATCCTCGTCCTGCGCACGGTATCCGGGATGGCCGGCAGCGTGGCGGCGGCTTTGGACGCCATGAATTTCACGGAAATTGTGGGGAGCATTGCCGGCGACGATACCATCATGTGCGCGATCGCCAGCGTCGAAGAGACAAAGGCGCTGATGGAAAAAATCCGGGCGATTTTGTAGACGGACAGCCAAAACCGGCGGATTAAAAGGGCAAATCGAAAAGCGGCAAATCAAAAAGCGGCGGATCAAAAAGCGGCAGGTCTGAAAGCCGCGGTTTCTAGATATGGTTCGGTTTAAACGGGAGGGCTTTCATGCTTGAGAGTATTCATGTAAAAAATTTTGCACTGATTGACGAAGCGGAACTGTCGCTGGGCGGGGGCGTGCAGATCTTAACCGGCGAGACAGGCGCCGGCAAGTCGATCCTGATCGACGCGGTGACGGCGGCTCTGGGCGGGAAAGCGCCAAAGGCCGCGGTGCGAAACGGGGCGGATTATGCGCTGGTGGAACTGGTGTTTTACATACCGGAAGAGGAAAAGCGGGCGATACTGGCCGGCATGGATATCCCGACGGAGGAGGGCCAGCTGATTGTCAGCCGCCGTCTCTGTGGCAGCCGCAGCATCTGCAAGCTGAACGGCATTACGGTCACACAGGCCATGGTGCGCCAGGCAACCGGCCTGCTGATCGATATCCATGGCCAGCACGAGCACCAGTCGCTGCTGCAGAAAACGAAGCATCTGATGATACTGGATGAATTTACCCAAAGCCAGACCGGCAAACTGCGAAAGGAACTGGCGCGCAGCTACGAGCAGTACAGCCGGCTGAAAAAAGAGGCGGATTCGTTCACGCTTGATGAAGAAGCGCGGCGGCGGGAATTGGATTTTTGCCGTTACGAAATGCAGGAGATTGAAAACGCGGGCTTAAAGCCGGGGGAGGAGGAAGAACTGGCGGCCCGCTGCCGGCGGATGGCAAATGCCCGCAAAATTGTCGAGGGCATGAACCGGGTCTACCAGATCGTGGATTCCGAAGCCGAGGAGTCCGCCGGCGGGAAGATCGGTACGGCGGCGCGGGAAATGGCCCAGATTGCGGAGTATGACGACGAACTGGCGGATATGCAGGAACAGCTGTTCCAGGTGGACAGCCTGCTAAGCGACCTGGGGCGGCAGATCAGCGATTATATCGAGGAATTGTCGTTTGACCCGCAGGAACTGCATGCGCTGGAGGAGCGGCTCGATCGGATCCGCAGCCTGCAGGCAAAGTATGGCGCTTCTTATGAGGCGGTCATGGAATACTACCGCAAAAAGCAGGAGCGGACCGAAGAACTGGAACAGTATGACAAACGCCGCGAGAGCGTCTGCCGGGAATGCAGGGAAGTCGAGGAAGAATTGGCAGGACAGTGCGAAGAACTGTCAAAAATCCGCCGCACCGAAGCGTTAAAGCTGGTGGAGGCGATCCGGGCGGCCCTGATTGACCTGAATTTCCTGGACGTACAGGTGGCGATGGATTTCAAGCGCTTGCCGGAGTATCACAAAAACGGCTACGACGAAGTCGAGTTTTTAATTTCGACCAATCCGGGCGAAGAACTGCGCCCTCTGGGAGAAGTAGCCTCCGGCGGCGAACTGTCGCGGATTATGCTGGCGATCAAGTCGGTGTTAGCGGATACGGACGATATTCCGACGCTGATTTTTGACGAGATCGACACCGGCATCAGCGGCCGCACGGCTCAGAAGGTGGCGGAGAAGCTGTCGGGGATCGGCCGCTCGCACCAGGTTCTTTGCATTACGCACCTGGCGCAGATTGCCGCGATGGCTGACCAGCATTTTTTGATCGAAAAGGGCGTGGCAAAAGGAAAGACGGCTACCAACGTGTACCGGCTGGACGAAGAAGCTTCCATTAAAGAGCTGGCGCGGCTGACCGGCGGCGCGCAGATGACCGACACGGTCTACCGGCACGCGAAAGAAATGAAGGAATTGGCAAACCGGACAAAAAAATGATGTGTGTTTTTCGGAAATCTCCGCATACTAACAGGGATATTTTCTGTTAGATGCGGAGGTTTTTTATGTCCCGAAAAAAAGCATTGCGTAGGTTTTTGATTCATGTTTTAATTGTTAGTCTTATTTTTACCGGTTTCTTTGCAATTTATTATGCAAAACGGATGATTCCTGAAAAAGTGCGGGTGGTCCGCGGAGAGGAGAGCGAAATCTCCTTCCAGCTGCCGATTATGGCTACGCTGCTGGCTCCGGACCGGGAAGTGACGCTGAGCGACGCGTCCAACATCCCTTCGGATCAGATTCATGTGGCGCTTGACGAAGGATTTTCCCTGTATTCCGAGGAACTGGGGCAGTATGCGCTGGAGATAAACCTGTTTGGGTTATTTCATTTTCAGGATGTCGAGGTACAGGTCGTTGACAGCGAGATGGTTGTGCCCTGCGGCTGCCCGGTCGGCATTTATCTGGAGACAGACGGTATTTTGATCGTAGGAACCGGCCCGGTCACCGGCATGAACGGAGCAACCGCCGAGCCGGCCGGCGGAATTGTACATTCCGGCGACTACATCCTGGCAGTGGACGGGCGCGCGGTGCTGTCTAAGGAGGAATTGGTGGAAGCCATCTGCGCATCGGGCGGCGACGATATCGTGCTGACAATCCGGCGAAACGGAGAAGAACTGGATGTGCGGGTTCCCGTCGTGGAGACGGCCTCCGGCGAATACAAGGCAGGGATTTGGGTGCGTGACGATACGCAGGGAATCGGTACGCTTTCGTATGTCGACATGCAGGGCCGTTTCGGCGCTCTGGGGCACGGCATCAGCGACACCGATACCGGTTTGCTGATTGAGGACGAGGGCGGAATTCTGTACGACGCAACGATCCGCTCCATCACCCGCGGAACCATGGGGACGCCCGGCTCCCTGGCCGGCGTAATCAACTACAGTGAAACAAGCCGTCTGGGGGAAATCTATGAAAATACGGATCGTGGGATCTACGGCCAGCTTTCGGAGCAGGCGCGCGGCCGCTTCAGTTCGATGGAGTGTCTCCCGGTCGGGTACAAGCAGGACGTATCCATCGGTCCGGCGGTGATCCGCTGCAGCGTGGACGGCCATGTCCGGGATTTTGGAATCCAGATTGTGCGGATTGATCTGACGAACCGCAGTAATAAAGGGATGGTGATCGAGGTGACGGATCCGGAGCTGCTGGCGCTGACCGGGGGGATTGTGCAGGGTATGAGCGGTTCGCCCATCATTCAGAACGGCAAGATGGTCGGGGCGGTGACGCATGTGTTTGTGCAGGACAGTACGAAGGGGTATGGGATATTTTTGGAAAATATGCTGGAGCATTGAGTGCGGGAAATGATAAAAAGGAAGCCATATGGACAGGGCAGAGACAAGTTGGGAGCAGATCATCGCAACCAATTTGTTTCTGCCCTGCTATCGGAGAAATCAGAGATATCAGGCACACTTTTTGAGATGGGTTTGAAGTATTCCGGGTAGAATTATAACTTTTTCGTTGTGAGGTATGTAAAAATATGATATCATAAACGCAGGTTTTTAAACGTCAAGAAGTGGGAGAAATAGTAATGGCTAATAATTGTCAAGTACAGACGCCTAAAGAATATGTGATTGATATGCTTGACTACGTTGGCTATGAGAATCACCTGTATGGAAAGCGTGTATTGGAAAATTCCTGTGGCGAGGGAAATATATTGTGCGAAATAGTACGAAGATATATTTGGGACGCCAGAAGTCATAATTATCCGGATACCGAAATTGTGATTGGGCTGGGGCGGGATATTTGTGCCTATGAGACAGACCGAAAATGTATTCTCAAATGCAAAAAACGATTAAACAGAGTTGTGTATGGGTTTGGCTTAAAAGGAGTCAAATGGAACATAAAAAATGAGGACTTTTTGACAAGCCAGGAGGAAACGTATCATTTCATTATCGGAAATCCGCCTTACATTACTTACCACGATTTATCAAAAGAACAGAGGACCTTTTTAAAAACTCATTTTGATTCCTGTAAAGAAGGGCGTTTTGATTATAGTTATGCTTTTATGGAAGCAAGTTTAAGAAGACTGGAACGAAATGGGAAAATGGTGTATCTGGTTCCCTACAGTATTGCTACCAATAAGTTTGCAAAAACATTAAGAGAGCTTCTGAAACCATATCTGAAAGCGGTATATGACTATAAAACGATAAAGATTTTTCCCGACGCGATTACCTCGACAATAATTATTCTTTGTGAAAAGACGGAAAATATAACGGGTTTGGATTATTACACAGTGAAATCAAAGCAAATGATCCATAAAGAGAAATCTTTTTTTCAGGATAAATGGATAATAGAAACAGAAAACAAGCAAGAAAGTAAGGAACAGGGATGTTTTGGGGATTATTTTGAAGTTCTTAACAGTGTGGCGACATTATGTAATAAAGCCTTTCTGCTAAAAGAATATAAAGAGGAACGAGACTATTATAAAGTTGGCGCATATAGAATCGAGAGCCGGCTTGTAAAGTCGGCGGCCAGTACAAAAAGCTTTAACAGAAGAAAGACTCACAATATTGATGATAAGATTATTTTTCCCTATCAATGGGTAAACGGCGAAATTATTCACTATCAGGAAACGGAATTCAGAAAACAGTTTCCAGATGGAAGCAGATATTTGCAGCAGTTTAAAGAGGATTTGGCTCAGAGGAAAGCGGATCCCAATGCCTTATGGTTTGAATATGGAAGAAGCCAGGCGATTACTAAAGTTTTCGGGCAGAAACTGGTACTCCCCATGGTGATTACAAAATCGGTATCGGTACATCTGGCCGAAGAAGATGAAATTCCGTACGCAGGATATTTTATTAAGAGAAAGGTAAACGGCTCCCTTTCACTGATGGATGCGAAAAGGATTATCGAGGACAGCGAATTTTATGAGTATGTAAAAAGATGCGGAACTCCAACAACACCAACATCTTACAGAATTTCCGTAAATGATATTAAAATGTTTAAAATCCGTGAGGAGTGGTTAAATGGCGAAGATATCCTTTAATGTGGACGCATATACAGCGAGACTGATCGGACGAGAGAACGTATCCAGATTGGATGGCGCGGTTATCGAGTTGATTAAAAATACATATGACGCAGACGCGTCTGTATGCTTTATATATTATGACGATAAGTTGAGTACCCTGTATCTTGGCGATAACGGTTGTGGAATGACAGAAGAAATTATCAGGAGACACTGGATGACCATTGGCAGATCCTCCAAAAAGGACAGTTTTGTGTCGAGGGGGGGCCGGACCCAAACGGGAGAAAAAGGAATCGGGCGCTTTGCGTTAGACCGGATTGCAAATAACTGCAGAATGCTTACAGGAATAGAGACTGCGCAGGGTAAGCTCTTATGGACAGTGGACTGGGGAATGTTTGCTCCGGGGAAAAATATTACGGAGGTAAATGCGGAACTGGAACAGACGGATATAGATTTTGCAGAATTTGTTGCAGACTGCTCTAATCCGAATGTATATAATATGGTCAGCGAACTTTGGACGGACCATGGGTCTGTTTTTAAGATGACCAATTTAAGAGATGACTGGACGGAAACGTTAATAAAGCAAATGCGAGAAAACCTTTCTTCGTTAATTCCTGCGGAATTATCTGCCGAATACAGATTATACTGCTTTACAAATGCAGACACCAGAGATACGGCGGAGGTATTGAGTAATGCGGCCGCTTTTGCGTTTGATTACAAAATAGAATTTCATGTATCCGATGAGAACGTGAAAGTACAGATAGTCCGAAATGAGTATGATTTCGGTGAGAAAGAGAATGAAATTTTGGGGAAAATTGGTTTTCAGGATGAGAAAGACTATTTTCATGGAAAACCGATTGAAAAGGTGCATTTATTTGAGGAGATTGTACCGGGAATCGAAAGAAACCTGATAGGAGATTTTCACGGCGTAATATATTTTTCGAAAGTTGCGCAGACAAATAAGGATCGAGAAAGATTTTATCAAAAGGATATTACAGGCCGCAAGGATTTGCGGGATACTTTTGGCGGAATAAAGATATACAGAGATAATTTTAAGGTAAGACCTTATGGAGATGCGAAATCCTCTTCTTTTGACTGGCTGATGCTTGCGAGAAGAAAGACGCAATCGCCGGCTGGTGCTGCCAGTTCTGGGGAGTGGCGCGTAAGCGCGGATCAAATGACAGGTTCTGTTTTTATTTCCCGAATGAATGTAGCGCTGCCGGATCAGTCGAACCGGGAAGGGATTGTAGAAACAAAAGAATTTGGACTTCTGAGGGAATTTATTATACGCATGTTGAGAATGCTAGAAGAGGACAGGCAGAGAATATATCGTCGGCTGGACGCGGTGTATAAGAAAGACCATAATACAGAAGGAATTCAGGAGGAAATCGACCGGAAGGCGAAGGAGGAGGAGAGAAAGCGGTCAATCGGCAATGATAAGGGAGATTCAAAGAGAAAAACGGCGGTATCGGCAGGAATAGATCCGATTCGGGCAAAGCGTATCCTGGATGAAAAAGATGAGCAGATCGAAGAGCTTGAGAATGAATTAAAAATGCTGCGGGCACTGGCGACGACAGGCATTGTTACAAACACATATATCCATGAATTTAAAACGCTTTCGCATCGTCTGAGTATGAAGATTATTATGGCAAAGGAAGCCATTAGCATGTATCAAAATATGGAGGATGCGGAAGAATATATTGATGAAGCAAATGCCATACGTGAATCCTTTAATTCATGGTTTCAGGTTACAATTGATGCCGTAAAACAGGATAAACGAAAGAGGAAGAAAATAAATATTATTGGAATTCTTATGCCGTTGATCTGTTCTTGGAATACGACATTGAAAGTAAAGAAAATACATGTAGAATTGGCAAACGAGGAGCAGGAAGAAATCATATTCAAATGTTTTCCTTTTGAAATAGAAACGATACTAAATAATTTGATTGCCAACAGTGTCGCTTCTTTTGACAGGAAAAGTGTGAAGTCGTAATTCGGATCTATGAGGAGAATGGGTATATTGTTATTGATTATTCGGATACAGGAGCGGGACTGTCGCCTGCATTTAAAAAAGAGCCGAGAAAAACATTGAATCCTTTCGAATCGGATAAACGAGATGCGATTGGGAATTTAATCGGAACAGGGATGGGCTTATGGATTGTAAATAATACCGTGAACGATTATGGCGGTTATATCGATTTGGAGAAAAACAGAACGGCTGAGGAAGGATACTTCATCACGCTTTATTTAAGGAAATAGTGGAGGAATCGCTGTGTATAAGGTGGGCTATCTGGATGATGAGAGCGAGGTAATAAACGATTATAAGAGACGCCTGCAAAGGCGTGATATAGAGTTAATCATTGCGCCGGCAGGCTGTTCTATGGCAGAAGTGAAAAAGTGGATTGTAAAAGAAAATGTAAAATGTATGCTGGTGGATTACCAGTTGAGTATCAAATATGATTTCAACGGAACTGAGTTGATTTCTTATTTAAACGATGAGCTGCCGGGACTGCCGTGTATTATTTTGACGAGTTATCGTAAAGACTCGGTGGAAGAGAACCTGGTTATTTCAAATTGCATTGTAGACAGAGATGTAATGGCAGGCAACGAAAGAGAATTTGCGCAATTTTGTGCGGATTTAGTGCAGGCAACAGAAGTTTATGAAAATAACCTGAGAAAGCATAAGGCAAGATATCTGAACTTGCTGCAAAAAAAGAAAGATGGGACGATTACGAATGAAGAGGAAGAAGATTTTTTGGCGGCTTTCCGCATTATGAGAGCATATGGCGAGGTGGATGATTTGCCGGAAATGCTGTTAAAGCCGGAGGTAAGCAGTCAGATTGATGACTTGTTAAAAAAGTTGGATATGCTTTTGGAACAAAAGTAGAGGAATTTGGTATGCGGGTACATGGAGATAAGGTGCTTATAAGAAGACAGGGATTGGAAGCAAGAGGAGATTATCATGAGTATCTTCCGGAGTTGAGAGAGGATTTTAAACATATATGCGGATACTGCGGAAAATCAGAAATGGTGACAAAGAATGCATTTGAAATTGACCATTTTATCCCTCAGAAGTATGCAAAAGACCGAAAAAATGAGTATACAAATCTGGTATATTCTTGTTTTGAATGTAATAGAAAAAAGTCGGGAAAATGGCTTTCCGAAGATCCGGAGGTTCCATTCGTAAATGAAAAGGGGTTTGTGGAACCGACTTCTGGCGATTATGACCTCCATTTGGAAAGAAATGTGGAGGGGGAGATAGTTGGAAAGACGCCGGCAGGAAGGTATATGGTAACGGAAGGGTTTAAATTTACGGAGCGTCCGATAAAAGAAATTTGGAAAGCGATGCAGTTGATTGAAAAGAAACAAAAACTTCAGGAAAAGATGAAAAAATTGCCGGAGGAACAATTAAGAGAATACATACTCATTGATAGACAGCTGCAACAGATTCAGCAATTTTTGTTCGGGGAAAAAGAATGATGTCTTTTTACTAAAATGGAGAAACTTGTTGGCCCTATATTGACAATCCCCTGAACAGGAACCCAATTATCCGGATTGGAATCTCAGGAAACTATCAAACATAAAGCATCCACGCGCCCAAAAGGCGCTAAAAGAACTATTTTCGGCGGTTTCACAGGAGGCAAAACACATGGTAGATTTACAAAACAAGAACAACTGTCCTACGTTGGAGGAGATCGCAAATGCAATTCAAAATCCTGCGTTTCTGTCCTTTTTGCGGCGAAGTCCAGGATACATATCAGTGTAAGGAAGCGATTGAATTCAGCGCCTGCAGTCTGGAACCGGGGTGGAATGTCAAATTCAAAAAAGCAGGCAAGACGCTGTGCACCATCTATCCCAGGGAGACATACTTTACGGTGATGATCGTGGTCGGCAGGAAAGAAAAAGAGCCGGTGGAAGCCGTCCTGCCAGAGTGTACGGCGCAGGTACAGGAAATCTATGCTCATACCCGGGAGGGGAACGGGCAGCGGTGGCTTATGATCGATCTGGAGGAAAAAAGGGCGCTTATTAGCTACGAACACCCCTCCCGCATCCGGTATCCGACGCCGATTTCGGTCAGGATATAGCGTGGTTCGGCGGGGTTTTCTTCGAGCTTTCGGCGGATATTGGCCATGTTGACACGCAGGATGCGGTTGTTGTCCGTGCTGGCGAAAGGCCCCCAAACATGGGAGATAATAGCGTCGTAGGTAACGACGCGGCCGCTGTTTTCGGCCAGGAAAACGACGATCTTGTACTCAATCTGTGTCAAATGGATGGGTTCGCCGTGCAGCGTGACCTGCCGACGGTCAAAATCGATGGTCAGGCCATCGTAGGAAAAGGGCTGCTGAATGCCGTCGGCGCCGTTTAAGCGGTGGCTGTGGCGGATGGCCGTGCGGATGCGGGCCATCAACTCAGAGGAGCCGAAGGGCTTGGTGATATAGTCGTCTGCGCCAAGGTCGAGGGCGGCTACTTTATCACGCTCTCCGGTGCGTGCCGAAATTACGAGAATCGGCACAGCCGACCAGGAACGCACCTGGCGGATCAATTCCAGGCCGTCCAAATCCGGCAGGCCCAGATCGAGCAGGACGACATCGGGGCATTGGGAGGCGATCAGCGAGAGACCGGCTTTACCGGTATAGGCGGTAAGCACGCGGTAATCCTGCATGGTTAAGCTGGTGGAAATAAAATCGCAGATATTGCGTTCGTCCTCAACAATCAGGACAGTTAGTTTCTGTGGCATGGGAGTTCTCCTCTCTGGGAAGGCGGAAGGAAAATTCGGCGCCTTCTTCCGTATTGTGCGCGGCAATGGTTCCTTGATGGGCAAGGATAACGGTTTTACAGATGGAAAGTCCGATCCCCATCCCTTTGTGTCCGTCGATCGAGGAAACGGGGGATGAGGGAACCGCATCGAAAATCGTGTCCAGGCGTTCTTTGGGAATTCCTTCCCCGTAATCGCGTACAGCAAAGGTTACGCCGCAGGGGTCGCAGGTGACGCGAAAGCGGATGGGCCGGGTGCTTTTAGCATGGATGATGGCGTTTTCGAGCAGGTTTAAGATGACCTGCTCAATGAGGATGGCATCCATGGGAATCATTAGAAATTCCTCGGGGATGGCTACCTGTATGCGGGCGTCCGGATAACGGCTGCGCAGGCGTTCCACGGCTTCGGCTACGACTTCCTCGACCGGTTCCAGCGTACAGATCACGGTGGAAGTATCGTTTTGGATTCTTGTAATGGAGAGCAGGTTTTCCACCATATGAAGCAGCCATTGTGCATCTTCGGAAATATTGCGGATTAGCGCATCCTTCTCAGCGTCCGTTAAAAGGCGTCCGTTTTCAAGGTAAGAGGAGCTGGCGCCGATGATACCGGTCAGAGGCGTGCGCAGGTCGTGGGAAATAGCCCGCAGGAGATTGGCCTTCATTTTTTCCTTTTCGGCTTCGGCCAGCAGCTTTTCATGGCGGGAGAGCGCCTGCGCCTGTTCCTTCGTATGAGAAGTAACGGTGGTGACGGCAACGGAGATCAGAAGCATTGCCAGGAAGGTGACAGGATAGCCGGCAAGAGTAAAATCGAGCGTAAAGGCCGGGTAAGTAAAGAAGTAGTTGACGCAGACGACGCTGACCAGGGAAGCAACGGTGCCGGGCAGATAGCCGGTGGTGTAGCGTGCAACCGCGACCAGTGCCGTCACGTAAAAAAGAGCGGTATTCGCCGAGTGCTCGGTGGCAAACCAGTAAAGAAAGGAAATACAGGTAGTAACGAACAGGATAGCGACGGTAATCCGCAGATTCTCCAGGGCGTTTCGACGGCGCAGGTATAATGTCTGGCGACATTATAGCATGTGCTTCGCACATGCACCCTCCGGGGGGATGCACACGATTCGCCAGGGAGTGTCCTCGCTACGCTCGGACGCGAATCGGCGCAGGTATAATGTCTGGCGACATTATACCATATTGCGGCGGGGTGGAAAAGCGGATTTTATCTGGCAAAGCGGCCCAAAGGTGGTTTTAGACAGGGATTTTGCCTGTTTTTAACGGTTCTTTAGCGTGGAAGCATTTGCGTTTCTTCTATAAATAATAGAAGAGCGCTTTTTCTTATTTGAAAAGCCGGCGGCATATATTGTAAAAACAGAGAACCATCAAGTGAGGGTAAGATGGAAAACAGTCAGAAACTGGAGAATCTATTGAATCTGGCATTGGAAACGCCCAAAAAAGAGCGGGAAAAAAGCCAGGCCTTGAACGTGGGCTATGAGGAGGAGAGCGGGAAATGGGAATTGATTGTCCGCTACCATGGCAGTGCGGACCGGCTCCGCGGGCTGCCGGGAACGCAGGTGGAAACTCTCCTGGGCGGCTATGCCGTCGTATGGACGCCGCAGGAACAGATTGACGTGATTGCGGCGATGGAGGAGGTCGAGTATGTGGAGAAGCCCAAGTGGCTTTTATATGGCGTAGAAACCGGGCGGGCGGCCTCCTGCATTGACAGCGTGCAGCAGGAGCTGCCGGAGACGCTTTTGCCGGCGGATCTGTGGGAGGGAGAATTCCTGGCCGGCGGACAGGGATCGGCGGCCGGGGCGGCAGAGGATCTTTCGGGGCGCGGCGTGCTGATCGGGATTTTGGACTCAGGCATTGATTATACGCTGCCGGATTTTTGCTGGGCCGACGGCAGCAGCCGAATTTTGGGACTGTGGGACCAGACGCTTTCGCTGGAATTTACGAAAGAACAGATCGACGCGGCGCTGGCGGCGCCAAACGCCGAGGAGCGGGAGCGCCTGGTTCCCAGCCGGGATCTGTCCGGACATGGGACAGCGGTCGCCGGGATTGCGGCCGGAAGCGGCGATGGCCGGAGGCGTTATCGGGGTGTGGCGCCGGCCAGCGAACTTTTGGTCGTAAAACTGGGAACGCCGGGGGAGCGGTCGTTTCCGAGGACAACGGAACTGATGCGCGGACTTTCCTATGTCCTGCGCAAGGGGCTGGAACTAAACCGGCCGGTGGCAGTCAATATCAGTATTGGAAACAATTATGGTTCACATGACGGAACCTCGCTGCTGGAGACATTTATCGACGAAGCAGCCGGTTTTTCTCCCAACTGTATTGTGATTGGCAGCGGGAATGAGGGCGGGGCCGCCGGGCACAGTGCCGGGGGGCTGGAGCCGCCGTTGGCCGGCGCGGATCGCTCGCAGATAATAGAATTGTCGGTGGGAGTATATGAGACGGCTCTCAGCGTGCAGCTGTGGAAATCGTATGTGGATTCGTTTGGCGTGGAACTGAGCGCGCCGGACGGGACGACCGTCGGTCCGTTTCGTTCGGGGCAGGGGACACAGCGCTATGTGCTGGGAGGAGCGGAGGTGTTAATTTATTATGGGGAGCCGAAGCCGCACAGCCGCAGCCAGGAAATTTTCCTTGATTTTATTCCAAGGGGGACCTATCTGGAGAGCGGCATCTGGAAATTTCGTTTGATCCCGGAACGAATTGTAGAGGGGCGTTATGATTTGTGGCTTCCGGGCACATCGGTTTTAAACCGCGGGACGCAGTTTTTGCAGCGGAGCCCGGAAGTGACGCTTACAATCCCTTCCACCTCGGCACGGGCGATTACGGTCGGGGCGTATGACGCCAGGAGGGATACGTATGCGGAGTTTTCGGGGCGCGGATATCTGCGAAACCTTGACCTGGTAAAGCCGGAACTGGCCGCGCCGGGCGTAGAGGTGACAGCGCCGCGGGCCGGCGGCGGGTATGCGCCGCAGACCGGGACGTCGTTTGCCGCGCCCTTTGTGACGGGGAGCGCGGCGCTTCTTATGGAGTGGGGGGAGGAGGTTATAATAAGGTTACGTTAGCAAGAAGCCCGTAAAATCAAGGGGTTCCGCTGATTCAGTCCTAATAGAAAATGATGATTTTTTCCAGAGTTTTGGTTAGGACAGGCCTGTTTACAATCATATTTTTGACAAAAATCATACCGTGTGGCAATTATGTAACACAAGGAGGGTTGTTCGTGGGAATGAGCCGCACGGACATAATGAAACCCGAATTTAGGTAGGACTAAATCAGCTTTCCAGTATGCAAGCTCTTTTGGTCCTGCCTTTTTTCGCCCGGAATGAGACAGGAGAAAGAATTGCATAAAAGAAGCTGATTTAGCAACCGCCCTGTTTACCCAACCCAAACTACCCAAGCACATCTTATCACAAACTACCGTTCTGGTATACCGTTATGCTGGCTGCCTACTATGAGGGAAAGCAGATAGCTCTGCACCGGATATCGTATCAGAAAAAAGATATGGTTGTCAATCCGCAGCACTATAGGCGGCTCACTATGAAACAGACAATGGATGCAGAAAATATACTTTTGGAACAGGACAAGGTCATTGATTTTCCTCTGAAATCTTCTGACCTGTCCAGATATGACGAGGTGCTGTATGAATGAATTGACCATGGATAGGCTGAAAGAGAATCTGGAAAGCCTCAAGATGAAGAACACTCTGGAGATTCTGGACAACTACCTGGAACGGGCGGTGGCGGAGAAATTAAATGTCGTGGATGTTTTGGATCACATTTTTGCTGAAGAAGCGAAATCCAAGCGCAGACGCGCATATGAGAAACAGATTCAGATGTCCGGTTTCCCCATTAAAAAGACTCTGGACGACTTTGATTTTTCTTTCCAGCCCTCTATTGATAAACGCCAGATCGATGAACTGGCAACCATGCGTTTTCTGGAAAACGGGGAAAATGTAGTCTTCCTTGGGCCGCCGGGAGTGGGAAAGACGCATCTTGCCTCAGCCCTTGGGCTTGTAGCTGCAAGACACCGGTTCTCCACCTACTACATCAACTGCCACCAGCTCATTGAACAGCTCAAGAAAGCCCATTTTGAGAACCGGCTGCCGGACAGGCTTAAAATCCTGTCCAAGTACAGGATGCTTATCATTGATGAGATTGGATATCTCCCTATGGACATTCAGGGGGCCAACCTGTTTTTCCAGCTCATTGCAAGGCGGTATGAAAAGACATCCACGGTCTTTACCTCTAACAAGACTTTTTCGCAGTGGAATGAGGTGTTTGCTGATGTCACCATTGCCTCAGCCATTCTGGACCGTGTTCTGCATCACTGCACAGTAG
>JAAWCS010000013.1 GCA_022793375.1 Lachnospiraceae bacterium
AACACGACCTGCTATCCTCCTTACGAAGGACTGGCGACCGGTTTCGCCCTCAATTCGGGCCGAATCGGCGGCGCGAGCGCGGCAGAGGATATCAAAAAATAAAAAAAGCACTTTTCAATTCAAAAAATCTATGCTATAGTATTATCCGTAATTCAAAAGCAGAGTAGGAATGTATGCGCTTAGTGCCTGAAAGACGGGGAGTTGCTTCCAGGACGAAAGAGAAAGCCGTTCGGCTTTCCTGCGGTATATATTCCGCATCCCGCTGCTTGCCTGTTTGCGATGGATAATAGGACGCCCGGGATCACTGTCAGAAACAGCATCCCGGGCGATTTTTCGTGTTGGCAACAAGCAGTGCGCATGAGCTGAAAGGAAGGTTTGCGTGCATTCATGCATGCAAACCTGGATTTTGGCTCATGCATAGGGCGGAGCCCGCGACCGAGCCGGAGCGAAGCGAAAGCGAGGTGCACTGCGGCCCAAGCTGCAAGTCCCATACACCGTGGGCCGCGCCAAACTGGAGCGAAGCGAAAGCGAGGTGCACTGCGGCCCATGCCGCAAGTCCCATACACCGTGGGCCGCGCCAAACTGGAGCGGAGCGAAAGCAAAACGCACAACGGTCCACGATGCAAGCCCTAGCACGCATCCACCTGCCAACCCTACACAAGTTCTCACAATAGGCACGCAGACATCCTAAGGAGGACAGAAGAATGAAGAAATGGAACACAAAGAAGATTGCCATGTTAGGAGTACTGATCGCGCTGCAGATTACGGCCAGCCGCCTTCTGGGGATCAACCTATCCCCGTCGCTGCGTTTAAGCATCAGCGATTCGTTCATCCTGTTGGCCGGAATCTGGTTTGGCCCGGTGGGCGGAGCGCTGACAGGCGGCCTTGCCGATTTGACCGGCTGCCTGCTGAAAGGAGAAGCCTATCTGCCGATCCTGGGCGTATCGCCGATCCTGGTCGGTTTCCTGGCCGGTCTCGCCGCGCCGGTACTGCGTAAAAGCAAAAATATCCTCGTCTATGGCGGGATCATCGCGGCAATCAGCTGTGTGACCTCCGTGCTGTACCGTTCCTGGGCCTTTTCACAGGCCTTTGGCATGTCGTTTATCGGTCTGTTAGGGCCGCGGGCCTTGCAGGCAGTATTTATGGTCATTGCCAATACGATGGTCGTCTACGCGCTGTATCGAAGCCCGGTCACCACGATGGTGTATGAAGAGCAGGAGATGGAAAAGCTGGCAAAACAGCGGCCGCTGTCGTGACGCGGTAAAAAACAGGAGAACAAGGCATGACGTATGAAGAAGCGCTCATCTATATACACAGCGTAATCTGGCGGGGCAAACGGCTGGGACTGTCGCGGATTTGCACGCTGCTGTCACGGATGGGCAACCCTGAAAAAGAACTGAAATTCGTCCACATTGCCGGAACAAATGGCAAAGGCTCCACCGCTGCGATGACCGCCTCCGTTTTACAGGAGGCGGGCTATCGCACCGGGCTTTTTATCTCGCCGTTTATCCATTGTTTTAATGAACGGATGCAGATAAACGGCTGCCCGATCGAAGATGTGGAACTGGTGGAACTGGTGGAGGAGATTCGGCCGCTGGCGGAAGCGATGGAAGATAAGCCGACGGAATTTGAACTGATTACGGCGCTGGCGTTTGCGTATTTTCGGAAAAACCACTGCGATATCGTGGTGCTGGAGGTCGGGCTGGGCGGCAAGATGGATTCAACCAATGTAATCGGTACGCCGGAAGCGGCGGTGATTACGGCGCTGGGGCTGGACCATACAAAGGAACTGGGAGACACGATCGAAGAGATCGCCGCGGCCAAAGCCGGCATTATCAAGGAAAACGGGACCGTGGTATTTTACGGACAAAACGCGGTAGCGCTGCCGATTATAGAAGAAACGGCAAAACGGATGCATTGCAAGCTGCTGCTGCCGGACTATGACAGCCTGCACCTGGAAGCGCGGGACGCGGACGGCCAGCGTTTTTCCTACGGCGGCCGGACGGGGCTGCGAATCCGCCTGCTGGGAACGTACCAGCTGTATAATGCCGCCGTGGTGATTGAGACAATACAGGTTCTGCAAAGACAGGGCTGGAATATCAGCGATGTTGCTTTGCAAAAAGGGCTGTCCGCCGCGCGCTGGACCGGCCGCTTTGAAAACATCTGCAGCCGGCCGCGGATCTTCGTCGACGGCTCCCACAATCCGCAGGGGATGCAGGCCACGGCCGCCAGCCTGCGGGCCTATGTCCCGCAAGGCGGTATTACGTTCCTGGTCGGCGTGCTGGCAGATAAAGACCCGGCCGGCATGATGGGGGAACTTACGGGACTGGCTTCGTCCTTTATTGCCGTGACACCTCCCAGTATGCGGGCAATGGAAGCGGCGGAATTGGCCGGACTTTTGCGGACCATGACGGATCGGCCCGTACAGGCGGCGGCTAGCCTGGAGGAGGGCTGTGCGCTGGCTCTGAAAGCAGCCGGGCCGGACGGGGTCATCTGTGCGCTGGGATCGCTGTATATGGTGGGAGACTTGACGAGAATTTTTCGGGAAATGACTGAGTAACCAATTTACACCTATTTACAAATTGTAGATTCATTGACAATTGGAAAGCCCAATGCTATAATGCAATTGTTATATATTGCAAAAAGAAAGGGGCATAGTTATGAAAGACATTTCCAGAAGAGATTTTCTGCGGGGAACGGCAGCCGGGGCTCTGAGCATTGCGGCGGCCGGAGTACTGGGGGCCTGCCAGACGGAAGCCTCCGCCGAGACGACGGCCGGTACGCAGGCGGCCACACAGGCAGTCACGCAGGCAGCGACGACAGCGGCAGCGGAGCCGACCGAAGCGTCTGTCCAGGCAGAGACGCCGACGGCCTCCTCGTGGGATATGGAGTACGACGTAGTAGTCGTGGGTCTGGGCGGAGCCGGGGCCAGCGCGGCCATCGAAGCGCACGATGCAGGCGCGCGCGTACTGATTTTAGAGAAGCAGCCGGAGGCGACGCATTATTCCAATACGCGTCTCAGCGGCGGCTATTTTCATGCGCCGGACCCGGCAGGCGACCATGCGGCCCTGATTGAATATTGTAAGGCGATGATGAGCGGCGAGAACTGCCCGTGGAAGCTGGAGGGCGAGCAGCCGCATGTATCGCAGGAGATTGCCGAAATGTACGCGGACGGTGTGCTGGAGATCAAGGATTTCTTGATGGCGCAGGGGCCGGATCTGGACGAGACGGTCATGGAGCCGGGCGGAGAGTCTTCTTTCCCGATGTTCCCGGGCTTTGAGAAAGCGCTTTACGGCAGTTCCAAGGTGGTTCGCTATGTAGATTACGCCGAAGCCGACGGCAGCCTGATGCCGCAGGAGCGTCCCCGCTTAACCAAGACGGCCGGGGAAGCTTTCCATTGGGCCTTGGTGGAGGACGGCATCAAGACACAGCGCCCGGGTATCGATATTCTGTATGAGTCGCCGGCGAAGGAGCTGTTGGTAGAGGACGGGCAGATCGCAGGCGTATTGGCTTTGGTCGGAGGGCAGGAGACACGGATTTGCGCAAACCGCGGCGTGGTGCTCGCCTCCGGCGGATACGAGTACAACCTGCCGATGCGCCGCGCTTTCCTGGAAGGTCCGGGCGTAAAGGGCTGGGTTTTCTACGGAACACCCGAAAATACGGGCGACGGCATTGAGATGGCGATGAAGGTCGGCGCGGGCCTGGCAAAGGTAGGAAAGGCAGCCTCCCGTATTGAGATCGGCGTGCCCTACGGCGAGCATTGGGAGAACGAGGGCCTGAAGATGGGCATTGCCTCTTCGATTACTTCGGCCAAGAACAGTATGATTGTGGACAATTACGGCAAACGCTATGCCGACGAGTTCATCATTACCGATTCGGGACGTCCGTACCGGTATCAATTTTATAAGGAAGCGCTGCAGTATGAACTGCTGTCGATGAGTTATCCGCGCGTTCCCAGCTGGCTGATTTTCGACGAGACAAGGCGGACGGAAAGCTGCGCCGTGGCTACGAGCTACTCGGTGGCGGCTTTTGGTCTGGTACCGTGGGCCAAGGATAATTCGGATGCGATCGAGCGCGGCTGGATTTTAAAGGCCGACACGATCGAGGAATTGGCGCAGCTGATCCAGGCCGATGAAGAAAACCGCGATCTGATCACGCCCGAGCAGCTCAAGGAGAGCATCGAGAACTTTAACCGCTGCTGCGAAAAGGGCGAGGACACAGACTTTGGCCGTTCCCCGGATACGATGGCGCCGTTGATCACGCCGCCGTTCTATGCGCTGAAGCTGTATCCCGGCGGGCCGAACACCAAGGGCGGGATCGACGCCAATGCCAAGCGCCAGGTATTAGACTGGGCAGGCAACCCGGTTCCGAGACTGTACACGGCGGGCGAGATTTCTTCGATCTTTAAGTTCACCTATCAGGCCGGCGGCAACCTGACCGAGTGTATCGTATGCGGACGCCAGGCCGGTAAGCAAGTGGCGGCGGAGACCAGCTGGACGGGGCACGACGCCCCAAAGAGCGATAAAGCGGATGTGAAGCTGGAAAAGACAAAGGGCGAGGACGAGGAGGATATCCCCGAGGTGGCCCTGTCGGAGTGCAAGGACGGTACATACACCGAGACGACAACCGGTATGAACGGCAGCTTTGATGTGACCGTGACGATTGCCGACCATAAGATCACCGACATTCAGATCGGCGAGAATTCGGAGACCGTCGGCTATGGCGCCAAAGCAATCGAAGAGCTGCCGGGCCTTTTGATCGAAACGCAGGACGTAAACATCGACGGGACCAGCGGTGCGACGGTTACAAGCAACGCGATCCTTAGAGCTGTTAAGAAATGTCTGGTGCAGGCATCAAAGTAACCTATATGAGCCGCTTGTGCGGCGCACTGCCAAGACAGGTCAGAGGGCGCAGACGCGCCCTCTTTTTTGGATTTCGGTAAAAGAGAAAACTACGGCAGACCTTAGGGTATCAGTGAATTACCTTATAACGCAACCGTAAATAGGAGTTCTCCAAAATCACGCATTCCTGCAGTTTGAGAACGCCTAGTTTTGACAATTCCTCCGGCGCCCCCAAGGATTTACCGTCTATTAAAGTAGAGGTATCTTTACCGCCGATCAAAACGGGAGCAACTACAAGATCGACATAATCGAATAGTTTTTCACGAAGAAACAGGCCATTGAGCGTCCCGCCGGTCTGTATCGTTATTCTCTCACAACCATATTCGGATTTGAGCTTTATTAGCGCGTCTTTGAGCGACAATTCTTTTTGATACAGGATATGAAGATTCTCCTCCTCCATGTGAAAGGCCGGATGCTTCGCATTTGACGTAATCAGGACAAATTTTTTTGATAAAGCGCAAAAATACCGGATACCGTTTTCCTTCAAATGCTTGTTATCGATAATCACAAAAGATACGGGCGTTCGATGGGGCATTTTCCTGGTATTGACACCCATTTTGGCCTGAACCCGACCGGAATTGAGCGACCACAGATCGGTTGTCTGCTCTATTTCATAATATTGATGCAGGCCTTCGCTAACCCCTGCAATTCTGGGAAAATCTTTGTCCACATCTAAATCGTCCGTTGCGCCGGTGCTTATTTTTCCGTCAGCTGACATCAGCATAAACAATGTTGTAACAGGTCTGTCCATTTTATCACTCCTGAATTCCGGTTTCGCTACCTGCATAGTTTGAGGATCCTTGGCCGGTTATATCTTTGTATGATTACAAATACCAAATCCAAACCGGCTGCGCAAATTGACGTAAAGACAAATACGAATACGGCACCGAATCGTATACTCGCAAGCATTGGTACAAAACTGAATATAAATATTGTTTCATGCACCAATTCCGACTGGCATGTAGCCTGCGCTATCTCCTCCCACGTATGCATACTCTTATCAAAAGTTGACGGGGCATACGTGGGCATAAAAGATTTCCAATGTTTCACGTTCAGCGCTTTATAAAGATTTTTTTCAAAACGCCTGGACTGAAACCACGATTTATGATAATCGATCCTGTTATGAAACAAAGTATCATAAATCATACCAACACACAGTCTCATAACAAGATGATAACTTATTGTGCCAAAGGTAATGGCAGCCGATAAAAAAATCTTAAATTCCGACTTGCAATAAAGGGCCGCAAAACATATTGTGCCTATAATGGAGAATACCGCCGTATATTTCATCCTTCTTGCCATCTCAATGTTCTCCCTGAAATCCCGATTGCCGCTGTCTCCATTATACGCGATCCTCTCCAAAAAGGGAAGCCCGGATTTAGCGCCATGATGGAGGAAGAGAAGGCCTGGGACATGGAAAACAGCAAAAACGGTAACAGACAGGGCGGCGGGATAGTCACCGCCTACCCAGCCGCCCTGTTTTAGTCTTTATCCGACCGATCAACCGGGATTTGGATTTATCTGACATATTCCGCTTTCAAAGGTTCTATAACCTTGGGGTTTTGTCTGACCCAAGTCATAGCACAGCTGCATAGAATCCGGGTCAACTTGTCGTCTATGAAGCCTTTATCCCCGTTTTCCTTTAGAAGTCCTGTCAAGATTTCTGCTGTTTTCAAATCTTCCTCGCAAAATCCATTGCCCAATCGAAGATATTTCAAAAAGCTGTCCAGCATTTTATGAAAATCCTCGTCCCAGTTGATACAACCGTTGTCTAAGAACTCATGCTGTACTCTACCTGCAATCCGAATCATTTCCCCCTGCGCGGTCTGCGCTTTTCCGTATGGCGGGACAAGATATTCCCAAAGCATTTGGAATAACTTGTCCTCATCCTCCTCATCCGGAATTTTGATGGGAGAAACGCCATCGTGGATCGATTTTTCTTTTGACATTACATCCTTTTCAGCCATTTTAAATTCCTCCAAATCCTGATTGACTGCCACAGCCATTTCCCCAAATCGGAAGTTCGTCGGGCAGATTATTTAGATCTCTTTATATAACAGCCAAAAGCAGGGGCATGATCTCGGCTGCATATGTTCGTCTCTGTCACAGGGATCCTCTGTGCACTCCTTTCCCTTTATTGTAAAACCAAGCCGCTTATATAAACGAATATTAGCCATATCCGTGGTGTCAACACCAATAGATATCCTTTGATATCCCAAATTCTTTATGTGCTCAATCACGTGGCAGATCAACTTTGTCCCTAATCCTTGACCGCGGTAATCTGTTCGAACTCTAAATGCACAAAGATAGGCGGTTCTTTTGCCATCTGCAAAATCTTTGTCCTCAAGGTCATAGAAAACATACAACTCTCCAACCAGTTCTTTGTCATAGTCGAGCGTCCAAAATTCGGTATTCCCTCTTTTTATGTTATCACAAAAGAATTTTGCATTAGAAGAAGCAGTATGAATATTCTCATATCCCCACAATTCCAACAACTCCTGCTCGTCTGCTCGTCTGATTTTCATAGGTTTTATCCTCCAAAATCGGATTTGTCGAACGGATATGAGTAAAGTATACT
Source organism: Lachnospiraceae bacterium (assembly GCA_022793375.1). Lineage (GTDB taxonomy): Bacteria > Bacillota > Clostridia > Lachnospirales > Lachnospiraceae > RGIG7193. The sequence continues at coordinate 7,480 of JAAWCS010000013.1, forward strand.
ACCAATACCGGCAACTTTCAACTGAAAAAACGGAATAAAAGATATTGACAGAAGCATGTTTTTCTGCTATGGTAAGAAAGACAGGCAGAAGGGCAGTTCCCCAAATGCCATGATAAAAGGAAACGAGGTGTGAGGATGATTTAATTTTTCTTGCGAAAAAAAGAAAAAGGGCCCCGGCCAGACGCGGCGTAGGCCCGTTTGTTCGTGTACCTGGCGCAAGAAAAATATATCTGACTCCTCTTTTTTGTTATATCATGGTATAGCGGCCTGTTATTTTAGTGTCTGTTCGGCATGACAGAGCGGGTATTGGCTTCGGTTGGAACCTAACCCTGCCCAAGCGGGTATTGGCTTTGATTGAAACCCAATCATGACCAAGCAGAGATGCCTGTGCCGTTGATTCATACCAAGCCTGAGATTCCACCCCAGGTTTAAACAAGAATAACAGAGAGAGTCAGCAGAAATGTATATTTCCCGCCGACTCTTTTTTTGCGCGAAAGCATGAGCAGTGCGCCTGGGCGGAATGGAAGGATTGCATGCATTCATGCACGCAAACCTGGAATTCAGCCCAGGCATAGGGCGAAGCCCGCGAGTGAGAGGGAGCGAAGCGGACTCGAACGGGCACTGCGGGCCGCGTCCCATCCCCCCACCCCACCCACACATCAAGAAACGGAGGTGCATGCCATATGTCATTAGTATCAGTAACCGACCTAACCTTCTCCTACGAAGGCAATTACGAAAATATATTTGAACACGCATCCTTCCAGTTCGACACAGACTGGAAACTGGGCTTCACCGGGCGCAACGGCCGCGGCAAGACGACCTTTCTCAACCTGCTGTTGGGAAAATACGAATACAGCGGTACGATTGCGGCGACAATCGGATTTGACTATTTTCCCTTTATCGTACAAGACCCGGCAAAGGAAACCTGGCAGACAGTCCTGGAACTGAACCCGGACTGCGAATTATGGCGTCTGGAACGAGAACTCAACCTGCTGGAGATGGAGGGAGAAGCACTCTACCGGCCGTTTGAAACCCTGTCGCAGGGCGAGCGGACCAAGGTATTGCTGGCAGTATTATTTCTGCGTGAAAACGCCTTCCTGCTGATTGACGAACCGACGAACCACCTGGATCTGGAAGCCAGACAGGTATTGGGCCGGTATTTGAAAAAGAAAAAAGGGTTCCTGTTGGTATCCCATGACCGGCAGCTGCTGGATGACTGCGTCGATCATATCCTGACAATCAACCGAAGCAATATCGAGATCCAGAAAGGAAATTTTTCTTCCTGGTATGAAAATAAGACGCGGCAGGATCGATATGAACTGGCCGAAAACGAACGGCTCAAAAAAGATATCCGCCGCCTGCAGTCGGCCGCCCGCCAGAGTCATGCCTGGGCAGACAAGGTGGAGTCGACAAAGATCGGCCGTGATCCCAGGAAAGAAACGGAAATGCGAGACTATATCGGCGAGCAATCCCGCCGGATGCAGCAGCGCCGCAAAAATCTGGAGCGCCGCCAGCAAAACGCGATTGAGGAAAAAAGCGCGCTGTTAAAAAACCTGGAGACGGCGGACGATTTGAAATTGTTTCCGCGTTCCCACCACAAGACAGAACTGGTGCAATGCCGGAGTCTGGAACTGTCCTATGGGACCAAAACCGTGTGCCGGGATTTTGACTTAACCGTGCGCCAGGGAGAACGGATTGCCCTGCGCGGCCGCAACGGCTGTGGGAAATCCAGCATTCTGAAAGCGATCCTGGCAGCCTGTGCGTATACGGAAACGGCTGAGCCGCCTGCACAAAAAGCAGCCGTTTCGCCGTCGATCGGCGGCGAACTTGCCGTGGCAAGCGGCCTGAAGATTTCATATGTGTCGCAGGATACCTCAAAACTTTTCGGACAGCCAGATACCTATGCCGCGGCCTGCGGCGTGGAAGAAAGCCTGCTGAAAACATTGCTGCGCAAACTGGATTTCTCCCGCCTGCAGTTTGAAAAGCCGATAGAAGCATACAGCGAAGGGCAAAAGAAAAAGGTACTGTTGGCGCGCAGTCTCTGCGAGCAGGCGCACCTGTATATTTGGGATGAGCCGCTGAATTACGTGGATGTGCTCTCCAGAATCCAGATTGAGGAATTGATCCTGCGCTTTAAGCCAACTCTTTTGTTTGTAGAGCATGACGCGGCATTTACGGAGAAGATTGCGACGCGGATTGTGGAGATTTGATCTTTTTTTGAAAAGATTGTTTTTAAGTAAATAGGATGAACCTCGGCAATGCCTCAGAATAACAGGCATTTGACGGGGTTCTTTTTTACTTTGACGCCGATGGTTTTGGAAATCTCTACAGGAGTGGTTTTATTGTTTGCACGTATTATGTGCAAAAGTTTAGTTGAACGTTCAGGAGTGATTGTACATAATGAACATATAAATCACGATAGGAGGTATTTCTGGTATGAAAGTTGTTTTATGCTGCGGGTCCGGCGCATCCAGTGGTTTTATGGCTCAGTCGATCGCGCGGGCGGCAAAAAAGAAAGGGATTCCGATGGAGGTCACAGCGAGAAGTGAGTCGATTCTGGAGAGTTTCCTTGAAGGCACAGATATTATACTGGTTGCGCCGCATCTGATGGCAGAGCGTGAGGAGATTGCCAGGCGTTGTGCTCCTGTTCTAACAGTAGTGATTGATCGTGCTGCGTATGGGATGTAGGACGGATTTTGCGGACATTCAAAATAAAAAAGAATGTGGAGGTAACAGACAATGGCAAAGACGATTTTTGAGGAACTGGGCGGCAAATACGAACGGCGAGGAGATTACTTAATACCGTGCTTAACTGTACCCGCAGAAGAAGAACAGCCGATAGGCATATGGGGACAGCGGCATCTGGACTATCTGAAGCAATACCGCAGGATTACATACACCAATCTTCTCACAAGCGGCAGGTTCAACGCCTATCTTGTAGATGTAGACAGACAGGCGCAGGAACGCTTTGAAAGGCTCATAGAGGGCATGAAACAGGCGCAGGGCATAACGGAACGCCTAAAGGAAGAAAACGCCTTAGAATGGGTACAATA
>JAAWCS010000014.1 GCA_022793375.1 Lachnospiraceae bacterium
ATTTTTTATATGCCTTGAAATCGTCGATTTATCTCTTTGGAATAATTCAGCCATCTGGTCAATGGATAACCATACAGTATCTTCGTCAAAAGTCGTTTCAATTTTTGTCAGACCATCTTCTGTTCTATAAATGATGATGTTTGATTTTCCCCCTACATTTTCTTTAGTTTTCACTCCTATACCTCACTTCTAAATTGTGCAACACCCGTTGCACTTTTGTTTGTCCAATTGCTTTTATTCTTGTACTAAGTAGTGAAACTATAACCAATTACTATCTCCTTCAATTCATTTACCAAATTTTTATTTCCTCATAAGTTGCTTTACTCTCCGCCTTCGTCAAGTCAAGTTAATCCATCTCTAATTCCATATTGATATGCTTCACCTTATTTGATTTAAGTTTGGAAAGCAACACGATACTTTCCACCCCCGCCGTCCCCGGAAACAAATCCACCGCGCACACCCTGCAAACCCGATACCCCGCCGCCAAAAACGCGACAAGATCCCGGGCCAGCGAAGTCGGTTTACAGCTGATATACACAATCCGCTCCACCCCATACGCAAGAATCTTCGGCAGTGCCTTCGGATGGACGCCGTCCCTGGGCGGATCCAGCACAATCAAATCCGGTTTCTCTGCCAATTCATCCAGCACTTTCAGCACGTCCCCGGCCAGGAAACGGCAGTTGTCAAGGCCGTTCCGGACCGCATTCTCCCGGGCCGCCGCCACGGCCTCCTCTACGATCTCCACGCCGACCACTTGCTCCGCCACCGGCGCCAGCACCTGGGCGATCGTTCCCGTGCCGCTGTATAGGTCAAACACCACTTTGCCGCGCGTGCTCCCCACATACTCCCGCACTTTCTCATACAATACCTCTGCCCCCAGAGAATTGGTCTGGAAAAAGGAAAAGGGCGTAATCCGGAAAGAAAGTCCCAAAAGTTCCTCACAGAAGGAATCCTCCCCATAGAGAATCTCCGTGCGGTCATTCTGGATTACATCCGCCAGACTGTCATTGACCGTATGCAAAATCCCTGCAAAACGGCCCTCCAGCGGCAGAGCCAGCATACAATCCCGCCACCCCTGCAAAAGGCCGCCGTGGCCCTCCGTCTGGCTGCTGGTCACCAGCGATACCAGAATCTGTCCTGTTTTCGCCGCCTTGCGCACCAGCAGGTGCCGCAGATACCCGCTGTGACGCATCTTCTGATAAAACGAAACGCCCGCCTCCTCAAAATAATCCCGCGTCGCCGTCAAAATAGCCGTAAAGTCCCGATCCGCGATCCGACAGCCCTCCACTGTGACAATATCATAAAAGCTGCCTTTTTTGTGCATGCCAAGAGACAGGCGGCCCCCCTTCACCTCATCGCCAAACGAAAATTCCATCTTATTGCGGTAGCCGTCCTGCCGGGGACTTGGCAGGATCGGTTCCATCGGCACATCGCCCAGTACCGGCTGTAAAAGCTCCTTCACCTGTTCTTGTTTGAGACGAAGCTGCTCCTCATAAGGCAGCGTCTGATACACACAGCCGCCGCAGATGCCAAAATGCGGGCATACCTCGCCCCTGCTTTCAATCGGCGACGGACAAAGTACCTCCAGCAGCCGCCCTTCCACCCGGCCGCCGCGTATTTTTGTAATCGAAAAACGCACTCTCTGTCCCGGCAGCGCATCCTTTACCGCCACCCATTTTCCATCGACTTCAACAAGCCCCTTGGCCGGAAAAACCGTCTTTTCCACCATTCCTTCCCGTACTTCCCCTTTTTTCATCCGCATCCCTTCCTCTTTACTGTCCATTTTCTCAGGACATAATGGTAATGGTACACCCCTGCGGCGTTTCCTATTTACCGTCCGTCCTCCCAGGACATAATAATACACCTGTCTATCCTTTTACAGGTATGCCAAAAGCCCGCTGTCACATGACACGGCAGCGGGCCTTCTCCCTGTTCCATCCATTGATCTTCCGATGCCAAAAGGGGGCGGATTCGCTCCCTTTTGCTCTCATTCCTCTACCGGCTCCTCCGCTTCTTCCTCGGCGCCTTCTTCTTTCTCTTCCTTGTCGTCCTCAAAGAAATCTACGTCCTCAAAGAAATCGTCGTCGAAATCATCTTCAAAATCGTCGTCCTCGCAGGCGCACTCCGGGCGGACAAAACGGTACACGGCATATGCGATGCCGGCCACGGCCGCCACGACGCCGATTACCGCCAGGATCCCCATGACGGTTTTCTTTCTCTTTTCGCAGTCTCTTTTCTCCAATAAATCCTCTAATTTTAAACTTGCCATCAATTCTTCCATCTTTTTCATCGTCATCCGTTCCTTTCTAAAGATATTATGTGCAGCATCCACGAAATTATCATACCATACAAAAGAAAAAATTACCATGGGCAATTCTGTTTTTTTGTCTAAAAAATGCAGAAAACCTCTTACACTGCCATTTCGTCAACCTGCTTCATAATTCCCCGGATATAATTCACGGCTGTCTTTAAATACGGAACAAACCCCTCGTCCTCCTCCGACCACATTTCCATCACGAAAAAACCGCGGTAGCCCATATTGACAAATTCCCGAAAACAGCGTCTGAAATCTACTAATCCCTCGCCATACGGCACGTTCCGATAGCAGCCCAGCGTGCCGTCCTTCACATGGCAGGCCACCAGATGACGGCCGCCGTTCTTTAAGTCCGGGACCGGATCGGCCCCGGTGGACGCCACATTGCCGGTATCGGTATAAATCTGCAGATACGGCGAGTCAAACGCCGCCGTCAGCTCCCGGGCCGCTTTGACGGAATTGATAAACGGGACGTCCGGCATCACCTCCACGCTGAGAATCACGCCGTAGAGCGCCGCAAAATCAATCAGTTCGGCCAAAGACGCCTTAAAGTTCTCCCGCGTCTGCCTGGTGCTGGCCCGGCCGTTTACGTCATACGGCGCCAGCTGGATAATCTTGATCCCCAAAAAGCTGGCGATCTCGATGGCCCGCCGGACGATCGCCTTTCCTTGCTCCCGCACCGTTTCGCGATCGTCGCCCAGCGGAAAATAACGGTTTGCCGTCAAGGCCATCGTATAAAAAGGCATATCGGCTTCCTCCGCGGCCCGGCGGATCGCCATCAGTTCATCGCGGGTCCATTTCAATCGGCTGATCCGCGGTTCCACCCCGTCAATGCTCAATTCAATAAAATCAAATCCGGCCTCCCGCGCTGTTTTAAATTTTTCCGGCCAGCTGAATTGAAGCGGGATTGCTTTCTCGTATACGCCCAGCTTTATATCCTGTATTTTCATGTGCGCCCCTTCCTCCTCCGATTCTTTCTTGCAAAAATGCCTGTCTTGGACACAATTCATGAACGCATTGCTTCCCGGCAGGCATTTCCTCATCCGTTTCCCGTGCTCTCAGTTGTATTGCAGTTCCTCCGGCAAATCCGTCGTTCCCTGTCCATAATGGCGGAACACCTCCACGGCCCGTTCGATCTGCTCCGGCGTCATCAGCGGCACCTGGGGACTCATGCCATATGCAATCGAATAGGTTTTGGCCGCCTCCTCCAGATACACGCAGGCATACAGCGCCTGTTTCAGGCTGTCGCCGACGCTGATGACGCCGTGATGCTTCAGGATCACCGCCAGCTTGTCGCCGATGTGTTCCACGGTCTCCACGCCCATCTGCATACTGGCGGCCGAAGAATACGGGCAGACCTTTACCGCACCCCTGGTCGCGTTGGCCAGCGTCGTCAGATTGCAGGGCAGTTCGTCGGTAATCAGGCCCACGGCCGTCGCATACGGCTGATGCGTATGGATGACCGCGTTAACCTGCGGCATTTTCTTTAAAATATACAAAAGAGCTTTGGAATCGACCGACGGTTTGCGCTCTCCCTCCAGGATCCTGCCCTCGATGTCCATCACCAGCACATCCTCCGGCGTCATATCCTCATAAATCATCCCCGAGGGCGTGACCAAAATTTCGCCCGATGGCATCCTAAGCGTTACGTTTCCGCCGGACAGCGCGATCAGGCCATAACGGTCCAGCTTAATTCCCGCTTCAATGACACTTTGTTTTTCTTTTTCAAACATGACGGTTTTCCTCCTGATAAATTTTTCTCATTACAGACCAAAGTCCCTAGCGCTCCAGCACGTTCCACTGTTCCCAAATCTCGTCGAGTTTTGCGGTGAGCGTTTTGTAAATCCGGTATTTCTCCTGATAATAGGCGGCCCGCTGCGGATTCGGCTGATAGACCTTCTTGATACGGGTAAATTCCGCCGAAGCTTCCCGAAAATCTTTGTAGCAGCCGCTCCCCACGGCCACGCACATCGCGGCGCCCATGGCTCCCAGCTCCTTGCCGGCCGGCACTTCGATCGGCAGCTGCAGCGCGTCTGCAAACATCTGCATCCAGCCTGACGAGCCGCACCCGCCGCCCGCTACGCGCACACAGGCGGTTTTGTCCTTCTTATCGGCCATCAGCTTTTCGATGTGGTGCATATGCGAGAACAGAATTCCCTCATAGACCGCCCGCAGCATGTGGGCTTTCGTGTGGCGGCCGGTCAGGCCTATGAAGCCTGCGCGGGCATCGAGGCTTACGTTGGTGCCGTACAAAAACGGCAGAAAGAGGATACTGCTGTCGTCATAAGGGACGCTCTCCAGCATCGCTTCGCAGGCATCGTAGACATCTTTGCCCTGCGCCTCCATCTCCTTTTTCTCTTCCTGCATGAAATGATCGACAAACCACTGCAGATTGCTGGCCGATGTCGTACTGCCCTCCAATTCCAGGTAATATTCGTCCATGCAGTAGATGCTGCTCATAAAGAAATCCTCTTTGGCAATCGGCGTGCGGCTGATGTACTCGTTGATACTCCAGGTACCCAGTACAACGCACAGCTTTTCGCTGTCCGTCAAACCGCAGGCAATCGCACAGGCCGTCACGTCAAACAACCCGCCCATCACCGGCGTGCCCGCAAGCAGGCCGGTCGCTTTCGCCGCTTCTTCGGTCACCGTGCCGGCGATACCGGCCGAAGGGACAATAGTTTCCGGAAAGCAAGGCAGCCATTCTTCGATTCCCAGCTCCTGAAAAATTTCTTTCTCAAACCTGCGCGTATCCAGGTCCATGCAGCTCAGCCCCGAAGCATTGGAAATCTCCATGCCGATCTGCCCGGTCAGCTTCATGCGCAGATAATCCACGCACATCAGCACATAGGAAGTCTCTTTCATCACCTCCGGCTCGTTATCCTTCATCCATGCCAGAAGCGGAGCCGCCTGGCCGGCCCAGATCGATTGCTTGGTGCGGCCGACGATGCGGCCGATTGAGCCCTCGCGCAGGTATTTTTTTATGTAATCCTTGGCCCGCATATCGCCCGATAAGATGCAGTTTTTATAGGCCGGCTCCTTCTTGGCATTGATTAAGAAAATACCGTTCCCATACCCGGTGGCGGCCACGCCTTTTATTTTCGCCGGATCGATCCCGCTCTTGTCCAGTACCTTTCGCACGGCCAGGCAGTTTGCCTGCCACACCTCCTCAATGTCCCGCTCAATCCAGCCGTCGTGCGGATTGATCTGCGTGACCCGGGTATTGGCCGTTGCAATCTCGTTTCCCTTCTCGTCATAGACGCCTGCTTTTACGGACGTGCCGCCGTTGTCCATGCCGATAAAATATATATCTGCCATTTACATGCCCTCCCTATCCGGCTTCTATTTACGAAGCTTTTTTCTTGGCGCGGTTCTGCTGGATCACGTCGATTACCACGGCCAGCAAAAGAATCGAATACGTGATGAAATTCTGCCAGGTCGTCGGCACCGACAAAAGGTTCATGGCGTTCGTCACCAGCGACATCAGCATCAGGCCCAAGAGCGCGCCGAAAATCGTACCTTTGCCGCCGTTCATCGAACAGCCGCCGATTACGCAGGAGGAAATCGCGGTCATTTCCGCGCCGGTCCCAGCGCTGACCGGAACGCCGGAAAATTTTACCATATAGATGACACTTGCCAGACCCGCGCAGGCCGAGCAGAATATGCAGGCCGCGATCTTGACGCGGTCTATACGGATGCCGGAATACCTGGCCGCCTTTTCGTTGCTGCCCGTATAAAATACCCGGCGCATGGGCGCCGACTTACGCGTCATAAAGTCCATGAAAACCGCCAGCGCCAGAAAAATCAGCAGCTGCATCGGCACGACGCCCCCGATGCTTCCCTGTCCTACCACCTTAAACCAAGGCACTTCCTCCAGGCGGGCGATCAGCGAAATCGGCCGGCCGCCGGTCAGCCCCAGCACCATGCCGCGGGCCATGCCCATCGTACAAAGGGTTACGATAAAGTGCGTCAGATTGAGTTTGGTAATCACCATGCCCTGCGCCCAGCCGATGGCGGCGGCAAAGGCGACGGTCACCAGCACGGCAAGGATCGGATTGGCGCCGGTTAGCAGCACGCGCGCGCCGATAACCATCGACAGGCACATCACCGAGCCGATGGAGAGATCCAGACCCCCGGAAATCAGAATCACCGCCATGCCGATGGTCATAATTCCGTCGGTGGACATACCGGAAAGCACGGTTTTTAAGTTGGTCCAGGTCAGAAAAATCGGCGAGGCAAAGGTCAGAAACACGCCGAATACCAGAATAATCAGAATCAGGCTCAGCTCATGCATTCCTTTGAGAGTCGCCAGGACACCCGTTTTTTTCTGCACCGCCGGCACGTCTTTTGTTGTCTTTCCCATTGTGATGTTCCTCCTATTCTTGTTCACTTAACAGGTACGCGCCCGAAGCATAATGCATAATGTAATTGCTGTTAATATCCTCTCCCGCCGCCTGCGCGCATATTTCTCCCTCATGCATCACCAGCACCCGGTCGCACATGCCGATGATCTCGTTCAATTCCGAAGAAATCATAATAATAGCCATTCCCTCGCCGGCCAGCCAGCGCAGGTAGTTATGGATTTCCGATTTGGCCCCCACATCCACGCCGCGGGTCGGCTCATCGACGATTACCACTTTCGGTTCCTTCGTAAACAGCTTGGAAATCATTACTTTCTGCTGATTTCCGCCCGACAGCGCGCCGACGCGGTGTGTTTTGCCCATGCACTTTACGCCCAGCAGCGCAATGGCGTGTTTTGCCTCGTCGTCCTCCTTTGCGCTGTCGATCAAAAACGGCATCCCCTTTTTGCCAAACACCTTGCGGTGCATGGAAGCCACATTCTTCTCGATATCCATTTCCAGAAACAGGCCCAGATTTTTGCGGTCCTCGCTCATATATACTAGGCCGCTGTCGTAAATCTCCTCTGTCTTTTTGCCGCTGATTTCCGTTCCCTCAAAGAGAATGCGGCCGCTCTTTTTCCGGCGAAGGCCCACCACCGCCTCCATGATTTCGGTCCGGCCGGACCCCACCAGTCCGGAAAAGCCCAAAATCTCACCCGCGTGCAGTTCAAACGCCACATTGCGAAAACGCCCCTCCTGATCCGCAAGCTCCTCGACCTTCAGGACAATTTTGCCGGCTGCTTCCTCCGCCTTAGGCGGATACAGGCTGTCGATCTCACGGCCGGCCATGTCATTGACCAGCTGCCCGGCCTCCACTTCCTTTACCCGATAGGTGTTGATCATCTCCCCGTCGCGCAGTACCGTCACGCGGTCGCACTGTTCAAAAATCTCCGAAAGCCGATGGCTGATATAGATGATGCCGATCCCTCTCTCCTTCAGCCGGCGCATAATTGCAAACAAGGCCTCCGTCTCGCTCTCCGAAAGAGAGGCTGTCGGCTCGTCGAGAATCAGGACCTTGCACTGCTCCGACAAGGCCCTCGCGATCTCCACGACCTGCTGGTTGGAAATGCTTAGAAACTCCACCGGCGAACCGGCATCGATTCCCTCGATGATCGAATCCAGAAGTTCCTGCGCCTGCTGGTTCAGTTTTTTATAATCCAGGTTCAGCGCGTTCATACGGTTGATCTGCGACATGAAAATATTCTGAGCCACCGTCATTTCCGGGCACAGTGCGATTTCCTGATGCACAAATCCGATTCCCAGCCGCTGCGCGTCCTGCGAACCTTTGATCTCCACCTTGCTCCCCTCGACGTAGATTTCTCCGCTGTCGGCTGTCAGCAAACCGTAAATGATATTCATCATCGTCGATTTTCCGGCGCCGTTCTCCCCGATTACGGAATGGACTTCTCCCCGATTCAGCGTAAAATTCACGTCGGTTAGGACCTGGTTGCTTCCAAATGCTTTGCTGATCCCTTTCAATTCCAATAACGTATCCGCCATGTACTATCCCCACCTTTAGTTGTCGTACTTCCTGTGCCCAAACATATAAAAGAGTCTCTCTAACGTATATCGGTGTGCGGAAAAGCCAATCCGCACACCGCCGTTTTGTTTTGTTTCTATAAAGCTGTGGCTCCCGTCACGGCTTGCCGTCCGCCAGCATATCCTCGATACTGGAGTAGCCGGCTGTCTTGATATAGTTCGCCATGTAGTAGTAATCCGCATTGTCTGCCGTTACCACATCCAGGCCGTTGTCCAGATAGGGGATGTAGGTCGGATTCTGTCCCTCATATTTCTTAAAGGACATCGGCGTCAGGATTTCCGGATGCGCCGCGTTGAACAGAAGCCACATGCTGTGCCACCCCTGCGCAAACTGATCGGGCGCAATCGCGCTGAGCATATCGCCGGATTTCACCATGTCCAACACTGCGTCGTTCGTATCTACGCACATAACCTTGATGCCGGTGCCCAGTTCCTTGGCCGCCTGCGCCGCGCCCTGCGCGGAGGATGCCTCGGGCGTAAACACGGCCGCCAGCTGCGGATTCTTCTGCGCGCAGGTCATAACTGCCTGATAGGCCGCGTCCGGATCCTGTGCCGTCGGCGTATTGTCCAAGAGTTCTACATCGGGATACAGTTCTTTAATCACCTCGCGGAAGCTGTCCACGCGAATGTCGTGGTTGGTCTGGCCCGGATTGCAGCAGGTCATCACGCCGCCCTTGCCGCCGATGGCTTCGCCGACCGTCTTGGCCGCATATGTACCTTCGTTGGTATTGTCGGAGGTAACATAGCCCTGGCGTTTGGAGTCGGGCGCGTCCGCCGCAAAGGTCGTAATCGCAACGCCGGAGTCCACCGCACCGTTGATCGGAGCCTGAAACGCTTCGGCGGTCAGCGGATGTACGCAGATCCCCTTGGGGTTTTTAGCCAGCGCCTGGTTAAAGGTCTCGACCTCCGCGTTGGCCTCGTATTCTACCGAACCCATGTACGACGTCTGTACGCCCAGCTGCAGGCCCAGCGCCTTAAAACCGGCGTATACCGGATGCCAGTAGTCAATACCGCTGTTGGGAACGACCAGAATATAGAGTTCGCTGGCATCGCCGGCCAGTCCTCTCGTCGCTCCGGCGCCGCCCCCATCGGAAGCCGCCGGCTGGGAGCATCCGGCCAGCATTCCCATTGCCGCCAGACTCGCCGCTCCGGCCGCCGTACCCTTCAAAAAGTCTCTCCTGCTCAGATTCTTGCCCATATCGCTTGCTTCTCCTTTCCAATTTCGTGGGTTGTTTTTATTATGTCTTTCCCGCCTATCATATAACACATTTATGCATTTGTCAAGCAAATTTACATTTTTTTATATCAGTTTTAGCCATGGATTGCGGGAAAAAATGTCGATTTACTGTCATTATTAACAATGACCGAATACATTTATGGTAGTATATACCATTAAAATCCTTGTTAAAAAAGTAGCATTTTTAGATGTTTTACCAATTAAAAGAACATGTGCCGCACAGCCTGCACGCACAAAAAAAGGACCGGTTTTGTCCGATCGATCGGCAAAACCGGTCCCTGTGATTGGAGGGATTGGATTTCTATTGTTCTGTTTTTATTGTATTTTTTCCAGCTTGGCAAAGGAGGCGTACATCCGTTTCAAGCCGAAGTTGTCAAATTCCACGGACACCTCAAAGTCCCGCTTCTGTTCGGTGATTTCCCGCACCGTCCCCTCGCCGAATTTTCTGTGCCGCACCCGGTCGCCCGCCTGATAGGCCAGATGTTCCTCCTTAGTCACGGTAAAGGTCTTTCCCAGTGCGGCTCCCTGCTCATTCAGTTTGCCGAAGCCGCCGAATTGCGGAGCTTTATAGGTCGGCGGCACACCGGTTGTGTGAAGCGCTCCAGCGGCACCCGGACCCTCTCCGGTCCGCTCCGTCCGGCCTGAAAAATCCGTGCCCGCACGTGTCTGGCGCCCGTCCGCCAGCAGATCCGGCGGAATTTCATCTACAAACCGTGAGCGGCGGCTGTAGCGGTTCTCTCCGTTGACCATCCGCATCCGCGCGCCTGTCAGCGTCAGTTCCCGCTTGGCCCGGGTCACGCCGACATAAAACAGGCGGCGTTCCTCCTCCAGGTCCCCGGGATCGTCGGAATTGACCGACATGCTGCCGGGAAACAGCCCGTCCTCCATTCCGGATAAATATACCTTTGTAAATTCCAGTCCTTTTGCCCCGTGGAGCGTCATCAGTGTAATCCGATCCTCCTGCGGATCTAAGTTGTCCACCTCGGCTACCAGGGCCACCTCCTCCAAAAAGCCGCTCAGCGACGGCTCTTCGGCCCGGGACTCATAATCCACCGCTTTATTAAACAGTTCCTCCAGGTTTTCCCGCCGCGCCGCTTCCTCCGTCTCGTCGTCCTTGGCAAGCTCCTGGTCATATCCGCTGGTATCCAGAATGTCCCGGATCAGCTCCGACACTGACATCTTATAGTCCAGTTTTCCCCGGTATACTTCGATCAGATGGACAAAACCGTTGATTTTCGCGGCGGCCCGCCCCAGGCCCGGGATTCGCTCGGCCCGAGACAGCGCTTCCAGAAAACTCAGATCATTGGCCATGGCATACATCATCACCTTGCCGATACTGCTGGCGCCGATCCCCCGCTTGGGAACATTGATGATCCTCTGCACCGCCAGATCGTCCCGGCCGTTGTCAATCGTCTTTAAATATGCCAGGATATCTTTGATTTCCTTGCGCTGATAAAAGTTCACGCCGCCGATCAGCCGGTAGGGGATGTTGTACTGGACGCATTTTTCCTCGAGGAGACGCGACTGCGCATTCGTCCGGTACAAAACGGCGCAATCCTTATAGGCCAGCCCCTTTGCGTGCGCGCGGTTGATATCGCGGATCACTGCCCCGGCCTCATCCTGTGCCGTCTCATATTGGGCATAACGCACCGGCTCGCCGCCCTCGTTGGCCGTCCACAGGGCTTTTTCCTTACGCCCTTCGTTGTTGCAGATCACCGCGTTTGCCACGTCAAGGATGTTTTGGGTCGAACGGTAATTCTGCTCGAGTTTAATCACCCGCGCCTGCGGATAAATCTGTTCAAAATTGAGGATATTGCCGATATTGGCCCCGCGGAATTTGTAAATCGACTGGTCATCGTCGCCGACTACGCAGAGATTTTTGTGCATGCCGGCCAGGAGGCTAATCAGGCGAAACTGCGCCGTATTCGTATCCTGGTACTCGTCCACCATAATATAGCGGAACCGATCCTGATAGCGCTCCCGCACCTCGGCGCTGCTTTGCAGCAGCTCCACGGTTTTCATAATCAGATCGTCAAAATCAAAGGCGTTGCTGCGCCTTAGCTGCTCCTGGTATTCGGTATAGGCCTCGGCCATACGCATCTTGCGGTAATCGCCGGATACCTGCACGGAAAACTCTTCCGCGGTTACCAGTTCATTTTTGCAGGAGGAAACCACATTGAGAATCGTCCGTTCCCGGTACATCTTGGGATCCAATTCCAGCTTCTTCATAATCTGGCGCATCAGCGTTTTCTGATCGTCGCTGTCATAGATCGTGAAATTCCGGTCAAATCCGATGTATTCGGCATCCCGCCGCAGGATGCGCACACACATGGAATGGAAAGTGGACACCCATATGCTCTCAGCTCCCTGGCTCACCAGCGCGTCCACGCGCTCCCGCATTTCCCCGGCCGCCTTATTGGTAAAGGTAATCGCCAGGATGTTCCAGGGACGGACGCCCTTTTCCTCAATCAAATAGGCGATCCGGTGGGTCAGCGCCCGCGTCTTGCCGGAACCTGCCCCCGCCAGGACCAACAAAGGGCCGTCTGTGGTAAAGACGGCCTCTTTCTGCATTGGATTTAAAGTATCGTATATGTTGTTCATTATCCCTATTTCCCTAGCTTTGCTTTCAGCGCCGCCAGCTCATCCTCCACGGCCACGGAAGGCTGCGCATCGTATTTGCTCATCAAGTCCTCTACTCCGCTGTCAGAAGCTGTGGAGGAATTCAGTTCCGCCATCGCGTTCGCCTTGTCAAGCATCTGGTTGGCCTTTGCCTCCATGCGGTCAAACGCCGAAAGATTCCGCGCCGCGCCCTGCATGCTGGAACCGATCTTATTGATCTTCTCCTGCGTCTTAGCCACGGCAACTTTGGCCTTGATCGCGTCTTTGCGGGCATTCAGGGTGGAAATGTCGGAGCAAAGCTTGTCATACATCTGCTTCATCTTGGAAGAATTGGCGGCCGCCGCTTCATAGGCCTGCTGCAGGCCTGCCTGCTTCTCCACCAGCGCCGTTTTCTTCATCAAAAACTGCTTGGCGTCGTTGTCATTTCCGGCCAGAATCGCCTTCTCCGCATAGGACTGCAGCTTGGCAATCTCTGCGTTGCACTCCTTTAACTCGCGCTCGCAGCGTTTTTCCTCCGCCATTACCGCCGCCGTCTCTTCTTTTACATCCTCCAGATCCTTCTGCAGGTTGCGCAGATACTGGTCGATCATCTTCGACGGATCCTCCGCCCGATCTAACAGCGCATTGATATTCGCGGACATAATGTCTGAAAATCTCTGAATAATACCCATTTTGTCTCCTCCCGTTTCTGATCCGCAGGCATGGCCTATGCCTGCTTCTTGTATAAGCATACCACAAACAAGGCGGCTTGTCATGTCTTTTTTCGGCGTTTGCCCGGGCTCACACTAGCCCTGCCCAGGCTGGCGCAGTCCGTCCGGGGTCAGTTCCGGGATCCCGGCCTTCTCCCCATAATCTTTGACCACTTTCCATACGCCCTGGCGGCTCAGGCACTTGCCGTTGCAGTTTAAAAAGAGGGCGTTGTTGTGCTTCTCCCGCAGAAGCGTATTGCGCCCGTGCGCCAGGTAGGAGCGCAGAGCTTCCTCCAAATAGCCGCCCATAGCTACGGTGCGCTTCTGTCGCCCGCCCCGCAGCACCAGATATCCCAGTTCCAGATTCATATCTTCCATGGTAAGGCCGACCACCTCGCTGGCCCGGATCCCCCGGCACATGGACAGCACCATTGCCCGGTCCCTGAGCTGCTTCGGCCCCATCACTTTCATATTCAGCAGACGGCCCAGTTCGTCTTTGGTCACAATGCGCGTCGCTTTGCGCTTCACCCTCGGCGCCTTCAGAGATTCCGCCGGATCCTCATGGCATCCTCCGTGTTTGCACTGATAGGCAAAAAAGCGCCGCAGGGCCGCTACGGTCCGCGAAATGGTCGCCGAGGACATCCCGTTTCCCTCCAGATACAGCAGGTACGTGTTCAGAGCCGTAGATGTCACCTTGTCCACCGTATGGATTCCCTGCGTCTCCATATATTCTTTCATTTTCCGCAGGTCCCGTTCATAAGAAATCACCGTGTTATTCGCGGCATTTTTCGTTTCTCTCAAATATACGCCGTAATTCTCAATCGCTTTCTGCATCTTTTGTCCCTCTCAATCCCCATCTGTATTTACAGTTTTTATTATAATCGGCCCTCTCTAGAAAAGCAAACTTTTTTTACGAAATCCTTACATTTTGATGAAAATTTTCTTGAGAAGCCAGGGATTCCATTGGCTTTCCGCATAAGCCCCGGCCGCTATCAGCAGCAGTCCCAGCAAATTGCGCGCCAGGAAGCGCCGCAGCTGCGGGCTTCTTACCGGGAGCCGTCGAATCGGCGCCCGCCGAATCCGCCAGAAGCGGTTCCATTGCAGGCAGGAGGCATAGATCAAAAGCAGGGCCGGCGCATACAAAAGGTACTGCGGGAACAAAAGCCCCCAAAAATAAAACGGTCCCCGCCAACCGCCGAAAACCATGGCAACCCACAAGGCCGTTGTCATGGAAAACCCTAAATAAATCCAGAAAAGATACAGCGACGCCAGACCGAAAACCGTAAAGCTCAGCCCCGTCCACACGATTGGAAGCAGCCCCCGCCTTGCCATGCAGTGCCAAAACAGCCCGTCCCCTTCTGCCAGATCGGCCGCCAGCCCCGCAAAAATCATTCGGCCCTTGGCGCAAATCTCCTCCTCCATGCCAATCCCCGCATAACGGATGAAACAGGCGCTCCCCAGCGCTCCCAGAAAGAAAAGAATCAGCAGTTTATGACGTTCCCGGATCTGAATACGAAAATGCGGCATGCTCCGGCCTCCCCCTCTTCTCTCAAAGAAAGTCTATGCCGCAGAATGCCGCCTTACCACATTTTTCTCACCGATCCGTTCTGTCCTTTGAACCGGCCGTTGTTTTCCTATTTTCCGTATTTGTCCTTGTAGGCAAGAATCGCCGCCACTGTCTTGGAATCCCGCATTTCCCCCGCGTAGATCATCCGGCAGAGATCCTCCAGCTCACAGGCCTCCACGTCCACAAATTCATCTTCATCCAGATGCTGGCCGATCGCCGTTAAGTCGGTCGCCACATAAATCTCAATCAGCTCGTCGCACAGGGCAACCGTCGTATTGACGCTGATTAGATACTCAAGCGTTTCACAGCGGTAACCGGTCTCCTCCTCCAGCTCCCGGCGCGCGCATTCGATCTTCGGCTCGTCCGGGCTGTCCACCTTGCCGGCCGGTATCTCCAGCGTCGCACGATCCAGAGCGTTGCGGTACTGGCGCACCATCAGGATCTTGCCGTCGCTTCGCACCGGCACCACGGCCGCCGCTCCGTCATGGTGAATGAAATCCCAGTGAGCCGTGTTGCCGTTTGGCAGGGCAACCGTATCGGAATAGATGTCTACAACTACCCCTTCATATTTTAATTCCCGTTTCAGACGCTTTATCTCTTCCATAATAAAAGCCCTCTCTTTCCTCTTTCCCGAGTATAGCACAAAACGGCGGGGCTTTCAATCCCCGCCGCCTTTTATGCGCTTACCCGATCTCCCTGCCAAGTTCTGCCGCCGCTATGTACCCGATCAGCAATCCGGCCGGAATCTGCGAGTGACTCTTCAGGCTTACTCCGCCTGCGGATTTTCCTGAACTGCCGCTTCCATCCCACTCCCGATCGTCAGCGCCGCTTCGCTGTCCGACTGCTTCAGGCCGCTCAAATTCACATTGCGCGTCACTTTGGCGTCGTAGGTATCGGCTTTCACAATCTCATTTAAGTCAATCCCCACCGTCTCCTTCATTGTCTCAAATAAGCGGGTCATCACCGCGGGGACGTTGCCGGCCACGGCGTCGATGCCGCTTGCGTTTCCGTCGCCGCCAATGATCGTGATCTTGTCGATCTGCGTCAACGGCTCGGCGATCCTTGCCGCCACCTCCGGCAGTACCTGGATCAGCATTTCCGCCATTGCGGCGTTGTTGTACTTCTGGTACGCTTCGGCTTTTTTCTCCATAGCCTCGGCCTCCGCAAGACCTTTGGCACGGATCGCCTCGGCTTCTGCTTCGCCTACCTGGCGGATACCGATGGCGTCCTGCTCTTTGGAATAGCGGTCGGCTTCTGCCTGCGCCTTCTGCGCCTCTGCCTCCTTCTGAATCTGGAACTTGCGCGCCTCCGCTTCCTTCTGCCGCTCAAACAGTTCGGCTTCCGCTTTCTGCTGGCGGGCAAAGCGCTCGGCTTCCGCTTTCTTACGAATCTGCGCGTCCAGCGCCTGCTCCATGACCTCGGCTTCCTTTTGCTTTAAGAGAATGTTCTTTTCCTCGCGGGCGATGTTGGCTTCCGCCGCTGTCACCTCGATCGATTTTCTCTGCTCCTCTTTCTGAATCTCGTAGGCCGCGTCAGCCTCCGCCTTCTTGGTGTCGGATTTGGTCTTTAAGTCTGCTTTCTGGATTTCCAGCTCGTTATTCTTGATCGCAATCTCCCGCTCCGCATTGATGCGCGCGTCGTTGGCCTGGCGGTCGGCGTCGGCCTTTGCCACGGCAATCTCCTTCTCGGCTTCCGCCTTGGCAATCGCCGCTTTTTTCTTAATCTGTGAAATATTGTCGATACCCAGGTCGTCGATGACGCCGTTACTGTCGGTAAAGTTCTGTACGTTAAAGCTTACTATGTCCAGGCCCATCGCCGCCAGATCCGGCTCCGCGTTTTCCTTGACCAGGTTCGCAAATTTCTGGCGGTCGCTGACCATCTCCTCCAGGCGCATCCGGCCTACGATCTCACGCATATTGCCTTCCAATACTTCCCGGGCCACCCGCGCGATGTACTCCGTCGGCTGGTTTAAAAAGTTCTCGGCCGCCAGCTTCAAACGCTCCTGCTCGCTGCTGATTTTTACGTTGACCGCCGCGTCCACCTGGATGTTGATATAATCGGCGGTTGGCACCGCGCTCGAAGTCTTTACGTCGATCGGAATCAGCTTCAGACTCAAACGGTCCAATCTCTCCAAAAAGGGAATCTTCACGCTCGACTTGCCGATAATCGTTTTCTTGCGCAGACCGGAAATAATGAACGCCGTATCCGGCGGAGCCTTTACATAGCCCGAAGCAATGATGCCTAACAGCACGATTGCCGCAACAATCCCGATCACTAATCCCAAATTCTCTAATAAGAAATCCATACATTTCTCCTCTCGTTCTCTTGCATTTCCTGTTCCTTCGTGTATTTGTATGCTCGTTTTCGGCCCCGCATACGAAGGCCCTTCCCCTTTCCTTATTATTTGCCCGTGTTCTCAGGGGCATCCCGGGATACCTTGCGGTATTTCCTCACTATTCGCCTGTGCCCCCAGGGCATCTCTTTGCAGTTCTGCTGCCTTTTTAGTTTACATAATCTGTTTTCCGGGTTCAAAAAAAGACCTTTACCGCAACAACTCTGCTGCTATAAAAGTCTTGCCATCTCATCGATACGGATGTTTCCATCGTCCTGACGATCTCGATCCACTTTTTAGTTTTAATTGTGTTGGCTACTCCCTTTTATTGACTATACTTTAACATAGTTTGGTGATCTTGTCAATGATACCTCCGGCCTTTTTTCTTACGTTTTCCTTACACCCCTTTGCCCGACTCTTCGCAAGCCCTTTCGCCCGGCTCTTCCGGGACAGAGAAAGCAGCGCCAGCCGCCTCCTGCTTTTTGCCCGGCCAGGCGCCGCCAGGGCATAAAAAAACAAGGCAGGCTTTCCCATTTGAAAACCCACCCTGCCTTTTAGCAAATCAGGTGAAACAGACAAATACGGCTTGACGGCCGTTTTACGGCAGCGCGTACATCAGGATAAACAGCGCTGACAAAAGATAGATCAGCACCGGCACCTCTTTGTATTTGCCGCGGGCTGCTTTAATTACGGCATAGGAGATAAAACCGAAGCCGATGCCGTCGGAAATGCTGTAGGCAAACGGCATCATGGCAATCGTTAAGAAGCAGGGGAGCGCTTCCTCAAAATCGCTCCAATTAACCTGCACGGCATTGTGGATCATGTAAACGCCGACAATAATCAGCGCCGGAGCCGTCGCCGCGCTCGGAATGATTCCGGCCACAGGCGCCAAAAGGATCGCCAGCAAGAACAAAAGGCCGGTCACCACAGAAGCCAGACCTGTACGGCCGCCCTCCTGGATTCCCGTAGAAGATTCTACAAATGTTGTAACCGTGGAGGTTCCCATCAAAGCGCCGAAAATCGTGCCCACCGCGTCGGCGATCAGCGCTTTGTCGCCGCCCGGCAGGTTGCCGTCCTTGTCAAGCATACCGGCATTGCCGGCCGTACCTAAGAGCGTTCCTACCGTATCAAACATATCGACAATCGCAAAACTGATGACCTGCGTAAACAGGACCAGAAAGCCCATACTCATCGTACCGGGAATGTCCAGCTTGAAAGCAGTCAGGCTTAAGTTGCCGATGCCGCTCATGGTAAAGGAATCGGGAATCGTCGTAATTCCCATCGGGATGCCGATCACAGTCGTAATCAGGATGCCGATGAAGATCGCCGCCTTTACTTTATGGGCAATCAGAATCCCGGTAACCAGCAGGCCGATCAGCGCCAGCAGCGCCGTGCCGCTTATGATATTGCCCATGTCGGTATAACTGCCGCCCTCCGGGCCAAAGCACTGGACAATGCCGGCGTTCAAAAGGCCGATAAACGCGATGAAAAGGCCGATGCCGGCGGAAATCGCGTTTTTCAGACAGGTGGGAATCGATTCAATAATTTTGCTTCGCAAAGGGGAAATGGTAATCAACAAAAACAACACACCGGAGATAAGGACAATGCCCAGCCCTTGCTGCCAGGTATATCCTTTTCCTAAAACGATTGTGTAGGTAAAGAAAGCGTTCAGTCCCATGCCGGGAGCCTGGGCAAACGGCACGTTTGCGATAAAGGCCGTCAGCAGCGTACCGACAGCCGCCGACAGGCAGGTCGCCACCATGACTGCCGTGAAGTCCATTCCCGCGCCCTCTAAGTAGGTGGGATTTACAAAGATAATATATGCCATTGCAAAAAAGGTCGTAATGCCGGCAAGTACCTCTGTTTTTACGGTTGTGTTGTTTTCCTTCAGTTTGAAAAATTTCTCCATTTTTCCTCCTTGCTGGGTTTGTCCAATGGTCCGTATCCTCCGCCTGCCGCTCCTGCACGAAAAAAGCCGGGGTGGGTTCCCCGGCCGAAAATTGCAGTCCACAAACACAGCCCCACAGGCTGTGCTTATGTCTTTCAATAGTCTGGTGAATAACGGACACCGGGTAGAAACAGCAGGCCCATATCGCCTGCCCTATATTGAAAAACTGTTTATTAGAATATCATAAATTTTTTATAAATGCAAGATAAAAAAAGGATAAAACATCTGTCAGATTTTCCCATTTTGCCGACAATTTGATCAAAAAAACAGGCAGAGACCATTGTCTCTGCCTTGAACGGTTTGTATGCGCCTATTTCGCGAAATCGGTCACCCGCGATTCCCGGATTACGTTTACCTTGATCTGCCCCGGGTATTCCAGTTCTTCTTCGATTTGTTTGGAAATGTTTCTTGCCAATAAAACCATATCGTCGTCGCTGACCTGCTCCGGCACGACCATCACGCGCACTTCACGGCCGGCCTGAATCGCAAAGGACTTGTCTACTCCCTTATGCGCATTGGCAATGTCCTCCAGCTGTTTGAGCCGGTTCGTATAGGCTTCCAGCGTTTCTCTGCGTGCGCCGGGACGGGCCGCCGAAATCGTGTCGGCCGCCTGCACAATGCAGGCAATCAGGGTCTCCGGTTCCACGTCGCCATGATGGGATTCCACCGCGTTGATTACAATCGCGGATTCTTTGTACTTACGGCACAGCGCCGCGCCCAGCTGAATATGGGAACCCTCCTGCTCATAGTCTACCGATTTGCCGATATCGTGAAGCAGTCCGGCACGCTTGGCCACGCGCACATCCAGGCCCAGTTCCGCTGCCAGCAGGCCCGACAAAATCGAAACCTCAATGGAATGACGCAGCGCGTTCTGCCCGTAACTGGTGCGGAAACGCATACGTCCCAAAAGCCTTACCAGCTCCGGATGAATCCCGTGGATTCCCACCTCCATGGTAGCGGACTCGCCTTCTTCACGGATCAGCGTCTCCACTTCACGCTTGGCCTTCTCTACCATCTCCTCAATCCGGGCAGGATGGATCCGGCCGTCTACAATCAATTTTTCCAACGCAATGCGGGCAATCTCACGGCGAATCGGATCAAAACCCGAGAGAATAACCGCCTCCGGCGTATCGTCGATAATCAAATCCACGCCTGTCAGCGTCTCTAATGTACGAATATTGCGCCCTTCACGGCCAATGATACGCCCCTTCATCTCGTCGCTGGGCAGGTTCACCACGGAAATCGTCGATTCGGTCACATGATCCGCCGCGCATTTCTGAATGGCGGTGACCACGTATTCCCTGGCCCGCTTACCGGCTTCTTCCTTAGCCTGCATCTCCAACTCTTTAATCATCCGGGCCGTGTCGTGTTTGACATCATCCTCGACCGATTTCAGAAGATATTCTTTCGCCTGTTCGGAGGTGAGTCCGGAAATACGTTCCAGTTCCTGCAATTCCTTCTGGTAAAGATCTTCTGTCTCGCGCTTTCTCGCCGTCAATGCTTCTTCTTTCGATGCTAAACTTGCTTCTTTCTTTTCCAGAGCCTCCGATTTCTTGTCCAGGTTTTCCTCCCGGTTCATCACGCGGCGTTCCATCCGCTGAATCTCGGCTCTTCTCTCTTTGGCCTCTCTCTCGGCTTCGTTTTTCGTCCGCAAGGACTCTTCCTTCGCTTCTAAGAGGGCCTCCCTTTTTTTCGTCTCTGCTACCTTCAATGCTTCGTCTATAATTTCCCTGGACTTTTCTTCGGCTGTTCCGATCTTGCTTTCGTAAACTTTCTTACGATACGAAATCGCCGCAAACCAGGTGATAGCGATACATACTGCTAAAACAACCACAAATATGATCACATAGATTGGGTCTGGCACAGGAGCACCTCCTTATTTAGTTTTCATTGTACAAATACAATATATAAATTTTATACTCATTTAGGGAAAATGTCAAGCATTTTGGAACAAAAGAAGCGGCGGATTTCAACACGGAGGAATCCTCCGAAAATAAAGAGCTCCCCCGCGTTGTACGGGAAAGCTCTTTGTGTCTTATCGGTTTGAGCGTCCGGCCGGAAAATTTCTTTTCCCGGGATCGGCCCGGGAAGGCTTACTCTTCGTCCGCCTTGCTGGCTGCCACGATCTTGGCCTGTACGTCCGAAGGCGCCTGCTCATAGCGGGTAAACTCGTATTCGTAGTCGCCCGCACCGCCGGTCATCGAGCGCAGATCGGTGCCGTAGCCGTAAATCTCCGACATCGGGATTTCGGCCGTGACGGTCTGCTTGCCGGCCGCGATGTGGTCCATGCCCATGACGCGGCCGCGGCGCTTGTTCATGTCGCCCATAACGTCGCCGGCAAAAGCGTTGGGAACGGTTACCTTCATCGTGGCAATCGGCTCTAAGAGCACCGGGGAAGCGTCCATGACGCCGGCCTTGAAAGCGTTGATCGTCGCCGTCTTAAAGGCCATTTCCGAGGAATCCACCGGGTGATATTTGCCGTCGATCAGCGTACCCTTGACGCCGACGACCGGATAGCCGGCCAGCGGGCCCTTGAGCACGGATTCGGCCAGGCCTTTTTCGACGGCCGGGAAATAGTTCTTGGGCACGGAACCGCCGACGACACGCTCGGCAAATTCGTAGGGTTTTTCAAGGTCGCCGGAGGGCTCGAATTCCATCACGACGACGCCGTACTGGCCATGGCCGCCGGACTGTTTCTTATGGGTGCCGGTGACGGTGGTTTTCTTGCGGATCGTCTCGCGGAAAGCGATCTTGGGCTTGCTGAGGGTTACTTCTACTTTATAGCGGGCCGACAGCTTGCTGACGATGATATCCAGCTGCTGGTCGCCGATGCCGTAGAGAAGGGACTGGCGGTTTTCGCTGTCCTGCACCACCTTGACCGTCAAATCTTCGTCCATCAGCTTGCCCATGGCGACGGCGATCTTGTCCTCGTCGCCTTTGTTGTTGGCCTTGTACCGCATGTAGGTGTAGGGCTTGGAAATCGCGGGCGGGTCAAAAACCATGGTCGCGCCTTTCTGGGCGATGGTGTCGCCGGTGCCGATGTTGTTGATCTTCGTTACGGCGCCCAAGTCGCCGGCATGGAGTTCCTTGACCTCGATAGCCTCTTTGCCGCGCAGGATATAAAGCTTGGCCAGCTTTTCCTCGCTCTCACGGTTGACGTTGTAGATCATGGAGTCGGCTTTTAATACGCCGGTGACCACCTTGATAAAGGAGTATTTGCCGATAAAGGGGTCTACCATGGTTTTCCATACCTTGGCGCTCATGTGCTTGCTCTCGTCGCATTCGAGGAACGCGATTTCGCTGTTGCCGGACTCGCGGCCGTATACCTTGCGCTTGGCCGGAGAAGCGAAATATTTGAGAATAACCTGCATCAGCATCTTGGTGCCCTGGTTGTTGACGCCGGCGCCCATCAGCACGGGGATAATCGCGCGGTCCTGTACATGGGTGCGCAGGGACGAGGATACTTCTTCATAGGTGAATTCTTCGCCGCTGAAGTATTTGTCCATCAGATCTTCGCTGGTTTCGGCTACGGCTTCTACGAGCGATTCACGGGCGGTCGAGAGCTGTTTCTCGAGGTACTCGGGAATGTCGCATTCGGTATATTCGCTGCCGGTCGTGAAACGGCGGCCTTTCATCTTGACGACGTTTACAAAGCCGACAAATTTTTCGTTTTCACGGATCGGAATATGGAAGGGGGCGATCTTACGGCCGTACTTCTCGTTCAGCTGAAGGCTTATTTTGCGGAAGGAGGCGTTGTCGTCGTCCATACCGGTGACAAAAATAACGGTGGGCAGTTCGTATTTTTCGCAGTATTCCATGGCGCGTTCGGTGCCCGCTTCGACGCCGGCCTTGCCGTTGACTACGATCACGGCGGAATCGGCTACGCTGAGGGCCTCTTCTACTTCGCCCACGAAATCGAGGTAGCCGGGGGTGTCGATGAAGTTGATCTTGACGCCCTCAAAATCGACCGGGACTACGGTCGTGCTGATGGAGAACTGTCTCTTGGCTTCTTCCTTATCGAAATCGCTGATGGTGTTGCCATCGGCTACTTTTCCCATACGGCTGGTCACGCCGGCCTGGAAGGCGAGCGCTTCTACCAATGTCGTTTTTCCGGCTCCGCCGTGGCCGAGTACAACGACATTACGGATTTTATCTGTCTCATAAACCTGTTGCATAAAACATATCCTCCCTTGAGATGTAATGTATGAAAATCCCTTTTTTTGGCCGGGAATCCTCACATGGTTATATTGTACTAAAAAATCGCGGCAATGGCAAGCGATTTATAAAAATCGTCGAATCCTCGCTTTAAAGCGCTAAATTGTTGACTTTGGCCCGATTTCGCGGTACACTGATGGCTGCAGCACAGACGGCCCGGACGTTTTTTCGGCCGCCGTGGCGCATGGGTTTCAGCATTGTGGCTATGTGCCCGCAAATACGGGCGTATCGAAAAGAAGAGGACAAACGGATTATGATTATTATTATGAAGCACGGTGCTTCCCAGGACAATGTGGAAGCGGTTGTAAAGGCGATTACCGCCAAGGGACTGCAGGCCCATCTGTCGCAGGGCGATCAGGTGACGATCATCGGCGCGGTCGGCGACAAGACGCGGCTGATGCATGACAATCTGGAGCTGATCCCCGGGGTGGACAAAATCCTTTCGGTGACCGAGACGTATAAGCTGGCAAATAAAAAGTTCCATCCGCAGGATTCCACGATCCGGGTCGGCGATACGCCGATCGGGCCCGGGCATCTGGCCGTGATGGCCGGCCCCTGCGCGATCGAGGACGAAGAAATGATTATGGAGACGGCGCAGGCGGTTAAGGCGGCGGGCGCTTCTTTCCTGCGCGGCGGGGCCTACAAGCCGCGTACTTCGCCGTATGCGTTCCAGGGGCTGGAGGAGGAAGGGCTTCGCTATATCCGCAGGGCCGGAGATGCGACCGGTCTCAAGGTTGTCTGCGAGGTCACGAGCCTGCGGGCACTGGAAACGGCGGTGCGCTATGTGGACATGCTGCAGGTCGGGGCCCGCAACATGCAGAATTTTGAATTATTAAAGGAAATCGGCCGTTCGCGGATCCCGGTGCTCTTAAAGAGGGGACTTTCGGCTACGATTGACGAATGGCTAAACGCGGCCGAGTATATTATCGCGGAGGGCAGCCCTGACGTCGTCCTCTGTGAACGGGGAATCCGCACGTTTGAGAAGGCGACGCGCAACACGCTGGATTTGAGCGCGGTGCCGGTAATCCGTCAGAAAAGCCATCTGCCGGTGATTGTGGACCCCAGCCATGCGACCGGCGTGCGGGATTATATCGGGCCGATGGCCAAGGCTTCGATTGCCGCCGGGGCGGACGGTTTGATGGTCGAGGTGCACCCCTGCCCGTCCTGTGCCTTGTCGGACGGACCGCAGTCTCTGACGTTTGAACAGTTTGACGCGCTGTGCGGAGAGCTGCGGCCCTATGCGGCGCTGGCAGGGAGGGCCTTTTGATGACGGAGAAAAACGAGAAGCTGTGCGTTGCTTTTATCGGATTTGGCCTGATCGGCGGTTCGATTGCCAAGGGGTTTCGGCGTCAGCAGCGGCCGATGCAGATTTATGCGTATGCCCGGCGCCGGGAGGTTTTGGAGCAGGCGCGGCAGGAGGGGGTCGTGGATGAAATCCTTGATTCGGCTAAGGACCGGCGGCTGTGCGAATGCGATTACATTTTCCTCTGTACGCCGGTGGCGGATGCCATCCGTTATATGGCGGATCTCAAGACTTTGATGAAACCAGGATGTATCCTTACCGATGTCGGCAGTACCAAGGCAGAGATCCATCGGGCGGCGGAAACGCTGGGTCTTGAGGATTGTTTTATCGGCGGACACCCGATGGCCGGCTCGGAAAAAAGCGGCTATGCCTACGCGTCCGACCATCTGGTGGAGAACGCGTATTATGTGCTGACGCCGGCGGCGAAGGTGCCGGCTAAGTCAGTGAAGCATTTTCAGGAGCTGATCGGCGGCCTCGGCGCGATCGTGCTGGCGCTGGATTACGAGCGGCACGACTATGTGGTGGCGGCGATCAGCCATCTGCCGCATTTGATTGCTTCTTCCCTGGTAAATCTGGTGCGGGACTGCGACGATGAACTGCATACGATGAAAACGGTAGCGGCAGGGGGCTTTAAAGATATTACGCGCATCGCTTCTTCTTCGCCGGTTATGTGGCAGCAGATTTGCTTAACCAACGGCCGTCATATCGAGAGCGTCTTAGGCGACTATATCGCGTCGCTGAATGAGACGCTGGCTTTTGTGCGGGAGGGAAACGGAGATCGCCTGTACCGGTTTTTTGACGGGGCGAGAGAGTTTCGCGATTCGATCCCCAGCGCTTCGATGGGCCCGTTAAAAAAGGATTTTTCGATTTATTGCGATATTGTAGACGAATCGGGGGCCATCGCCACGATTGCCACGATCCTTGCGTCGCATCAGATCAATATTAAGAACATCGGCATTCTTCACAACCGGGAATTTGAAGAAGGGGTGCTGAAGGTGGATTTCTACGATCAGGAGTCGGCCGACCAGGCGGCGGCCTGGCTGGCAAAGTTCCAGTACCGGCTGTTTAAGCGCTAGCGAAACTTTGCAGGATAAATTTTCATCGGCAGGGCGGTATGAGCTAGCAGGCCGGAGTGCGAATGCAGGCGGCGATCGCGGAAGTGCCAAAGGCATGTGGTAATCGGCTTTCACACCGTGGCGGCGCCGCGGCAGCGGTGCATGCAGGATTACCGCAAAAACATGACAGGTATTATCAGGGGCCTGGAAACAGCGCATGCTTTGCTCTGTTTCCAGGCCCCTGCGGCAGGAGGACGGTTCTTTTCAGCCCGACTTTCTATCTTTCGTCCTTCGGAAATCAGGGGATTCCCGCGGTACTTTCAGTCCCGGCGCCCGTACTTTTACTCGTTCCCCGGAAATCGGGGGATTCCCGCAAGCCCTCTTTTCAGTTCTTCCTCCGAGGGGATATAGTCGTGCATCTCCCCGTTATTAAACTTTTCATAGGCCGTCATATCAAAATAGCCGGTTCCGGTTAAGCCAAATACGATTGTCTTTTCTTCCCCGCTTTCTTTGCACCGCAGTGCTTCGTCCACGGCGACACGGATCGCATGGCTGCTCTCAGGCGCCGGCAGAATGCCTTCTACCCTGGCAAATTCTTTGGCGGCTTCAAATACGGAAGTCTGCTCCACCGAAACCGCTTCCATGTAGCCGTCATGGTACAGCTGGGAGAGGGTCGAGCTCATGCCGTGATAGCGCAGGCCGCCAGAGTGGTTCGCCGAGGGGATAAAGCCGCTTCCCAGCGTATACATTTTAGCCAGCGGACAGACTTTGCCGGTGTCGCAGAAATCGTATGCGAATCGGCCGCGGGTTAAGCTGGGGCAGGAGGCCGGCTCCACGGCAATGAAGCGGTAGTTCTTTTCTCCCCGCAGTTTTTCGCCCATAAACGGCGCGATCAGGCCGCCTAAGTTCGAGCCGCCGCCCGCACAGCCGATGATGATATCCGGCACGATTTTGTACTGGTCAAGCGCTGCCTTGGTCTCCATCCCGATGACCGACTGGTGCAGCATTACCTGGTTGAGCACGCTTCCCAGCACATAACGGTAGCCCTCCTGGCTCGCGGCGGCTTCGACGGCCTCCGAGATCGCGCATCCTAAGCTTCCTGTGGTGCCGGGGTGCTCGGCAAGGATCCGGCGGCCGACGGCGGTCGTCGCCGACGGCGAGGGGGTGACGGCGGCGCCATAGGTGCGCATTACTTCGCGGCGGAACGGTTTTTGCTCATACGATACCTTGACCATATAGACCTGGCAGTCCAGTTCCAGATAGGCGCAGGCCATTGACAGCGCCGTGCCCCACTGGCCGGCCCCGGTTTCGGTGGTCACGCCTTTTAAGCCTTGTTTTTTGGCGTAATAGGCCTGGGCGATCGCCGAGTTCAGCTTATGGCTGCCGCTGGTGTTGTTTCCTTCAAATTTATAATAGATTTTAGCCGGGGTTGCCAGCTTTTTTTCCAGGCAGTAGGCCCGTACAAGCGGCGACGGGCGGTACATTTTATAGAAGTCGCGGATCTCCCGGGGAATGTCGATGTAGCGGTCGCTGTCGTTTAATTCTTGTTTGACCAGCTCTTCGCAAAATACGGCGCTCAGTTCTTCGGCGGTCATCGGCTCGTGGGTCTCCGGGTTTAGGAGCGGGGCCGGCTTGTTTTTCATATCGGCCCGCATGTTGTACCACTGCCTGGGCATATCGTTTTCTTTGAGATAGATTTTGTAGGGGATCGTTGATTCACTCATGGTTTGCCTCCTTTTCTTGGCCCGTGGGGCATGTTTCTGGGTTTTGCAGGGACAGGGGACTTGCTCCATGGCCCGCAGTGCCAACCTCAATTTCGCTTCGCTCCATTTCGGTCGCGGGCTTTCGCCCTATGCCTGTGCAGAAATCCAGGCGTTCGTGCATGTATGCACGAATGCCCTCCTTTCTGCTCAGGCGCACTGCTCATTGCTTACGCGAAAAAAGCTCCTGTCTCAGCATGTTTTGCTGGGACAGGAGCTTGTAGTTATCTCCTGCGGTGCCACCCGGCTTGGTGTGAATCCACACCCTCTCAGTGCATACAAACATATGCCGATCTTTGCTAACGGAGGATCTTCTCCGGCGCGCCTACTGAATGTTCGGTCTGCCCTCAGGAGCCCATTCATCCCTGATCCATGTACCACGCTCCCAGCACCCGCGGCTCTCTGTGACATGATTTATCCGGAATTACTTACTCTCCCTCATCGGTTTATTAGCATTATATGCATCTATGGCCGCTTTGTCAAGCACTTTTTTATGGTAACGCAATGCAGAGCGCCAGCTCACCCAA
This sequence comes from Lachnospiraceae bacterium, assembly GCA_022793375.1. GTDB lineage: Bacteria > Bacillota > Clostridia > Lachnospirales > Lachnospiraceae > RGIG7193. The sequence continues at coordinate 27,506 of JAAWCS010000014.1, forward strand.
ACACCCGGCTTCCCACCTGGAACACAAGCACCGCCGCTGCCCAGGCCAGAAGCACCTGGAACGCGACCATCTGAAGCGTCCAGCGCCAGGAGCGCGTCTCGCGGCGAATCGTCGCCACCGCCGCCATACACGGGCTGTAGAGCAGGCAGAATACCATAAAAGCATAGGCATTGACCGGGCCGAAACCGTAGTCTGCCAAAATCCCCGCCAGCTCGCTCATCCCGGCTGCGGAATTGATATTGCCGATGGCAAAGAGTACCGAAAAACTGGATACCACCACCTCTTTGGCCGACAGGCCGCTGATCAAAGCCACGGCAATCTGCCACAGGCCAAGGCCGGCCGGCGCCAAAAACGGCACCAGGAAACGGCCGATCCCAGCCCCCAGGCTGGCCGCAATATCGTCTACCATGCCGCCCGGGCCATAGTTTAACAAAAACCATAGGAGGATCGAGGCAATAAAAATCGTCGTCCCGGCCTTGGTCAAATAGTCTTTCACCTTCTCCCACACATAAATCGCGATCGTGCGCGGGTTCGGCGTCTTGTACTCCGGCAATTCAATCAGGAGAGCATGTTCCTCCTTCGCCGGCGACAGGCGGCCGCCCACAAGCGCCACCGCAATTGCCACCGCCGCCCCCAGGATATACAGGGAGTACGCCACAAACATCGCCGACTGCGGGAAAAACAATTCGGCGAACAGCACATAGATCGGCAGCCGCGCCGAACAGGACATAAACGGGGTAATCAAAATCGTGCGCCGCCGGTCGCGCTCACTCTCCAGCGCCCGTGTCGCCATCACCGCCGGCACCGTACAGCCAAACCCCAGAAGCATCGGCAAAAACGCTTTGCCGGACAAACCCACGCGCCCCATTACCGAATCCATCACATAGGCCACGCGCGCCATATAGCCGGAATCCTCCAGAAAAGCCAACGCCAGAAAGAGAATAAAAATATTCGGTAAAAACGTCAAAATCCCGCCCACACCGGCAATGATGCCGTCCACGATCAGCGAGACCAGCCACTGTGCCGTGCCTATTTTTGCCAAAAACGACGCGGCCGACAGCGACACGTAATCGAGAGCTGTCTCAAAATATCCTTTCAGGAAATCGCCGACCGTAAACGTCAGGAAAAACACCGCCGCCATAATCAGCAGAAACAGGGGGATCCCCCACACCCGGTGCGTCAAAACCGCGTCGATTTTCTCGGTGGCCGCCGCTTTTTCTTCTTTATGAAACAGGCATTCCTCCACGACCTCTTCTATGTAATCATACTTGCCGTTGATAATATCGTTTTCATAGGATCGGTCGAGCACCTCCGACGCCCGCACCGGATAACGCCGGCAAATCTCCTCGTCATTTTCCAAAAGCTTGATCGCCAGCCAGCGCGTATTTTCCAGCAGAGAACTGTCCGCCGCCCTAACAGGCGAGCCGGCGCGGCCCTTCTGCGGCGCGGCTTCTGTCTGTCGTCTTTGCGGCGCGGCTTTCGGCGGCAGGCTTTGCGGCGCCGTTCCTTTCTGCGGCTTATCTTTCGACGGCCTATCCTCCGGCGTCTTATACGTCTGGCAAAGCATTGTCTGCAGCTTGCCGATCTTTGCCTCCAGCCCCCTGCTGTACGTCACAACTTTCTCATTGGGTCCCTCTTCGTAATGATGGACCACCGCATGCAGCAATACGTCCAGGCCGCTTCTGCGTCTGGCCGACACCGGCACGACCGGAATCCCCCCCAGCATTTCCGGCAGACGGTGCATATCGATCTCCATGCCCCGTTCCTCAACGATATCCATCATATTTAAAGCCAGGACAACCGGCTTTTTCAGTTCCAGCAGCTGCATGGTCAAATAGAGGTTGCGCTCCAGCGAAGAAGCATCCACGACATTGACAATGACATCAATGCCCTCCTCTAAAATACACTTGCGTGAAACCCGCTCCTCGATTGAATAGCAGGTCAGGCTGTAGATGCCCGGCAGATCGATAAGCCGCAGCTTCTGCCCCTTGTAGCTGGTCTCGCCCTCCACCCGCTCGACCGTCACCCCCGGCCAGTTGGCAACCTTTAGATTCGCCCCCGTAAACGCATTGAAAAGCGTAGTCTTGCCGCAGTTCGGATTGCCGACAAAACCCACGGTCAGCGTTTGCTTGCTTGACGTTTTCATTGTACTGCCTCCACTTCTATCCCCTCGGCAATCCGGCGGCCGATCGCCCAGCGCGTCCCGCGCACCCGGATAATCATACAGCCGTGCTTCTTACTGTTTAACACGGCGATCTTCGTCTGCCCGGTCAGCCCCAGCGCTTCCAGCCTTCGGGTAATCTGATCCATCTCCCGAATCGACCGCACCTCATACACCTGGCCGATTTTTCCTTCACTCAGCTTCATCGTCTACTCCTTTGATACCGGACGCCTTTTCCGGCCCCGCAGGGCAGCGACAGGCGATGCCCTTCTTTCTCCATAGTTAGTCTGGCCTTACTGTTATTCTAACCTTTAGAATACCCCCTGTCAAGAAAAACTTTCTATGAAAGCCCCGGACGGCGGCTGTGCACAGGGGCGTGCTCGCACGCCCCTGTACACAGACATCGGACGGGCAAGCCTGAATGAGTATGGAGGGCGACAGCCCGGAATACGAATTCCGGCGGCGGGCACGGGAGCGCCAACGGCGCGGAGTGACCGGCTTTCAGGGCCTTGCCTGCTTCCCCTCCTTCTCCCCTTCATACCCATGGCTGATCCGCACCCGGAACAAGCGCTTTTTCAATTCCTCCCCATTAAAGGGAATCAGCGGATACAGATAGCTCCGCCCCCCGATCGTGCGGTTCGAGGCAATCGCCCCGATCACAAAAACCGTCCCCGCCAGAAACCCCCACTCGTCGAACACCGCCGTCAAAACCATCAGCAGTACCCGCATAAACTTCAGGGCATAGCTCATCTCAAAGCTGGCCTGCGAATAATTCGCCAGCGCCACAAAGGCCATATACAGCATGACCTCCGAATTAAACCACCCCGACTGCACCGCATAATCGCCCAGCACAATCGCCGCAATTACGCTTAACGGCGTCGAAAGCATCGTCGGCGTGTTGATCGAAGCCAGCCGCAGCCCGTCGATCGCAAATTCAAGAATTATAAATTGCAGCACAAGCGGTACGTTCACCTCGTCCGCCACCAGCGAAAAGGAAAGCCACTCCGGCACATGCCCCGGATTCTGCATCATCAAAAGATATACCGGCGTCAAAAACAGCGCCACGAATGAAGTCGCAAAACGCGTCAGCCGCAGATACGTCCCCGTTACCGGCGGAAAATAATAATCGTCCGCCTCCTCGATCACGTCAAACACCGACGAAGGCAGGATCATCGCCGCCGGCGAATTGTCCACCAGCACAATGATGCTCCCCTGCAAAAGGCAGGCCGCCGCCGTATCCGGCCGCTCCGAAAATTTGAACTTCGGAAACGGGTTAAACCACTTCCCCTTGTACAGGCATTCCGCCAGGCTCTCCTGGTTCATCGTCAGCGAATCCACCCGCAGGTCGGCCAGCCGCTCCTTTAAATGCGCAAGGATTTTCGTATCCGCCTCCCCCTCCATGTAGCAGATCGCCACGTCCGTGCGCGAGCGCCGTCCCACGTTCTGCAGTTCCACCCGCAGCCGCGGATCGCGGATCCGCCGGCGGATCAGCGCCGTGTTAAAAATCAGCGTCTCCACAAAGCCGTCCCGCGACCCGCGCATGACCTTATCCTTCTCCGGTTCCTGTACGCCCCTCGAAGGGTATTCCCGGCAGTCCATAATCAGGCACTGCGCATACCCGTCGATGAACAGGCAGGTAATCCCCGCCAAAAACGCCGTCGCCACCTCGTCCATATCCGTAAGCGTCCCCACCTCGCCGTAAGGCAAAAGCTGCTCCATAAACCGCTTTCCGTCCTTCGGCATGGCCTCCGGCTTTACGCTGTACATAAACTGGATCGTCCGCTGCAAAACCCCGGCGTCCGTAAAACCGTCGATCATATAAATGACCGACGGCCTCCCGCCGATCTCCAGCCTGCGCTCAATAATATCATAGTTCTGATCCGGTGCAAACATTCCTTTAAAAACCGCCTGGTTTTCCGTAATACTGGCAGACAGCTTCTTTGCCATATCGTCCCGCTCCTCTCCGGCGCACACGCCGCGCACATTCCGCTCTCGCATCCCGCCTCTCCTCCCTGCCGGTTCAAAAACCGCAGAGCTCTCCGGCTGAATTGCGTCACAGCACTAGTGTGCCCATATCCTCCCAAATTATTGCCCGAAAAAGCCAAAAACGCCGTTCCAATGCAAAACGCCGCCAAAAACCAAACCAAAAACCGAACGTGTCTTTTTTCCGTCCGCACCCTTGACAAACCCCCGCAAACCACCTATGATGGTAGCAGAGGAAACAGGTTCCGGTAGGTAAGGCTACCACAGGGATACGGGTTGCTGCCGCAAAGTAGTGGAGACACTATCCGCTGGCTAACAGGCGATGTCGAACGGACAAGGCATCGCTTAACGCAATGACAAGCCCTGTGACGCTAAAGCTCGCACGGCGGCAGATCAAACATCCACCAAAGTACAAGCCCCGCTGGCAGACTGCCCGCGGTTTTTTTGCGCGGCATCTGCCAGCCGTTCGCCGGGATACGGCAAATCGGCCGTTATGCCCTCTTGTCCCGGCCGGCCCGGAACCCTTCTTAAAAACGTCGAAAGAGAGGTGGAACCATGGAGCATGAAATGAACTATGCTGCGGAAGAAATCGAAGAAATGCTGAACGCCAAGCGCTATCGGGAATTAAAAACCATCTTTTCCTCCATGGAACCAGCCGATATCGCTCTCGTATTCGAGGACGTACCCGACACCCAGCTTCCTTTGCTGTTTCGCATCCTACCCAAGGATATGGCGGCGGAGGTCTTTGTTGAAATGGACAACGACAGCCAGGAGCTTCTGATCGCCGCCTTCAGCGACCGCGAGCTCAAAGAGGTGCTCGACGAAATGTATGTAGACGACACCGTAGACATCATCGAAGAAATGCCTGCCTCCGTCGTCAAGCGCATCCTGCGCCAGGCCGACCCCGAGACCCGCCGCCAGATCAACGAAATCCTCCAATACCCCGACGACTCCGCCGGCAGTATTATGACCATCGAATATGTCAGTCTCAAGGCCGATATGACTGTAGCTGACGCTTTTACCCGTATCCGGCGCACCGGCGAAGATAAGGAGACGATCTATACCTGTTACGTCACCGACAAAGACCGCCGTTTGATCGGCGTCGTTTCCGTGCGCACCCTGCTCTTGGCCGACCCGGCCGATTTGATCTGCGAGATCATGGAAACAAACCTAACCTGCGCAACGACGCTGGAGGACAAAGAAGAAGTTGCCCAAAAATTCAGCAAATACGACTACCTGGCCCTGCCGGTCGTCGACCAGGAAAACCGCCTTGTCGGCATCGTCACCATCGACGACGCCATGGACGTGCTGCAGGAGGAAAATACCGAGGACATCGAAATGATGGCCGCCATCACGCCTACGGATAAACCCTATATGAGAACCGGCGTCTTTGAGACCTTTAAAAAGCGCATTCCCTGGCTGCTGCTTTTGATGATTTCCGCTACCTTTACCGGCGCTATCATCACCCATTACGAAGCCGCGCTCGGGGCCTACGTGGTGCTTACGGCTTTCATCCCCATGCTGATGGACACCGGCGGCAACGCCGGCGGACAGGCTTCCGTCAGCATCATCCGCGGCCTGGCCTTAAATGAAATCGAATACGCCGACACGCCGCGCATCGTCTGCAAAGAAGCCCTCGTGGCTCTGGCCTGCGGCTTTACCCTCGCCGGCGCCAATTTCATCAAGATGATGCTGATCGACCGCATCGCTCCGCTGACGGCCCTCGTCGTCTGCCTGACCCTAATCGTCTCCGTGCTCGCCGCCAAAATCGTCGGCTGCACGCTGCCGATTGCCGCCAAACGCATCGGCTTTGACCCGGCCGTTATGGCCAGCCCCTTTATCACGACAATCGTCGATGCCATCTCGCTGGTGGTCTACTTCCAGATCGCGACCCATCTGCTGAAAATTGGCTGAAAATCCGCGCAAAGAGCGGGGAGGCCGGACTCAAAAAACGTAAAAAGTGCCGCCATACCTTTTCTCATATCGGTATGACGGCTGTTTTTATCCTTATTCCAGTACGACCTCTCCGGCCAGCACCAGCTTCAAAAATTCCGTATCCCGCCGCTTCCAGGCTTCGGGTCGTAACGCCGTATTGCGCGCCACAATCTCCTCCGGTCTGGCCCAGGCCAGATGAAATCCCAGCCTGAGCTCGCTTTCGGTCATCTCTGTCTCGTGGATTTCCGGTTCCGCCTCGCAGGCGTAAAAAAGGGTCCGGCACACATACTTCTGCCCCCGGCAGAGAATATCCTCGCGCAATTCCACGATTTCCCCCAGTTCCCGCACCGTCTGCAGCCGCAGGATAAGCCCTGTTTCCTCCCGCACCTCGCGCGCAAGCGCCGCCAGCAAACTCTCGCCCGGCTCCACCCCGCCGCCCGGGATTTTGTACTCGCCGGCCGCACTCTCCTGCATCGCCAGACAGCCGTCCCGCCGGATCAGCCCCCGCACCACAAGCTTCTCAAACACCGGCATATCGTCGGTATAATCCTTCTGGTCTAACGTCAGTAAACGCTTCATACCCGTACCCCCTGCGAAAGACAACTTTATTTACCGACATTATAGCATGTGCCCGGCCAGATCACAAGCCGTGCGGAAAGATTTTCCAAACGTGCGGCCCCTGTTCTTTCCCCGCATAAGACCATTTTGCACCAGCCGCTTGCAAGATACTTTTTTGCTACGTCAAATCCTGCTTCTGAAAGATTCGGCAGCTGAGCCGCCAGAAAAACAGCGAACAAGCCACCGTCGCCGCCGCCAATCCTGCGATTACCAGATAAAGCTGCCGCTCGGTCACATGGCCCAAATCGATGATTCCCTTCTGCGTCAGATAATACAGCAGCATAACGCACCCAAAGGGCGCCAGAAACGACAGCATCGCAAGAGTCTGCGCTTTCTTGACCCCAAATTTCGTACACAGCAGCAAATTCAGCGAGCCTGAAAAAAGCCCCATTCCCCAACAAGCTGCTACCGTTCCTGCGCACTCACCGTATGTAATCCCGGCAAACTGTGAAAAAGGAATCCCGACCAAAAGCATCACCACGGCCGCGCCGGATACCAGCACGTATAAAAGCACATACTTCGCAGAAATCAGGCTGCTGCGCCGTAATGGAAACGTAGCCGCATAGCTGTTCCAGGAAGCCATGGCGTCATACGTTAAGCTGTTTACACACACATTGCCGGTCATCACCATTACCATCATTGCCAGATATGCCAGGTTCTTAAGCGCAATCCCCATCGCTGCAAAAATTAACAGTATGACGCCCTGCATCCGAATCGTCGTCTTTAAGAGAATTACTTCTTTCATCCATAAGCCCTTCATTCCCGCTTTCCTCCCTTCACCATGTAAAGCATAATCTCCTCGATGCTGGCCGGGTCAACCGACAGTCCCGGGTACAGCCGCTTTATCTCGCGCCGGTCCTTCACCAGCACCTCCACGCCAAACCGGTTCTCCCGCTTCCCCGATACAAGGCTCTGCGGCAGCCGCGCTGCCTGCTCCTTCGTCCCATGTGCAATTCCATAATTTTCCATAAGGTAATCTTTCTCCTCCTCAAAGCAGATCCTTCCCTCATGGATAAACACAATGTAATCGGCCACCTTCTCCAAATCGCTGATAATGTGCGAAGAAATCAGAATGCTGTGATCCTCCTCCTGGATAAACTCCAGGAAAATATCCAAAATCTCGTCGCGCACAATTGGGTCCAGGCCGCTCGTGCACTCATCCAGCACAAGCAGCTTCGCGCAATGCGAAAGCGCGACGGCCAGCGACAGCTTCATTTTCATTCCCCGCGAAAAATCTTTGTATCTCTTCTTGTCCGGCAGACGGAATCTCTTCAAATACCGCTCATAAGCCACGCTGTCCCACTGCCGGAAAATCCGCCGCATCATCCGTCCGACTTCGGCTGCGTTCATGTACTCGGGCAGATGGCCCCCGTCAAATACCACCCCCAGCTGCTCACGCCACTGCGGGTCTTGCCGCTTTTGTACAGACAGGCCCAAAACTTCGATTTCCCCCTCCTCAAGCTTAATCTGGTCAAGGATCGCACGGATCGTCGTGCTCTTGCCGGCCCCGTTTTCGCCCACAAAGCCGACGATACTCCCACAGGGTACCTGGAAGCTTACATGATCCAAGGTAAATTCTTTATACCTCTTGGTAACATCCCGCAAAACGATGGCATTTTCCATTTTCGTCTATTCCTCCCAAAACGCACCGAGGATTTCCAGAAATTCCTCTCTCGAAAGCCCCGCCGCTTTTGCACGGTCAACGGCCAGTTCCAGCTTCTGTTCGATTTCCCGCAGGTTTTCTTCCCGGAGGATCTCCGAGCCTACGTTAGCTACAAAACTGCCTTTGCCCACCACATTGGTAATAAAACCGTCCCGGGCCAATTCTTCGTAGGCCCGTTTCGTTGTTATGACGCTGATGCGCAGCTCTTTCGCCAAAAGGCGCATCGAGGGCAGCGCGTCCCCGGCGCGTAAATCGCCGCTCATAATCATCTGCTTGATCTGTGTTGCAATCTGATCGTAAATCGGTTTTCCATTGGAATTACTGATAATAATATCCACGCGTGTTTTTCCTTCCTGTACAGGTTGCCGGCGCCGTCCCGGATTAGACGCCCCATTTACGGACGGTATATGCAGCAGAGCCTCTCTGTGCCGTCGCATCAAAGGGAATATTGTATATATCATCCATTTACAATATATCATTATATATACACTCTGTCAAGCAAAAAAGCACACTTTTGTCAGGGGGATTTTGGGGGGAATATATTATGGCAAATATCCTTAAACGGCGGATAAAGGCCCGAATCGATCTGAAAATAAGAAAAAAGCTTAAAAACCGATGGTTTCACCGTAAAGTGGGCCGCAGACAGCCAGGGGCCGTGCGCCGAATAATACGCTTCCGGCCGCCCCTGGCATCGCTTCTGCCTGTTTCTCAGCAGCAGCGCAGCAGTCTCTCCATTTCCCGCACGCCTTGGCACTGGGAGGTAATGATTGCGTCTAAAATCGGTACCAGCTCCGGGCATATTTCAAAGCGCAGCGCATTTTCTGACATGCGGATCGCTCCCCGGTGATGCGGGATCATTTCTCTTATGAAATTGTGGTTGATGCAGTTGCATTCCTCCGCGCATTCCATCTGTGAAAACATGGTCTCTAAAATCTGTTCCGCACGCCGGCGGTACAGGCATTGTTCCTGCTCGCAGTTGCATACCTGGCTGCAGCAGGAAAGAACCGCCTGCATCTGCGCAATGCTCTCGGTCTGTTCCTGAATAATTCCTTCCGCGAGCCGCTCCAACGGCAGGTTTGTTGTGTAGCAAAGAAGATTCCTTGACATCTCGATCGCTGCCTGGTGATGCGGGATCATCTGAACGATGAAATCGTAAGAAATGCTTTCGGTCTGCTCCGCCCCGGTCATCCCGGTAATCATCTCTTCCAAAATACAGTAAAAGCGCTCCAGATATCGTTTTGTATTTTCACTAAGCCTGCACGATTGATTCATTTTCACGTACCTTCTTTTTCTCATTGCTATAAGATACGCAGAAAATGTTTTGGTGGTTACCGGTTTCGCCTCTTGGATCCGTTGCCATATGCGGTTTTTTTCATATACTAAAGAAAAAACCAAAGGCAGTTATGCAGACTATTTGCGAACAAATCCTCACCGATACCCTGTATTACCGGCAGATTCCGGTCCTTACGTATCGGATTGCCTACCCGGCTTTTACCACCACTTGCAATCCCGCTGCCGCGCAGCGCATCAACGAGATGTACGCCGCAGAAGCAAAAGAAGCGCAGGCCTATTGCCGCACCGCGCTGTTTGCCGATGCCGCCGAACAAGTCCGCTATTTCCCGGCCGCCTCTTCGTTTCCGTCCTATCAGTGGCTTCTTAGCTATACGGTCACGCTTAACCAGGGCTGTGTCACCAGCCTGTTCCTGGAGCAGTATTCTTATACGGGCGGCGCTCATGGCAATACGGTGCGTACCTCGGATACCTGGGATTTTAAAACCGGCGCCCGCTTTTCGCTGTCCGATTTTCCGGAGACGCTTTCCCCGGATATACGTTTTCAGGACGCAGGCCTTTTAAACCTTTCCTGGCGGTCCCATTTGTTCCAGGCGATCGAAGGGCAGATTCAAAACCGGCTTTCGGAAACGCCCGGTTCCTTTTTTGATGAATACCCCGCTCTTTTGCGCCAGACGTTTCGGCCGGACAGCTTTTATCTGGTTCCCGCGGGCATTGTATTTTACTACCAGCCATACGACATCGCCCCCTATGCGGCCGGGATTCCCGAGTTTTTCTTTTCCCTGCCCGAACTCTCCCTGCCCGAGCCGCAAGCCGGCTTTTACGGCCATCGGTTGTAAAATTTCTGTACGAAACCCCTGGAAGCGCAGCCGCTTTTTCTGTTATAATGAAAACAGCCGATTGAACAAAAGCCCGATGTTCCAAATCGATTCGTCAAAGCAGAAAGGAAATTTATATGATCCGCATTTTAATCGCCGGCCTTCTAAACCAGACTCAAAATTATGTTGCCGCCGTCTCCGGCTCCGGCATGGAGCCCCTCGTTTCCCTGGCGCTCCCAGAGGACTTATCGTTCCCCGGTTTCGACGGCCTGCTGCTGCCGGGCGGCGCCGACATCGATCCCGCCCGCTACCGCCAGCCGCTTTGCGGTTCCCGCAATATCCATCCGGAGCTTGACGACGCTCAGTTTGCCCTTCTGGACGCGTTTTTAAAGACAGGCAGACCCATTCTCGGCATCTGCAAGGGCCATCAAATTCTCAACGTATATTTTGGCGGCGATTTAATCCAGGATCTGCAAAATCCTGCCCCACACCAGGCCAATCCCGACGACCAGGTCCACCGCACCCACGCAGAAGCCGATAGCTGGCTGGCGCGGCTCTACGGCACGGATTTTGCCGTCAACAGTTCCCACCACCAGGCCGTATGCCGGCCAGGCCGGGGATTCCATGTCATCCAGCGTTCCGACGACGGCGTAATCGAGGCCATTGCCCACGAAAGCCGTCCGCTGCTCTCCGTCCAGTGGCATCCGGAACGCATGTGCTTTGCGCACCGGCGCGGCGATACCGTAGACGGTGGCCGCGTGTTCCTGCATTTTAAAGAACTCTGCGGACAGCGCCGCGGATTGTCCTGAGCCTGTTCGGCCCCGGCGCTTGGCACTGCCGCCTTTTCCCGAAAATCGTGTCCTCTGGCCTGTTTTCTTGTCTACATGGACACATCCGCCCCGGCTTTTTTATGATACAATAACGAGGAAAGTGACGGTCGTGCTTGCACGAACCGGCATTTGACGAGTGCCGCCATCGAGACGATAGTCGAGATGGTACAATAGCCGTATGGGCCAAAGCAGATACGTACAGGAGCGGCCGGCTGCTCCGGCCCTCTGTACGCATCGGAGCCGAAAATGTCTAAAAAAACGAAAAACGAACACAAAGGAGCCTGTAAACATGGAATATACCTCCAAAGATATCCTTCTTTACTTAAATATCCCCTTCTGCCTGCGCACGCCCGCCTACGGCCGGCGTCATCTTCTGACCGGGCCTGGCGAGGCGCGGGCCGAGTACCTGCAGGCACTGGAACAGGAACTGCTTTCCGTCGCCGAGGACCTCGCCGGCTGCACGGTGCAGGCCGTCTATGTCGGCGGCGGCAGCCCCAGTATCGTCAGCGCCGACGGCCTGGGGCACCTGCTGCTGACACTGCGCCGGCGTCTGCACTTGTCCGCTGCCTGCGAAGTCAGCCTGGAAGCCATCCCCAATACGATCGGCGTACCCAGTTTAAGCGGCTGGGCCGCAGGCCATCCGACGCGCATCCATTTGAATATCCAGAGCATTAACCCGCAGGAATTAAAAACTCTGAACTGCCCCTTTGGCGTCCAGGATATCCAGAATGCCATCCTCTATCTCGACAAGTTCCATATCAACAATGTGAACCTGAATCTGACCTACGGCATTCCCGGCCAGACCCGTATCACCTGGAAGCAGACGCTGCGTTCCGCGCTGGAGCTGGAGCCGTTCCACATTACGATCTCTCCGCTTCCCGCCGCGGGCGTCGGCGAGGAGGAACAGTGGGAATACTACCAGCTGGCCTGTGAATACCTGGCGGAAAACGGATTTCAGCCGTACTCAGTCAACCAGTTTACCGTCAACCGGGCCTACAGCCGCTACCATTACCTGAAATATCTGGGCTGCCCGGTCATGGGCTTAGGGCTTGACGCCCGCTCTGTCTGGGACGGCTACGTCTATACCAATACCTCCGACTACCGCCGGTATATCCTGCACAGCGCTCAGCCGCAGGAAATCATCGAAAATCCGCAGAAAGCCGGTTCCGCCTATCAAAGCGACCGCTTCCTCTATCACCGGCTCTGTCTGCTGGACGGCTTTACGGCCAGGGATTACCAGGAAACGTTCGGATGCGATCTGCCCGAAGAAGCACGGGCCCGGCTGGCACAATGGCAGGAACAGGGGCTATTGGAACAAAACGAGGACCGTTTCCGGCTGACGCTCCGCGGCCGCTTTTATTGGAAGCGCGGATGACCGCCCTTTAATGTCATGTATTAAAAAATACGAAGAACCCCCGCAGACCTTTCCGTAGAAAGAGACTTGCGGGGGTTTTTGTCTGACGGGTTACGGGCCTTCCACCTTTTACAAGGCAGTTCTTTGCCTGGCGGGTTACAGCTTCCCGCCTTTCGCATGGCAGTTCTTTGTTTAGCGGGTTACAGCTTTTCTGCCTTTCGCATAGCAGTTCTTCGCCTGGCGGCTTACAGCTTTCCGGCCGTATGTCCGGCCAGCCAGCCGTGCGTCATCGCCATGCCAACGGAGTTGCCGGCAAACGGCGTGCTGTAGCCGAAGCCGTAGCGGCCGCCTAAGCAATTGCCGGCCGCGTACAGGCCTTTGATCGGCGTCCAGTCTTTGGTGAGCACGTTCTGGGATGCGTCGGTAATCAAACCGGACATGGTGACCATCATCGGGTTGGAGCCGTGACGCAGTTCGCCTTTTCCGCCGTAGAAAGGCGCTTTCTCGACCGGCACCATAAAGTCTTTGTCTTTCCCGTAATCGGTGTCGCCGTCTGCGGAATGACACAGTTCGTTGTAATGGGCGATGCTGTCAAGGAAATTTTGCTTGGCTTCGCCTTCGTAGCCCAGCAGATCGGCCAGTTCCTCCAGGGTATTGGCTGCAAACACGGTGCCCTTCATCATCTTGCGCTCGGCCAGGTTTGCGCCGACTACGTCGGTCCCCTCCGGGTTGCCCAGTTCGACGGCATCCATATCGGCTTTCAGGGCATCGTAGTAATCGTCCATGCCAAAGTTGGGAGCGCCATGGTCAAGCGGGGCTTTGGCTACCGATTCGGCCCAGTTGGCGTCGGTCACATAACAGCACAGACCGGCCGGCTGGCGCAAAGCAATCGGGCTTAACTGCGGGATTGCGCCCTCGTTGCAGAAACGTTTTCCTTCTACGTTCAGGGACAGCACCGGGGCGGTTCCCCAGGGGCCGTTTGCCAGGCCGCCCAGTCCCATCCAGCCGCGGGGGCTCGGCTCGATCATGCCGCCGGCCCAGCAGCCCATCTTGTGCCCAATGCCGGCGCGGTTGCCGGTGCGAGCCCAGTCCTCGGCCGTAGCGCCGGCGCGTTCGCCCCATTCCATGCCTTCGTTCAAGAGGGCCCAGCACATGGCAGGATCGCCGATGAAGTCGCCGGCCGCCAGGATCACGGCTTTATTACAGTTAAATTTGACATATTTGCCTTCGGCGTCTTTTGCGATCAGGCCGGTCACGTCGCCGGCTTCGTTTTGTACCAGGACGACGCCGGAGTGTTCAAAGTACCATTCGGCTCCGTTTTCCTGGGTGTATTTTACAATATATTTGTGGATGAATTCGATATCGTTGCCATGGTAGCCATAAAACTGGGCATTGCAGGGCCAGGTCTTGTAGCCGCCGCATTCGATCGGGTAGGATACGTTGTAGCCGCTGTAAGCTGCCTGTGTGTTGCACAGGGGGTATTCAAACATGTTGCTCATGTCAAAGTCGCCTTCGTCGGGAACTTCGACGCCGGGAATGCGCACCAGCGTGCCGGTCAAGTGTACGTTGCCGTCGTTTTCTTTGCGTTCGGCTTCATACATATCGTACACTTCTTTGTAGCGGTCGAACATGGGGCCGGACTGCTGTACGAAGCTGCGGATGATATCGGGGTTGACGCGGCCGCCGGCGCGTTTGCAGAATTCCGCCGTAATTTCGCCGGTGTTGTAGGGGCCGAAGCCGCGGTCGATCAGGAACTGAGAATTGACATGGCCGATGTCCTCGCCGTACCAGCCGCTCATGTTTGCGCCGGTTCCCTCAAGATCGACAAAAGCGCTCCAGGGCTGTTGTTCGATGACTGCTGCCGTGGCGCCCTCGTCTACTGCGCCCAGGGCTGCCATCAGGCCGGCGTGGCCGCCGCCTAAGACTACTACATCGTATGTATATTCCTGGCTGATCTCCGTATCGGCAATCGCGGGGGCTTCGCCCAGCCAGTTGCCGGGCCCGCAGTAGCCAGGCACACGATCTCCTGCCGCCGCCGGCTGCGGATTGACTACCGGGGCGGTTTCGGCTGCTGTCGTCTCCGGTGTGCTTTCCGCTGCTGCCGCCGTGGAAGCGGCTGCTGTCTCAGTCTCAGGCGCAGCGTCCGTTACCGGAGCGGCTGTCGTGGCCGCCGCGCTTGTGCCGCAGCCGCCTAAAACGCCCATGGCCGCAAAGCTGGCCATTCCGGCGGCCGCACCTTTTAAGAAGTCTCTTCTTGACAAACCCTTTGCCATTTTCATAATCTCCTTTCATCTACCTGTCCGTGTTTTCAGGACATCATGGGACACCCTTGTGGTGTTTCATCTGTTTGTCCGTATTCTCAGGACATCATGGGACACCCTTGTGGTGTTTCATCTGTCTGTCCGTATTCTCAGGACATCATGGGACACCCTTGTGGTGTTTCATCTG
>JAAWCS010000015.1 GCA_022793375.1 Lachnospiraceae bacterium
CGATTCCATAGGATTTTTCAAGGCATAGTACCCGCTATGTCCAATGTTTATGTCCATTTTTCTCAAATTTCTTTTCCTGCACGATATTCAGTTGTCAATCTTCGGCTGGAATCTCATTCATTGAGATTCCGAGAAGTTATACGCCAGCGTTCGGCAGATCGCCTTTAACAGACCCTGTGCCAGCTCTTCGCTCTCCCAGTCCCGAAACCGCAGCAAGATAAACTGATCGTCTCTTTGGTATGTATGCGCAATCCAGGAAACCAGGCTCGATTTCCCCATTCCCGGCGCACCGGTAATCAGCATCGCGGACGTACCCGGGCTGTTCGCAAATTTCCGAATCATCTGTTCCAAGGTATCGCCCTGGCGAATGTTTGTCTCCTCCGCCCGCCGGATGATCCCGGTATTCCCGCAAAAGGATCTCCGCTGCTTCGTAGATCCTCTCCGGATCCTTTTCATAGCAATGATACGTAATCGTATGAAGTACCTGGACAAGAATCTTGTAAATCTGTGAATATAGATTTTGATACGATTTATATCTGCCTTCGACAAAATTTTGTATAGCTGTTTTTGATATGTCAACTCCATCACTGATCAATTTTGATAAAAGGTCGCTTACGATCGCTCCTTCCAGTATCATTCGTAAATCCCTCCCTCTTTTGCAGATCAATCGACGGATTAGTTGCTCTTTTTACTAAATCCACTTTTATTTTAACAGATTCATATCCGAATAAAAAGAATCCGGCGGCAAAAATCATTTAAATTTTCCCGATCTTTAGCCCGCCCTTCATACAAAAAAAGGCGGGACAGTCTCCCGCCCCGCACAAATACTTTTTTACCGATCCGTATTTTTCTATAAGCCGCCTCACTTCACTTCTGCAGCCCGCAGCATGCTCCCTTCCTCGCTCTCGTTCCAATCCGGCGGCAATATCTCCCCGTACATCCGATATCCCCCGGAAATATTGTAGCAGTCATATCCGTGCCCGGTTAAAATCCGGCAGGCCACATAGCTGCGCAGTCCGCTGAAGCAGTGCACATATACCGGTTTCTCCTTTGGCAGCTCCCCAATCCGCTCCCGCAGCTCATGCAGCGGAATGTGGACAAAGCCCGGCACGCTTCCCTGGGCATACTCGTTGTCCGTCCGCACGTCTAGAAGCGTAACCGCCTCCCCGTCCAGCGCCGGAACCTGCTCCCAGTGGAAATTTTTCACCTTGCCGGTGACAATGTTTTCAATGGCAAAGCCGGCCATATTCAGCGGGTCCTTGGCCGAATTGTAGGGCGGCGCGTAACACAGTTCCAAATCCGCCAAATCCATGGCCGTCAAGCCGGCCCGTATAGCCACGGCCAGCACGTCGCACCGCTTATCGGCGCCCTCGGCCCCGACAAACTGCCCGCCCAGCAGCCGGCCCGTTGCGCGCTCAAAGACAATTTTCAGCGTCAGCGGCTTGGCCCCCGGATAGTAGCCGGCATGCGCGCCGCTGTGCAGATATACCTTGTCGCAATCTATGCCTGCCGCCTTTGCCGCTGCTTCCGTAAGCCCTGTGGCCGCCACGGCGATGTCAAATACCTTGATAATCGACGAACCCTGCGTTCCCTTGTAGCGCGAATCCATGCCGGCAATCTGATTGGCCGCGATCCTCCCCTGGCGGTTCGCCGGACCGGCCAGGGCGATATGGCGCTTCTGTCCGGTGACAAATTCCGTCACTTCCACGGCGTCACCCACGGCGTAGATGTCCGGATCGCTGGTCTGCATACGGTCATTGACCGCAATGCACCCCCGAAATCCCAGTTCCAGGCCAGCTTCTCTGGCCAGGTCGCTGTTTGGCTTGACGCCCACGCTGATTACGGCCAGCCCGGCCTCCAAAGA
This sequence comes from Lachnospiraceae bacterium, assembly GCA_022793375.1. Lineage (GTDB taxonomy): Bacteria > Bacillota > Clostridia > Lachnospirales > Lachnospiraceae > RGIG7193. The sequence continues at coordinate 1,865 of JAAWCS010000015.1, forward strand.
ACCGTCGGTCGTCGTGATGTGCAGACCGTTCTCCTTTTCTTCGATGGCTGTGATGCCGCAGTTTAACCGCAGGTTTATCCCATGTTTTTCCAATTCCTTCTCCGCAATATGGGCTATCTCTTCATCGATGGAGCCGATCACATGGCTGGCCAACTCCACGACCGTGACCTCCAGGCCCCGTTCCCGCAGATTTTCTGCCAATTCAATGCCAATGTAACCGCCGCCCGCGATTACCGCATGCTTTACCCGGCGCTCTTCGATCCAGCGGTCAATCGCCACTACCTCCGGCACGCTGCGCAGGACAAACACGCCCTGGCTGTTAAGCCCCCGGATCGCCCCGGGCAGGACAGCGTCGGCTCCGGGAGACAGAATCAGCTTGTCGTACCCTTCTTCATAGATATCTCCCTCTCCGCGGCGCACGCGGACCGTCTTGTGCTCCCGGTCAATGGCGATGACCTCCTCTTGTGTGCGCACCTCCACACGGAATCGTCCGTAAAAGCTTTCCGGCGTCTGCACCAGCAAGTCGTCTTTTGTGCCGATCGTGCGGCTGATATAATACGGCAGACCGCAGTTGGCAAAGGAAATGTACGGCCCCCGTTCAAACAGAATAATCTGCGCGTTTTCGTCCATTCGGCGCATTCTCGCGGCCGCCGAAGCGCCGCCGGCCACGCCGCCTACAATCAATACTTTCATCTTGTTATCCCTCCCGCGCCGCAATCAGACCATGATCGGCCGCAAATTTTTCAAACAGGTCGGCCGCCGCTTCCAATAATGGCAGGCATTTTACCTTGTCGTCCTTGCGGTATTTCGGCTTCAGCACCGAACAGTCCCCATGGCCCAATTTCTCCTGAAACACCTCGGCGTACTCCTTGCACAGCTCTCGAAAGCCAGGCGTTATATGCGCCCGCTCCTTGACGGCCAGACGTCCGAGAGCTGCCATATCCGCGCACAGCACACCGCAGGTCATGCCGCAGCCTAAGCCCCCGCCAAATCCGCTTACCAGCCGGAAATCCTCTTCCCCCAGTTCCAGCCCATATTCGTCGTTCATCATATGCAGTGTGCTCTCGGCACAGTTAAAATCCTTCTCTACAAAATATTTATAGGCATGGTCTCTCAACATACTGTATCTCTTCCTTCCTTGCTGATCTGTTTTCCTGCGGATCTATCTCCTTACCACCACGGCCAGATATTCGGCCGGCTTATCGCCGTGCGCCCGCAGGCTGTGGCCCTCTCCTTCTGCAGAAAAAACCGTATCTCCCGGATACACGACCACCGTATTTCCGTTGTCGTTCACTTCCAGAGCGCCGCTCAGCACATAGAAAAACTCAATCTCATTTTCATGGGCATGATACCCCATGGAACTGCCCGGCTCTATCACCGCCCGCACCACCATACGGCAGTGATGAAACATCTGCTCTTCGGTCGCCAGGTGATTCAAAACGACGGTCCCGTCGCCCCCTCTGGCATGCTCCCGCTTTTCCACGGGATGATCGCCCCTGCGAATAACCATTTTCTTATTCCTCCTACTAATTTAATTCCGCAACTCCCCTCCCAAGCGCCCTGAATCCGGGAAAATTTCCCGCCGCAGACGCGTCAGCAAATCCTCCCGGGGCCTGTCCGGTCCGTTGCCGTTTTTTTCACAGCTCATTTGATACTGCCATACAACAGGAGGGTGAACCTGCCACCCTCCTGCAATCTTACTGCTTTTTAAACCGTTTTGTCAAGTTCTGATCCCTTTTTGCCGGCAAGATCACTTTTTGCTGACAATGTCAATCCACTCCTGCGCGTTGTTCTGATCCAGATAGATCATGCCCGTATCACAGAACTGCGGGATATCGTTGCCCAATGACAGCTGCCACAGCATCAGGACCGCCATGCTGCCCTGCATGTGAGGATCGGTCGAATAACCGCAGGTGATGGTGCCCTTCTTTACATACTCCAGCACTTCCAGCATGTTCTCCGCGCCTACCACGGTGATTTCGCCTACTTTGCCGGCTTCCTCGATCGCGGCGGAAATGCCGATCGGAGCGGCGCCGTCCACGCGCAGATAGCCCTTGAGGTCAGGATTGGCGGCGATTACGGCCGCGGCCTGCTGCTGTGCGGTCTGCACGTCGTCGTTGGAGATGCCGCCGTCCACAATTTCAATATTCGGGTATTTGGCCAATGTGTCCATATGGCCGTTGTATCTCTCAATGTGTGTTGCCGAGGTGGTAACACCGTGCATGACGGCTACCTTACCCTCGCCGCCCAAAAGCTCTACCAGCTTCTCCGCTTCCAAGGATGCCTGCTCGTAGAAATCGTTGCCGGCCGATGCCAGGCCGGAGCCCTCTACCACGGCGTCAAACAGCATGACCGGAATGCCCATGGCCTCGATCTCTTCGATAACCGCCTTGCTGCCCTCATAGTCTACCGGGTCGATCGCGATGCCCGTAGGCTTGGTAGCGGCCGCCTGCTCTAAAATCGTGTTCTGCTCCGTTACGTCGGCGGCAGAAGGAGCACGGTAGTCCACGGTCACCTTCACGCCCAGCTGTTCGCTCAGCGAAGCCGCCTGGTTCTGTGCGCCTACATTTACCATATCAAACCATTCGTGTACGCATTTGGGAATGATGACAAACGTCAGGTCCCCGCCGCCTCCGCCTGCGTTTCCGCTTCCGTTGGCGGACGCCGGATTTCCGGAGCAGCCGCACAGCCCCACAATCATCATCAGGGAAAGAAGAACTGCCAGTAATTTTTTCATTTCTAAATCCTCCTAGTGTTTTTTTGGTCAATCCCGGGCTGACCGTATCATGTTTTGTATGGATAAAAAGCCAATCTTCTCTGCGCATAATCCAATTGGCTTGTAAAAAGATAATTACGCACGAAAGGTTTTAACGCGCCTGTTTTGTGCATCGGTTTATTGCGACGTCCCTTTCTGCTTTTTGCGTCCCCGCAGGATCGTAATCAGCGAAGGCAGCGCAATGGCTAACACGACTACAATGCCGCTCACGGCTTCCTGCCAGTAGACGTTTACGCCAAAGAGGACGATGACATTGGAAATCAGACAGATGATGGCCGCGCCGATCATGGCCCCGATGGGCGTGCCCACGCCGCCGGTCAGCAGGATACCGCCGATTACACAGGCCGCAATCGAGTTCATCGGCCAGTTGTTGCCGATGGCTGCCTGGGCCGTGCCCAGCCTGGCTACGTAGAGAATACCGGCCAGGGCCGAAATAAAGCCGACGATGCCATACAGAAGCACCCGGATTGCGTCCACGCGGATGCCGATGATCTCGCTGGCCTCCCGGCTGTTGCCGATCGCATACACATACCGCCCCGTTTTTGTCTTTGTCGCAAACCACACGATCCCTGCCAGCACCAGCACGGCAAAGTAGAAGGGAATCGGAATCGAAAACAGGTTTTCTTTTCCCAGGAAATAGATTTCCTCAGGAATGCCCGTGATCGCCCGGCCTTTGGTAATTACCAGCGTAATGCCGGCGTAAACGGACTGCATACCGATCGTCGCCACCATCGAATTCAGCTTCAGACGCGTAATCAAAAGGCCGTTGAAGCAGCCGAACAGGGTTCCCACCAGCAGGCCGAGAATCATTGATACGAAGGGGTTAATTTTTACTACCGTCATCATCAGACCGCATAGAACGCCGGACAGCGTCGCGATTTTGCCGACCGACAGATCCAGCTCGCCGATCAGCAGCAGCAGCGACTGCGCCACCGCGACCATGCCAATAAACGCAATATCCCTTAGCAGCGACTGCAGGTTGAAAATATCCAGAAAATACGGTGAAAATACGCTGGCAACAATCAGCATCAGTACCAGGACCAGGGCCGCCAGCGCCGTACTGCTCTTGAAAAACGTTTTTACAATTGACTTTTTCATTGCGGTAGTTCCTCCTTTTGTAACGTAAGTCCAAAAATCGACTGCATGATCTCCTCTTTATCCGCCCCCTGCTCAAATTCGCCGGCAATTCTTCCATTGTACATGGCGATAATCCGATTGGAACATTTCAAAACTTCATCCATCTCCGAAGAAACGAGAATGATTCCGGCGCCGGTCTCCTCCGCAATCCGCTTCATCAGGCGATAGATATCCACCTTCGTACCGATATCAATTCCCTTGGTCGGCTCGTCAAAAATCAGCAGCTTGGGCTTTGCTTTCATACAGCGGCCGATAATGGCTTTTTGCTGGTTGCCGCCGCTTAAAAATTTGATCTTCTGTTCCAGATCCGGCGTCTTTATCTCATAAGTGCCGACGATTTCTTCGGCCAGCTTTTTTTCCTTCTCCGTGGAAATGCCCAGAGAGCCGCGGACCTGATCGAGCGCGTTCACCGACGCATTCACCCGCACGCTCAGCTCCGAGAGAATCCCCTGGCTGCGGCGCTCCTCCGGCAGATAGAACATCCCTTTCTCCACCGAGGAATGCGTGCTGCCCAGCCGCCAGGGCTTTCCGTCGAATTCCACACTTCCTTCATAGACCGGCAAATATCCGAAAACGGCCTGCATCAGTTCGCTGCGCCCTGCTCCTACCAGGCCGGCGAAGCCTAAAATCTCTCCTTTACGCAGGGAAAAACTCACCTGCGAAAAATCGTCGCCTGTCAGACCCTTGACATTCAGCAAAACCTCTTCCTGAACAGCCGTGGAGGAAAACTCTTCTTTCTCATCCAAGGAACGCCCTGTCATCTGGGCGACGACCCAGGATACGTCCACCTCGTCCAGGCGCGCATAGGAAACCTTTTTGCCGTTGCAGAACACGGAAATGCAATCCCCGATGCGGAACACCTCATCCAGCTTATGCGAAATGAAGATCACCGCTTTTCCTTCTTTTTTCAATTTTTCCACAATACTGAATAAATGCTCCGTATCCTTGTCCGTCAGGCTGGTGGTCGGCTCGTCTAACATCAGCACTTGGTAGTCCTCAAAGGCCGTAGCGCGCGCAATCTGCAAAAGCTGCTGCTGCGAGACCGGTATGTCTTTTACCAGCGTCTCCGGCTCCACGGTCATGCCCAGCTCTTCCAGCAAAGGAACGGCCTTCTCACAGAGTTTCTTCTGGCTGATCGGCCCCCGGATCCCTGCCCGCTCAAAAGGAATAAAGAGATTCTCCGCCACGGACATATTTTTAAACAAATCTATTTCCTGCGGAACGTAAGCAATTTTCTCAAACAACTTACGATTTTTTTTAACAGACTGCGCCTCGATAAAAATGTCTCCTTCGTCCGCCGTATAAACTCCGGTCAAACATTTGATCAGCGTACTCTTTCCCGCGCCGTTCTCGCCGACGATGCAGTGAACCTCGCCCGGCTCAAAAGCAATGTCCACCCGGTCAAGTGCGCAAACCCCTGGAAAACGTTTCGTTATTTCTTTCGCTTCCAGAATAACCATCTTTCACTCTCCTTTCCTTAGTAACGTCCGTGTTCTCAGGACATAATGGGATACCCTTGCGGTATTTCCTTAGTAACGTCCGTGTTCTCAGGACATAATGGGATACCCTTGCGGTATTTCCTTATTTATGTCCGTGTTTCCAGGACATAATGGGATACCCTTGTGGTATTTCCTTATTTATGTCCGTGTTTCCAGGACATAATGGGATACCCTTGCGGTATTTCTATTGGTGTCCGTGTTCTTAAAACATAGCGGATACCCGTAGTAATTTCTTGGCTTTTACTATTTAATAGATTGCCTGCAATTAGTACTTTACACTTGCAGGCAATCAATGCTTTTGTTTATTATACAGCTAATTATACAATTTTGCAAGAGATTTGATTGCTGATTTTTTACTTTTTTTACAAAATAAAGCTGGATTTTTCCCAAAGCAGATTTGACATTTTCTTATTACGATGCTATAATAATTTTCGGTAAACAACAGACTTCACCCGCCTGTTGACTGGCAAACACAGCCTGGGACATTTCAAAAAGAGGAGGAAAAAAATGGGTACTTATTTTATTGGCATCGATTCCGGCACCTCCGGGATCAAAGCGGTGTTGTTTGACCTGGCCGGCAATGAAATTGCCAAGAAGGGCTATCCCCTTACCGGTATCTTTCCCACGGAGGATCGCTACGAAGAAGATATGATCGAAATTTGGGACAAGGCAAAAGCCTGCATACGCGAGCTGACCGCCCAATATGCGGATTATCCGGTCGTCGGGCTCGGCATCACGGCCCAGGGCGACGGTCTGTGGCTGGTGGATGCTAAGGGCAATCCGGTGCGCAACGGCTGCTGCTTCTGCGACGGACGGGCCGGCGGCATCGTCGATCGATGGGTGGAGGACGGCGCCTGCGAAAAGCTGTTCGCTCTTTCCGGCACCCGTATTTTTTCGGGCAATCAGAACGGCATTGTGAAATGGATGGATGAAAACGAACCGCAAAGCCTGCAAAAGGCCGCCTATTTTATGCATCTGAAAGACTATCTCTTCTATAAATTTACCGGGGCTTTCACCACCGACACCACAGATCAGTCCCTTGTCTTTGTCAACCCGGTCACCAGGCAGTATGACCGGAGAATGTTTGAGGTCTGCGGCATCGACCAATATTTCGACAAATATCCGCCGCTGAAAACCCCCGAAGAAAACGCTCTGAAAATCCGCCCGGAACTGGCAAAAGAACTGGGGCTTAGCGCGGATGTGGTCATTACCTCCGGCCCGATGGATGTTGCCGCCTGCGCCCTTGGCAGCGGCGTTATTGAAAATGAGGAGTGCTGTTCGATCATCGGCACGGCCGCGCTCCATGAGATGGTGTTGGATAAGCCCTTGCAGGATTCAATCCAGGCCGGCATGACCGTCACCCATATGCCGCAGGACCGCTGGCTGCGCCTGATGGCTTCGCTGGCCGGCACGCCGAATCTGGAGTGGATGCTCAATACCATCGGCCGGCAGATCCGCATCGATGCCGAGGCGGCCGGGCGCAATGTGTATGATTATATGGAAGAAATGATTCAAAGCGTTCCCATCGGTTCCAACGGCATTCTCTATCATCCTTACCTGCTGGCCGGCGGCGAACGGGCGCCCTTTACCGACTCCCGCGCCCGTGCCAGCTATACGGGCATCAGTGTACGCCATACGCTGGCGGATATCGCCCGCGCCACCTACGAGGGCGTGGCCTTTGCCATGCTCGACTGCTATCAGCATATGCCCCGGACTCCCAAAAAGATCACGGTCTGCGGCGGCGGCGCCAACAGCGCGGTTTGGTGCCAGATGTTTGCCGATGCCCTGGGCAGCGAAATCGTCACCGTAAAGGGCGAGGAGCTAGGCGCCAAAGGCGTGATGCTCAACAATGCTGTCGTACAAGGTTTTTATCCCAGCTATCAGGAGGCTGTGAAAGCATGCGTGGAAACCGACAAGGTATATCAGCCTGACATGGAAAACCATGCCCAGTACATGCGCTACTACGAATTGTTCAAGCTTACATACGAGCAACAGTTTAAGACATGGAAGCTTCGCGGCCAGCTGATCCGCGAGTAGAGATAATAACAGGCTGCCGGACAATTCCCGGCAGCCTCTTTTTTGAATCGCTTACTGGCCCTCACTAATCAATGGCGGCTTTTGATATAGCTTCCGCTCGATCTGCCGCCGCTCAATCGCAATTTGCTTTAGCGCAGCCTCATCTTTTGTAACCGCCTCAATTCGCTCCAAAATCGAAAGCTGGTCGAACAGATTGCAGTTGATTTCTTTTTCGTATGTCGGCATAACGTTTCACCTCCATTTTTCGTCAGAATCGCCTTCTTGTTATAGCTATTTTACCAAATGGAAAGCAAAAAATCCATATGCATTTATAATCCTGCTGTATTATTCCCAAAAAGTAAACACATTTTACAAGCTGGCAGAAGGACATTCTCTTTATTTCGATGAAACCGCTCCCGCCCGTTCCTTATCCAGCCTCACATTGCGGAAATACAACGCCATATCGATCGAAATCTCCACAATATTCAGCACGTAGAAGAACCAGCCAAGATAAAACAGCCAATCCAGGGAATTGCCGGCCGCATTCGCCGCATTCCACAAGATAAACTTGCGGGCAATCCCGAAGATATAGCCGATCCAGATGAAGAATTCAAAGAACAGGCTCTTTCCCTGGGCTGTCCGCGAAATCCACGATTTGCGGATCGAGATCGGCCAGGAAAGGCCAAAGCAGAGTATCATCAGCGCTTCTAATAAGTCAGTCATTTCTCACTCTTCCTTTTCTACCATTTCTTTTTTCGCAGAGGGCATTGCCGTGCGGCGCCGCTTTTCTGCCATGGCGCACGGATTTTGTTTCGTCGTTTGCCCGCTTACTTTCGATGCGTAAGGTACGCCGCCCGCCCTTCTTCGTAGAGGTTGCGGCCTTCGCTGTCAATGATGACCACCAGCGGCATCTCCTCGACGTAGAGTTTTCTGAGCGCCTCCGCGCCTAAATCTTCATAGGCGATCAGTTCGGCCTTTTTAATGCACTTGGCAAGCAGCGCGCCGGCGCCGCCGATGGCGCCGAAATAGACGCCGCTGTATTTCTTCATGGCCTCCACGACCTCCGGCAGACGCGCGCCCTTGCCGATCATGCCGCGCGCGCCGACCGACATCATCGTCGGGGCATAGGCGTCCATGCGGCCGCTGGTCGTAGGCCCGGCCGAGCCGATGACCTGGCCGGGTTTGGCCGGCGTAGGACCGACATAATAGATCGTGGCATCCGCAGGGTCAAAGGGGAGCTCCTCCCCTCGGGCCAGTGCTTCGCACATCCTCTTATGCCCGGCATCGCGGGACGTATAAATCGTACCGGTCAAGTATACCGTATCGCCGGCGTGCAGCGTCTTTGCCAGCTTTTCCGTCAGCGGCAGCGTAATATGCTTCTCCATTCAGATCACCTCCGTTTTATGACGGGTCACATGGCAGTTGATATTGACGGCGCAGGGCATACCCGCAATGTGGGTCGGCATTGTCTCGATGTTTAAGCCAATGGCCGTCGTGCGGCCGCCGAAGCCCTGGGGGCCGATCCCCAGCGCGTTGACTTTTTCCAGCATTTCCTTTTCCAGATCCGCGTAATAGGGATCCGGATTCTCGGAATCGATCGGCCGCATCAGCGCCTTTTTCGCCAGCAGAGCCGCCTTGTCAAAGGTGCCGCCGATGCCGACGCCCACCACCATCGGCGGGCAGGGGTTGGGGCCGGCCGTCTCCACGACCTCGAGGATGAAATCCTTGATGCCCTGCAGACCGGCCGAGGGCTTGAACATACGGATCATGCTCATATTTTCGCTGCCAAAGCCCTTGGGACCGACGGTGATCTTGATTTCTTCCCCGGCTGTGATCTCCGTATAGATCATGGCCGGCGTATTATCGCCGGTGTTGCCGCGGCGGATCGGGTCTTTTACGACCGATTTGCGCAGATATCCTTCTGCGTAGCCCTGGCGCACGCCCTCGTTGACCGCGTCTGAAAGCAGGCCGCCGGTGATATGTACGTCCTGGCCGATTTCCAGAAATACGCAGGCCATGCCCGTATCCTGGCAGATCGGGACGTTTTCGCGGTCGGCGATCTCAAAGTTTTCAATGATATTGTCGAGGACGCCTTTGGCGATCTCGCCGTCCTCGCAGGCCCGGCAGCTGCGGATTGCGCACTTTACGTCCTCCGGCAGATGCTCGTTGGCTTCCATACACAGCCGTTTTACCACCTCGGTGATACGGCTCGCTTCTATTTCACGCATTTTGGTCACCTCATCTATTTTCTGATTCCCGGATGCCTGGCAGATACGAAAGCCCAGGCACCCTTCACACCCGTCTTGTTTTCAGCCGCCGGTCTCAGCGCTCATGCCTGGCATATTTCGGCAAAAGCAGCGGGGAGACATCGTCCGAAGCGACGCCGGCCGCGTCAAGCTCTTTCGCATAGGCTTTTACGTGGTCTAAGTTGGCCGTGCCAAGCGTCGTCTCCTTGGCCCTGGCTGCCGCCGCTTTCCCGGCGTTGCGGCCAAACACGATGATATCTAGCAGCGAGTTGCCCATCAGGCGGTTGCGCCCGTGGATACCGCCGACGGCTTCGCCGGCCACCAGCAGGTTGGGGATCGCTTTGGTGAAGCCGTCGCCGCCGATTTCCAGGCCGCCGTTTTGGTAGTGCAGCGTCGGATAGACGAGAATCGGCTGTTTTCTCATGTCAATGCCGTAATTCATGTACATCCGCTGCATCGCGGGAATCCGCTTTTCAATCGTTCCCTCGCCGCCCAGCAGTTCGATCATCGGCGTATCCAGCCAGACGCCGCTTCCCAGGGGCGTATCCACGCCTTTTTGGCGGTCGCTGCACTCGCGGATGATCGAAGCCGCTGCTACGTCGCGCGTCTCCAGCGGATGCATAAAGGCTTCGCCCTCCGCATTTACGAGCATTGCTCCCAGGGAACGTACCTTTTCCGTTACCAGCGCACCGAAGATCTGCGCGGGATAGGCTACGCCGGTCGGATGATACTGGATCGTATCCTGGTACAAAAGAGGCGCGCCGGCGCGGTAGCCAAGGATCAGGCCGTCGGCCGTGGCTCCGTAGTGGTTGGAGGTCGGGAATCCCTGATAGTGCAGACGTCCGGCGCCGCCGGTAGCAATGACCACGGTCTTGGCGCGGGCCACCAGGTAATCGTCGGTCTCCAGGTTTAAAAGGACGGCCCCGGCCACCTGGCCCTTTTCGTCCTTTAACAGTTCGACGGCACAGGTAAATTCGGCCACCGGGATTTTACGGTTTAAGACCTCGTCGCGCAGGGTGCGCATGATCTCGGCCCCGGAGTAATCCTTGCAGGCGTGCATCCGCTTGCGGGAGGTGCCGCCGCCGTGGGTCGTAATCATCGTCCCTTCGGCATCTTTGTCAAACATCACGCCCAGACGGTTTAACCAATGAATGGCGTCGGGCGCTTCCATGACCAGACGGCGCAGAAGCTCCGGACGGGCCGCAAAATGGCCGCCGCCAAAGGCGTCCAGATAGTGCTGGACCGGCGAATCGTTTTCTTTATCCGCGGCCTGAATGCCGCCTTCGGCCATCATCGTATTAGCGTCGCCGATGCGCAGTTTGGTGGCGATCATTACGTTCGCCCCGGCTTCGTGGGCCTCGATGGCCGCCGAAGCGCCCGCGCCGCCGCCGCCGATTACCAGCACGTCAACGTCGTAGTCGATCTTGTTTAAATCCACCTGCGTATGCAGCAGGCGGCTGTTGGAATGCAGCAGATGCGTAAGCTCCGCCGGCGCTTTCTGCCCTTTGTTGGGGCCGATCTTGATTTCGGCAAAGCCGTCCGCCCGGTAATCGGGGTGATAGGCTTTTAAGAGGGCGTCTTTTTCGTCGGCCGTCATGCGGCGGGGTTCCATTCCCATGCGCTCGGGCCGCGTCGCTTCCACCTTCTTGATTGATTCCAGCATTTCCGGTGTAAACATGGCTGTCCCTCCTTATTTCTCGATCTCTCTGGTGTTGTACAGTTCCTGCATCTCGGTGATGGGCTTCTGCATGATCTGCTCGATCAGGCTGTCATACGCCCCCTCATGGATTTCCTCCACGCGCTTGTTCAGATGCGCGCTCTCAGGCGCAATGTATTTGCCGGTTAAGCGGCGGGCCAGCACGCCGACCATCGGATGTGAAATCCCGGCCGGGCAGCGCACCGAGCAGCAGCCGCAGCCGATGCAGTCGAAGGATTCCTCGGCGCATTTTTCAAACTCGCCGCGCTGGGCGTAGGCGATGTACTGCATCACGTTCAGATTTTGGGTACAGGCGTTGGTACAGGCGTTGCAGCCGATGCAGCTGTAGATTTCCGGGTACAGTTCCATCATCACGCGCTGGTCGGCCTTCAAATCCTCGATTTCGTAGGTCCGCTTGTCGGTCGGGAAATAGGGGATGCTGGCTACATACATGCCTTCTTCGACCTGGGTCTGGCAGGCTAAGCAGGTCTTTAATTCGTTCTTTCCTTTGATCCGGTAAACCGTGGCGCAGGCGCCGCAGAAGCCGTGGCGGCAGCCGCAGCCGCGCTTGAGCGTATAGCCGGCGTATTCCATGGCCGTCATAATGGTCAAGTCGGCCGGGACGCTGTATTTTTTACCGAAAAAATATACGTTTACCATATTTTCCATCTGGATATCTCCTCATTTATAGTGTCCTTAACGCCAATGGCCGCCCGCGCTTTACGCCCTTGCGGCCCGGGCGTCTAATACTCGTCAGGCAGTTCGTCGATCTCGTCGCAGCGGAATACCGGGCCGTCCTTGCAGACGTATTTGGAGCCGATGTTGCAGCGGCCGCACTTGCCGATCCCGCACTTCATGCGCAGTTCCAGGGTCGTGTAGACCTGCTCCTTGGAAAAGCCCATCTCCTGCAGGCCGGCAAGCACGAATTTAATCATAATCGGCGGGCCGCAGATCAGAGCCGTCTTGTCGGTGGCAAAGCCCAGTTCCTTTAAATATGCGGGGACAAAACCGACGTGGCCGTCCCAGCCCTCCTGCTCGCGGTCGATCGTCAGATAGACGTTTACGCCCTCTGTTTTCATCCAGACTTCCTGAATCTCTTTCAGCTGTACCAGGTCGTCGGCCGAGCGGGAACCGTAGAGGATGTCGACCGTGCCGTAGTCCGCCCGGTTGTCAAGCACGTAGTTGATTACCGAGCGCAGGGGCGCAAGCCCGATGCCGCCGGCAATGAACAGCAAATTCTGCCCCTTTAAACGGTCCTCCACCGGAAAATGGTTGCCGTAAGGGCCGCGCACCGTAATCGAATCGCCCACCTGCAGGCTGTGCAGATATTCGGTCAGCATCCCACAGCGTTTGATGCTGAATTCCTGATATTTCAGGTTGGTCGGCGAGGAGGTGATGGAAAACATGCCCTCGCTGACCCCGGGCGCGCAGAGCATTGCGCACTGGCCGGGCATATGCTCAAAGAGCTTGCCGCCCTCCGGCGCATTGACGCGGAAGGTCTTGACATCGGGGGTTTCCTCACGGATGTCGGTGATCACGCCGACTTTCGGAATCAGCGTATCCAGTTGATAATTGGTATGGCATGTGCATTCGGACATCAGTTTTCACCTCCCCTTACGGCCTCTGCCTTGGCGGCAAAGGCTTTGATGACTTTGACGATATTTAAGGACGACGGGCATTTGTCCACGCAGCGGCCGCAGCCCACGCAGGAATACATGCCGTCGTTGTTGGCCGGGAAATACACCAGCTTATGCATAAAGCGCTGGCGGAACCGCTGCATCTGGCTGGTACGGTTGTTGGCCGCCGCCATCATCGTAAAATCGGAATACATGCAGGAATCCCAGCAACGATAGCGCTGAACCCCGTGGCCGGTGTCATAGTCTTTGATATCATAGCACTGGCAGGTCGGGCACACAAAGGTGCAGGTGCCGCAGGCCAGGCACGGCTTGTAGAGTTCTTCCCATAAGGCATCGCCAAATTTTTCGTCCGTGGCGTCGCCGTCCCAGCCGTCTAAAGACAGTTGGCTGTAGGGAAGGCGTTCGACGATCCGGCGGGTAACGGCTTTCTCGGACTCTACCTGCGTCTCGTCTGCTTCGGATGTCCGCGCAAACGGCCCTTTTTGTTTCAGCTGCCCGGTTAAGGCTTCCCCTTTTTCGGTCAGCGGCTTCCAGTACAGGAAATCGTCGGTCAGCCAGGCGGCCACGTCGGCGGCCGGCTCGGTGCAGTCGGTTCCGAACACGCTGCAAAAACAGCTGGTTTCCGGTTCTTTGCAGCCTATGGCGACGATCGTGCCGTGCTCCCTGCGGGCAGCGTAAAAGGTATCTATGGGTTCCGAAAGGAATACTTTGTCAAGGACTTTAAGCCCCTGCACGTCGCAGGCCCGCATACCGAATACCACAAAGTCCTGCGCTTTGAGGGCCTCCGGCTCAATGGTCAGCTTCCGGCCGTCCTTTTTACAGGTATAGAGCGTTTCGCTCTGCGGGAAAAATACGTCTTTGGGCGACTTGACGGTTTTTAAAGCCGCCAGGCCGAAAAGCAGGTCCTCCTCGCTAAAGCCCTCGTCCCAGGCGGCAAAGTTTACCTGGCCGCTTTTTCGCACCGGCAGGTACAATTCCCGCTCCGCCGCCAGCGCACGGTACAGCGCGGGCAGGTTTTCTCTGGCAATCTTATACATATGCGTTACCTCCCTTCTGCGATACCGGGTTCGGCGTCGTCAAGGGTAAAGCTGGTGAGCGGCCCCTTTGTCTCCGCATCCTCGCCGGCCTGGAATTCGCCATAGAAAGTATCGATATCCTTGATAAATTTGCGGTTAAACAAATGCAGTGGAATCCCCTGCGGGCATACGCGGCTGCACTCGCCGCAGTCGGTACAGCGCCCGGCCACATGGAAGGCGCGGATGATGTGGAACATCTTTTCCTCAAAGGAATCCACGTTGGCTTTCTGCGAGCTGTCAAACTTGTTGCTGTCAAAAACACATTTGCGGCAGCTGCAGGCCGGGCACACGTTGCGGCAGGCGTTGCAGCGGATGCATTTGGACAGTTCGCTCTGGAAAAAGGCGAAACGCTCCTGCGGGCTCATCGCCTCGATACGCTCTACTTCGGCAAAGCGGTCGGCGTTTTTCGTCTCGCGGGACTGGCCCAGAAGCTCATCGTATATTTTATGTTCCTTCCCCTTGCAGACGTGGCAGCGCTCCAGCATGACCTCGTCGTAGGCGCAGGTTTTTTCGCCGTACAGCGTTTGAATCGTTAAAACCGCGTCGGGATCTGCCGGTGCGACGATTTCCGCGGCAGCTGCCGCCTCCTCTGCCGCTCTCGTCTTGCCGGAAGCGCTCTCCTGCCCTTCGCAGAGCATCCCGTCCTCTGCGCCTTCGATCGCTTCGACAGCCTTGATGCCCAGGGCATGGATTTTTTCACCGGAAAGCTTGCCGGTGCAGCCGATGCCGACAATGTACGCTTTTTCACGGTCCACGCGGTGTTCTTTTATCAGCTGGTTGAAGCTGTACGTATCGCACGGTTTCAAAAATACGAGCGTCTTTCCCTCCAGCCTGGAGGCTTCGATCATATATTTGCTCAGATTGGCGCCGCAGAAGGCGTCATATGTAAACGAGCTAAGCGCCTCGGCGCTGTCAAAAAAGGCCGGCTCGGGGTTGTACGGCAGATCGCCCTTTTTCCATCCCAGGACGCGGGCCACCGTCCCGTCCGAAAGCAGTTCACAGGCCCTATGGACCAGAGCCTGTGAAGAGGCCGACGGCTTTGTTTCTCTTATCAGTTCTTGCATCGGAGGTCCTCCAATCTCACGTTCTTGCCGAGGGAGTGAATCTTTGCCACGAATTCGTTCATGGTGGTGGAAAATTTCACGCCTTCCGCCGCCGATACCCACTCGACGCGGGTACGGCCGTTCTCCACACCGATGTAATCGAGCATGGAGAACAAAAGCTTCATGCGCCGTCTTGTATAGTAGTTGCCGGTGGAGTAATGGCAGTCGCCGGGATGGCAGCCGCAGAGGATCACACCGTCCGCCCCTTTTTCAAACGCGCGCAGCACAAACATCGGATTGACGCGGCAGGAGCAGGGCACGCGGATGATTTTTACGTCGGCCGGATAGCCTAAGCGGCTGCTGCCGGCTAAGTCCGCGCCCGCGTAGCTGCACCAGTTGCAGCAAAACGCCACGATCTTAGGTCTGAACTCTTCTTTTGCTTCTATCGACATATCGCATCCACCTCCGCTATAATCTGTCGGTTGGAGAATCCCTTCAGGTCCATTGCGCCGGACGGGCAGGCTACCGTGCAGGCGCCGCAGCCCTGGCAGAGCGCGCTGTTGACGACCGCCAGGCGGCGCACCTCGCGGATTCCGTGGTCGTTGACCTGTTTATCTTCATAGGTGATCGCTCCATACGGGCATACGTGCGCACAGGTCGAACAGCCGTTGCACAAAAGTTCGTCGGAGTGAGCCGTGCAGGGGTTGGTCGTCAGCTTATCCTTCGCCAGCAAGCCGATCGCCTTGACCGCGGCCGCACCGGCCTGTGCGACGGTCTCGGGGATGTCCTTAGGTCCCTGGCAGACGCCGGATAAGAACACGCCGGCTGTCGGGCTTTCCACCGGACGAAGCTTGGGATGCGCTTCGGTTAAGAAATTGTTGGTATCGATGCTGGCTGTCAGCATGGTGGCAATCCCGCGCACGGAGGGGTTGGGTTCGATCGCCGCCGCCAACACCACCATGTCGGCCCGGATCAGCACCTGATGGTTATCGATCAGGTCGGCGCCCTGCACTAAAAGGGTTCCGTCGGGCTGCGGCAGGACTTTGCCTACCTGGCCTTTGATGTAATCGACTCCGTACTCCTCCACGGCCCGGCGATAAAATTCGTCAAAGTTCTTGCCGGGGGTGCGCACGTCGATATAAAAGACCGTCACATGGGTGTCCGGGTATTTGTCACGGATCAGCATCGCGTGCTTGGCCGTGTACATGCAGCAGATTTTTGAGCAGTAGCTCTTGCCCCGCTCGTCGGCGCAGCGGCTGCCCACGCACTGGACAAAGACGATCTCTTTGGGCGCGCGTCCGTCCGAAAGCCGCTCCAGGTGTCCTTTCGTAGGACCGGCCGCGTTCATAATCCGCTCCAGCTCCAGCGACGTGATTACGTCCTTGCTCTGGCTGTAGGCGTACTCGTCATAGTTGTCAAGTTTGATCACGTCAAAGCCGGTGGCTACTACGATAGCGCCGTATTTTTCGGTGATAATCTCGTCCTGCTGCTCGTAGTCAATGGCCCCCGCCTGGCAGACCTTTTCGCACAGGCCGCATTTGCCGGTCTTAAATTTGATGCAGGCTTCGCGGTCGATCACCGGCACGTTGGGAATGGCCTGCGCGAACGGCGTATAGATCGCGCTGCGGTTATTAAGGCCGCGGTTAAATTCGCTGGGCGTCTTTTTGGAAGGGCATTTTTCCTGGCAGACGCCGCAGCCCGTGCATTTGTCCATATCGACGCTGCGGGCTTTTTTACGGATGTCCACGGTAAAATCGCCGACAAAGCCGCTGACCTTTTCCACTTCGCTGTAGGTATAAATATGTATCTTCTCATGCGCGTTGGCTTCCACCATTTTCGGCGTCAAAATACAGGCCGAGCAGTCAAGCGTAGGGAAGGTTTTGTCAAGCTGGGACATCCGGCCGCCGATGCTCGGCGATTGTTCGACGATGTCGACTTCGTAGCCGGCGTCGGCGATGTCAAGCGCGGTCTGGATGCCGGCAATGCCGCCGCCGATAATCAGCGCCCGCTTGGTGACGCGGCTTTCGCCGGGCTGTAAAGGCGCGTTTAAATTGACCTTGGCGATCGCGGCGCGGGCTAAGATCACGGCCTTTTTGGTAGCTTCCGTCGTATCCTTGTGAATCCAGGAGCAGTGCTCGCGGATATTGGCAATCTCCACCATGTAGGGATTTAAGCCGGCGCGCTCAGCCGCCTTGCGAAACGTCGTCTCATGCATACGCGGTGAACAGGAGCAGACCACGATCCCGGTCAGCCCCTGCGTTTTGATGGCCTCGAGGATTTTCGCCTGGCCGGCTTCCGAACACATGTACGGATAGTCCTCCGCATGAACGACGCCCGGCTCCATCAGGGCCATTTCTACTACTTTTTTCACGTCTACCGTCGCGGCAATGTTGCTGCCGCAGTGACAGACGAATACTCCGATTCTCTGCACCCGTCTCACCTCCTGTATCTTCTGAATGCGCTGACTAACAGCTGCTGGGGAATCTCGGGATCCAAAAGTTCCGGCACTTCATCCGGCGACAGATACTCCTGCCCTCTCTGCCGCAGCACCAGTTGCCTGGCCGCGTCGATCAGCTTGCCGGGCTTTACGTCACGCGGGCAGCGCTCCACGCAGGCAAAACAGGACAGGCACTTCCACAGGGACTTAGACTCTGTCAGCGCTTCCACATTTTCGTGCAGTACATAGGAGACAAACTGATGGGGTTTGATATCCATCTCATTATAGGAAGGGCAAGATGCCGAGCACTTGCCGCATTTCATGCATTTATAGGGATTTACGCCGCTGATCTCACGGATCTGCTCTGCTTGTTTGCTGGGCGTATTCATGAAAGCGCCACCTCCTCTTTTACTCCCAAAGCCTCGGCTAAGAGTTCTGTAAAATAGTAGACCGGCAGTCTGCCTGCCGTACTCTTATTCAGGTTATACAGGCACAGCGGGCAGGCCGTAATCAGCATCTGCGCGCCAAAGCCGGAGGCGCTCTCCATGACCGCGTCGCACATGCGGGCCGATAAATCTTTTTCTTTCAGCGATATGTAGCCGCCGCAGCACTCGTTGCGATACGGATAGACGACCGGCTCGGCGCCGACGGCCCGGATAAAATCTTCGAGGATCTGCGGGTTTTCCGGATTGTCAAATTTAAGGATCTTGCCCGGGCGCAGCAGCAGGCAGCCGTAGTAAGCGCCGATTTTGCGGCCGGTCAGCGGATGCGTCACTTTCTTTTTTATTTCGTCAAATCCCACGCGGTCTCTAAGTACTTCCAGAAAATGAAGCACGTTTGTTTCACCGGCGTAGGGCTCGGACAGCTGCAGGTAATTGTTGGCCCGGGTACGGATATCCTCGACCTGCTTCATGTCGTCGTTGACCCGCTTGATAACGTGATGGCAGGCCGAGCAGAGGGTGACCAGCTCCTGGCCCTTTTCCCTGGCCGCGTTTAAGGCGCGAACCGAGGACAGTTTGGTAGCGATCTCGTCGTCTCCCAGCGGGTAAACACCGCCGCAGCACTGCCAATCTTCGATCTCTTCCAGCTCAAACCCCAGCGCCAACGCCGAAGCTCTGGCATACGCATCAAGAGCTTTGGCTTTGGTGGAGAGGGTACAGCCGGGATAATAGCTATATTTCATAGTATCCTCCTGGTTACAGTTCAATCTGAGCAATCACGGCCTTCAGCGCATTGGCGCTGGCGCGCAGTTTTTCAATCTCTTCTTCGGTCAGCTCTACGGGGACTTTGCCCTGCACGCCGTTGGGACCTACCAGGGTCAGCGTACTCAGGCAGACATCCTCGATCCCGTACTCGCCGTGCAGCATGGAGGATACGGTAGCAATCGAGTCATACGCCGACAGAAGGATCGCGCACAGCTTGCAGACGGCGACCGATACGGCGTAGAAAGTCGCGCCCTTTCTGGCAATGATCTGTCCGCCCGATTTGTGCACGTATTCGACCATCGCCTCGCGGTCCAGCTCCTCGCTCAGGCGGCCGCTCTTACGTCTGAGTTCGAGGAATTGATTCAGTTCCGCACCGGAGACCTCGGCGCAGGACCAGGGCACGAACGAGGTGTCGCCATGCTCGCCGAATACGTAGGCATGGATATTTTTCTGCGCAATATTCAGATATTGGGAAAGGCCGAAACGAAGCCGCGCCGTGTCTAACAGCGTCCCGGAACCGATCACCTGATTCTCCGGCAAACCGGAAATACGGGTAAATACATAGGTCATTACATCTACGGGATTGCTGACAATGACATAGAGCGCTTTCGGGGCCTCTTTTACGATCTGCGGCGTAATATCCTTCAGGATATTGACGTTGGTCTGGGTCAGCTCCAGTCTGGTCTGGCCAGGCTTGCGGGCGATGCCGGAAGTGATAATAACAATATCGGAATCCTTTGCGTCGGCATAGTCGCCGGCTACGATCGAGATCGGATCGCGGAAGCAGGTACCCTGGACAATGTCCATCACTTCCCCGTCTACTTTTTCCTTGTTGATGTCAATCAGGACGATCTCCGATGCGATATCCTCGTTGGATAAGGTATAGGCGATCGTAGCGCCAACGCTTCCTGCACCGATAATGGTAATTTTGCTTTTCATGTCTGTAATCTCCTTTTTCCTGCAGCGTTTTTTTGCCAGTCATGGTCAGGACAGTATATGCCCAAACCCATTTTTGTATTATAAAACGTTGATAAGGATTTGACAATAGACTGATTTGACAAAAATTTACTTTATATGCGTTTTTATATCAGGGATTTTCACAATGCGATGGCGGGGGGTGGAAAATATGAACAAACCGGAGTAACCCCCAAGGGCTGCTCCTAAAAGGTTTTTACGGTATTTACCTGCCCTGTTGATTAAAACAATTCGACACGGCCAAGCAGCAAATCTATTAAATTGCAATGGAAAATTCCGTTGTCATCATAGAAGTGATGAGGAATATCCATACGGACAACAATTTTTTTGAAAAAGTCCTTTGTCAGTATCAAAGATGCAAGTTCAGAAGATTCTTTTTTATCCGTATCCATTCGGAACGCGGACTGAATGTAGATTTTTTTATCTGCATCATTTACAATAAAGTCAATTTCCTTTTGTGCGTTTGCACCGCCCGTGCGGTCGGTCACAACGCCAACATCGACAGAATATCCGCGGCAAAGAAGCTCGTTGTAGATCATATTTTCCATAATATGACCGGGGTCAAACTGGCGGTAATTCAGCCTTGCGTTGCGCAGACCAATATCTGTGTAGTAGTACTTGTTCGGATACTTGAAGTAGGTCTTTCCTTTTACATCGTAGCGTTTTGCCATAGAAATAAGAAACGAATCGATACTATGCCGTACATAGTTTGACACCAGTGTGGAATTAACTTTTTCCTTTTTTATGCTGGTCAACGCATTCGCTATATTCGCAGGATTGGTCAGTGAACCAATCTGCGAAGCAAGGAAATCCAGAATATCATTCAAAATATCCTCACGCTCGATACCGTTGCGCTCTACAATATCCCTTACATACAACTCGCTGTACAGAGAAGTCAGGTAATCTTTTTTATCTTTGTCATCCTTCAGTGCCAAAAGACGCGGCATACCGCCGTAAAGCATGTAGACATCCAGCGCCTTGCGCTCGTCGCCGCCAATGTATGAGTAAAACTCTTTGAAGGATAATGGGAACACATGAATTTGGGTCGCCCGGCCGCGGAATTCCGTAGCGATATCTTTTGACAGGCCCTTTGAGTTGCTTCCTGTCACATATACATCTAAATTTTTATATGCTTTGAGTTCGTTCAGCATGTCATAGACAGAAACCTCAATTCCAGCGTTCTCTTTATCAATAACCTTTATGGTAAGCTGTACCTCGTCAATAAAAAGATAATACTTCTCACTCTTGTGTTCTGCGACAAGAGTTTCGACATATTCGCAAAGGGTTATGGGATTTCTGAACTTATAATAACGTCTCTGGTCCAGTTCGATTTTTATGATGTGATCCTCTTCAACTCCCTGTGAAAGAAGATACTCATAAAACAGGTCAAACAGCAGCACCGATTTTCCGCAGCGGCGAAGGCCGGTGATTACTTTGACCTCTCCGTTCCACATATTTTGAATCATACGGTTCAGATAAGAATCTCGTTTAATTATCATGGTCACCTCGTACTTGTGACGGTTGCGTCGCTACTTTCCTGTATAGTATACCATATTTTTCTTAAATCATCCATAAAACATTTCAAAGCTCATTCCCCGCCCGCCTTAAAATTATAGATCGGCTTTATCACCCGAACCACATCCACCGTATCTTTAATATTGCTCAAAATATCGTCCATTCCCTTGTACGCCATCGGACATTCATCCAGCGTATCTTTATTTACTGAGGTCGTATAAATACCCTGCATCTGCTTTTTGAATTCCGACACCGTAAAAGATTCCTTGGCCGCCGAACGGCTCATCAGGCGTCCCGCGCCGTGCGGCGCCGACCGGTTCCAATCCTCCTCCCCTTTGCCTACGCAAATCAGCGAACCGTCCCGCATATTGATCGGAATCAGCAGTTTTTCGCCTTTTTCAGCCGATACGGCGCCTTTTCTTAAAATCATCGCCTCGGTATCAATATAATTATGAATGGTTGTAAACTGCTCCGCCACATGAAGCTTCATCCCTTTTACAATCTCGTCCACCATGGCCTGCCGGTTTAACCGGGCATACGCCTGAACGATTTTCATATCGTGGATATACTGTTCAAACAGTTCGCCCGATACATAGGCCAGCTGTTTCGGAATGCTCGTTCTTTTCGTATTTTTCAAAGCGGCAATGCTTTTGGAAATCGTTCGCTCTTTCCCCTGGGCCTTTAACTCCGTGACCAGCGCGTCAACATCCTTTTTGGCAGAGCCGTTTAGCGCCCGGTACCCCTCCGCCTGATAATAATTCGCCACTTCCAGTCCCAAATGGCGGCTGCCGGAATGCACGACCACATATATGTTTCCATCGCCGTCCCGATCGGCTTCAATAAAATGATTTCCGCCGCCTAATGTTCCCATGCTTTTCTCGGCCCTTCGCGGATCGATCTGCTTGTAGCAAAATAAATCCTCCAGCTTTATTTCATCAAAATACCGGTGCGTTTTCTCCCGCACATTGAAACCGGACGGTATCCTCTCATAAATCAGTTTATCAAGCTTTTGTAATTCGATATGCGTTTCCCGAATCCGGACGGTCTCCATTCCGCAGCCAATGTCCACGCCTACCAGGTTCGGGACAATTTTGTCGGCAATGGTCATGGTCGTGCCTACCGTGCAGCCTGCGCCGGCATGGACATCCGGCATCAGCCGTATGCGGCTCCCGGATACGAATTCTTGATTCAGCAGCAGAAGCACCTGTGAAATCGATGCCTCGTCCACGACATCGGTAAAAATTTTAGCCGTATTATATTTTCCTTTCAGTTCAATCATATCACCCTCCGCCAAAACCGCCTCACGGGGCAGGCCGCCTTTCTCTGTCACAAAGTATAGCAGAAAAAAGCGGCTCTCTCAATCCTTTTTCCGCCGATCCGCACGGTAAATCTTCTTTTCTCATGTTTATGGTTGTGCGTTGATTTTTTCCTTTATAAATAGTATAATCCGCATAGGAGGAAGCGGCTCGCCGCAGGGAAAGAAATAAAAGAACGGCAGCTCAGAATTTGGAGGTATGCAGATGGATGTTTCAAATTACAAGGTCGGCGATTGTAAAAAGATGTGTGTATCTGAAAAAATTGATTTCCTGCACAAAGTTCATACAGAAGAAATTTCATTGTGGGACGACGACGGAAATGACAATGAAATCTGGAATGATTATCACATGGTGCAAGATGAATTCCTGCAGCATGCGGAACTGCTTCATTGTGAAGATGTATTGCATATTATGAAAATCTTTGACGATGACTGCTTTGAAATATCCTGGCAATTTCATCTTGCTGTCATGCTGTATCGTAATTGTGTGCATTACGGAACAAACAGAATCGCCTTTTATTTACAGCATTTGCAGGAAATCCCCTCAAACGGAAGATTTCATGGCTGGCATTTTCCGATCCAATGGCTTATGGATGAAAAATCTTTTCTGCTTTTAAAAGAAGCCGTACAGGAGCAGACAGCAGAAACCAAAAAACTGGTATCGCAGATATTAGACGGTATTGAAACACATCCCGAAGAAAAAGAGCAGCTAAGAGCCCTCCTCGATACATAAATGTAAGGACTTCGTTTTCACGAAGTCCTCGTTTGTATGTCTTTCTCTCTGTGAGACGCTCTCCCTGCCGCAAACGCTTACAGCGTCAGAGACGGCGCCGAATAAACGCGGGCACCCAGCTCGCTGTTTAACATATAAAGGCCCTTGGCATCCGTGCCAAACAACTCCATCTTCGTAATCATATCCGAAGCGTTCTTCTCTTCCTCGCCCTGCTCCTTGACAAACCAGTCAAGCAGCTGCATCGTGCGGAAATCCTTCACCTCGAAAGCCGCGGCATAGATGTCGTTAATCAGAGAAGTCACATACTGCTCATGCTCCAGGCCAGCCTTTAAGGGCGCCATATTGTCCTTCAGCTCCTTGTCCGGTTTCGCGATCGCCTCAAACGTCACCTTCTGGCCGTTATTCTGCAGATACTGATAGAACAGCATCGCATGATCGCGTTCCTCCTGCGCCTGAATCTTATACCAGTTCTCAAAACCGTCCAAGCCGACGGAGGCATAATAATTGGCAAAATCCAGGTACAAATAGGCCGAATAAAACTCCTTGTTAATCTGCTCGTTCAGCAAGTCAGCCACTTTCTGATCCATAGTATGTATAACTCCTTTCATCTGTCTGCCCGTGTTCTCAGGGCATGGTGGTACACCCTTGCGGTGTTTCATCTGTCTGCCCGTGTTCTCAGGGCATGGTAGTACGCTGGGCTTATTGTACTACGATTTTTCTGAGAATGCAAGACGTTTCCTGCAAGCTGCTTTCAGGCTTCCTGTGGGAATACTCATTTCCATATCAGAATGATTTACTGCTTCTCTGCTCTAATGCCAATCCGATCAGTCGATCCGCCTGATCTGCCATAAACAGGGGAATATTCAATACATCGTCGTCCCGTTTCAGATTATCCAGTGAGAAACGTACACGGAGTTTGACTTTATCCGGAAATAACTCTTTAAACTTTTTAAGACTTTTGCTGGCAGTATTGGCTTCGGACTTAACTTCCACGGGGAAAATATCATTTTCCCGCTGGATAAGGAAATCCACCTCATAGGGAGGATTGTTCTGCGTCCAGTAGCGGGGAGCTACTTCAAACTGCGTAATCAAGGTCTGCAGCACAAAATTTTCGGTTAGCGCGCCCTTAAATTCAGTGAACAAACGATTGCCTTCTCCGAATGCCGTAGGTGCCAGCTGTGCCAAACGGCGAAGCAGGCCTACATCCGCCAGATAAATCTTAAATGCGGAAAGATCATCATAAGCAGCCACCGGCAGACCGGGTGCGCAGCTGCGGTAAATCTTATGCACAAGCCGGGCCTCTACAAGCCATTGCAGGGCATCCTCGTATTCACGGGCTCTGGCCCCCTCCTTGATAACCTTGTAAATAAACTTTTTGTTCTCCCTTGCCAGCTGGGAGGGTATAGACTTCCAGATCATAGAAATCTTTGGAAACTCACTGACATTGGGATGTTTTGCAAAGTCTCTCTGATACGCATCCAAAATCCCAGACAAAGCTTCCTGCATAGCAGAAACATCCCTTGCTTCCGTCCACATCAGCACAGGTTCAGGCATGCCGCCCGTAATATAATACATCTTCAATTTTTCATATAGAGGATTAAAGAACGCATCATGAATCGGTTCAATGGTATCCACGCTTTTCAGATATCCGGCCAGATTTTCATCGCCATTGGCAAGCAGAAACTCCGTAAAAGTCATCGGATCAATCTGCATAAAGTTGACCTTGCCTACAGGGAAAGAAGATGGTTTCGCCAGAGCAATCCCCAGCAAAGAACCGGCGCAGGCAACGTGATACTGCGGGGCATTCTCGCAGAAATATTTCATCGAATTGACCACCTTAGGGCAGTCCTGTACCTCGTCAAAGATAATAAGCGTCTTTTCCGGCACAATCTTTTGGCCGCTGACCATCATTAGATTCTGCAGGATACGGTCTACATCCTTGGTGGTCTCAAAAAACTGTTTATATTCCTCATTTTCGTCAAAATTAAAGTAGGCTGCATTTTCATAATAACGCCTGCCGAATTCTTTAAGGACCCAGGTCTTGCCTACCTGGCGCACACCCTTTAAGATCAGCGGTTTGCGGTACGGCGAGTTCTTCCAATCCAGCAGCTTCTGCAACATGAATCGTTCCATAGATACGCTTCCTCACATTTTTATTATATTTTTCGTGTTTTCAATCACACTTTTATTATATATTATGTGCACGAAAATTACAATCTAAAACAAGGCTCCCCAGCAAACCGCACCGCGAAATGGCCGCTACTCCAACTTTCCGTTTTTCACCTCAAAACGCGCCAGCTCCCTTTCAAACACACGGCCATACTCGTCCGTAATCCGGCCAACGGCGGTTAAAATATCCCCCTCCTCCAACATTACATCCATCGGCATTTCCGCCCGGTAGACCTGGAACCGGTCTCTGTTCTCTGTTAATTTTGCTTCATAGACAGCTGTCGGACTCCCATTTCGAAATTGCCTGCCTGGATACGCCAAACGTCTCGCCGAAAGCTTCCTGCGACAAACCGTGCTCCTTACGAATCCATGCAATTCTTTGGCCGATTGTCATCCGTTCTTCCCCCTTTCCTCCGATCTTCTGTTTTCAGAATAGCAAAAAACAGCCAAAAAATCTACCAGTTCAGGATGGCGCGTTGTCAACCGCCGGTTGACGGCCCATGCTGCATAATCCCAATACCTCCTATTTCCACCCGCTCCCCGACTCTCAATCCGGCCGGATAATCCGACCCGGGACTCCCGCCGCCAAACATCCAAACAACCCGCAGGCCGGATTTGCAAAACCCTTGCCTGCGGGCCGTTTACGTCCGCCGCTGTCAGCGGGCCATTCGCCTGCGTCTCTACAATTTGAAACAGTCAAGTTCCGCCGCCCGATACTTTTCCCGAAGCGCCCTCAACTCCTTCTTCAATTCCGTAAGTTCCTCTTCCTTATAATTATAGAACGGCCGCCGGGAATATCCCGACTCCAGTCCGCGCCAATTCATTACATTGTGCAGGATGCTCGGAAAATCGTATTTCAGACAGGCAAAGATAAATTGGTCCGCCAGCTTCTGCAGGCGCATCCCCTCACGGATGTCGCTCTCCTTAACCGCCTTTACGATCTTCTGGTACAGATCGGGAATCGCATTGTAAAACGAACCGATGATCCCGTCCGCCCCGGCGCACAATCCCGAAAACGCCATCTCGTCACAGCCCGAGTAGATCATAAAATCCGGGCCCAGCATTTCTTTCAGACAGCCCATCTCGTCGTGGCTGCGCGCCGTATACTTCAGGCCCTTTACACGCGGCAGGCCGGCAATCTTTAAAATCAAATCCATATCCATGATCCCGGCCAGGACGATATTGTAGACGACCAGCGGAATCTCCACCGATTCGGACAAATCCCTGTAATACCCGTAGATATCCTCCTTCTTAAACCTCCAGTAAAAAGGCGGCACCGAAGAAATCGCGTCCGCCCCCGCGGCCTCGGCCTGCTTCGCCAGCTCGATCGACTTTTTGGTCCCGATATCGCCCACATGGACAATCACCGGCCTTCTGCCGTTTACATGATCGATCACGGTTTCCACGACATGCATCCGCTCTTTCATCGTCATTGTAAAGCACTCGCCGGTACTGCCGGTCAAATAAAAGCCGTCCGCCCCGTTTTCCATCATAAAATCGAGCATGGCCCGCATACAGCCGTCGTCCACCTCTTCCTTGGAATCAAAAAAGGTCATCAGGGCCGGAATCACCCCTTTTATCTCAGTAATGTCATATTTTGCCATCGTGTCTCCTCTCTTTTGCCCGTGTTCTCAGGGCATCTTCATTTTTCGTCCGCCGCCCCTCATATCGCCGCCCGCACCTGGTGGCAGCACACGATATGCGGACGCCCGTCCTTCTCAATCGCCACCGGCTTTGGCGCCTTCGTTTTGCACTCCTCGCGGCATTTGGGACAGCGCGGATGGAACGGACAGCCCGCAGGCGGGTTGACCGGGCTCGGCACATCCCCCTGCAAAGGGATGCGTTTGCGGCGCTTATTGATATCGGCAATCGGAATCGCGCTTAAAAGCGCCTGCGTATACGGATGAAGCGTATTGGCAAAAAGCTCCTCCGTATCCGCCACCTCCACGATATGTCCCAGATACATGACGACAATCCGGTCGCTGATGTACTCCACCACCGACAAGTCATGCGTAATAAACATATAGGTCAGATTGTACCGATCCTTTAATTCCTTCAAAAGCTTCAGCACCTGCGCCTGGATCGAAACATCCAGCGCCGAAACCGCCTCGTCGCAGACAATGAACTCCGGGGACACCGAGAGCGCGCGGGCGATGCCGATGCGCTGCCGCTGGCCGCCGGAAAACTCGTTCGGATACCGCTCCATATACTCGGCCGGCAGGTTCACGGCCTGCAAAAGCCCGGCAATCTTCTCCCGGCGCTCCTGCTTGTTCTTCATGCCAAAGCGGATCAGCGGCTCCTGCATGGACTTAAAAATCGTAAAAGCCGGGTTTAAAGACGAATACGGATCCTGGAACACGATCTGCATCCGGCTGCGCATCTGATCCAGCTCCTGCTTACTCATCCGCATCAGATCACGGCCCGTTTCCCCTTCTCCATAGATCACCTGCCCCTCATACGGCCGGATCAGCTGCAAAATACTCTTGCCTAACGTCGTTTTGCCGCAGCCGCTCTCGCCCACCACGCCGAGGATTTCCCCCTTGTACACCTCCAGATCCACATCGTCAACCGCTTTTACATACCCCGCCGTTTTTTTGAGCAGGCCCTTCTTGATGGGATACCAGGTTTTGAGGCCTCGGACACGGATCAATACCTCGTTCTTTTTGTTCTCTGCCATCTCAGCCCTCCCCCTTCAAAAGATTATGGAAGCAGCGGCACATATGCCCTTCCTCGATCGTCTGCTCGCCCGGCATGGCTTGTGTGCACTCTTCGGTCACATACGGACATCTCGGCGCAAACTGGCAGCCCTTGGGCCGATTGTACGGATCCGGGGTCGAGCCCTGAATCGGCTCCAACTTCTGGCCCTTTCCCCGTCCCAGCACCGGGATCGAGTCCAGCAGCGCCTTTGTATACGGATGGGCCGGCCGCGTCAGAATCGCCCGCGCCTCCCCGCTTTCCACAATATTTCCCATGTACATGACAGCCACCTGATCGGCCAGTTCGGCTACCACGCCCATATCATGGGTAATCAGGAGGATCGCCGTATCGTTGTTGTTCTTCAAATCCAGCATCAGCTCAAAAATCTGCGCCTGAATCGTCACGTCGAGGGCCGTGGTCGGCTCATCCGCCACCAAAACCTTGGGACGGCAGCTCATCGCCATCGCGATCATGGCCCGCTGGCACATGCCGCCGGAAAACTGGTGCGGATACTCCCTAACCCGCTGCTTTGGCAGCGGAATCCCCATGTCCTTTAACAGCTGTACCGCCAGCCGGTCAGCCTCCTTCTTTGTCCTGGCCTGGTTGTGATACATCAATGCTTCATTGATCTGGTATCCTACCGTAAAGACCGGGTTCAGCGCTGTCATCGGATCCTGGAAAATCATCGCCATGCCCGCGCCGCGCAGTTCCCGCATCTCCTTTCCCCTGCGTTTGAGTTGGTCGATTCGGATATCCCTTCCCTGATAATAAAAATCGATACTGCCCGACTCAATACGCGAAAGCTCCGGCAAAAGCCCCATAATCGAGTTGGCCGTCACCGACTTGCCGCAGCCGCTCTCCCCGACAATGCACATGATATGGCTCTTTTTCAAGTCGAAGGAAACGCCCCGCAAAACCCGGTTACAGCGGTTGTTGTTATAAAAATTCACATGAAGATCGTTTACGCTTACTACAACATCTTTCTTTTCCACTCGTATTCCCCCCTATCCGATCTGTGACGGATCGGTCGCATCCCGCAGACCGTCGCCGATGAAGTTGATGCTCACGACAAACAGGGTGACCACAATACCGGTGGGAAGCCAGATCCAGGGCGCATCCTTTAAGATCGTCAGATCCTGGGCCACGTTGAGGATATTCCCCCAGGTCGCGACCTCCAGCGGTACGCCAAGCCCCAGGAAACTCAAAGAAGCTTCCTGTAAAATAAACATGGCCGTTGAAAGGGTAACATTGACAAAAATCGGCCCGATCGCATTCGGAAGCATATGTACAAAGGCAATCCGCATACTGCCGATGCCAAACGCCTTTAAGGCCTGTACGTACTCCTCCTCGCGGATCGAAAGCATCTGCGAGCGGGCCATGCGGTACATCGAAGGCCAGCCGGTCACCGAAAAAATCAGAATCAGGTTCCAAAGGCTCTGCCCGGTCACCGTCACCAGAATCAGCACCAGGATCATCTGCGGAAACGCCATCAGCACTTCCGACAGCTTCATCACGACCCCGTCCAGCCATCCGCCCTTGTAGCCGCAGATCGTCCCCAGGGATACCCCGATGACGGTGGCGATCAAAGCGCTTCCAAAGCCTACGCCGATCGAAACCCGACCCCCGTAGAGAATCCTCGCCCAGATATCGCGCCCGATCTTGTCCGTGCCGAAAATATGGCTGGCCGAGGGCGCCTCCAGAATACTTCGCAGATCCACCTTCGTCGAACTGTACTGGGTAAACAAAGGGGCGCAGACGCACATAAGCATAATCACGGCAAAAATCACAAATCCGGCGATGGAAAGCTTATTGGCAAAAATTTTGCGCAGAGTCCGGTTCTTAATCCCGCGCCGCGCTGTCCCGGATTCCTCCCGCCTTAAAATGCGGTCCATCTTCCTGTCAAGAGAACTCATCGTAGCGCCTCCTTCCTAGCCTAGCTTGATCCGGGGATCCAAAAACGCCGTTACAATATCTACCATAATACTTGAAATCAAGACCAGCAGCACGCTAAAAAATCCGATCATCATCACCAGCGGCGTATTCTGTGAACGGACGGCATTGACAAACAGGCTGCCGATCCCCGGCCACTGGAATACCTCCTCAATGACCACCGCGCCGCCGATCAGCATCGGCAGACGAAAGCCGATCAGCACGACCACCGGGGTCAAGGCAGTGCGCAGACCGTGCAGAAGATTGACCCGCCATTCCGGGATTCCCTTTGCCCTGGCCGTTTTCATATAATCGCGGCCCATCGAATCCAGCATACTGCTGCGCGCATAGCGCATCACGCCGGCTGTCAGGGAAAAGCCCAATACTAGCGCCGGCATCACCAGATACGGCAGGCGCTCAACAAAGGACTGCCCGGCGCTGGCCATACGCCCGCCGGCCGGGAGCAGGTTCAGATGGAGGGCAAACGCGTTGATGCAGATCAGCCCCAGCAAAAACTGCGGAACCGCCACGCCTACCATGCCGATCAGACTGAACACCTGGTCGATCAGGCTTCCCTTTTTTAAAGCGCTTAAAACGCCGAAAAGGACGCCGAAAATCGAAGAAAAAATCAAGGCGGTTACCGTAAGTTCAATGGTCGCCGGCAGATGGTTTTTCATCAGCGTCGCCACCGGCACGCCGCTTTGGATCGAATAACCAAATTCGCCCTGAAGCAGTCCGCCCAGCCATTTAAAATAACGCACAAGGAACGGATCGTTTAACCCCAGGGATTCCCGCATCGCGTTCAGCTGCTCTGCCGACATCGTAGCCAGCGCGTCCGGAGGAATCAAAAAATCCACCGCATCGCCCGGCATCAGTTCAATTCCCAGATAAATCAAGAAACTGATGAACAGCATCATCGGGATCAGAGACAGCACTTTTCTTAACGTATATGTTGCCATAAACTCATCCTTCCTGAAAAGAAAGCCGCCATACCGCGGGGTCCAAGCCGGGCAAACAGGCCGAAGCACTCGGGTATGGCAGCCAGAGCCGCACCGCGCAGGCGGCGCAGACAGGTTTATTTTATATTTGCTTCATGAGGGAACTGGTTAATATAGAAGCACCGCGTGTAGCGGATATTCGCCACATTTACGCTCATGAAATCCAGCGCTTCGATCGCCTTGGCCTCGTCGGTCGATTTGCTCCATGCATAGTCGATTTTACCCGCCGTGGCGTTGACTACCAGGTTGGAATCGTTCTCGCCGCTGGCAAACATATAGATCGTCTCAATGTTGCCTGTGCCCTGCTTGTAATAGCCGTCCCATCTCTTGAGCGTCGCGTAGTTGTTCAAAACCACCTCATCCACCATAAAGGGGCCGGAACCGATCGGTTTCTGCCAGAACGCATCCTGCTGCAGCGCGGCCGGATCGGCGTTTTCCAGGCAGTGCTTGGGCAGTACGGGCCACTGGGAGAATACTAAGAGCGCGTTCGCGGAAACCTTGTCAAAACTTACCGTCACCTTACTGCCGTCGATGGTCACGCCCGCCAGATCCCCGGCCGCTCCGGAGATGAAATCGGCCGCTCCCGTGATGGCCTGCATGACTTCCGAAGCCACCGCGTTGGTGCCGGGCGCCTTGAGCATCAGTTCCAGTGTGAACTTGACGTCCTCAGCCGTAAGCGGTTCGCCGTCGTGCCAGGTCAGACCGTCGCGCAGCACAAACTCGATGGACAGGCCGTCCTCGCTCACCGTGTAGCTCTCCGCCAGCATTCCGTCGGTCGGATTTAAGGAACTGTCGGCATTGATCAGCTTGTCAAATACCAGCTCCGTATTGATCATATAGCCCGGATTTACCATCGGATACCAGAAAAACTCCTGCGGGCCGCCGTTGGTGTACATCGTATGATCGTCGCGGCTGATCGTCCAGTCCAGGATATTTTTCTCATAGGAAAACTGGTCGTTGCCGAATACGCTGCCGGCCGTATCCAGGTCATTGCTCGTGTAGATAAAGCATACCTGATGATACAAAGGCATCGCCAGGACATTCTCCGCCACAAACTGCTGGATGTCCTTAAAGGCCGCCTTCTGCTCGTCCGTATCCATCGTCGCGTTGGAGCGCTCGATCAGCTCGTCTAAGCCGTCCTGCCTGGGTACGGAGGAGTTGTTGGAAGCCGTGGAAGCAAAGCGGTTGTAGAACTCGCTCTCCGAAAGCGCTGCTACCGCCGCGTAAGCTAAGTCCCATTTGACGGCCGCCGGCCCATTCACCATATCGGCCGGCGGCACCCACAGCTGACTCGCCAGATCGCCCTCCAGCTTCCGAAACTGCGCTTTGACTCCGACCTCCTGCCAGTACTGGCCGATGATCGTCATCAGGTCGACGGTCTGCTGATCGTCGTAATAATAAACTACATCCAGCGTGTAATCCGCAGGCCAGTTCGCCTCCTTCAAAAGCTCCTTTGCCTTCTCCGGATTGTACTCATATACCGGAATCTCCGTATTAAGCCAGTCGCCGGGAGCCGTAAAGCTTACGGCCTTCTCCGCCTTTCCGTCAAAAAGCGTCTCCACAATCGCGTCGATGTCAATCGCATACGCCAGAGCCTGGCGTACCCGTACATCGGCTAATGGTGTGCCCGCCGTCTGGGCATCGCTGCCCGCATTGCCGCCCGGTTCCTCAGAACCGCCGCCTCCCGTGGCTTCGGGCGCGTTCGCCGCCGTGTCCTGCGCCGGCTTTTCACCGGAACAGCCGGCAACCGCCGCAGCCAGCATCGCCGCCGACAAGAGCAGGCAAAGCAACTTTTTTACCTTCATAACCTCTTTCCTCCTTTTCGTTCTTTCGGACGCTTTGTACTTTGTACTACAAATATAATATTGCACAAAAAAATTACTTTGTCAATAGGATTTTCATTGGTTTTAAATACATTTTTCTCTTATTTCCGGTTTCTCCCCTTCTGTTCTTTGTCATATTGTACAAAAGAGCCTTTGTAAGGTTTTCTTTAGTCCCAATAAAACGGGAGGTTTTACAAAAGATACCTTGACACAAGTCAAAAAAATGTTTATGATGCAGATAGCATCTTACCTTGATTCAGGATTCACCATACTAAACGCGAAAAGGAACGGCATAAACCATGGAAACGACTCAAAAGGAGAATCTTCGGACATTACATAATCTCAAAGACCAGAAGCTCTATATCCGGGTCTACGACGAAATACGAACCTACATTGACAAAAACCAGTTAAAGCCCGGCGACAAGCTGCCGACCGAAATGGAAATGTGCCAGATGCTGGGGGTAAGCCGCAACGTCCTGCGCGAAGCCATCAAGTCTCTGGAGATCACCGGGATCGTCGCTTCCAAGCCCGGGGTCGGCATCCTGATCCGCGACTTTAACGCCGATTATTTTATGTCCAGCCTCCTGCACAGCTTTCCGTCCCAGGACGACCGGCAGGTGGAGCAATATATCGAAGAGCTTCGGCGCGTCCTGGAGCTTGGTTTTATTGACAAGGCCTTTGCCGGCATTACCGAGGACGATGTCTGCGTTCTCGGAGAGCTTCTTGAGCAGATGCGTGCCTGTGCCCGCAGGCAGGAGCTCTCGGGAAAGCCGCTTCAGATCGGCGCTCCGTTTGCCCAGGCGGACGCTTCCTTTCACAAGACTCTTTTTTCCCATATTGACAACAAACTGATGTTTTCCATCATTTGCTTTTTCTGGGCCTATGACAAGTATTACAAAGAACCGACTACCTCTGACGCGGTGTCCCTGATTATCGAAAAGCACGAACGCATTTATGCGGCCTTGAAAGCCCATGATTTTGCGGCTTTTCAGGATGCCATGCAGTTTCATTTTCATGTTGACTACTACAAAAATTAAAACAAGAACCCTGTTCGGACGTCCCGCAAACGCGGCGCGTCCGCTTATTTTTATCCAAAAGGAGACATTACGATGGAAAAGAATTGCCTTTCACTCAGACAGGAAACCTGCGGCGTGCTGGTCATCGGCGCCGGTCTCGCAGGGATCACGGCCGCTTTTCAATCCGCAGACCTGGGAATGGATGTCATGCTCTGTGCCAAAACACGGCTCTGTGCCGGCTCCAGCTTCTATCCCCTGATGGACACGCTGCACTGTCAGGGGACGCTCAATCCGGCGGACGAAGCCGTGTTTCTCGAAGATATCCGCAAAGCGGGACACGGGATGAACGACACATACATGAATGAATATTATGTGCAAAACATAAACGATGCGATTGCGTATCTCAAGCGGCTGGAAATCCCGTTTTACAAACTGCCGGAACCTAAGCTGGCCTGCTTTGCCAGCCACCCCCACGCCCTGTATTATTGGAAAAACTGGGAGGCCATCCGCAGCGGACTCTACGAAAAGACAGCCCGTACCCCCGCCATCCGCTTACGGGAAAATCGGCGTCTCTGCTTTCTGGCCGCCAAAGACGGCCGCGCGGCCGGCGCTGTCTTTTACGACGGCGGCCAGGACGAATTTGTCTATGTGCAGGCAGGAAGTATCATACTGGCTACCGGCGGTTTCGGCGCTCTCTACAAACACAATTTAAACAGCGCCGACGTAGCCGGCGACGGGCACAGCGCGGTATTAAAAGCCGGCGGCACGCTCATAAACCTTGAATTCAACCAGTTTATCCCCGGTTTCATCGACCCGGTTTACAAGGTCGTTTTCCGCGAAGGCTCCCTCGATTCCTGCCTGGGGCTCTTCTCCGATGCCGGCGAAAACCTTTTGTCGGGGCGCCTGTCCTCTAGAAAGCTTAAAACCTGTCTCAAAGAACGCGCCCTCCACGGCCCGTTCACCTTCTCCGACCATTCCGCCCCCTTCGATATCGTGCTGATGAAGGAAGCGCTCCGTCAGAAGTCGGGCGGCGTGCGCATTCGCTACCGGGAGGAAATCCTCGCCGACCCGCGCAGCTATGTCAAAGATTACCTCCGCTGGCTGCAGGACCAGCTGCACGTCGATCTCTTAAAAGACGAAATCCGCATCGCGCCCTTCTTCCATGCCGCCAACGGCGGAATTTTGGTCGGTCATCGCTGCGAAAGCACGATCAAAGGGGTCTTTGCCTGCGGCGAATGCGCCGGCGGAATCCACGGCGCCGACCGCTTAGGCGGCAATGCCTCCGGAAGCTGTCTTGTCTTTGGCCGCCTGGCCGCCGAAAGCGCCGCCGCCCATGCCCGCGCCTGCCGGCCGCTCTGTCTTTCCGAATCCCAGGTCCTAAAGCAGTTTCAAAGCGCCTTTTCGCACGACGGCCAAGGCAGCGAAGAAGATGCCGCCTTCGGTAAAGCTTCTTCCCCCGGGCAAACGGACGCAACTGCGCTTACCAGGCAGATTCAGACGCTTATGTGGGAAAACGCCGGCATCCTGCGGACCGAAGAAAGCTTAGAAAGCGTCCTCCTCCAGCTGGCCGAACTGCGCCGCCGTTTTCACCCCTGGCCGCTTTTGACCGCCCGTCCGTCTGCAGGAGAGGTCTGCGCCGTCCTCGAAGCAGAAACGTTTCTCACCCTGGCGCCGGCTCTCCTTGAAGCCATGCTCGCGCGAAAAGAAAGCCGCGGAAGCCACTACCGCGAAGATTACCCGTATACGCGGCCGGAATTTAAAAAACGGCTCTGCGTTTCCCAAAAAGACGGCGGCCTGCGCTGTGTCTTTGAGTCGGCGAACAAAACTTAAAAGAATCCAAAGCCGGCGGCCTTTGTCCGACGCCGCCGGCTAAACGATAAAGCAAACGGCTGCAACGCCTACCCGGCGCGGCGCTTGCTCCCTATTACTGCAAAAACCCGGGGATCTGCTTAGCCAGACACGCGGCCAGCACCGCGTGCCCTTCCCGGGTCAGATGCATAAAGTCGACCGTATTGAACAGGCACCCTAACTCATTGGAATCCAGGAAATGGCATCCGCATTGGCTCGCCACGGCCCGCAGTTTTGCCGGCACGCCGGCCGATTTTTCCGCAACGCCCCGCCCCATCTCTTCGGCGACGCGCGAGTGAACAATTTCTTCGCGGATGATCGGCGGCGCCACGATCAGAATATTCGCTTTCCCGCCCGGCCCCCAGCAATCCGTCGTCTGCGCTTTCTGTACCAGGCGGCGCATTCCCAGGCCGACCGCATGCGCGTTGGCCGAAAAACGTTCTTTGACATCGTTTGTCCCCAGCATAATAATCAGCAAAGAAACCGGCTCATGGCTCTTTAAGCAGGGCCAGATGTAGTCAAGCGCCGATAAGTGTTCATACAGGGGATCGTCAAACACCGTCGTGCGGCCGGACAGCCCCTCTTCGATCACCAGGTAGTCCTCGCCCAATGCTTTTTGCAAAAGGCAGGTCCATCGCTCCTCTTCGTTAAAGCGCGCCAAAACGCGGTCCGCACAGCCGTCGCTTTCGGCACAATAGCCGTGTGTGTTGGAATCTCCCAGACAAACAATATGTTTTTTCATGCGTCTTTCCCTTCCGGTCCTTACTCGGACCATCGCTTGTTTTACTGCTTGCGTACTGTCCGGATTATATCTGGCAGCATACGAATGCAGACAGTGCACTCATTACTAGGCTATCAGTTTTTCAGCGTCTGTCAAGCTTTTTTCTCATTCTTGACTTGACGGAAAAAGGACAAACCGCTATGATTGTAGGAGAAAACCGGCAGAAAGAAGGGGGACAGCATGTTGAACGACAATGTATTTGCCAGGATCAGCCAGGAGTACTACTACCTGACAAACGCCGAGAAAAAGATCGCCGATTTTATTACGCTGCGCCAACAGGAGACACAGTTCATGTCGATTTCGGAGATGGCCGAGGAGGTCGGAGTCGCCGAAGCCTCCATCTCCCGCTTCTGCCGAAAGCTCGGCTATCGGGGCTACAATGCCTTTAAGCTGGCCGTTGCCAATTCCACGGCCCTGCGAAGCGCCGCCAACCCGCTTTCCGGCGAAGTTCTCCCCGAGGACAGCATCCCTGTTATGTGCCAGAAAGTTTATGCCGCCGACATTGACGCCATTACCCAGACCCTTGAGCTCACCGATCCGCAAAAGATTGCGGCAGCGGCGGATCTTTTAATTCAGGCCCGACGGACACTTTGTATGGGCCAGGGCGGTTCCATGCTTTTGGCCGAGGAAGCGGCTCATCTGTTTTCCACGGCGCTGCCCGATTTTTACGCCATTCGCGATTCCCACATTCAAATCATGCGCTCCACGATGCTCTGCGCGCAGGATGCCGTCATGTTTTTTTCCTACTCCGGCGCTACCTCCTCCCTGATGGACATCCTCAAGATCGCCAAAGAGCGGCAGGCAAAAATCATTTTGATCACCCGTTTCCCCCGGTCGCCCGGCGCCGCCTTTGCCGATGTCGTGCTCGAATGCGGTTCCCGGGAAGGTCCGCTTCAGCTTGGCTCGATCGCGGCCCGTATGGCGCAGCTGTATCTGATCGATCTTTTATTCAGCGAAGTATGCCGGCGGGATATCGAAGGCTGCCGCTCGCGACGCAAAATGGTCGCCGATGCGCTTACCACCCGGCATCTTTAAAACCAGTCCCCTCAGGGGCGGTGAAAACGGAAAAAACCTTCCGTTCTTGCCGCTCCTTTTTCACGCCCGAAAAAGAAATAAATTTTCATTCTAAAAATAATTCTGCAAATTTTTTTATTTTTATATTGACAATGCAAAAGGGAAATTGTACAATTTATACAAGCGCTTGCAAAAACGCAAGCGCCACACTATCCAAAAAGAGGAGGTTTATAATGAAAATGAAAAAGGTTTTGTCACTTTTGCTTTCCTTCTGCATGATTTTCGCTCTGGCAGCATGCGGCGGGAACAATGACCAGACCGCCGCTCCTGCAAACGGGACGCAGGCTGCGGACGCCACGCCTGCCGCCACCCAGTCAGGCGGCGCTTCGCCGGAGGCTTCCGGGGATGAGGTCAGCATCGTGCTGGCGACGTATCCCGTCGGCAAATACGGCGATGAATCGACCATGACCGAGCTGATCGCCGCTTTCAATGCCGTGTATCCGAATATTCACGTAGAAGTGCAGTATCTGGATTACACCAACGGCGATGACCAGGTCAACACCGCGATCAACGGCGGGCAGGCGCCCGACCTGATCTTTGAAGGTCCTGAGCGTCTGGTAGCCAACTGGGGCGACAAAGGATATCTTGTCGATCTCTCCGACCTGTGGTCCTCTGAGACTTCCGGCCAGATCTACGATTTCATCGAGACGGCCTGCAAGCATCCGAGCGGCGCTTACTACGAATATCCGGTCTGCATGACCACCCACTGCATGGCGATCAACTACGACGCTTTTGAAGCAGCCGGCGCCCTGCAGTACATCGACGAGGCAACCCATACCTGGACCACCGAAGGCTTTATCAACGCGGTAGCGGCTCTGGTTGCAAACGGCCAGCCGAATGCCGGCATCGTGTTCTGCGGCGGACAGGGCGGCGACCAGGGGACACGCGCCCTGATTAACAACCTGTACGGCGGCACCTTCACCAACGCGGAGCATACCCAGTACACAGCGGACAGCGCCGAGAATGTCAAGGCTTTGCAGCTTCTGTACGATATGGAAGGCATTGAGTTTGACGCCGCCAGCGTAGGCAGCGACGAGATCGGCCTCTTCTGCAACGGCACTCTGAATATGGCTTTCTGCTGGAACGTAGCGCAGGAACTCAGCGAGACGGCCGGCCAGACCGCTCAGTTTGAAATCTTCCCGATGGCGTTCCCGACCGAGAGCGGCGCTCCCAAGTTGCAGGGCGGTATCTGGGGCTACGGCGTATTTGACAACGGCGATCCTGCCAAGATCGAGGCCGCCAAGACCCTGATCCGCTTCATGACCGAGGACGATGCCCAGTACACGAACGCGGTCCTGGCTTCCAACTACTGGCCAGTACGCGAGCTCGCCGGCATCTACAGCGACAACGAGGTTATGACCGAGTACGGTATGTTCATGCAGTATATGGGTGACTACTATCAGGTTACCTCCGGCTGGGCTGAGGCCCGCACCGCATGGTGGAACATGCTTCAGCAAATCGGCGCCGGCACTGCCGTCGAAGAAGCCGTAGCGGCTTTCGTCGAGACAGCCAACACTGCTGCCGGGAACTGATCGTATCCTGATACATAAACCAGAGGTATGCGCCCTCTCTGCGTTCTGCGCAGGGAGGGCGTTTTCTCATATCAGAGAAAAGGGGGAATCATCTTGACAGCTAAAATGCCGCAGAGCCAGGTAAAAAAGCCTCTGCGAAGCCGGACGCTCGTACTGCGTGAAACCTTTGCCAGCTATATGTTCCTGCTTCCCAGCCTGATCTTTTTCATCGGTTTCGTTATTTATCCCATGGTCATGTGCATCTTCACCAGCTTTTTCGATTCAACGATGGGCCGGGAGGATATTTTCATCGGCCTGGGCAATTATGTGGAATTATTCCATGACTCGGTGTTCTTAGGCGCGCTCAAAAACACCTTTATCATTGTAATCGTATCGGTTCCCGTGACCTGCATATTCTCTTTATGGGTCAGTTCCGTCATCTACGATCTCAAGGGATGGGCCTGCTCCTTGTTCCGATGCATCTTTTATCTGCCCGTCGTCACCGGTTCCGTGGCCGTAACCGTAGTCTGGAAATGGATGTTCAACAATTACTATGGTATCTTCAATTATATCGGCAGAGGGATGGGCCTGATCGACAAAAACATCAACTGGCTTGCCGATCCCCGTTTTGCGCTGGCCTGCATTATCCTGATCTTACTCACTACGTCCGTAGGCCAGCCGATTGTGCTGTATGTCTCCGCGCTCAACAACGTGGACCAGTCCTTAGTCGAGGCGGCCGAAGTAGACGGAGCCAATAAATTCCAGGTGTTCTGGAAAATCAAGTGGCCGCAGATCATGCCTACCACCCTCTACATCCTGGTCATTACGACCATCAACAGCTTCCAGTGCTTCGCGCTGATCCAGCTGCTGACCTCCGGCGGGCCCAACCATGCCACGGACACCGTTATGTACTATATCTATTACGAAGCCTTTAAACTCTACCGTTATGGCTACGGCAACGCGATGGGCGTGATCCTGGCGCTTGTCATCGCCGTGCTCTCCGCGGTCCAGTTTAAATTGGCAAAATCCAATGAATAGCGGAGGTGTGAAAATGAACCTGACATCCAAGCGAACAAAATCCTACCGGATTTTTTCTACTGCCACCATCGTACTGGTTGCGATCCTGTTCGTTTTCCCACTCTACTGGATCATTACCGGTTCTCTGAAACC
The DNA here is from genome assembly GCA_022793375.1 of Lachnospiraceae bacterium. Lineage (GTDB taxonomy): Bacteria > Bacillota > Clostridia > Lachnospirales > Lachnospiraceae > RGIG7193. Next base: position 42,187 of record JAAWCS010000015.1, read on the forward strand.
TGTAGCCTCCATCAATTCCGCCACACCGGAATGGTGGCCTTCGGAATTTGTTTTAGATAACTATGAGCGTCTGTTCAACAAACAGTCCGCCCCTCTGTTTTCCATCGGCTCCATTGTCACCGGTCCTACGGTCCCGGCGGCAATCCGCTGGCTGGTCAACACCGTCTTTATGGCTGTCATGTCCATGGGGCTTACCTGTTTTACCGCCGCTTTGGCCGGCTATGCCCTGGCCAAAAAAAGATTCATCGGCCGCTCGGTCGTATTCGGCCTGATCGTGTGCGCTATGGCGCTGCCCAAGCAGGTTATCCTCATTCCGCTGCTTCGCGAAATGTCCGACCTGAATCTGTACAACACGATCTGGGCCGTGATCCTGCCGATTGTCGGCTGGCCGTTCGGCGTTTTCCTGATCCGGCAGTTTGCCGAAGGGATTCCCGGAGAAATGCTGGAAGCGGCGCGCGTGGACGGCGCCAGCGAGATCAAGACCTTTACCAACGTCGTCCTGCCGATGATCAAACCCGGCATCGGCGCCCTGGCGATTTTTACCTTCATCAATTCCTGGAACGATTATTTTATGCAGCTGATTATGTTAAACAGCACCGATATCCTGACGATCTCGCTCGGTATCGCCAAGCTGCAGGGAGAAAACGCCACCGACTTCGGCATTATCATGGCCGGCGCGGCCCTGGCTTCTCTCCCGATTATTATCGTATTCCTGATTTTCCAGAAATACTTTACCAAAGGCATTACCATGGGAGCTGTAAAAGGATAAAAACAGACATCTAAGGAGTGATTTTATGAAGGATACTACTAAGTACCATGGCGTATTTCCTGCTTTTTACGCCTGTTATGGTGAAAACGGCGACGTATCCGCCGAGCGGGTGCGAAGCCTGACGCGCTATCTGTTAGATAAAGGAGTGCAGGGCCTTTATGTAGGCGGCTCCTCCGGCGAGTGCATTTATCAAAGCGTCGCCGAGCGGAAGCTGGTTCTCGAACAAGTCCTGCTGGAGGCAAAGGGACGTGCTGTGATTATCGCCCACGTAGCCTGCAATAATACGGCTGACAGCCAGGAACTGGCCGCTCATGCTCAAACACTGGGAGTCGATGCAATCGCCGCGATTCCACCCATTTATTTCCATTTGCCGGAACACGGGATTGCCGCTTACTGGAACGATATTTCTTCGGCCGCGCCGGAGATGGATTTTATCATCTACAACATCCCCCAGCTGGCCGGAGTGGCCCTAACGCCCTCTCTGCTGCGGGAAATGAAAAAAAATCCCCGCGTCATCGGCGTCAAAAACTCTTCGATGCCGACGCAGGATATCCAGATGTGGCGCGACGAAGATATGATCGTCTTTAACGGGCCCGACGAACAGTTTATTTCCGGCCTGGCTATGGGCGCCTGCGGCGGAATCGGCGGTACCTACGGCATCATGCCCGAGTTGTTTTTAAAGGCACGGGAACACTTCCTGGCCGGCCGGCCCGAGCAAGCCAGGCAGATCCAAAACGATATCTGCCGCATTATCTACACCATGTGCGGCGCCCGCGGCAACTTATACGCGGTCATCAAAGCGATTCTTCAAAAAAACGGGATCGATATCGGCGGAGTAAGGAAACCGCTGCCAGGTCTTTCGGAGGGCGATCTTGCTATTGTAGACAAAACCGCCGAACTGGTTGACGCCGCCATCCGGCGTCACTGCCGGGCTTGATTCTGTATACAGGGCTGGGGTTTTAAAAAACACGTACAAAAAGGGCTGTTGCCAAACAAAGATTCTATGGCAGCAGCCCCTTTTCAACCATCAAAACGGTTTTGCCTTTAAAGGGGAAGTTTTTTATTTTATCAGCGATTCTCAATCGCCGCGACAAACCGCCCCGCGATTTCTAAGGGCCGCGTAATCGCCCCGCCTACCACCACGGCATGGGCTCCGCTTTGCAGCGCGTCCACGGCCTGCCGGGGCGTATGAATCCGTCCCTCGCCGATCACCGGAATCTCGACCGCCTGTGAAAGCTCATGCAGAAGCGAAAGGTTCGGTCCGTTTTTGCTCACGCCTTCTGTCTCAGCCGTATAGCCGTTCATCGTCGTCCCCACGAGATCCGCCCCCGCCTTCCAGGCATTGATCCCGTCCTCAAGCGTCGCGATGTCCGCCATCAGAATCACACCGGGGAATTTCTCCCGAATCTGCGCGATAAACTCCTTGACGGTCTTGCCGTCTCCCCGCGGACGCATCGTACAGTCTAACGCAATGATGTCGGCTCCGGCCTCCACAAGCGCTTCTACTTCCGTCATGGTCGGCGTAATATAGCCCTCGTAGCCGTCGTACTTTTTCTTAATCAGGCCGATCACCGGCAATCCCGTCTCCTGCCTGATCGCCTTTACGTCGCCGGCTCCGTTGGTACGGATCGCCGCCGCTCCGGCCTGCTTAGCGGCCCGGGCCATCAAATACATGATCGAATCCTCGCAGTACAGCGGTTCGCCGGGCAGCGCCTGGCAGGAAACAATCAGCCTTCCTTTTATCTGTTCCAATATCTCCTGTTTTTGCATATCCTTCTCCTCTCTTCCTTGCGCGTTATGCGCCCTCTTGTCGTTGCTTCAATTGCCAACCGGTAGGGACTCTCTTCCCTGTGCGTTACTCGCCTTCGCACGCCCGGCCCGCCGAATGCTCCGAAAAAGCAGCCGGGCCATGAGCGCTTATCCGTATTATAGGTTTTTCCCTGTGCAAAAACAAGTTCCCGCGCGCATTGTGTTTCCAGTTTCTTTCAAAGGCCCGCAGATCGCCTTTTATGAAAGTACTTTCATTTTAGATGAAATATTGATTTTTTCTTTCAGACCATGTATGATAGAACCATACAATTTTCCGGGACCTTTCTGCAAGAGGATTTTCACAAAAAGAAGGAGTGCTTATGGCAAATACATCCTGTTTTTTGCTCCAGGCAATCGCAAACCGCTACGACGAATTTACTCCGGTGGAAAAAAATATCGCCGACTTTTTCTTAAACGACAAGCCGACGCAGGAGCTTTCAGCCAGGAGCATTGCCCAGCGTCTTTTTGTGTCCGAAGCTTCTCTTTCCCGCTTTGCCCAAAAATGCGGCTACAAGGGGTTCCGGGAATTTATTTACAATTACGAGCAGAGCCTGCAGGCCGACCGCCAGACCAGCCTCAATGCCATGACGCGGGAAGTAATGGCAACCTATCAGGGGCTGTTGGACAGTACGCTGCGCCTGTTGGATGAGGACAAAATCTGCCGCATCCTGCGGCTGTTTACCAGCCACAGCCAGATCTATCTCTATGGAATGGGCAGCTGTGGCATCGCGGCGCAGGAATTTCGTCTGCGGCTGATGCGCACCGGCCTGGCTGCGGAAGCGGTCGTCGATCCCCATATCATGGCTATGACGGCAGCGCTTGCAGACGAACACACGCTGATCCTCGCCCTGTCCATGAGCGGCAAAACCCGTGAAGTGCTCTCCGCCGTCAAACTGGCCAAGGAGCACGGCGCCCGTATTGTTTTATTTACCGCCGCGCACCGTCAGGCGCTGCGGGAACTCTGCGACGAGGTCCTCTTTGTCGCCTCCACACGCAACTTAGAAACCGGCTCCGTCATTTCCCCGCAGTTTCCTCTGCTGGTGATGATGGATATCTTCTATATGTATATTCTGCACACCGATTACGCCGGTAAATCTTCTCTGCTTACCAAAACGCTCATCGCGCTGGATGAGAAAACCCGCTTTGCCGCTAAAACCGAACGCGCCGGTTACGCGGCGCAGCGCCAAAAATCAGAAGAATGAGGGAACGCGCTATGAATTATCTGGGATTGGATATCGGCGGCACCGCCGTCAAGATTGGACTGATTGACCCGCAGGGAACGGTTCTGTGCAAAGACGCCTTTCCGGCCGCCTTTGACGGATACAAAACCCCGCTTATGCAGACAGCGCTTCAATCGATGGAACGTTTTCTGAAGCAGCACGCGATCGCCCCCGACGCTTTAGGCGGCATCGGCGTCTCCGCGACCGGACAGATCGATTCGCGCACCGGCGTCGTCGTCGGGTCGGCCGGCCATATCGACAACTGGCTCGGAACTCCTGTCAAAGAACTTCTGCAAAAACAATACGGGCTTCCTGTCTCGGTCATCAACGACGCCAACAGCGTCGCACTGGCCGAACAATGGGTCGGGGCCGCCGCCGGCTTTTCCCATGTGATTGTCATCACGGTCGGCACCGGCGTAGGCGGCGGCGTGATTACCGACGGCAGGCTTTTGACCGGCTGCGGCGGCCTGGCCGGGGAGCTGGGACATTTCCCCATCCAGGCAGACGGCCATGCCTGCAGCTGCGGCAACCCCGGCTGCTATGAACGCTATGCCTCTACCACCGCCCTGGTGCGGATGGTGCGGGAAAACTACGCCGCCCTGCAGCTGCCGTTCCCGGCCGACCAGGTCGACGGCAAAGCCATTTTCGCGTTGGCGGCCGACGGCCATGCCGGTATTTGCCGGCTGTTGGATGCCTGGATCGGCTATGTGGCGGCCGGTCTCATCGGCTTAACCCATATCTTCAATCCCGAACGGATCTTAGTCGGCGGCGGCGTCTGCCGGCAGAAAACGCTCTTCATCGAGCCGCTTCGCCGGAAAGTGCTGAAGGGCGTTATGCCCCGCTTCGGCGAATCGCTTGTATTAAAAGCGGCCGCGCTCGGCAACGACGCCGGAATGATCGGCGCGGTGCGCGGACTGATTTGACAAAGAAGGGGCCGCCGCCCCTTCTTTTTATACGCCTGCTACCGGCACGCCCTCCAGGGCGACCGCAAAAGGCCCTTCGTAGCGCCCGTTTTGATAGCGCTCCTTGGAAAATATCATCCGCTCCTGTACCTTGAGGATGCTGCCGTTTACGGAACCGCCCGTCACCGGCCGTACTCTCTCACCGTCATATAAAAAGGCCAGCCGGATCTCGCCGCCGAAATGTCCGCTAAAGGCATCCATCTGAAAATCCGAAAAACTCACGATGTGCAGATACGGCTCCTGTTTCAGTTTTGCCAGCGGTTTTTCCCCGGTCGATACCACAATCGAATCGTAGTTGCCGGTCGGCTCGATTCCCAGATAGTACGCAAAACGGCTGCCGCCATGAATGGTCCGCAAAATTCCGTTTTCCAAAAGCGGCCGGTCCTTCATCGGGATTCCCTCCGCGCTGTAGGGCTCCCTCGCTTTCAGTCCGATCGTTAAACGGTCGCCCCGCACCGCGTCTCCCTGCACGGCCGTCCCCGTCTGGTAACCGGAGTACTCCTGATAGATCATGCCCGATTCCGCCCGTTTGACATAGTAATTCAAAAATATCCTCATCTGCTCCCCGGAAAGAAGGATACGGTACTCGCCCCCCGCAGGCGCTTGTGTCGCCTGCGCCCGCGCGCGGGTTGTTTCCAGGGCCTCCTTCACCTCCCGGCGAAGCGAATCCGTGTCGGCTTCGCGGTAGGAAAAGGAATGATAGGTCTCCACATCCTGCGGCGCGGTGCACTGTACCACATATTCCCCGGCCGCCTCGCACGTCTCAAAGCTTACATCGATCCCGCGGGCGCTTACGATGCGCCGCAGCATGCGCTTTACAAAAATCTCCGCCGAATTGAGAAATACGTCCTGGTTCGTATCGCCGGCAAACAGCGCTTCGACCATCGCCTTCATGTTTTCTTCCAGGCTGTGTCCGGCCAGGGTGCTCAAGGAGGGAAGGTGCGGCTGCTGCGTCCCCGAAGGCAGCTCGTACCAGGGATTTGCCACAAAAGAAGCCGCGTGGCAGGCCGACGCCAGCACCGCCTCCATCTCGGTTTGTGTCATTTCCGGATGAATCCGCGCCAGCGAAGAACCGAGCATCCGCTTTCCGTCCTTTTCAAACGGCCAAAATACCGTCACCGCATATTCGCAAAGCTCTGCGCGCCGCTTTAAATCCAGTTTCCGGCGGATAAAAAAGCACTCCACCGACTCCGTGCGCGTCTCATTGATTGTATATTCGGCAATTCCTGCCGCCTGCAATGCTTTTTTGATTTGTTCTATCAAATTTCTGTCCTCCTATCCCAGGCGAATCCGCGCTTTGATATACGGGCCGCCGGCAGAGACTTTGACCCACTCCTTGTAGCCTTTGCCGCAGAATCCGCCGCCGTCCATCGTGACCTCCCCGGACATCATCGTAATCGATTTAAGCAGATCCGGCACATACCCGGTTAAGACAATCGGCGAGAATACCCGCCCTGTCAGCCGGCCGTCGCGGATTTCCCTGGCAACGTTTACCATGCACTGGATGCCCCAGTTTTTCGGGTCCTCCATGCCGCTGCTGGCGTTTTCCAGCAGAAATCCGTAGGAAATCGAAGCGATCATCTCCTCTTTTGTGCTGTTTCCGCCCTCAAAAAACGTATTGGTCATGCGGGTATAGGCTTTTCGCTTGTAGCTTTCCCGGCGTCCGTTGCCGGTCGGCTTTGTCCGCAACGCCTGGGCCGCCTGCAGGTCGCAGAGCCCTTGCTTCAAAATTCCTTTCTCAATCACCACCGTATCCCCGGCCCTCGTTCCCTCATCGTCAAAGAACCAGGTCGCCGTCTCCCTCCCGGCCGCCGCGCCGTCGTGCATCGTCACCAGTTCCGACGCCACGTACTCGCCGACAAACTGCTCGGCCTGGGCGCGTTTTTTGACAAACATGTCCATTTCTACCCCGTGCCCGAAGGCTTCGTGAACAATCATACCGGTCACCTCCGGCGTGCAGACACAGTCGTACTCTCCCGGAATCATCGGCTGGCTGTCCAGAAGTTCCAGCGTTATGTTGGCGCATTCCTCTACTTCCCCGGCCATCTGCCGCAGGACCTCCGCCCCGCCCAGGTTGGAATACCCCCGGAAATAATCTTTGATCTCGTCCCCCCTGGCCGCCGCCAGCACCATCGAACCGGTCATCCACAGCACATTTTGGGTCAGTTCTCTTTCTTTTGATAAAAACAGCTTGGAGTATTTCTGATAATTGCAGCGGACGCCGCAGTTTAAGAGTTTGCCGCTCACCGCAAGCCCCTTGTCCCGCACGGCTCTCAGCTGTTCCAAGATCACATCGTCCCCCAGCGCTTCGGGGTCTGTCTCATACTCGGTACTGCCGTCAAAGACAAGCGGCTCCTCCGAAAGCAGCGCGTACTCGCTCTCTTCAAATCCATCCGGGAGCACGCCTTCTGACAGCGCGGCCGCCTCGGCCACCCCGTCGCACACCTCGTCCAGGTTTTCTTCCGAAATCTGGTTAAACGAATATTCCGTGTAATGCTTCCCGTCGGATACCCTTACCACACAGCCCCGGTTTGATAAAATACCGTCCTCACTGACCGTCGTGTTTTTGCGCGATACCTCGTACAGCTTGGCGCGCGAATCCTCCGCGAGGATCGACACATACGGATACTGCCCGGACAGCCGGGCCAACAACTTCTTTAGCGCCGGCTTCTTCTGCCGGATGAACTCACTTTCTTGTACGGATTGCTTCATTCACTCCCTCTTTTCTTTCTGGCGGATCTCGTTTTATGTTCCGGCCGCCAAAGGCCGGCCGGTCGTGCCCTTGAAAGGGGCCTGGTTTTATTGTAGCACGCCGCAATCCGATTCACAAGTTGCAAAAAGATTAAAATCCGCTTTGAAAACAGCGATTAAGGAAAAATGAAATCCTGCGAAAAAAATGTTGACGTGCGCGCTTTTTCATATTATAATAGCAAAGGTTGCACAAGCGCCATACCAAGGAGGAGTACCCAAGTGGCTGAAGGGTCTGGCTTCGAACACCAGTAGGTCGGTAGCACCGGCGCAAGGGTTCAAATCCCTTCTCCTCCGCTTCAAACCGGACTGATTATGGATCCGATCGATCCATGACCAGTCCGGTTTATTTTTGTTCTTCTTTCCTCAATCGCATCCGGCCGGATGCCGGAATAAAAAGGCAGAATTTAAAAAAAGTAACATTTTTGTTTTTTTCTCTTGCCAATCTCCGGGTTTTCGTGTTATAATGCTCACTATATGATACCAGATTCAAATCTGCATCTCCTATGATCTCTTGTCTGCCTTTTCGAATGCCCTTTTGAACCTTCACCCTCTCCCATCCCCGAATACCATAAAAAGGAGTTTTATTATGAAAAAAAGCCAACCTCCGTCCCCTGCTTTTGAGCATCCGCTCTATCACGACACCTGGCAGCTGCTGAAAGCATACAGGGACGCGGTCTGGAGTCTCGAGCTGTCGGCCCGGCCGCCCGGCCGCTCCTCAGCCGCCGGATGCAGCGCGCAGTCGATCCGCCAAAGCCGGCAGATGCTGGACGCGCTGACTGCGGCCGTCGATCTCCTTCGTCTCAAGCACAAGCACGGCGAGAGCTATTACTGGCTGCTGTACTACTCGTTTCTTTCCCCCCAAAAACCGCTCAATACGGAGGAGATCATCGAAAAACTCCGTGCGCACCTCCGGGATATCAGTCTCCGCACTTATTACAGAAAACGGCGGGAAGCCATCCGCGCGCTCAGCGCCCTTTTGTGGGGATATGTCTCAACGGATACGGCCGAGATTTTGGAACAATTTTCTTTTCGTTGCTGAGGGATGTTTATTTTCATTTAAGAACACAAAATAAAAGGGCGCATCCGCAATGAGATTTGCCTTTTGCAACTGTCCTCAAAGAGCCGGACACAAACAACGCAGAGCCGATGAAAGCCTTAAAAACCTGGAATGTCAGCATGCGTTGCTTGTAGCAACGGACGCTTCCTTATATAATAAGAGCAATCATTAAAAGAAAGAAGGTTATTCTAATGTTAAACGAAAACATGAAAGCAATCAGAAAATCAAAAGGACTTTCACAGGAGGAGCTGGCTGTCAAGCTTTCCGTGGTGCGGCAAACCGTCTCCAAATGGGAAACCGGATTGTCGGTTCCCGATGCGGATATGTTAATCTCCCTGTCAGAAGTGCTTGAAACACCTGTAAGCACTCTGCTTGGGGAAACGGTCGTTGAGTCGAGCGCCGATGACTTAAAAGTAATTTCCGAAAAACTGGAGGTTATAAACCTGCAGCTCGCACGAAGGAACACTACGAGAAGAAAAATAGTCCATTGGCTGCTTATCTCGTTGTGTGCGGTGATCGTAATCGTTTTTGCGGCCTTAATTGTATTAAACAGTCCCTACTTAGATTGGAATTATAATGACCCTGAAACTGCCGTTTTTGGAGCAGCTTTTCACGTATTTGAATATCTGTATATTAGATTAGCGCCGATTGTCCTTATAGTGGCCGTTGTCGGCATTTTCATGACACGAAAGAAAGCATAAAATTGTCCTCTTTTTGGCATACTGTTCCTCTTTCATATAAAAATTTGATCGCGCTCCTGTGTCTTTGGATACGGGAGCGTTTCTTTGAAATGCTCTCCAATGAAATTTAGCAAAAGTATTTTGGCCGCATTACGGCATATAATTGGCACAGTTCTGCCCTTTCCCGCTTTTGTCAGTCATGCTATACTAAGGATACCAAACGTTTTTACAGATACGTTACCATTCGATCCATACACAAAGCATCCGGTCTTGATCCAGATCTTCTTTCTTATGTTTCTTCAGATATCTTTCCCCGCTCTGCCCTTTGGCGATTTGCGCCTTTGCCTGCGAAACGGCCTGTCTGACAACATACGAAAATTTCATGGGGCTGCTTTGGCAGGTCCATTTTATTATAAAACATTTCCATCATTCATATCCTATCCCTTGAAAGGAGAACATCTATGGCAAAACACTTCCGGCATGGACTATGCCTGCTGATGGCGGCCGCGCTTCTGCTGTCCTGCCTTGGCCTGCCAACATCCTCTCTCGCATCCGAGGAAACCATTTCTTCAAATGGCAGTGAAGAACACTCTGAAAGCGCTTACGCGGAGCCGGCCAATAAGCCGTCCAAGCACACCTCGGCCGAAACCAAAAATGAACCGCTAAAAAGCGGCCCTCCCGAATCGGCAGACGGGCCGGCGAAAAATTCCGCCGCCGAGCCGGCAAACGGCTCGATGTCAGACGAAGCGATATCCGCGGAAGCTTCGCCGCACGAAACGCCCCCGACGCAGCCGCCGGACGGCGAAGAAGTAGCAGGCAGCGAAGATGCCGCGGCTGGCGAAAGTACCTTGGCCAACAAAGGACCCGTAACCGATGAAAACTCCTCGGCCAGCGAAGGTTCCGCGACCGACGAAGGCTCCTCGGTCAGCGGAGGTTCCACGACCGACGAAAACGCTTCCGCCGACAAAAGCTCTGCAGCCAACGAAAACACCTCAACCAGCGAAAATTCTGCGGCCGGCGAAAGCTCTGCAGCCAACGAAAACACCTCAACCAGCGAAAATTCTGCGGCCGGCGAAAGCTCCCCCGCCAACGAAGGCTCCGCGGCCGACGGCCCAAAGGACTTAAATCTTAACGAACCGCAGGAAGTATTTCGATGGATTGCCGAGCATCTCCCCGGCTCCCTGGCTGAACTGGAAGCCATGCCCGCCGAGTGGTGGGACTCCCTGCTGCCGGGCGAACGGCTGACCGCCGAGGGCGAACTTCTGTACCGCCGCTTTTTCCAGGACGGCTCTTTGCCGCACGACTCCGCGGCTTTATCCCCGGCTATGACAGCCGACGAGCCCCACACATACGCGGCTAATGATTCCGCCTTTTTGCAGACCTCCTGGGAAACGGTCGGAAACGGCCGCGTAAACCGCAAATACTTAAACGGCCTTGTCGCTTTCTGCTTCAACCAGGAAAGACACTTTCCGGACGGAGCCGCTTACAGCTTCAAAACCGCTTCCGAAGCGGCGATCGACGGGCCGCTGGCCTATATTATCCAGGCATACGGAAATTCCGGCGAGGACAATGCCCAGTGGTGGAATCAAAACCAGGTATCGCTGTGGGCCATCCAGGCCGGCGCCGACGCAAGAGCCGCCGCCGAAGCGTTTGCGCGCAGTTACTGCCGCGACCGCGGGATCAGCGATCCCGATACGGTAAACGATTATGTGCAAAACATCGGAGCCATTGTCGAGGGCGCTTGCGGGCAATCCGGCATCGCATATCTGTACCAGCCGGACAATCCGGCCAACCAGGAGCTTGCGACCTTTATCGCCGTGTGGCCGGAGGAGACGCCGCCCGCGCCGGTAAAGCCCGAATACGACGAAGTATCCGCTTCTGAGAGCCGCGCCAGCACCGGCGTCTACCGTATCGCAATCGACAATAAGCATGCGGCCGTCACCGGCGAAGCGCTCGCAGGCGCTGTGTTCCACATCTTTGAAGGACAAAAGCGCGTCGGCGTGATCACCACCGACCAGGCCGGAACCGGCAGCTGTTCCTGGAATGTGGAGGGGTACGGCTTTGCTTCCGTCACCAAAACCTATTGCAGCAACTTTGATCTTTTAAGTGCCGACATCCAGGCGGCGGTCCAGGTCTATACAAGCCGCGAGGCCGCCTATGAAGCTGCGCAGGCCGAGGCTTCTGCTCTGGCCCAGGCACAGGCCGATGAGGCCGCCCGCGCCGAAAAAACCGTACAAATTAAGGAAGTCACCGTTCCTGGCGGTTTTCGGCTTACGGCCCAGTCCACGCAGAAGGTAACTCTCTTTGGCGGCCAGACCCGGCAAATCCAAGTCGCAAACAATCCCTGGCAGGCAACGTTTTTCTTGGATAAAGCAGATCGTATAACCGGCCGGCAATTGACTCGCGACGCCGTTTTTGCCCTCTATGAATGGAATGGCTCCGGCTACTCTCCCAGCGCCCATTACCGGGTCCTGCGCCTGCCGGACGGCACTTATACCGTCCAGGCCAACTATGCGGGCGCGCAGCAGGGAATCCTTTATTATACCCAGGAAAACCAGGGCAGGTTCTGCTTAAAAGAAATCTCGGCCCCTTCCGGCTATATAAAAGATCCCGCTATTTCCTACTTCCAAATGACCGCGGACGGACAGACCTGGAACGTGACCAACCGCGATTCGTTCGACGATGCCGTCGAAGAAAAATTTTACAACGAGCATCAGCACGGCACGGTGACATTGTATAAGTATGACAACGAAGCGGAGGGCAGCCATCAGGACGGCTCCCGGATCACCCAGGGCAGCGCTGCGACCTTGAACGGCGCCGTCTACGGGCTTTACGCCGCCGAGGACATTTTCTGTCCCGACCAAAGCGATACCATACTCCACCGCCGGGATCAGCTTGTCGCCACCGCAGTCATCGGCCGGTCGGCCGCGGCCGACGAACAGGGATATCTGCTTGACGCAGACGGGCAGCGCTGCCTGGTCTCCGGCAAGGAGCCAAAGCTTCTTGACACCCCCGGCCAAACCAGCTTTCAGCAGATTGAGTTGGGACGCTATTACATCTCGGAAATCACGCCGCCTGACGGCTATCTGCCGGATACCACCAGCCACCGCGGCGAAGAGCTCACACGATATCCGGTGACATTTACATCGCAGTCCGACACGGAAGCGGTTCTTTTACGGCAGGAAACCGCCAAAGACGATGCCAATCTGCTTGTCCTCGACGATCGGATAAATACTCATGACATCTATTCCGGGGATTTTGTCAAGAAACAGGCCGCTCAGTTTATTAAGCTGGACAATACGGCCGGCGACTCGGAAAAGCTCCCGCTTTGTGCCGGCTTCTCCCTCTATCGGATCGACACGCTGTCCGGCGTGCAGGACCATACCATTGTTCCCGACGGCAGTGCCTGGACCAAAGACGACATGGAAAAATTCCTCAACTATGATTTTCACGCCGAATCAACGGCCCTTTTATACAAGCGAAGCACGGAAGCGTGGACCGAAGCCGACCGGCAATGGCTGGCCGCCACCGGCAGTCGGGAAAACGAATATCGCGTCAAAGAAATGTTTTCCGATGAGAACGGATATTTCTGCACGCCGGAACTGCCAATCGGGCAGTATATCCTGATCGAAACCACCGTTCCCGAAGGCAAACAGAGAGCCACCCCGCTTCTCGTTACCATTACCAAGGACTCTGCCGTACCGCAGGCGGTCCGCTACATCGGCAACGATGCCCTTGAAATGTATGTGCGCATCCAAAAAACGAATCAAGACAGCTTAAACCCTGATTTTAATGTCGTATTAAAGCCCGGCGTGCAATATCGTCTGCGCCTGCTCAGCCCGCTGTCCGAATTCGATTCCAAGACATGGCATGTGGACAAGGACGGCTTTCTTTGGTACTACAATCCTACGCTGAATGTCAAATACGGCACGGCCGAAGCGCCCTTTACCGTCAAATGCCTGTACGAAAACGGGGCGGTCGTGGACGCCTACATTGAGTTCGATCAGCAGCTTCCGTTCGGCGAATACGAACTCACCGAAGTCACCGCGCCCGAAGGTTTTGTTTTAAGCGGCCGGGAACAAATCCTTGTAAATGCGGATGCCCGCACAAAAGCCCCTTTCCGGCTCATAGACGACGGCGCCGCCAAAACCACGTTTACCATCGACAGCCGTCTGTTTGATACAAGCCAACGCGCCCAGGAGCAGGAGAATGTCTTTTTCGATGAATACGGACGCCTGATCGTCACCGTCGAACAGGCGAACAAGGAACAGAAAGGTATCGTCACAATTACCAAATACGGAGAACAGCTGTACCAGGCACAACCGGATTTCGACTACCGTCTGGCTCCTGTGGCCGGCGCCGTTTTTCATATCTATGCGGCCGAGGATATCTATACCCAGCAGTTAGACCGCAATCTGCTGCCGCTTTATGCCGACGACCTCAGCCATTATCTGGTCTGGCGCCAGGGCGATCTGGTCGGTACGATCACGACCGACGAAACCGGAACCGGCTGGCTTGGCGATCTCTATCTTGGCAAATATACGATTGCCGAGGTAACGGCCGGCGAGGGATTTGTCTTAAACAGCCGTCAGGATTCGTTTGAAATCACAGCCGCCGACTCTGCGCAAAATTATATCCTATATGATTCTTCCTATGTCAACGAACGGCAAAAAGTCCAAATATCCGCCGTCAAACTCGACGCGGAGACGCAAAAGCCTCTGGCCGGCGCTGTTTTCGGTCTCTATACGGCCGAAGATATCGTCTGCCATATCCGTTACGACGAAGCAAACGACTGTTATACCGCGGATCCGCAGGGTCACCGGCTGGTAACCGCCGACACTCTGGTCGCTACTGCTGTCAGCGGTGAGGACGGGCTGGCCGCATTTGACCAGGACCTTCCTTTAGGAAAATACTATGTCAAAGAACTGGACGCGCCGGACGGATACGTTTCCGGCTCCGCCACGGAACGAATCGATATCGACGCCTCCTATTCCGGGCAGGATACCGCCGTTTTGGTATTCGACGATCTGATTTTCCAAAATCAGAGAACCCGCCATCTGTTTGTAAAGAGCGATTTTACCTCCGGCGCGCCGCTGTCCGGCGCCCTGTTGGAAATCCGCGAAGTCGCCCTTGACGAAAACGGCCGACCGGTACGCGATGCAGAGGGGAACTATGTCTCCTCCCTGGTCGAACGCTGGATTTCCGACAAAGACGAGACCCACTATTTCTATGAAGAAAGCGGGCTTTTGACCGAGTTAGGCTCTCCCGACGAACTGCCTGAGGGGTACGAACTGATTGTTATGAACGGGCATCTGGTCGAAAAATTACAGCCGGGCCGCTCCTATCTATTCCGCGAGCAGACAGCCCCCTGGGGCTATGTCGGATACCGCTGGTCATCGGAGGAGGTCCGCCAGGCAAGCCAGGAGGAAAACACTCTCTCCGAAGAAATACTCTTTACCGTCTCCGACGATACCCAAATCTTTGAACACAATATGAAAAATCAGCGCACATGCGGTACCTTGTCCATCACCAAAGAGGGCGAATTTATCGTTGCCGCTGAAAAAAGCTTTCTTGAAAAAACAGGCGACTTCTTCAAAACCGTCTTTCACTCCCTGTTTGGCCGCATTGAAGAGGTGTGCTTTGAGGTGCGCGTCCGCGACGACATCTGCACGCCGGATCAGACCGATACGATCGCAACGTATTATAACGGGACGGAGCAGGTATCTCTGGTAAAAGATGCCCTGGTCGCCGTCATTGCCACCGATTCGGACGGGATTGCCACACTGAAAAACCTTCCTCTGGGCAGTTACTATATCACCGAAGCCAGCGTAGGCAACGATGCGTTTTTGCTGAACCCGACGATCGCCGAAGTCACGCTTGAATACCCCGGCCAGGAAATTCCGGTCGTCGTGCATGACGGCACAACCTACCAAAACATCCGCCAGCGCGTCTCCCTTTCCGTCACCAAGCGCGCGGATTTGGAAAAAATCGCCCTTATTGCGGAAAACAGCAAGGATGTAGAAGAAAGCATCGCTGCAACGCAGGCCGATGGAAAGGTGGCAGGATGCCTTACCGCAGTGCAGGCCAACGACAATATGGCAAGGAATTTCACCGCCCCTGCGCTGCCGGGAACCGTGTTCGGCCTTTATAATTCGCAGGACATGACCGGCTTCTCGGTCAGCGAAGCGACCGGGGATATCACGCAGGCAGACAATTCCCTGCTTCCGGCCGATACGCTGCTTGAAAAAGCCGTCACTCTGGAAGATGGGTCCGTTACTTTCCTCTCTGACCTTCCCTGCGGCCAATATTACATCCGGGAACTGCAGGCGCCTAAGGGGTATCTGCTCTCCGAAAAGACCTACGAATTTACCGCCTCCTACACCGGACCTGACGGGCCGGGCGTCATTGAACTGTCCTGCGATTTCTATGACAAGCCGCTGATTGTGCCGTTTTGCAAGCAGGACATTGCTAACGGAGCCGAACTCCCCGGCGCGGCGATCGCCGTTACCGATGAAAACGGCACGGTCGTCGACGAGTGGATATCGGATACCACGATTCACCATATCCAAAATCTGGAACTCGGCAAAAGCTACACCCTAACGGAGACTTGCCCGGCCCCCGGTTATACGACGGCAAAAGCAATCCGTTTTTCCCTGGAACAGGCCCGGGATGAGCAGGGACGGCTTTTGCAGAGCGTAATCATCCAAACCGAGGCGCACAACTTACAAGACGGCGTTATCACCATGAAAGACGATTTTACAAAACTGTCCGTCTCCAAGATCGATTCTGCTTCCGGCGCGGCGTTAAGCGGCGCGCATCTTGCCCTCCTCGACGCGGCCGGCAATATCTGGGATCGGTGGATCAGCACCGACGAGCCGTATTATCTGGAGAAAATCCCGGTCGGCGAATACGTTCTGGTCGAAGAAACCGCTCCTCAGGGCTACCAAAAGGCAAGTCCCATTCCTTTTTCCGTACAGGACACGGCCGAACTTCAGTCCATAACCATGGAAGATGAAAAAATCCCCGTTTCCCCGTCCGAACCTTTGCAGGCGCCCCCGGAAAACCGCCCCGGAGAAGGCGGCGGCGATACCGGCGACAGTCTGAGAATCCTTGTCGGCCTTTGCTCTGTCCTCACAGGCGCCGCCGGGTGGTTCCTGGTTCAGAAGAAAAACCGAGGGGGACAGGCCCATGTCTGACTTCGACACTGCAAGCAACCAAACGAAATCCACAAGCAAAAAGGTGGCCGCCCAGGCGGCCATCCTTTTTTTCCTGCTTTTTCTGGCCGGCGCCGCCGCCGTATTCACGGAATGGCTCTGCTACGTTTCCGGGCAGCAGGAATACGGACGAATTGCCGCCCTTGCCGTTGAGACAAGACCCGCGGACGAATCCCCGCCGTCCGCTTCGGATTTTGCCCTGCCTGTTCCTGATCCGGAAGCGCCTGTCCCCTCTTGCGGGACGCCCGCTTTTTTCCAGGAACCGCCCCCTTATTCGCAAGGCTTGTCCGACCCTCTCGAATATAACCCCGCCGACACCGGCCAGGCACAGCAAAGCCAAATCGCCGCCGTCAATTTCTCCGTTCTGCAGGCCGGCAATCCCGACTGCGCGGCGTGGATTGAAATTCCCGGCACCCGCATCAGCTACCCGGTCATGTACCGCGCCGACGACGGCGCATTTTATCTCACCCATACCTACGAATTAAGCGAAACCAAGGCGGGTGCGATCCATATCGACGGGGCCTGCGAGGGCATCGACAGCCGTAACCTTCTCATATACGGTCATACTTTGTTGGACGGCTCCATGTTTACCGATCTCCATCGCTACAAAAATCCGCGTTTTTATCAGCAGCATCCCTTTATTTATCTGCATCTGCCCGACGGCACGGTACGCCGATACCTAATCGCCGCCTGCGTGCTCACGCAGGGGGAGCAGGAAAGTTTTTATCTGTGGGATTTTAAGGACGACGCCTCCGCCCAGGCCTATTACGATCAGTTTGCCGAACAAGCACTCTACCCGACCGGCGTCTCGGTCACCGCCGATTCTCAAAAACAGACCCTGGTTCTGAGCACTTGTACCCGAAGGATATACCGGCGGCTGATCTTTGCCGTCGAACAGTAACAAAACCCGCCGGCCAGGGGCTTTACTGTCATAGCGCTAAGTGCTATAATAATGAGGAATCTATGAAAGGAATTTATTTTTATGGGATTTTCGATTGAAAGTACCGTCCCGACGCTCACGGTTTTTCTGCAGGGCCTTCTGAGCTTTTTCTCACCCTGCGTCCTGCCGATTGTTCCGCTGTATGTCAGCTACCTTTCCGGCGGCGCGCGGACTGTGGAGGACGACGGGACAATCCGCTATCCTAAGGGACGGATTTTAATCAATACGCTGTTCTTTGTCATTGGCATCAGCTTTTCCTTCTTTTTGCTGGGCTTTGGCTTCACGGCTCTTGGACGTTTCTTTGGCAGCAATCAGACGTTGTTTGCCCGGGCCGGCGGCATTGTGATGATCTTCTTCGGCTTGTACCAGCTGGGCGTTTTCGGACGTTCGGCCGCGCTGGAGCGGGAGCACCGGCTGCCGTTTTTATCCGGCAACTGGACGATGGGACCGCTGCCGGCCCTTGTGCTGGGCTTTACCTTTAGCTTTGCCTGGACCCCCTGCGTGGGACCGGCCCTGGGCAGCGTCCTTTTGATGGCCGGCTCCGCCTCTTCTTCTGCCCGGGCCTTTCTTCTGATCGCCGTCTACACGGCCGGCTTTGTGCTTCCCTTTCTGGCGGTGGGCCTTTTTACCGGGACGGTACTGGAATTTTTCAAAAAGAACCAGAGCGTCGTGCGCTATACGGTAAAACTCGGCGCGGTTTTACTCATTTTCATGGGCGTTATGACTCTCACCGGATTTATGAACGGCATCACCGGGTATCTGTCCCAGTTTGGCGCCTCCGGCAACGCGAATCCGGACGGCGGGACACCTTCCGTCACGCAGGAAGCGCCGGAGACCGAAGGGAGCGATGCCATTTCCGCAGAAACGGGCAGCGAAGCGGATGATTCCGATGCAGCAAACCCCACCGGCGAATCGACACCGGAGGCCACTGAAGTCGTGCCTGCGCCCGATTTTACCTTGACCGATCAGTTCGGCAACGAACACACTTTTTCCGATTATGTCGGCAAGACCGTTTTCCTCAATTTCTGGGCCACCTGGTGTCCGCCCTGCCGCAGTGAGATGCCGGATATACAGCAGGTCTACGAAGAGTACGGATACAACGAGGAGGACCTGATCGTATTAGGTGTCGCCGGTCCGGGACTGGGCAGGGAAGGAAGCGTCGAGGACATATGCGCGTTTCTGTCCGAAAACAATTACACCTTCCCGGTTGTAATGGATGAAGAAGGGCTGCTTTTCTATCAATACGGCATCCGCTCCTATCCCACGACCTTTATGATCGATCAGGAGGGAAATGTCTTTGGATATGCCCAGGGCGCGCTGACGCGCGAAATTATGGACAGCATCATTGACCAGACGATGAATATGGAGCGCCAATAACCGGCGCTCCGTTTTTTGTCCACTCTTGTCGAAAACTTATTCTTTTTAGTAAGTTTCCGACTTACAGGTCCGAAACTATTTACTTCTCTGAATTTTAGGTTATAATAAAAGGAGGAACGAGAGGAGGTTGCCTATGAATGAACTTATTAACCGCCCGGAATACCTAAATCAACTGATCCAGAACAAAGATATTGACCTGGTCAAAATCGTTACGGGGATTCGCAGATGCGGAAAGTCCTCGCTCCTCGATTTATTTCATCAATATTTGAAGAATACCGGCATACCGGATATCAATATCATTCACATGAATTTAGAATCCCTGCGATATCGAAACCTGACAAATTATCTTTCTTTTTATGATTATGTCTCTGAACGAATTGCCGACAGCGGAAAAACCTATCTGATTTTTGATGAATTGCAGGCGGTAGAACATTGGGAGAAAGCCATCGAATCCTTCCGGCTTGATTTCGATGTAGATATTTACATCACAGGATCCAATGCGTATCTGTTGTCAACCGAGTTTTCCACATTGCTCTCCGGCCGGTATGTGGAAATCCGCATGCTGCCTTTATCCTTCAAAGAATTTCTAACGTTCTACGACTTTTGGCCTGCTGTTACCATTGAAGAGAAATTCCAAAAATATCTGCAGTTTGGCGGTATGCCAATCCTCAGAGCCTATCAGTTTCACGAAGCAAGAATCCAGCAAGCGCTCGAAGGTATTTATTCTACGGTTATTTTACGCGATATCCTTCAGCGCAACGGTCAGGCAGATTCGGTCATGCTCCATAAAATTATGCTGTTCCTCTGTTCAAATATCGGAAGCATTACGTCTCCCAACAACATTGGAGCCATATTATCTCATGAGGGCGATCTTTCTGTTCACAACCAAAAAAAGGTTGCTGGTAAAACCGTTGAGAAATATATCTCCATGCTTCGCAGCGCCTTCATTTTTTATTCCGTCGGCCGATACGATATCAAAGGGAAACAGCTGTTAAAAACCCTCAATAAAAACTATATCATTGATATGGCCTTTTGCAATATGCTTCTTGGCTATCGCGATACCGACCGTGGGCATATTATTGAAAATATTGTGTTTTTGGAGTTAATCCGACGCGATTACCGTGTCTATATCGGAAAAGTCGGCAACACGGAAGTCGATTTCGTAGCGGAAAAACCCAACGATAAGCTGTACATCCAGGTAACGGAAAGCATGCAGGCACCGGAAACCCGTGAGCGGGAACTCAGGCCGCTGCAGGCAATCCCTGATAACTATGAAAAAATAATCTTATCGATGGACAGAAGCTATATTAACTCCTATAATGGCATCAAATCCCTGTATTTAATTGATTGGCTTCTTTCCTAAACCTACATGCGCCGCTGGCGCAGCGCACCATCAAGGCATGAAAGCCCACTCAAACGCCAAAGAGACGGCCACAGCGCGCCGCCCGCCCCTGTGACCGTCCCTCTTCTTTACACAATCCGAATTTTCTCATATCCGCACGATGCCGCCAGCCGCAAAAGCCCCTCCATATAAGGAAGCCCCGGCGCGGGCGTCTGCGCGAGTTCTCCGCGCACGCCCACCGGCCGGAAACGGATCAGCTTCAAAAGCGTCTTTTGGCGAATCTCCTGCGGCAGCAGGCGGGCCGTTTCACGGATCACCTGTTCGGCGTCCACATACCCTTTAAGACAGACAATCCGCAGCTCCTCCAGCTTATCCATCTCAGAAAGACGGCGCAGATTTTCTTTAACAACTTCATTTTGTCCCCCGGTCAGGCGATGAAAATACCCTTCCTCCCAGGCCTTTACATCCAGCATCACGCCGTCGCAGACTTCCATCACCGGTTCCTTCCACAAAGGAACCGTCCCGTTGCTGTCCATCAGACAGCCAAGCCCCACGGCCCGGCAGCGCTCAAACAGTTCCCGCACAAACGGCAGATACAGCGAGCACTCGCCGCCCGATACCGTAATCCCGCGGATAAAGGGGCGGTTGCGGTCGATTTCGCGAAACACCTCCTCGGCGCTTCGCCAGACTACCTTCGGCGAACTGTAATGCGGGCAGACATGGATGCAGGTATCACATTTCGTACAAAGAGCCGCATCCCAGGCGACCGTTCCCTCCTGCAGGGACAGCGCCCCGGCCGGGCACTGCTCTACGCAGATGCCGCAGCCGCTGCACAAACGCTGTGTCTCGGGGTTGTGGCAATATCGGCAGCCGATATTGCAGCCCTGCAAAAACACAATGCTGCGGTTGCCCGGGCCGTCGACCAGCGTATGCTCCAGAATGCGGTTCACCGGCGCACTACTCATTCGAGCGCACCTTTCTCTCGCCCAGCCGGTTTAACTTATAATTGCTGCTGCCGTTCTGGATCGTATCCTGCAAGACCACCTCGCCCTGGTCAAACTTTTCGATGTCGCTGCGCTTGACCAGATAGCCCGTGATCCGCACCAGATCGCTGTCCGACTGGTAGATTGCCATGTACTTATCCCCCTCGGCAAATGCGCCCTTGACAATATCCAGCACAGCCGCCGGGTTGTTCTTCGCCGTCACCTCAAAGGGGAAGATATCCGAGCAGCCCGTGGGGAAAAACTTGTGGAAACGCGCGCTGTGACGCAGATGGTCATACAGGCTTTCCGGCTCATCGCCCACCACGATACGCACGCCGGAAGTCACGCCGGCATCGGTGGACAGCCCGGCCTGGGCATGCAGCAGATAATGCCCGCCCGACACCTCGCAGTAACGCGCCGGATAAGATGCCGCAAAGTCCGCGATCACCGTCATAATCCGTTCCGCCAGATCGTCGGCCTCCGGATCGTTGCCGTAGCGCTTGCCGCTGTCTCTCAGCAGATAGTTGACGCCGTCGCAGAGTCCGGCCACGCCGAACATCCCCGTGAAATTCTCGCGCTCAATCAGTCCTTCCTTTGCCAGGAAGGAGCTTTCAAAGAAGCCTGACTCCTCCACCAAAAAGCGGATTCGCTCATCCATATACTGCCCCAGCCCCAGAAGCGCATCCGGCAGCACCTCGTTTAAAAATTGTTCCGTGCTCTCTGCCATCCGCGCCAGACGCGGGATCACGACCCTTGAAAGGATGTAGGAACCGCCGCGCAGCGGCAGCACATTGTAGCAGCTTGACACGCCGTAATCCCAGTAGGTATCCTTGTGCGCCTGGTGATTGGCAATCGCCGGATTCGCACAGGCCAGCGCGCAGAGAATCGCCTGCTCCATCAGGGAATCGGGCGTCTCGTCGCGGTCATACTTGATCGTAAAGTTGGGCACCGCGTTTTTCAGCTCCTGCTCGCATTCCAGCAAAAGCCGCGTGGCCCGCAGGTCCTTCGGCCCCAGGTTGGCGTGGCAGTAGCCGTCGGCAATCGTGCGGTCGATATAATTTAAAAACAGCTTGAACTTCGCCTTGATCTCCTCATCGGAAAGCCCGTCCAGGAAAGGCTCAAACAGCGTATCCAGATTCCCGATATAGACCGGCATTGTCGTGATCGAGGGCACATGATAATAGAGGGTAATCAGCGCAAAGACCGCTTCGTCCAACGTCTTAGGCGGCGCAATCTTCAAAAACTCGCTGCCCTGCTTCATAAACCGCTCGTAATCCACCATCACATAGCGCGGCCGGTAAGGTGCATTGCCCTCGTTCATATCGCACAGGGCCCGGCTCTCAAAATATTTGACAAACCGCTCGGGCAGCCGCAGCACCTCCAAGCTGTTCTCGGCCTGTCTGGCCAGCTGGATCAGCTTTTGATGATAGGTCAGCCGCTTCGATGTCAATATCTCATACGTTTCCTGTGCAAGCGCTTCTCTGTCCATTTTAATCTCCTTCTTTCTTTTTTGCCTTCAGCCGCCGGATCGACTCTTCCATCGCCTTACGCGCATAAATGGACGCCACCTCGCCGTTGCGCTCCCGGATCGCCCCCAGCATCTTGCCGTGGTAGTAGATGGCATTCTCCGGCCCGACGTTGCTGTACATCGATTTCTGGTTGCTGATAAAAATATCCATGAAAATCCCTGAGATCTGTATCATCAACGGATTGCGCGTACCATTGGCAATTATATCGTGGAACTCCTGATCCAGCTTGTGGAACGCCTCATCGTTATCCTTTGAGCCCACCATCTCAGCAAAATTCTTCTGCAGGGCAGCGACCTCCTCGTCGGTCGCATACTCGGTGAACAGTTTCACGCTGTAGGAATCAAACATCCGCCGAAACTCCTGGATTTTCAGCATAAACTCCTCGTCAAAGCCAAAAATCGAAGCGCTTAACAGCGACCTATTTTCCTGCTTTTCCACGTATGTTCCCGAACCCTGCACCTTATGTAACACCGACATGGTAACCAGACGTTCAATCGCCTGGCGGACGGCGACGCGGCTTACGCCGATCTGCTCCACCAGCTGCGTTTCCGTTGCGATCTTGTCGCCCGGTTTCCAGATACCCGAGCGGATTTTTTCTACAATATATGAGTATGCGCGATCCGATGCCTGATTGATATACATATTTCCCCTCCTGAATGCCGGTTCTTTACCGACTATTCCCGGCCATGCCGCCTGAGACGGCACTGCTTTCTTTGGTAATACCGCCTGAAACCATACTGCGCCGCCCCCGCACGGCATGGCCGGATCATTTTCCTTATGACAAGACGATTATACGCGAAAGGAAAGGGAAATGCAAATGTTTTGCCAACTTTTGTTTACGTCTCTTAAACAGCCGTTTTAGAGACACGCTTCCCGGAGCCGCCCGATAAACGCCTGCACGCATCGATCCCAGTACTCCCAGTCATGCAGGCCGTGGCCGCCAAAGAACTCTGCCTCAAATCCGCAGTCTTTCAGCGTATCATACAGCTCCCGGTTCATTCCGTAATTATTGGTATCCTCTTCGCCGCAGGCCACAAAGGCATACGGCTTTTCTTTACGCCCACGGCATTCCCCGGCCAGCACCTTCAAGTCGTCGCGGCTGCCGGCCACGCGGTCGCTGCCGCCAAAGATCAGGTCATAGCGGAAAAAGCCAAACCCCATCTTCGTCATCAACGGCTCCAGCCGCCCCGGATCAACGGCTCCCGAGAAATCCCCGAACGCCGCGTAGCGGTCAGGCCGGCCCAGCGCGCATTTGCTCGCGCCGTAGCCGCCCATCGACGGCCCGGCCACAAAGCGTTTGGAACGTTCCCGCGCCACCGGAAAGGTATATTCCACAAAGCGGGGCAGTTCCTCCGTTATATAGTCGTAGTACCTAAGCCCATAGAGGGCGTTGCTGTAAAACCCGTTCTGCCCGGACGGCATCACGACCGCCAGGCCCGCGCTTTCCGCATAACGCTCAATATTGGTATGGCGCAGCCACATCGTATAATCGTCCAGCGCCCCGTGAAGCAGGTACAGCACCGGAATGCTGCGCTTATCATACACCTCCGAAAGCTCGTGGAAGAAATGGTCGTTGTCGGCCATCGAGGGCAGCAGCACATTGACGTCCACATGGTTTTTAAGCGTCTTTGAATAAAAATTGCAATGGCTCAGGATCATGCTTTCTCTCCCTCCGCCGCCCGCGCCTTCTCCAGCACGGCCTTCGACCGCTTCTGGCTGCTCTTCTGCGCGCCGTAGCCAAAGAAGCCCAGGCCAATCAGCGTCGCCACATACGGCATGGCCTGAATGATCTCCGACGGCATGTTCAGCGTCTGCAAAACGTTGGCCAGCGCCGTCACCGCCCCGAAGGCCAGCGAAGCCAAGAGACTCGGCAGAGGCAGCGCCGCGCCCAGATTCTGGGCCGCAATCGACATAAAGCCGCGCCCGGCCATCATATCGCGCGAAAACCAGCTCAGATAGCCCATCGACATATAAGCCCCTGCCAGCGAAGCCACAACCGCGCTGATCGCCAGCGTGATGAAACGGATTTTCAGTACATTGATGCCGACCGAAGCCGCCGCGTTCGGATTCTCGCCCACCGTGCGGATGCGCAGCCCCAAAGGTGTGCGGAAAATAATCACATACGTCAAAAATACGATCAAAAACGCCGCGTAAGTCAGCGCATTATGCCCGGAAAGGATCGTCCCCAGCACCGGGATATCCTTTATAAGCGGGATATCGATGTTCGGCACCACCAGCGAGGGCAGCGAACTGGAGGTACCCTTGTCCTGCACCAGCAGATAGAGGGCAAAGACCGTCCCCGCCGAAGCAAAGGTGTTGAGCGCGATGCCCGTCAATGTCCGGTCGGAATTTAAGACCAGGTTAAAATATCCCAGCAGCATCGAAATCAGCAGGCCGCCGGCAACCGCCCCCAGCAGTCCCAGCAGCACGCTCTGGGTCACCGCGCTGGTCAGCATACCGAAAAACGCCGCCGAAAGCATAATTCCCTCAAACGCGATATGCAGCATGCCGCCGCGGTTGCAGATCAAAGCCGCCATCGAACCCAGGATCAGGGGCGTCGAAACACGGATGACCGAAAACAGGAACTCCGGCGTGAAAATCGCCGCAAATATTTTATCCATACCTTACGCCTCCCCCTTTCCTTCCAGCTCTTTCTGAGCCGCCGCTACAATTCGTTTATGTTTCATCTTGTAGAGGAACCGCTCCGCTACAATCATAATTACGATCACGCTGATCATGATGTTAGCCAGCTCCACCGGCACGTCGCTGCTGCGCTGCATGCAGTCGGCGCCCACGCGGATGTAGGCCAGGAACAGGGCCGCCAGCGGCAGCGCTTTCGGATTATTGGCCGCCATAATGCCGATCATAATCCCGTCAAATCCATGATTGGTCAGCGCCTGGTACTGGAATCTCTTGTACATGCCCAGCACCTCGACCGCGCCTCCCATGCCGGCGAGGAAACCGCCGATTAACTGCGCCTTGGTAATGACCTTATTCACCTGGATACCCGAATAGCGGGCAAAATCGACATTGCGTCCCACGGTACGGATTTCATAGCCGGCCTTGCTCCGGTTCAGATAGAGGTATCCGCCGACCAGGACCACAATTCCGATCAGAATCCCGTAATGGATTCCCGTTCCGGGGATCATCTCCCCGATCCGCGAAGTCTCCGCAAAACGCCAGGAAGCCAGAAACCCGGCGCCCGGATCGCGGATCAGATGGTTGACGACAAACAGGCCCACGTACAGGCACATGTTGTTGACCATGATCGAACTAACGACCGGTTTGGCCTGATAACGGACAAAGAGAAACGCCGGAATCGCACAGGCCGCGGCGCCCGCCAGTCCGCCCGCAAGAAGGCACAGCACCGTATGGATGCCGGTCGGCAGCGAGACGCAGGTCGAAACGACGCTTGCTAACATCGCGCCGACAAAGAAGCCGCCCTCCACCGCCATGTTGGTCTGGTTCGCCGAAAAAATCAGGCACACGCCGGTTCCCACGAACAGCATCGGCGTTAAGTTGGTAATAATATTGCCGATCTTGCGCTTTGACCCCAGCGGCCCGAACACAAACTCGGAAATCGTCTCCAGCGGGTTCTCGCTGATAAAGCAGATGATGATAAACGCCACGACAATCGCGATGCCGATTGCCAGAAGGGTTCTCAGAACCTGAAACTGTTTTTCTATGTTTTTCGTATTCAACAGGACGCCCTCCTTATCTCCTCGGGGGCCATCTGTTTCAGACCCAGCATGTACAGGCCCATATCCTCCTCCGTCACCTCCGAAGCATCTTCAAAATAGGCGGAAATCCGGCCGTTGCTCATCACGATCAGCCGGTCGCTCACCTCCATCACCTCGCTCAAATCGGCGGAAATCAACAGCACCGCCGCGCCGTGGTCCCTAAGCTCCACCAGCTTGTTGCGAAGGAACATACTGGCGCCGATGTCGATGCCGCGCGTCGGCTGATTGGCGATAATCAGGTCAGCCCCGCTCGTAAATTCCCGCGCCGCCACGACCTTCTGCATGTTGCCGCCGCTTAACATACGGATCGGCTGGTCTTTGCCGTCGCATTTTACATTGAACTTTTCGATCAGGTCCTCTGCCAGGTCGGAAATCTTTTTCTCGTCCAGCAAAAGGCCCTTCTGGAATTCCTTTTTATAATAACGGTCGGAAATCATGTTCTCGGCGATCGTCCCGTCGCCGACGATCCCGTAGGTCATACGGTCCTCCGAGATATGGGCCACGCCGTTTTCACGCAGCTGCCGCACAGTCATCTCACGGGCATTCTTGCCGTTTACCTCTACTTCGCCCTCGAAGGACCGGTCCATGCCGGAGATAATCTCCGAAATCTCGCTCTGCCCATTGCCCTCTACACCGGCAATCCCCAGGATCACGCCGCGTGGAATCTGGAACGATACGTCTTTAAGCACCTGCTTGCCCAGCGCGTTTACCTTGTTGATGTGGGAAACCCGCAGCACACTGTCTTTTGCCTGCGCCTTCTCCTTGTCGATATCCAGGCGGACATCGCGCCCCACCATCATGCGAGAAATATCCTGCTCGGTTACGTTCTCCACATTTTCCACGCCGATCGTGCGGCCGGCCCGCAGTACCGTAATGCGGTCGCAGAGTTCCTTTACTTCATTCAGCTTGTGGGAAATGAATACCACCGTATATCCCTGGTTCTTTAAATGCTTCAGCTCTACAAACAGCTCTTTCGTCTCCTGGGGCGTCAAAACGGCCGTAGGCTCGTCCAGAATCAGAATCTTTGCCCCGCGCACCAGCGCCTTTAAAATCTCTACCTTCTGTTTCAATCCTACCGACAAATCAACGACCCGGGCCTTAGGATCGACCTTCAGATTGTACTTCTCCGATGCTTCCCGGGCAATCTCCTCCGCCCGCGCCACATCGTAGAGCCCGTTCTTCTTAGGCTCCATGCCGATCACCAGATTATCCGCCACGCTCAAGGACGGCACCAGCATAAAATGCTGATGCACCATGCCGATCCCATAACCGATCGCCACGGTCGGGTTGTCAATCTGCACTTCCTTGCCGTGCAAAAGAATCCTTCCTTCGTCCGGCTTCTCCGAACCGAAGAGCATTTTCATCAGCGTGCTCTTGCCGGCCCCGTTTTCTCCTACCAGGGCATGGATCTCCCCTTCATGGATCGAAAAGTTTACGTTTTTATTGGCTACAAAGCCGTTCGGGTAAACCTTCGTAATATTTTCCATGGACAAGATGTTTGCTTCCATCCTCGTTCCTCCGTTTTTCTTCCAATCGACCGACAGCCGCAGTGTCAGAGACTGCGGCTGTCTTTGTGGTTTCGTTTTACTGGACGCTGTCCTTGATCGCCTGGATCGAAGCATCGTCGGCGCCGATCGCCGTAAATACGCTCACTTCGCCCGAAGCTACCTTCGCCTCCATTTCCTGCAGAGCCGCAATCTGCTCCTCCGTAAAGATCGAACGGAAATTCTCATTGTCGGCCGAGCCTACCACGCCGTCCGCCAGCCCCAGCTTGTCGTAGGTGCCGTAAGGCAGGGTGCCCTCCAGCGCGCCGCTCACACAGCTGTATACGGTCTGGTCGCATTTCTTCTGCATCGAGGTGCAGATCGCAGCCGCCGTCGTCGGGTCGTCGTCCTTCAGAATTTCATACTGGTCGCCGTCCACGCCGATCGCATAGACGCCCTTCTCGGCGCAGCCGGCCAATACGCCCAGGCCCGCGCCGCCGGCCACGGCAAACACTACATCCGCGCCCTGATCGATCTGCGCCATCGCCAGTTCCTTGCCCTTTGCGGAGTCGGAGAAGCTGCCGATATAGGAAACCAGAACCTTGATCTCCGGATCTACCGCTTTCGCGCCCTCAATGTATCCCACCAGGAAATCCTCGATCGCCGTATTCTGGCCGCCGCCCACAAAGCCGATGATGTGCTCGTCGTTGGTCTTGGAATCGCCGGAGGTCGTCAGCATGGCCGCCGCCGCGCCAACTACATAAGACCCCTCGTTCTGCGCATGCTCCATGGAGTAAACGTTCGGGTAATCCTCCGAGCTTACGCCCTCGTCCGCATTGGCTACTGCCGCGTCATAAAGGATGAAGAACTGCTCCGGATAATCGCCGGCCGCCTCCAGGAGACTCTCACGCAGGTTCGGTGTGCCGGCGATAATGATATCCCAGTCCGGATCCTCCGCCAGTTCAATAAAGGTAGGAACCTGCTTTGTCGCGTCGCCGCCCAGCTCGATGCACTTTACGCGCACGCCGTAATCCGTGCCGATCTGCTGCAGGCCGGCGTAGGACAGGTCGCAGATCGACTTGTCGCCCAGATTGGTGTTGATTACCAGGCAGACGCCGATATCGTCGTCCTCAAACTGGTTCAAATCAATCGTACCGCTGGGAGCAGCGGCACTTCCGCCTGCCTCGGTTTCACCGGACGCCGTATCCTGAGCCGCCGTCGTCGCCTCTCCGGCCGGAGCTGTCGTCGTCCCGCCGTCCTTGCCGCCGCAGCCGGCCAGGCAGGAAATACCGAGTACCAGCGCCAGCGCCATTGCCAATAATTTCTTCATGTTACAACCTCCTCTTAAAAAAGTTTTTTATATCGACCCCTACGGGTAGATCTCTTATTAAAAAGCCCGCCGTGTAAATGCCAGGCGTACCGCGGACAGGAATCCGCCGGTATTCACAGCCGTGACGGCGCGCCGTCTGCCGACGGCGTCGTACCGCCCCCGTTTCTCTGTGCGCCGGCCTCTTCCCTGCGGTGCAACAGGGCTTGAAAACGCGTGATACTGAGCCGCATAATCGGCCCGATTGTCACCGCCGAAACCAGCGTGCCGACGCCCCACTCAGCCTGCAGAAGGATCCCCAGTCCGATTAGCAGCACGTCCTGGCCGATCTTCACCTTATCAAAGCCGGCCCCTGTGCGTGCACAGAGATATTTCACCAATCCCTCCAGCGCTCCGAAGCCCCGCTCCACTGCCACATAAAGCCCTAGACCTACGCCCATCATCACGCAGCCGGCCAGCACACAGACAAAACGGATCACCGCCGGCGCGGCCTCGATCGGCAGCTGTGAAAAAACGACATTGCCCATGTCGACGAACACGCCGATCAAAAATACGCAGAGCACCGTACCGACGCCGATCATACGCCGATCGCACACAAACAGCAAAACCAAAAACACTACGTTGGCCGCCATGTTGGCCGTGCCATAACTGATATGTAATAGCCGGTGCAGCCCGTCGCTGAAGGTCGCCATCGCCCCGGAACCCATTCCCGCTTGATAGAATAAGGATGTTCCAAAAGATGATATCATTAGTCCTATAGATATTATCATTATATCCCATAGCAGACCTACTAGTTTTTGCCGTTTTTTTACTATATTTTCCCTTTTTTTCATGTTTCCCCTCGTTTTTTTGTGCATGTTTTGATTGTATCACTTTTTTCTAACTTGTCAATAGGGTATTTTGAATATTATTTTGCCTATAAACATATTATCTATATTGCCATTTATGCGGATTCATGCTATAATTCAACGCAGAAACCAACCCAATCACCGAATACGACGTACAAAAACCGGAAACGAGCCGTATCCTCACGTAAGAATCCGAGGTTCGGTCCGTCTTTCCGCCAAAGAGGAGGATGTAAATCATGAGCAACGAAAACGAAATCATGCATCACATCAAATGCAAGGTCGGCGACGTAGGACGTTATGTACTGCTGCCCGGCGATCCCGGCCGCGTGCCTAAGATCGCCGCCTATCTGGACGATGCCTGCCATGTTCAGACCAACCGCGAGTATGAGATCTGGACCGGCAGCCTGGAGGGCGAGAAAGTCAGCGTAATGTCCACCGGCATGGGCGGCCCCTCCGCTGCCATCGGTATGGAAGAATTGAAGATGATCGGCGCCGATACCTTCATCCGCATCGGCACCTGCGGCGGCATCGACCCCCGTCTGGAGCCCGGCAGCCTGATTATCCCTACCGGCGCGATCCGCAAGGACGGCACCGGACGTGAATACGCGCCGGTTGAGTTTCCGGCCGTGCCTGATTTTGACTTGGCCTGCGCCTTAAAGGCCGCGGCCGGCAAACTCGGCTACGCGCATGCCATGGGTGTCGTCGAATGCAAGGATTCCTACTATGGCCAGCACGCCCCCGAGCGCATGCCGGTACATCATGAACTGCTTCAGAAATGGGAGGCCTGGAAGATGGCCGGCGCGCTGGGTTCCGAGATGGAATCCTCAACGCTCTTCGTCGTCGCCTCCGTACTGCGTGTACGCTGCGCCACCGTGCTGCTGCTGTGCCGCAACCGCGAACGAGAGGACTCCCTTGATACCGGGCTGATCCGTGTCACCGATACAGCCCCGGCGATTGAGACCGCCATCGAAGCCCTGCGCAGCGTAATCCGCGCGGACCGGGCTTAACCGACGCAAAAAACAGACGCAAAAATGCCCCTGCGGTTCTCTTTTTTTGAACCGCAGGGGCATCCCTGTTTTCTGTTCGTTTCTCTTTTATACTACGGCACGATTCGCCCTGCGCCGGCGCAGTCCGTTCTTACGCTTCGTCAATCGCCTTTCCGATATCGTGACGCATGTATTGATTGGCAAAAGAAACCCATTGCGTCGCCCGATACGCGTTGGCCCGCGCTTCCTGCAAAGTCGCGCCCTTGGCCGTCACACCCAGCACCCGTCCGCCGCTCGTGACCACAGTATCCCCCGTCCTTTTGGTGCCGGCATGGAACACATAATATCCCTCTTCTTCTTTTTCCTTTACGGTATCCAGGCCCTCGACTACAAAGCCCTTCTCGTAGTGTACCGGATAACCGTCTGAGGCCAGCACCACGCACACGGCCGCATTGTCCTCAAACTGCAGGTCAATCCGGTCAAGCGTCCCGTCCATGCAGGCCTCGCAGACCTCCAGCAGATCGTTTTTCATGCGCGGCAGTACGACCTGCGCTTCCGGATCCCCGAAACGGGCGTTGTATTCCAGCACTTTCGGACCTTCCGCCGTCAGCATCAGGCCAAAGAACAGTACTCCCTTAAACGGACGGCCCTCGGCCCGCATGGCATCCACCGTCGGCTGATAGATCGTCCGGCGGCAGATTTCGTCTATTTCTTTTGTATAAAAAGGACTCGGAGAAAAGGTGCCCATGCCGCCGGTATTCAGTCCCTGATCGCCGTCCCTGGCCCGCTTATGGTCCTGGGCCGAACTCATCACCTTCACGGTCTTTCCGTCCACAAAGGCCAGCACCGATACCTCGCGCCCGGTCATAAATTCCTCGATCACCATGCAGTCGCCGGCCGCACCGAACTGCCGGTCCGTCATAATCGTCTTTACGCCTTCCCTCGCTTCCTCCCTGGTCTGGCAGATCAGTACGCCCTTTCCAAGAGCCAGCCCATCGGCCTTCAGAACAACCGGCAGCTTGCAGGTTTCCACATACGCGGCCGCCGCTTTCGCATCGGTAAAATTCTCATACGCCGCCGTCGGTATCCGATACTTCTTCATCAGGTCTTTTGAAAACGCCTTTGACCCTTCTAAAATGGCCGCCTCCGCCCGCGGGCCAAACGCCTTCAAACCCGCCGCCTCAAAGGCGTCCACCGCGCCGCCTACCAGCGGATCGTCCATCGCCACGATCGTCAAATCAATCCCCCGCTCCTTTGCAAAGGCAATCTGCCGGTCAAACTCCATCACCCCGATCGGCACGCACTCGGCGATCTCGGCAATGCCGCCGTTGCCGGGCGCGCAGTAAAGCTTCTCCACCCGCGGACTCTTAGACAGCTTCCAGGCAATCGTGTGCTCTCTCCCGCCGCTGCCGATAATCAATATCTTCATGTTCCTCTCCTCCTCGCCCCGTATTTTCCGGACGCAGCCTAAGCCTCTCCGCCCGTTTTTCGTGGTTTTATGTACTCTGCGGACTTTCCGGCCAGTCAATCCGCGCTTTCCCGTTTTCCACTTTCACCCGGCCGGCCGCAATCAAATCGATCGCCTGCGGCAAAAGGACCCACTCGGCTTCCTCCATCACCCGGCGCTGCAAAATTTCCGGCGTATCGCCGTCTTTTACCTCCACCGCTTTCTGCAAAAGGATCGGCCCGCCGTCCGTCTCTTCGTTGACAAAATGCACTGTCGCCCCGGTCAGCTTCACACCGCGCTGAAGCGCCGCTTCGTGTACCTTCAGCCCGTAATATCCCGTGCCGCAGAACGAAGGGATCAGCGACGGATGGACGTTTAAGACCCGGTTCTCATAGCGAGTAAACATTTCCGGAGGAAGAATCACCAGGAAACCGGCCAGGACAATCAAATCCAGCCGGTATGAATCCAGGGTTTCCATAAATGCTTTGTGAAAATCCTTCCGCGCGACAAACGACTTAGGGGACACAACCGCCGTAGCGATGCCGTTCTTTCGCGCCCGCTCCAGCGCATAAGCCCCCGGGTTATTGGAGAGGACCAGCTCGATCGACGCGTTTTGGATCGTCCCGTCCTGCACCCGGTCCAAAATCGCCTGCAGGTTGGTGCCGCCGCCGGATACGCACACGCCGACCCTCAGCATATATCCACGCCTTTCTCGCCGGCCGTCACCCGGCCGATCACATACGGCGTCTCACCGGCCGCCTTCATGGCGGCCACCGTCTTGTCCACATCGGCCGGATCCACCGCCGCAGCCATGCCAATTCCCATATTAAAGGTATTGTACATCATTGTTTCCTCAATATTGCCCTCACGCCTGAGCATATGGAAGATCGGCGGCACCGGATAACTGTCTTTTTCAATCACCGCCCGGGTGCCTTCCGGCAGCATACGCGGTATATTTTCATAAAAACCGCCGCCCGTAATATGGCTGCATCCTTTCACCGCAACGCCTGCCTCGCGCACGGCCCGCAGCGCTTTTACATAAATCTTGGTGGGCTTAATCAGCACTTCCCCCAAACTGCAGCCCAGTTCGTCGTAGTAGCGGGCCAGCGCCTTTTCGCTCATTGTAAACACGCGCCGCACCAGCGAAAAGCCGTTGCTGTGTACGCCTGAGGAAGCCATCCCGACCAGCATATCGCCCGGCTTTATATTCCTGCCGTCAATCAAATCCTTCCGATCCGCAATGCCCACGGCAAATCCGGCCAGATCGTACTCGTCCTCCGGATAAAAGCCCGGCATCTCCGCCGTCTCCCCGCCGATCAGGGCCGCGCCGGCCTGTTTGCAGCCCTCGGCCACGCCCTTTACGATCTGCGCGATCTTGTCCGGTTCGTTCTTGCCGCAGGCGATATAATCAAGAAAGAACAACGGCTCGCCGCCCGCACAGGCTACGTCGTTGACACACATGGCCACGCAGTCGATCCCTACCGTATCATGCTTATTCATAAGAAAAGCCAGTTTCAGCTTGGTTCCCACGCCGTCCGTTCCGCTGAGCAGGGTAGGTTCCTCCATATTTTTAAACGCTCCCATTGAAAACGCGCCCGAAAAACCGCCCAGTCCGCCCAGTACCTCCGGACGCATAGTCGCCTTTACATGCTCCTTCATCAGCTCCACCGAACGATAGCCGGCCTCAATGTCCACGCCCGCGCTCTTGTAATCCAACATCCCATTTCCTCCTTGTTTTGTTATACAGCGGTCCGGGAAGCACCTGCTGTTTGGATTTATTTCTGCTCCATGTAACCCTTGTAACCCAGCTCGGACAGCTTCTTTGCCTTTTTCATAACCGTATCCTTCATGCCGGCGATATACTCCTTTAACTTTGCCAGCAGGCTTTCGTCCGACATTGCCAGCATTTTCACCGCCAGCAGCCCGGCATTGGCGCCGCCGTCAATCGCCACCGTTGCCACCGGAATCCCGGACGGCATCTGCACGATCGAATACAGGGAATCCACGCCGCCTAAGGACTTGGTGTGCATGGGAATGCCGATCACCGGCATCGGAAAAATCGCCGCGCACATGCCGGGCAGATGCGCCGCCATGCCGGCTCCGGCAATGATGACCTTGAATCCTTTCTCCTCCGCGCCTTTTGCGTACTCATAAAACACATCCGGTTCCCGGTGGGCCGAGATAATCGTCATCTCATAATCCACGCCGAAACGCTCCAGAATCTCCGCCGCCTTGCTCATCACGGGCAGGTCCGAATCGCTGCCCATCACAATTCCTACTTTTGCCATCTCCTCTTTCTATTCCTTCCTTTCATAAGTATACATGTTCCCGCACAGCGCCGTCCTCAGGCCGCGCCCAGCAAATACATGGCGGCGATCAAGATCAGCATCCAGCCATGCAGTATCATCATGACTAACGGGAATCGGCGCAGCCGCCCCAAGAGCGCCCGGTCCACCCTCGCCAAATGAAAACCGACCATGCCGATCAAAAAAGAAAAAAGACCGATGCAGCCGATTTCCAGCCCGCTGCTTCCGCGGGAAACGGTCGCCTGATACAGGCACCATACAATCATTCCGGCTTCCGCCGCCAGCGCTCCCAGCGAAATCAGAGAAAACGAACACTTTCCTTTTTTCATCCTTGGCACACAACTCCTTTACTCTCCTGCGGGGCAAATATGCCGCCACAGCTTATAAACCAGAAATCCTAGCAGGCCGCCGATCGTATTGAGCAGTAAGTCGTCCACATCAAAGCTCCCCACTTTCAGAAAAAGCTGCGTTAATTCAATCAGCAGACTCAAATACAACGAAAGCAGGACCGACAGATACCACCGGTCCACATTCTTTGATATCAATGGCAGAAAAAAGCCGAACGGCATAAAACACAATACGTTGCCTCCAAGATTCCAAAACACCGCCTTCATGCCCAGCCGGTCCCGATAGCGGATAAAACGGGCAATCTCCCGAAACAGCACCAGGTTATAGCTGTACTCCCGTTCGATCTCGGTACGCCCCAACATCTCCGCGAAAAACATAATGTAGCACAGAAATACCAGGTACGTAAGGAACATAAGACCCAAAAGAATACGGCGACAGTTCCTGCGGTTTTTAGAAGGTGACATCTTTTCTGCGTTTTAAAAGGGCCGCGCCGCAGACAATGCTCAAAACCCCCGTCACAATCCCTGTTATCAGAACCACAATCCCGATCGCAATCGAACCGGCTCCCGCTATACTGATCGTTTTGTAAATCTTCTCATTCATAGCTTTTCCTCCTGCTCACTCCCGGCAGCCGTACTGTTCATAGTATGCATCAATCGCCGCCTTTATGGTGTCATCAATAATAATCTTCCCCTGATACGGCCGGTTATACAAATGCTCCACTACTTCTGCCATCGTTACGATGGCTGCCGTTTTCAGGCCGTATGTCTCATGAATCTCCGACAAAGCGGATTTTTCTTTGCTTCCCCGTTCCATGCGGTCTACGGAAACCACCAGTCCGACAACCTCCACCTCCCCGCAGGTTTTTATAATCGGCATCGTCTCGCCGACCGAGGTCCCGGCCGTTGTCACGTCCTCGATCATCAGCACCTTCTGACCCGCTTTGATCGGCATCCCCAGCAGAATGCCGGCGTCTCCGTGATCCTTTACCTCCTTGCGGTTGGAGCAATAGCCGATTTCTGCTCCCCGCTCGGAAAGCGCCATCACCGTGGCTACGCTCAGAGGAATGCCTTTGTATGCCGGGCCAAATAAAAGATCAAAATCCAGGCCGAAGTTTTCCTCGATCGCCCTGGCATAGTATTCTCCCAGCTTTTTTAACTGCGTACCGGTACGGTAAAATCCCGTGTTGATAAAAAACGGGGTCCGGCGGCCGCTCTTGGTCACAAAATCGCCAAAACGCAGCACCTGGCAGTCAACCATAAATTCGATAAATTCTTTCTTGTATGCTTCCATGGGTTTTGAGCTCCTTGTCTGATTTCCCGAGATGGTACAAGGGATAACGCAGATACCGCGTTTTATTTTTCAAACCAATATCTTCCCCATTTTAACATACTTTTTTTCTATGTTCAACCCGTTTCCGACGATCGTTCGAACGAATTCACCCCTGTGTTACAATAAAATACGCCCCCGGCCCCTTCTACAGCTGCAGCGATACATAAAACATATAAACAGGCGTTTCTGCCGGGTACACGACCCGCGGGCAGAAACGCCTGTTTTCTTTGGCGACCTTATGTAAGAAACTTTAATATTACTTTACCGCATTGGCGGCTGCCTCCGTTCCGGCAATATAACCGGAGAAGTTTGCCCAGGTGTTCATCATAGCGGTCATCGAATCCGCACCGTTTGCGCCGCCGACGACACAGCCGGCGCCGTAAAGATTCGCAATCGGCTCGCCGTCCTTGTTCAGAATCTGCAATTTCTCATTGGCCTTTAAGCCGCCCAGCGTTGTCTGGAAACGGGGTTTTTGCTCAACGATCACATAGGTTCCCTCTTTCAAGGCTACGGGATCTTCTTTGCCGAACTCCGTGTCCTGGCCGTTTTCACACATGGCGTTATAGGCTTCCACCGTCTTTATAAGCTGCTCGCCGTCGATGCCCATCTGTCCGGCCAGCTCTGCCAGATCGTCGCCCTTTACAATGACCGGCTTGCCGTCATTTTGCACCTTGTACCATTCGGAAATCGCTTCTTCGCTGGGAATTAACTTATCCTCGACGCTCTTGGCCAGATACGTGGCATAGGCCTCCTCGTCCATTACGATATAGAGGATTTTGTCCTCCTGTTCGACGGTAGCCGCCGTCAGCTCGCCCAGCGAAGCCACCTCGCTGATCACACGATTGCCGGCAGAATTGACATAAATCGCTCCATGACCGGCGGTCGCTGCCGTTGAGCTGGCCGTAGCCGCCAATCCTTTGGTCGGCAGCTTTTCCACGCCCTGCGGGTATACCTTTACGCAGTCCAGATTGATCGTATCGGCATTCAGTTCAAGAGCCATCGCCAGGCCGTCGCCGGTCTCGGTGTCACGGCCGTAGAACAGATAACCATTTAAGCTCTCCGGCAGCAGCTCCTGATTGGCGCCAAAGCCGCCGCAGGCCAGCACCACGGAAGCCGCATGGAACGTCACCTCCTGGCCGTTTACATCGGTAGCTTTGGCGCCTGTGACAGCACCGCTTTCGTCGGTCATAAGCTCGGTAGCGCGGGTATTGACGTACAGCTCGCCGCCAAATCCGCTCAGCTTTTCTTCCATTTGTTCCAGATAGGAAATCGAACGCCCCACGACGCCGATCTGCCGCGAAGCGGAGTGGTCAGGATACTGCGTGGCCGCCGCGTCGTAGGCAATGCCCAGGTCATCGGTCAGCCAGTCGATACATGCGCCGACATGGTTTACCACCAGATCGACCATCAGCGGATCGTTGACATTTGAACCAATGCGCATAATGTCATCGTAAGCCAGCTGCGGCGTATCTTTATCCTCGTTCAGTATGTCTTTCTGGATGCGCGAGCCGGTCGCAATCATCGTCCCGGCATTGAGAACCGTCACGCCGCCGATAAAGCCGGTCTTTTCAATCAGGATTACCTTCGCGCCCTGCTCGGCGGCCCGTACCGCTGCCGTCAGCCCGCCGCCGCCGGCGCCAATGACCAGCACATCGCAGCTGTACTCGCTCTCCAGGCCGGCCCGGCTCACCTCGCCCGACCAGTCCTCAAGATTTGCGCCGGCCTGTGTCAGGCAATCCTTAACCGCCGAAACCATCGCCGCACTGGAAATCGTCGCGCCTGTGATCGTGTCTACGGCCACGGACTGATTGTCCACCACCTCGGCCGCCACCTGCTCCAGGGCCGGCTTACCGATCCCCGCCGTCTCCGAATCCTCCACAACTTCTACGGAGACAATCTCTTTTTCCGAAACCGTGACCTTTACCGTCATCGGCGCGTTGTGTCCGGACACCGTGCTCTCATAACTGCCCGCTTTGAGACCGGAAAGCGCCGGCTCTACAGCCTGCGATTCGGTCTCTGCCTGTGTCGTGCCGTTGGCTGTTTCGGCCGGGGATTCCGCCCCGGCGGCCGCCGTTGTGCCCTCCGCCGCTGTCGTTGCCGACGCATCCGGCCCGCCGCAGGCTGTCAGGCCAACGAGCAGACACAGGCAAAGCAGCCAGGAAATCTTCCGTTTCATAATCTGTTCTCCTCCTTTATTTTTGTCCGTGTTTACAGGACAATGATACGGACGTTTTTCACGCCTGTTTAGTCATAGCAATAATTTGTGTCAAAAGTATGTCAGCCAGATTTTTTTAATAACAAAATTTAAGGGAAATCCGTTGACATATGTTTCGGCCCCTTGCTAAACTAATACTGTTTTATCTCAAAGTAAACCTGCATGCGCCGCCGGCGCGGCCCGGCGCCAAGGCATGAAAGCCGCTCGCTGCGCCAGACAGCGCACCGCCGGGGCATAAAAGGCGGCCGACCGCCGAATGGCTGCGAACTGCCCCGAAAGGTCCGCTTGCTATGGAGACGTCTTATGAAAACAATCTTAATCGCTGACGATAATCCTGCAATCTGTCATATTTTATCGCAATACGGAAAAAAAGAAGGCTATCGGGTCCTGACGGCCCGCGATGGGCAGGAGGCCCTGGCCCTGTTTGAAAAGCATGATATTTCCGTAATCCTTCTGGATATCATGATGCCGGGAATAAACGGTGTGGAATTGTGCCGGCGTATCCGCCGCACCTCGGATGTCCCCATTCTCATGGTAACGGCCCGCACCTCCGACCGTGACCGCATCGCCGGCTTAGACGAGGGCGCGGACGATTATATCGTAAAACCTTTTTCACCGGGCGAGGTGATGGCCCGCATCCGCGCCGTACTGCGCCGGGCCGATAAAAACGCCGCCAACGACCACCGCCTGTCCCGCGGCAGCCTTTATCTTCATCTTGAAAAAAATGAAGCCGCCATCGGCAAGGAGCCTCTTTCTCTTACGAAAAAAGAAGCCGAGCTTTTGTGGACGCTGGCTTCCAATCCCGGCCGTATTTACACACGCGAAACCCTTCTCGACCTGGTCTGGGGCTATGCCGCCGAGAGCAATGACCGCGCCGTAGATTCCTGTATCAAGCGGCTGCGGGCCAAGCTCGACGCCTTTTCGCATCCGGATTTTACCATCAAGACCGTATGGGGCGCAGGCTATCAATTTGAATACAAAGCGGGGGATCACGATGAAGCATAGACTGGTTTTCCGCCTGACCTTCATGGTCACGGCGCTGTTGATTTTTATGGCCCTGCTGGTCGTAACGATTTTCTCCCGCTTTACAAACAGGATTCTGGTCAGCCACCACCAGGAGGTCATCACAGACGGCGTGGAAAATGCAGCGCGCACCTTTACCCTGGAGCTGCCGCCGGACTGTAGCGCCGACACGTTTCTCGCGACCGCACAGACGATTGACAGGATGCGCTATGGCGCAGAGCTTTTGCAGGGCGTCACCTTTTACCGGGCGCTCTTAGGCGACGCAAACGACAATTTTCTTGAACTTTGCGAGGACCGGCTGCAGCCGATCCGCCGCGATACGCTGCCCTCCTATACGATACAGGTCCTTCACGAAGCGCTGGAGGGCAAAACCTGCTGCCTGGAAACGCTGGTCGGCGAAGAACATATTTTAACCGGCGGCGCGCCGGTCCGCAATTCAGCGGGCGAGGTTGTGGGCGTCCTTCTTTTACAGCACCGCAGCACCGATGCCATCGATATGCAAAAGCAGATCAACCAGGTACTTTTAGCCGGCGCCTCGGTCAGCCTTCTGATTTCGGTCGTATTTCTGGTTATCATGTCCATCAGCTTTACACGGCCGATCAAACGGATCGGCAAAGTAGCCGAACAACTGGCCTGCGGCAATCTCGATGCCCGCACACATTTAAAGAGCAATGACGAAGTCGGCCAGCTGGCA
The DNA here is from genome assembly GCA_022793375.1 of Lachnospiraceae bacterium. GTDB lineage: Bacteria > Bacillota > Clostridia > Lachnospirales > Lachnospiraceae > RGIG7193. The sequence continues at coordinate 82,570 of JAAWCS010000015.1, forward strand.
GCCTCCATGGATACGCTGGCCCGCCAGCTGGAGGAAGCGCGCGCCAGGCAGGAAAACGAAACGCAGCTGCGCAACCGCTTTCTGTCCGATATTTCACACGATCTGAAAACCCCGGTGACCGTCATCTGCGGATCGCTGGAAGCGCTCTGCGACGAAGTGGTCGCCGCCCCCGACGACGTCGCCGCCTACCACCGCCAGATGCTTGCGGAGGGGCGCTATCTGCAAAAACTGATCCAAAACCTTCTCGAACTTACCCGTTTAAAAAACCCGGAGTTTAAGAGCCGCGAAGAAAGCGTAAGTCTCTCCGAACTTATGGGAGACGCAGCGATGAGCGCCCGCCCGATGGCCGAGACGCGCGGCATTCGTTTTGTCTGCCGCGCGCCGGAGCACGAATTTTTTGTCCGCGGCGACTACGAACAGCTGCGCCGCCTTCTGATGCTGATCCTCGACAATGCCGTCAAATATACGCCGTCCGGCAAACAGATTTTTTTCTGCCAGGAAGCTTCGGGAACCATCGTTATTGAAGATCAGGGGCGGGGCATTGCTCCCGAACAGCTTCCTTATATTTTTGACCGTTATTTTCGCGCCGACCAGCACATGCAGAGCGACAGCGCCGGCTTAGGGCTGCCGATCGCCCGCGAGATTGCCGAGCGGCATCATATCCAAATCCAGGTAGAGAGCTCCCCCGGAGAGGGGACGATATTTCGGCTGGTTTTTGAAGCAAAACGACTGCGCTGCGCCCGTTCATCCTCCCTGCTTTAGGACTGTGGAGCGTCTTTTACGGCCCCGACCAGTTCTCCTATCTCCTCTACTCCGTATCGCTCCATGTAGGATGCCAATCCCTCGACAATCCGCACGGATACATCCGGCCGCACAAAGTTCGCCGTGCCCACCGCCACGGCCGACGCCCCGGCGAGGATAAATTCCAGCGCATCCTCTGCCGTCAAAATCCCGCCCATGCCGATCACCGGGATTTTGACGGCCTGCGCCGCCTGATATACCATCCGCACCGCTACCGGCTTAACCGCCGGTCCCGACAGCCCTCCGGTCCGGTTCGCCAGCGCAAAGCAGCGGCGGTGCACGTCGATTTTCATACCGGTCAGCGTGTTGATAAGCGACAGGACATCTGCCCCGCCGGCCTGCGCCGCCCGGGCCGTCTCGGCAATATCGGTCACATTGGGACTCAGTTTCATAATGACCGGCTGGCGGGCTTTTTTCTTGACCGCCGCCGTAATCCGTTCCACGGCTTTCGGGTCCTGACCGAAAGCAATCCCTCCTTCTTTTACGTTGGGACAAGATATATTGATTTCCAGCAGATCCACCGCTTCCCCGGCCAGCCGCTCGACCACCTCCAGATAGTCGCTTTCGCTTCTTCCGCAGACATTGACCACGATCTTTGTATCAAACTGCTTTAAAAACGGCAGATCCCTCTCGCAGAACCGGTCGATGCCCGGATTCTGCAAGCCGATGGCGTTCAGCATTCCGCCGGCTGTTTCCGCGATCCGCGGCGTCGGGTTCCCCTCCCAGGGAACATTGGCCACCCCCTTGGTAACCACTGCTCCCAGACGGTTTAAATCCATATATTCGCCGTATTCCGCTCCGGAACCAAAGGTCCCCGAAGCCGTCATCAGCGGATTTTTCAATTCTACGCCGGCCAGTTTTACCTTCATATTCATTACAGATCTACCTCCTGTGCCAGAAATACGGGGCCGTCCTTGCAAATCCGTTTGTTATGTACGCCCGTATGCGCGTCCACTTCGCGGGAACGGCACACGCAGGCCAGGCAGGCGCCGATTCCGCAGGCCATCCGCTCTTCCAGCGACACATAGCAGACGATCTTTTGTTCCAAGGCATATGCTTTCACCGCCCGCAGCATCGGCGTCGGCCCGCAGGCGTAGATGACCTGTCCTGTCACGCCCTGCTCCCGGATGGCGTCCAATACCGTCCCCTTTGTGCCCGCGCTGCCGTCCTCGGTCGCGACCGCCACCGGCGCGTACTGCTTCATCGTCTCATAGAGAAACAGCTGATCGTCCCGATAGCCGGCGACGATCGTCTTTTCTCCCGGCAGGCGCTTTGCCAGTTCGAGCATCGGCGGAATGCCGATTCCGCCGCCGATCAGAATCGCCCGTTCCGGCCGCAAGGGAAACCCGTTGCCCAAAGGCCCCTGCAGGCGAATCTCCTCTCCCGCTTCCCAGTCCGAAAATTCCGCGGTCCCTGCGCCCGCCACGCGGTATACCAGACGGATCGCCGCGCCGCTCACTTCACAGATACTGACAGGACGAGGCAGCAGCCTCGCCCCGTCCTTGCAATATACGGACACGAACTGGCCGGGAACCGCTGTCCCGGCAATGCCTGCCGCCTCAATCCACATGCTGTACACATTCTCCGCCAGCTGTTTCTGCGACAGCAGGCGGCCTATCACCTGTTCTTTCATATTTTCCACTTTCTTGTCCGTGTTTTCAGGACATATTGGGGTATCCCTGCGGTTTCTCTGCTTTTCCGCCCGCATTCGCAGGGCATAATCTGCTACTCTTTTGGCGCTTCGTTCTGCTCAATCCAATGAAAGCGCCGTGCGGATATCCGCGATCATATCCTTTGCTGCCTGGCGGGCGGCCGCGCCGTACTTTTCCGCTCCGAACTGCGCGTATTTTTCCTGCTTCCAGGCCGCAATAATTCCGCGCGAAGAATTGACGATCGCCCCGGAACCGTCGTCCTTAAAATAGGGCTTTAAGTCGGCGGCCGTGCCGCCCTGCGCGCCGTACCCCGGCACCAGAATCAGCGTCCGCGGCATCAGCTGCCGCAGGATCGCTCCCATTTCAGGATACGTTGCGCCGACCACTGCGCCGACATAGCTGTATTCTTCGCCCATGGCTTCTTCGCCCCAGGCCGCCACCTTCTCCCCTACCCATTCGTAGAGAGGGCGGCCGTCGATCCGGCGGTCCTGAAATTCACCGCTTGATGGGTTGGACGTTTTCACCAGCACAAAAATTCCTTTCTTCTCTGCCCGACACACGTCGATAAACGGTTTGACGCCGTCGCTGCCCAGGTACGGGTTGATCGTCGCAAAATCCTCCGCAAAGGGAGCGAACGTATTCCCGCCTACCTGCACACGGCCCAGGTGAGCTGCCGCGTATGCGGCCGAGGTAGAACCGATATCCCCCCGCTTGATATCTCCGATCACGATCAGCCCTTTTTCCCGGCAGTAATCGATCGTCTGTTTATACACGGTCAGACCCGGTATTCCAAACTGTTCGTACATTGCGATCTGCGGCTTCACCGCCGGCACCAGGTCACAGACGGCGTCTATTATCGTGCGGTTGTACTCCCACACCGCGGCCGCCGCGCCGGAAAGCGTCTCGCCGTGTTCTGCAAAGGCCGCTTTCTTTACCGGATCGGGAATATACGAAAGCATGGGATCAAGACCCACTACGACAGGGGCCTTTCGTTCTTTGATTCTTGCTGTAAGCCGATTGATCATTCGATATGGTTCCTCCTATTTGACTGAATGTATGTCTGAGTGATACGCCGTCCGGCGCATGTGCGTTTATGCGGATATTGTAACACAGGGGACGGTTTAATGGCAATGGAAAAAACGACATAAAAACAGAGACTTAGGCGCTCTTTAAGTCTCTGTTTCCTCTCGAGCACGAGACGGGACTCGAACCCGCGGCCCCCACCTTGGCAAGGTGGTGCTCCACCACTGAGCCACTCGTGCATTTCCAAATATGAAGTTATGAAGAGCACGAGACGGGACTCGAACCCGCGGCCCCCACCTTGGCAAGGTGGTGCTCCACCACTGAGCCACTCGTGCGTTTTCAAATATGAAGTTACAAAGAGCACGAGACGGGACTCGAACCCGCGGCCCCCACCTTGGCAAGGTGGTGCTCCACCACTGAGCCACTCGTGCATATACGCTTTTGACCGGCGCATGTAATAGTGTACTATATGCAAATCATTTTGTCAATCCTTTTTTGCTATTGCGGAAGCGAAAATTTTTCCGCTTCCGCGCATTTATAAATCTTCCTGGCCTGGGTCTTATGCCAGCAGTTCTTCCAGCTGTGCAAGCCTTTCGTCAAACAGCTTTGCGGCCGCCTGCACCGGCTCCTTCCGGCTCATATCAACGCCGGCCAGCTTCAGCAGATCGATCGGGTCCTGCGAACCGCCGCCGGTTAAGAATTTCATATAATCGCGGACGCCTTCTTCTCCCAGCTCCAGAATCCGCGTCGCCAGCGCCGCGGCCGCCGCAATGCCGGTCGCATACTGGTATACGTAAAACGGCGTATAGAAATGCGGAATCTTGGCCCATTCCAGACGAATCTCTTCATCCGAAACCATATCCGGGCCAAAATACTGCTGATTCAGTTTCAGATATACCTGGTTCAGCCGCTCAGCCGTCAGCGCTTCGCCGTTTTCAAACATCCGGTGCGCCTGCATCTCAAACTCGGCAAACATGGTCTGGCGGAACATCGTTCCCTTCATGCCGTCCAGGAAATGATTGAGGATATAGGCCCGCTGCGCCTTGTCCTGCGTCGTCTCCAGCAGATAATGGGTCAGCAGGATCTCGTTGCAGGTGGACGCGACCTCGGCCACAAAGATTTTATAGCCGGCCGTCTGGTGCGGCTGGGTCTTGTTGCTGAAATAGCTGTGCATGGCATGCCCCATCTCATGCGCCAGCGTATACATATCGTCCAGTTTTTCCTTGTAGGTCATCAGCACAAACGGGTGGGATACCGTGCCGCCGCTGCAGTAGGCGCCGCTTCTCTTGCCTTCGTTTTCGCAGGCGTCGATCCAGCGGTTTTCAAAACCTTCGTTCAGCCCGGCCAGATATTCTGCTCCCAACGGCTTTAAAGCCTTCTGAATCGTAGCGCGCGCTTCTTCAAAGGGAACCGCGGCCTTGCACTCCTGCACCATCGGCACGTAGACGTCGTACATATGCAGTTCGTCCACGCCCAGCACCTTTTTGCGCAGGGCCACATAGCGGTACATCGACGGCAGCGCTTCATGGATCACCGCGATCAGGTTGTCATAGACTTCCTCCGGCACATTGGCGGGCGCCAGGTACATCGCGCGGGTCGAAGCATATCCCCTGGCCTTGGCAAAAAAGGACGCCTGGCGGATATTGGCCGTAAAATTCGCGGCGATCGTGTTCGCAAACTGGCCGTAGCCGGCATACATGGATTCAAAGGCCGCTTTGCGCACGCGGCGGTCCTTGCTCTCCATCAGTCCGATGTAGCGCCCCTGCGTGACCTGCGTCTCTTCTCCGTCCTCGCCGATGATTTCGGCAAACTTCAAATCGGCATTGTTCAGCATCGTATAGATATTACCGGGAGAATCTCCCATTTCGTCGGCGCTGGCTAAGAGTGCCTCCACCTCGCTGCTCCTGGTATGCGCACGCCGCCTTTCCAAAAGCGTAAAGAAGCGATCGTATACCTTTAAACCCGGCTCCGACGCACGGTAAGCGGCCAGGGTTTCTGCCGCAATCGCCGTGATCTCCGGCTTGGCAAACGCCGTTGCCTCCAAGGCCCGCGCGCTGAGCATCTGCGCCCTCATATACATATCCTGGCCCTCGGTGTTGGTCGTATCTACGTCCATGTTCAGGTGTGCGTACATGTAGACCTTCTCGATCTCCTTCTCAAGATCGTCCTCAAAATCCAGGTATTCCCGCAGTACCTGCGCGGACTCTCCCAAGCGGCCCTGATAGGCGGTCGCCTCCTCCAGCCGTCCGGCCGCCTTTTTGAGCGCCTCTTCCCAGGCCTCCTTCGTTGCATACAAATCCTCTACCGCCCAGCGCTTTTGTACCGGGATCTCGCTTCTCTTTGCTACGGCTTTTGCCATTGTACTTCCTCCTTACTGTCCGTGTTCGCAGGGCATGGGCCGCACCCGCAGGATGTTTTATCCGCTGCCCGCCGGGGGAGCCTTCCTCCGTTTGGACGGACTATGTTTTATTCAGTATAACAGCTTTGAGCAGCCAATTCAACGGGATCCGGACAGAAATTCGTGACCAATGCCAAAAGGTGCCTGCCGGTTTATTGGGAAAGCTGTTTCAGTACCCAGTCCACGTCCTCCGTCGTTTTTAAGGTTTCCAAAAGCGCCGGATCCTCTAAAAGCGTACAGAGATTGGCTAAAAGGTCCAGATGTTCGTCGCCGATGCCGGCAATGCCGAATACCAGCTGCGCTTTCTCTTCGCCAAAATCCACGCCCTGCGGATACTGGAAGCAGACGATGCCTGTTTTCTTTACCGTTCCCTTTGCCGTCGTTGTGCCATGAGGAATCGCCACCCCCATGCCGATATAGGTAGAAACCAGGCGTTCCCGTTCCTGCATCGCATCCACGTATGTTTCGTCTACGTATCCCAGTTTTACCAACATTTCACCGGCCGGTGACTGTTAAAGCCCGCATGGGGAATCCAGCCGCTGTCAATGAATAAAGCCGCCAGGAAGCCGAAAGCGATCAGCGCGCCGATGTTTGGCATTACCATGGCCGACAAAAATTTTCCGAAACGTTGCACTTTGTTTTTCAAAGCGATTCCTCCTCACTCTTTTTTGCGGAACACACGCCTGTTCCGAGCGACGAAGAACCTATCAATCTTACAGCACCGTCACGCGATGCTTTGCGCATTCCTCCAAAAACGATTCCGGCAGCGCCCCGTCCGATACGACGATATCGACCTCCTCCAGGCCGCAGATCCGAAACGTGCTGCGCATTCCCACCTTGGCGGAATCCATCAGTACGATCGTCTGTTCCGACTGCCGGATCGCCGTCTGCTTTAGCAGCGCTTCCTCATTGGCGCCGCAGGTAAAGCCGGTCGACTGGCTGTAGCTGGTAACGCCCAAAAATGTCTGGCTGAAATTTACCCGTTCCAGCTCCCGGATCGCCGTAATCCCGTATACGCTCTGGCTGTAGCGGTTCAGCCGCCCTCCCGGCAGCATCACCGTCGGCTGTGACAAGCCGGCAAACTCCGCCGCGCAGCTCAGCCCCGTGGTATAAACCAGGTTCGACTGATTGGGAAAGACATGCGCCAGCGTTGTGGCTGTGCTCCCGGAGTCCAAAAAAATTGTCGTGTCCGGCCGCAGCAGCGCAAGCGCTTTTTCGGCAATTTTTTGTTTGGCCGGGATATTGCGGACGGCCCGCTTGCTTAAATAGTCATCCGTTCCGATCACCGTTTCCACCGATTTCGCCCCGCCGTGTACCCGCACAATCCGTTTCTGTTCATCCAAAAGCTTCAGATCGGTCCGCAGCGTCATCTCCGATACCCCGGAAAACGCCTCCCTCAGACGGGAAAAACTTACCGTACCGTTTTGATTGATCAGTTCTACGATTGCATTTCTGCGTGTTTCCATTGCGTCCAAAATTGCCTCCGATCCGGTTCTTGCTCCCGCCGGACAGGAGAGCGAACCATCTTATTCTTTTACAAAATTTTCCAGAAGAAACTCTTCCGCCTCCGCACACCACAAGCCCTGGTGCGCGTCCACAATATCCGCCAGGGCCGTCAGGCGGGCGTCCCCTTCCTTCTCTCCCAGCGCCCGCAGATCCGCAAGCGCTGTCAGCGGCATCGAAAGGTGCGTATAGATGAGCTTCTTGCCGCCGGGAATCTTCGGCAGATTGAGCGTCGTCTCTGCCGCCGCGTCAAGTCCTCCGATATGGGTCACCATCACCGCCGGGTTGATCCGCTTTTGGGCGGTCAGTTCCAGCGATTCGATCATATCCGCGGTATTGCCGCCCGTCGTCCCCAGCACATGAGTCGAATTGTAGTGTACGTCATAGAAATTGATTTCCGCGCTGAAGGCGTTGTCCGTAGGGCCGGCAAAAAAGTTCAGACAGCCGTCTCGGCCCAAAATATCGCTTGACTGCTTTACGACCGCCGCCACCGGCGCATAGCACAGGACGTCGTCGTAGCCGGTCCCGCCGGAAATCGCGCGAAGTTCCGCTACCGGGTCCTCGAGACGGCCGGCGTTTACAAAATGAAGCTCGATCCCTTCTTTTTCATACTGTGCCGGCGGGAAAAGCTGCGCGGCCCGGTTCAGGCGCTCTTCGTTTAAGTCGGTCACCACTACCAGCGACGGGCGGATATCCCGATGCAGCGCATAGGTCAGCGCGCCCAGGCCCATAGGGCCTGCGCCGGCCATGATCGCCAGCTTGCCGTTTTCACGGATTCCCATCTGATGGGTATAGACGCCCATCTGCGTGTGATAGGCCGCGTTAAAGGCGCCGATGCTGCAGGACATGGGCTCAGCCAGCGACGCTTCGTAATAGGCGCGCCCCTTGTACTCCAGCAGACAGCCAAGCTCCATCACCTCCGCCGGGATGATGCAGTAGGTCGTATCCCCGCCGAAAAACTCATAGGAATAGCCCGGACTCCACATCGTACCCTTGTAATTCAAAGCCGGCTGCAGCGTAAATTTCATGCCGGGCTTGAACGACTCCCGATGGTTTTTTCCCACCTTCACGATATCGCCGGCAAATTCATGGCCCATGATGGCCGGATGCTCTGCCACGTCGTCGTGAACGCGCTTGTGCGCCGCGCCCAAAATCGCGCATTTGTAGGTAGACATGCAGATGCTGTCCGAAACTACTTTTACCAAAATCTCGTCGTCGGTAATCTCCGGAAGTTCGAACTCCTCCAGTCTCAAATCCTTTGCCCCATGCAGTCTGACGCCTTTTGCTTTCATAATAAAACTCCTTTCTATCATAACGTTGCCCTGTCGCTTTTGCAATCAAAATTTATTTACAGCCGATGGAATACCACCTGCGGAATCAGCCCTTCGATTACTTCATACTCGGCAGCCTGTGTCCCGCTGCACATTACGTTTGCCGCGCCGGTCGCCGTGGACAGACGGACCGTCTCTTCCAGGCTTAGTCCTCTCTCCTTTGCCACTGCCAGCGCCGCTACGACGCTGTCCCCGGCCCCCACCGTGCTCCCGACCGGCACCTTTAAGCCCTCCGCGCGGATCGTCGTCTCTTCTGTCACGTACAAGGCCCCCTCTGCGCCCATCGACACGACCACTTCGGCAATGCCATACCTGGCCATCAGATTTTTGGCCGCCTGTGCCAGTTCTTCTTTTGTCTCAAGGTTTTGGCCCAGCAGAAGGGAAAGCTCATGGTTATTGGGCTTAATCAGGTACGGCGATGCTTCCAGCCCGCAGGCCAGCCGGTCGCCGTCGGCATCCAGGATCACCTTTGCCCCCTTTTCCCGGCAGGCCGCCGTCCAGGTGCGGTACGTATCCTTGGGCGCTCCTTTCGGAAGGCTGCCGGATAAGACCACGAGATCGCCCGGCAATATGTTCGCAAGCAGCCGGGAGAGCAGCTCCTCCAGTACCTCTTTTGAAACCGTAATCCCCGGCTCGTTGATGTCGGTGTTCGTGTGGTTCACCGGGTCGATTATCTTCAGATTGGTGCGTGTCTCTCCGTCCACGAAGCAGAACGACGTTTCCAGCCCCATCTCCTGTACGGCCGAGCAGATCGCCCGGCCGGTCGCGCCGCCTAAAATGCCGGCTGCGACGCTTCGTCCCCCCAGCTTATGAATCACCTTAGATACATTGATCCCCTTTCCGCCCGGATCGGTGCGCATGGCCGTGATACGATTTACGCTGTCAATCGTCAGCGACGGAATCTCCACGGTTTTGTCCAACGCCGGGTTTAAAGTCACCGTATAAATCATACTGCTCCTCCTCCATTTTCCTTATTTATGCCTGTGTTTTCAGGGCATACCGGGACACCCTTGTGGTGTTTCCTTATCTATGCCTGTATTCTCAATGCATACTTGCTTTCTTTTTGTTGAAATAACAATATTATCTTTTGTTTCAACATCTATGATGTTATCATAACAGGGTTTTTTCTCCTTGTCAACTGTTGTTTTAAAAGTTATTTATTATACAAACTTTCTTTTCAAGCATCATGTAACGATTTGATACAAGATGTACATTCCAAAACACGGATACAGCCTGTGACTCGCATGAGCCGCAGGCTGTATCCGTGTTTTCATATCCTGTTTTCATTTATTCTCTGCGATGGCACAGGCCCTCGGACGGACAGCCTCCGCAGCCGCAGCCGCAGGAGGAACGACCGTTTTTCTTATCTCTTCGCATCTTGCGCACAATCGCCGCCACCAGGACAATCAGCAATATCGATACCACGATGGTCGACAGGTTCGAAACTAAAAAGTCCATTTTCACCCACTCCTTTTTACCGTCAGCCCACTTTTACTGCCGCCGCCAGCTTCTGTTCTTCCCTGCCGGGCCGCAACAGGAAGTACAGGAAGGCCGCCGTCACGATCGCCGCGACTGCCGTACCAATCCCAAAGCCGCCCCCTGTGAGAAACTGACCAAGCTGGTATACGCACAGACTCACCGCGTAGGCAAACAGCGTCTGATAGCCGATTGCAAACCAGGTCCATCTCGCCGAATTCATCTCCCGCTTAATCGCGCCGATTGCCGCAAAGCAGGGCGCGCAGAGCAGGTTGAATACCAGGAACGAATAAGCGCTGAGGGTCGTAAATTCCATCCGCATATTCGCCCATACCTGCCAGCCGTTTTCCGCCACCTCTTCCAGGCCGCCATAGAGCACGCCAAACGTACCGACGACGTTTTCTTTGGCGATCAGTCCGGTAACCGCCGCTACCGCCGCTTTCCAATCGCCCCAGCCAAGCGGCGCAAACAGCGGCGCCAAAATGCCGCCGGCCGCAGCCAGCACACTGTTGTTCAGATCCCCTACCATACCAAAAGCGCCGTTTTCCCAGCCAAACCCTTGTAAAAACCATAAGACGATCGTAGACAGTAAAATAATCGTACCGGCTTTTTTAATGAAGGAGGAGCCTCGCTCCCACATGCTGCGCAGTACATTTCCCACCGTCGGCCAGCGATAGGCCGGCAGCTCCATGACAAACGGCGCCGGATCGCCGGCAAACATCCTTGTTTTCTTTAATATTATACCAGAAACAACGATGGCTGCAATCCCCACAAAATATGCGCTGGGCGATACCCACCAGGCCCCGCCGAATAAAGCCCCGGCAATCAAGGCAATAATCGGCAGCTTCGCGCCGCAGGGAATAAAGGTTGTCGTTATAATCGTCATTTTGCGGTCGCGGTCATTTTCAATTGTACGACTGGCCATGATACCTGGAACGCCGCATCCGCTGCCGATCAGCATCGGAATAAACGATTTTCCGGATAAACCAAACTTACGGAACAGGCGGTCCATAATAAAAGCAATCCGGGCCATGTAACCGCAGGCTTCCAGAAAGGCTAAAAAGACAAACAGCACCAGCATCTGCGGGACAAAACCCAGCACCGCGCCGACACCGCCGATAATGCCGTCCAGAATCAGGCTGTTCAGCCAGTCCGCCGTTCCCAGTTTTGTAAGCACGCCCTCTGCCAGAACCGGAATGCCGGGAATCCATACGCCAAAATCAGCCGGATCGGGCTCTGTTACCGCAAAGGCTGCCAGAAAATCAGCGGAGGATACCGGAAACGTCTCTTCTACTTCCCCGTTCTCATCCAAAACCTCCGCCATACCGACTACGCCCGAAGCATCCGCGGCAGCCGCGATCCCGGCTGCCAACGCCTGGTCCGGTTCTGCCTCCTCCCGATTTTCCACGAGCGCCGATACGTCGATTCCCGCATCTTGCGCCGCTGCTAAATACGCTTCTGTCTGCAGATTTGCCATTTCAAATTCTTCCGCCGCCTCTTCATAGGCCGGCGTACCGATTCCAAACAGATGCCAGCCGTCGCCAAACACGCCGTCATTGGCCCAATCGGTGGCAATCGTTCCCACGGTGGTCACAGATACATAGTACACAACAATCATCACTACTATAAAAATCGGCAGCGCCAAAAAACGATTCGTTACAATACGGTCGATCCGGTCGGAAGCGCTTATCCTGCCCTGCGCTTTTTTCTGATAGCAGCGACGAATGATGGAATCAATACAGGTATAGCGTTCACTGGTGATAATGCTTTCCGCATCGTCCTCCAGTTCCTGCTCGCAGGCTGTGATATCCTGTTCGATATGGTTTCTTTTCTCTGCGTCTAGTCCCAGTTTTTCGGCAATTTTCTCGTCGCGCTCAAACAGCTTAACCGCATACCATCGTTGCTGTGCTTCGGGCAGCTCATGCAGTATGTACTCTTCGATATGTGCGATGGCATGCTCAACGCTGCCGCTGAAGCGATGTACCGGCACAGGTGTTTCCCCGTTCCCCGCCGCTCTAACGCAGGCCTCGGCCGCTTCCATAATCCCGGTCCCCTTCAACGCCGATATCTCGCAGACCGGGCAGCCCAGCTCTTTTTGCAGATTGGCCGTATGGATCTTGTCTTTGTTCTTCTCTACAATGTCCATCATATTAACAGCCGCCACTACCGGAATCCCGATCTCGCAAAGCTGCGTTGTCAAGTACAGGTTTCGTTCCAGGTTTGTGCCGTCGATGATATTTAATATTACATCCGGCCGCTCGGTAATCAGATAATTCCTGGCGACTACCTCCTCCAGCGTATATGGGGACAAGGAATAAATCCCCGGCAGATCGACAATCGTCACATCCTTATGATTTTTTAGTTTGCCTTCTTTCTTCTCCACCGTAACGCCCGGCCAGTTTCCCACAAACTGATTGGATCCGGTCAAAGCGTTAAACAGCGTCGTTTTTCCGCAATTTGGATTTCCTGCCAATGCAATTTTAAGCGACATTTTTCATCTCTCCTCTCCTACGCGTTTTGAGCTTTTTCTGGCTCATTTTGCAAAAATTAAGTTAGCACCTGCTAACTGCCTGATACACTTTTTCGGTCCCTACTTTTCCTTTATTCGACCGCAATCATCTGTGCATCCGCCTTTCGCAGGGACAATTCATAGCCACGCACCGTTACTTCTACCGGGTCTCCCAGAGGCGCTACTTTGCGGACATAAATTTCTACGCCCTTCACGATTCCCATATCCATGATTCGCCGCTTTATGGCCCCTTCGCCGGTTATTTTTATGACGCGGACCGTTTCCCCGCATTTTATCTCTTTTAATGTTTTCATACCGTACTTCCTCCTACACCATAATTTTCATCGCCATCTCCCGGCTGATCGCAACGCGGGATTCCTTGACTTTCACAATCACATTCCCCGCGTTCGCGGAAATCACCGCGACCGGTGTGCCGGTCACAAATCCCAGATTTTCCAAAAACTGCCGTACCTCCGGTTTGCCGCCGATCTTTTTTATTAAATTGTCCTCACCGGCCTTTGCCATCGTAAGTGGCATTTTATGTCACCTCTCTTTCTTTTCCAACGCACTTCCTCCTTTTTGCCCGTACTTTCAGGGCATAATGGGGCACCCTTGCGGTGCTTCCTCCTTTTTGCCCGTACTTTCAGGGCATAATGGGGCACCCTTGCGGTGCTTCTTTCTTTAGAAGTTAGTACGCTCTAACCAATATATAAGTTAGCATTAGCTAACCATTTTGTCAAGTACTTTTTTCCTGTTTTTTCACACGCCGCAAACGCCCCGGACAAAAAACAGCTTCCATACCTTGACGGTATGAAAGCCGGCGGCGTATACGCTCAAACAGACGCGAAACCGCCGCCGAAAACGAATTGCTTTTCGTCCTCGGCGGCAGTCTGGTCTTTTTCTCTTTGAAAATCGATCAAGTAAGCGATTACGGGCGCTGTCCCATTCCGCCCTCCAGCGTAAGGGTCTCGCCGTTCATATACTTGAAGTCCGGGGAAGCCAGCTGTACGCAGACGCGGCCAATCTCCTTCTCCGCATCGCCGTAATGGCCGGCCGGCGGCATCTTCACGTTCTGCTTAAAGGCTTCGGGATATGCTTTCTCGAAGTTCTCCAGCTGTGCCGTCCAGGCTAACGGGCAGACGATATTGACATTGATATTGTCCTTGCCCCATTCCGTCGCCGCCACCCTTGTCAGGCCGCGCACACCTTCCTTGGCCGCCGCGTAGGCGCACTGTCCGAAGTTTCCGAACAAGCCGGCGCCGGAAGCGAAGTTAATAACCGACCCCTGTGTCTCCTTCAGATACGGATAGCAGGCCTTCATATAGTAGAAGGTCGCATACAAGCCGGAATATACCGCCAGATTGAACTGATCGGTCGTATGATCCGCCAGGGTCACGCCGGAAGCGGAGGCCTGCGCATTGTTAATCAGCACGTCAATGCGGCCGAATTTCTCCATTGCCCGCTTAACCACATTGCCTACTACCGCTTCGTTGTCCGCGCCGGCGGATACGTCCGCCTGTACGGCCAGCACCTGGATGCCATACAGTCTCTCCAACTCCTCCTTGGCATCCTCCAGCTTTTGGACATTGCGGCCGGTGATCACAAGATTCGCGCCTTCTTTGGCATAGGCGGTCGCAATCCCATATCCGATCGAACCGCACCGGCCGTCGCTCAGGACCGAACGGCCGCCCCCTGTGATAATCGCTGTTTTTCCTGTTAAAAAGCCCATAATTTTTTCTTCTCCTCTCTTTGATTTGTCCCGATTCCCGGGTTCGTGTGATGGCTCAATTTCGAGTCGGCACGCGGATGTATTTTAATCATAGCACATTTTTAGCAAAAGGAAAAGCGTTTATTCTTTCTTTGCGATATACCCCTTCGCCGTCAAAAGCTCTGCGCACAGAACGGCGCCGCCGGCCGCGCCGCGAATCGTATTGTGCGATAAGCCCACGAATTTGTAGTCGTACACGGTATCCTCCCTGAGCCGTCCCAGACATACGCCCATGCCGTTCTCATAATCCCGGTCCAGCGCCGCCTGCGGACGGTTGTCCTCCTCAAAATACCGGATAAACTGCCTGGGAGCGCTCGGCAGGTTCAGCTCCTGCGCAAGCCCCCGGAAGGAAGCCCAGCGCGCGAGAATCTCTTCTTTGGCAGGTTTCTTTTCAAATGAAACAAATACGGCGGCCGTGTGCCCGTTGCTGACCGGCACGCGGATGCACTGCGTCGTGATTACAGGTGCCGCCGCCTTCACGATCTCGCCGTTTTCGATATGCCCCCAGATCCGCAGCGGTTCCTGCTCGCTCTTTTCTTCTTCGCCGCCGATATACGGAATGATATTGTCCACCATTTCCGGCCAGTCCGCAAAGGTCTTGCCGGCGCCCGAAATGGCCTGGTAGGTAGTCGCCACTACCACCTTTGGCCCAAATTCCCGCAGGGCATGAAGCGCCGGCGTATAGCTTTGGATCGAGCAGTTCGGCTTGACGGCAATGAATCCTCGTTTGGTCCCCAGGCGTTTCTTCTGAAACGGGATTACCTCGGCATGTTCCGGGTTTAGTTCCGGGATCATCATCGGCACGTCCGGTGTCCAGCGATGGGCGCTGTTGTTGGAAACCACCGGCGTCTCTGCCTTCGCATAGGCTTCTTCGATCGCGCGGATCTCCTCTTTTGTCATGTCCACGGCGCTGAACACAAAATCTACCTCGCCGCTTACGCCCGCCACGTCGTTTACGTCCTTTACCGTCAGCGCCTTCACGCCTTTGGGCATCGGCGTATCCAGTTTCCAGCGGCCGCCTGCCGCTTCCTCATACGATTTGCCGGCGCTGCGGGGGCTGGCCGCCACCGTCGTCACCTCATACCACGGATGATTTTCCAAAAGAGCAATAAAGCGCTGGCCGACCATACCGGTCGCTCCCAGGATGCCCACCTTCAGTTTTTCGCTCATAGTTCTGTCCTCCTCGCTTTCCGAAGAAAGTATTTTTACGGCCGCCGGACGCTCCCATCCAAGCCGCTATGTATCTACTAATGTATATATCAAAAAACGTGAAAAATCAAGCCCTTTTTCATCTCGGGATGGAACCATGCAAAAACAGCGCGAAATCGGGATCATTGTAGTTCGACTTCACGCCGTTTACTGTGGAAGATGGGACTTGGATGAGGAACCATTCGTATTTTTTAAATATTCTTCTATTTCTGATGACAAAGATACGGAACGGCTAATGATATTTTGGGTCATGGTTTCCTTATTGTTAAAATCTATTTGATTCTCTAATATAATTTCTAAACTGAATACTTTGGCATCCCTTTTCTATTATCGTTCCATTTAGAATTTCTCAAAATTTCCCAATATTTTATTTGCACATCTTTATTCTGTCCCATCAGCCATAATTCAAATTGCATTTTTTATGGTTTAATACCACTCCAAAGCGTAACTTCTGCTCTCTTAGATATTGATTAAAAAACGAAAAATAGGTATAGTCTAAATATCCAAATGAAATATTTCCCGTTTTATATTGCGTTGAAAAGTTTGATTTTAATTCTGCAACATATTTTGTCAAAGTTATATATGCAGTTCGTATATAGCCGTAGCTTAACTGCTCTTTATATAAATCCAAACTCTTTTGAATATCATATTCCATCTCCATAATCTCCTTAAATTCCAAATTGGTCGACTGGATTATATTATGTTAATGCAAATTTTGAAAGGACACTTGGATAGATGCATTTTGAAGTATAATCCATTGCTTTAATAAAAAAAAGGGAAACCCCGATAAAATCAAGGTCTCCCATACTTTAACTCACTGCGGGAGATGGGACTTGAACCCACACGTCTATACGGACACAAGATCCTTAGTCTTGCCTGTCTGCCAATTCCAGCACTCCCGCGCAACGGAATTATTATAGCATCCCCTTTTAAAAAAAGCAACCCTTTTTTTAGCAAATCTTTAAAAGCTTTTAAATCCAAATCTCTCAACTTCGTTTGCATCCAAACAGCCGCCGCACCGCTTAAAAAGCGGCCGCCCTGTCGTCTGGCGGCCGCTTTTGTTTTTTACATTTGGCCGGCAATCTGCGCCGCCAGCTTCGCGTTGTTGAATACCAGCTTGATATTCGCATCCAGGCTGCTGCCGCCGGTAATGCTCTTTACCTTTGCCAGCAGATACGGCGTCGTCTCCTTGCCCTTGATGCCTTCGGCCTTCATCTCCACAATCGCGTCGTCAATGCACTTGTTGATATAGTCGTGATCCATCGAATACTCTTCCGGAATCGGATTCGTTACCAGCATGCCGCCCTTTAAGCCCAGCTCCAGCTTGGCGTTCCAGGCTGCCGCGATCTCGGCCGGCGTATCCAGACGGTAATCCACCTCAAAACCGCTCTTTCTCGTATAGAAAGCCGGCAGTTCCTTCGTCTGGTAGCCGATGACCGGCACGCCCTTCGTCTCCAGGTACTCCAGCGTAAGACCCAGGTCAAGAATCGCCTTGGCTCCGGCACACACGACCATTACGGGCGTCATAGCCAGTTCCTCCAGGTCGGCAGAGATATCCATCGTCACTTCGGCCCCTCTGTGCACGCCGCCGATGCCGCCGGTGGCAAACACCTTTACGCCGGCCAGCGCCGCAATCAGCATCGTCGTCGCCACGGTCGTCGCGCCGTCCTCTTTTTTAGCGACCAGCACGGGAACGTCCCGGCGGCTGGCTTTAATTACATTCAGGCCCTTTTTGCCAAGATAATCGATCTCGTCTTTCGAAATGCCTACTTTCAGGCGGCCGCCCAGGATCGCGATCGTCGCCGGCACGGCTCCGTTGTCCCGCACAATCTTCTCTACGTCCAACGCGGTTTCCACATTCTGCGGATAGGGCATACCATGAGAAATAATTGTCGATTCCAGGGCTACAACCGGCTTTCCGGCCGCTAAAGCCTCGGCTACCTCCGGCGCTACATCCAGATATTTGTTCCACTGCTCCATTTGTTTGTCCTCCTGCTTTCTCTGCCTTTTTCTTTTTTATAATCAACCCCCCAAAGGGGATGGTTAGACTCCTGTGTTTCCTTTTTTATTCCATACTCCAGTCCTCGTCCGCCTCATCCTCCGGAAAAGGCATCCCCGCGCGGTCGTACAGTTCCCGCTGTGACAGCTCGTCGTGGATGGTCTGCTCGCCTTCGATGCAGATTGCCCCGGCCGCCAGCGCAATCTGCGCCGATTCTTCCAAAGACATCCCCATCCGATAAGCAAACGCCAGTCCTGCCATAAACGCGTCCCCGCCGCCGGTCGTGTTGCGCACCTCGGCCGGAATGCACGGAAGCAGTCGGTTATGTCCGCGTTCGGCACAGAAAACACCGTCTCCGCCCAGCGAGATAAACACCCGCTCAATCCCTATATTCAAAAGCAGTCCCGCCGCCAGTTTCAGAGAACTTTCGTCCGTAATCTGAATGCCGGTCAGCGCCTCCGCCTCCAGGCGGTTTGGCTTAAAGGTGTGAATCCGTCCGAGAATTTTTTGCAGCTTATACATCTTAGTCGTGGAGACCGGGTCTACAAACAGCGGGACCGTCACCCTTTCGGCCAGGAATTCCAGGGTTTCTTTCGGAATATTGGTATCTGCCACGCACAGGCGCGCCCGATTTATAATATCCAATTTACTGGCGATAAAATCCGGCGTCATATGATTATACACTTCCATATCCGCCACTGCCAGCTGCATCTCGCCCTTCTCATCCGTGATAAATACGTAGCTGGAGGTAGACGCGCCCGCCACTACCAGCGAATCGCTGATATCAATCCCCAAATCCAGGCAGCTGTTCTGGATTTTGGCGGCATTAAGATCGTCGCCGAACGCCGTAATCAGCCGCACCGGCTGTTCCAGGAGACGCAGATTGTGCGCAATATTGCGTCCGACGCCGCCTAAAGACATGGACACAGTGCCGGGATTGGAATCTTTGGCAATCAGCTCTTTTTTCGGCGTCCCGCATATATCCATATTTACGCCGCCGATGACGACAATATCATCCTCTTCGCGGATAATATATCCTTTTCCGAGAATTTCACCCTTCTTCATTAAATTTGAGATATGCACGGCCGCCGACGAACGGGCAATCCCCGCCTTGTCTGCCAGTTCCTGTTGTGAAATCATCGGATTTTCCCGAATCCAGTCAAGAATTTGCTTTTCCCTCTCTGTCATACCGTCCTCCCCGCCATGTATTAAACATTTATTTATATAATACAAGCATTTGTTTACTTTGTCAAGCTGTTTTTTTATTATTTCCGTGCTTAATAGCAGGCGGCGACGGGGGATATACCACCAGAGCCCCTATGCAAAAATGCGCGGGGACAACGGTTGCTTTGGGACATTTTGTCTCGAAGTACAAAAACCAGGGAGCGATACAACATCACTCTCCAGCAAGTCGCCGCTCCGCCAGTGTGAAAAGGAGTTAATGCTATTTAACGTCATGCAGCAATTCTTCTGGGGAAATCCCAAATAGTTTTGCTAACGCAATTAAGTTGCTGGTGCTGGGGTCGGATGCGCCACTTTCCCACTTGGAAACAGCCTGTCGGCTAACTCCTATTGTTTCCGCGACAAATTCTTGGGTCATTTGACAGCGTAGGCGGTTAGCCTTGATGGCCTCTCCTAATGAAACCTTTGTTGCCTGCTTTTCCTCTCGCACATCATTGGAGCGTATATACTTCAAAAGAGCGCGTACCAGAAGAACAACAGGGTAGATAAAGGCGGCGAAAAGGGGGATACCGATTACCAATAAAAGAATTAAATTTGTTTTCATAAATCAATGTGCTCCTTTCTTTTGATGGCATCAGTATAGCATGGACCGTAGATAACATCCACCAAGTATCGCGCAACTTTGGGTTGCAAGCAGGTTGCTAAAGCAAAATCAGAAGAAAATTATCACTTTTTCACGTTGAAAATATCAAAAAAAGTATTGACAGATTCCTTTAAAAATAGTATTATTAAAAAGCGCTCGAGAGAGCATAGGCAGTTGTGGCGGAATTGGCATACGCGCATGATTCAGGTTCATGTGAGCATTACGCTCGTGAGGGTTCAAGTCCCTCCAACTGCAGTTTACGGCGCGGAATCGAACCAGATCGGTTCAGGTTTCGCGCCATTTTGTGTATGTTAGAAACAGTCGAAATCCTTTACACAAGCGATTTCGGCTTTTTATTTCCGAATTTCCAATTTCCGTATTCCAAAAAATCCCCCCAAAAAAGAAAACGGCTGTCGCTTTCGCTACCGGCCGTTTCCTTGTCCGCCGCCGCGGCAGCTGCCGTCGCAATTGCCAGAGCCGCGATGACCAGATCCCCTTCCGTCACATGGCAATGTCTCACTCTCGCTCCCGGTAGATAAACGATCCATTAACTCGCGGATTTCCCGCATCGTCATCCCCTGCACGGTTTCCGGAGTAATTGCAGGGTCCAGCGTCTGTATTTCCAGGAAAGCCCTGTATTTTCCGTAAGACAACCCCATTTCGTGAGCCGCCGCCACTTCTTCGGAGGAAGCCAGATAACAGTAGGCATTTCTCTGCTCCGCCATACATGTTTCAATCCCCGAAAGGATCGCAGCCGAATGCGTTCCGTTAGCCCCTGTGACCGTGACCGTCATAATCTCATCTTTCGACAAGAGAGCCGCAATGTCATCGCTGTCCAATATTTCTTCCATGGCATCGGTATATGATTTGAACTTAATGTCGAGCGCATCTGTAAGCTTCCGGCCGTCATCGTTGACCCCTTTTACAGAGATCACCTGATCGAACCGATTAATCCCCAATTCGATGGACGGATTTATGTCAATGCGGATTTGTGCAGTCGGCGTAAAATAGAACCAGCGCCCGCCAAGCAGCATGAATAGTATGCATGCGCATGCGGCCGCGCAGATACGAAAAAGATTCTTTCGCGCCTGCACTCCGGTATATCCCTGCGTTTTTTTTGCAAGAAACGCCTTCGTGCCGTTCTTTAACGTTTCCTCTGCTTGTATCTGAGCAAAACTTTCTTTTAGCTTATTCTTCATACTCGTCACCTCCCAGCTTTTCCCGCAGCATATGCTTGGAACGGGTCAGGAGCGTATAAACCGTATTTACATTCTTGCCTAAAATCCGACCGATCTGAGGCGCCGTATATTCTTCAAAATAATGCAGATAAACGACTTCTCTGTATTTTTGCGGAAGCGACAGCACTGCTTCCAAAACCTCTCTGTGATCCGCAGGCAAATGTACAGGCTGTTCCATTATTTCGTCTAATGAGATCGTATGGCTGCGAAAAAAGCTTTTGATCAAATCCTTACAGGCGTTGATTGTAACCCGGATAAACCATGCCTTTTCATGCTCTTCGCTTTCAAAGGAAACAGAACGGAGGACATATTTCAAAAACACCGTTTGAAATATGTCCTCCGTGTCCGCATAGTTTTTCAAATGGATTAAGCAAAGCCGGCGAACCATATCGGAATACCGCTCGATCGCTTTGTTTACCTCTTGCTCGCTTCGCATAACGACGTCCCTTTATCTGTTGCGCCAGCCTCCGCAGCCATTTCCCCGGCCGCGGCAGCCGGTCCCCTGCCCTCTTCTTCCGACCCGTCCGGTCGCATAGAAATCACAGACACCGTCCCCGTCCTCGTCCACAAAGACTCTGCCGTATCCGGTTCTGTACGCACTGCGCCTGGGATACCGGCCGCAGTTGTCGCAGACACCGTCGCCGTCCTCGTCCACATAACCGCATGCGCCGTTATAATTGTCGCAGACGCCGTCTCCATCCTCGTCCACATACCCCCGCCCGTTTCCGCGACCGGCCGCAAGCGCGCTTGTCGTTCCAAGCGACAGCAGCATGACTGCCGCCAAAATGCCGATACACACTTTTTTCATGAGAATTCCTCCGTCGATAACTGTATTGCCGTTTTCGGCTTCACCTTTAATACGATTGCCGAACAAGAATCCATTCAAATTTTTTCAAAAATTTTCTATCCGCTCTCTCCTACCGCTTCGCAATCCGAAACAACCGGTGCGGCAGCTCAAACACCACGACAATTCCCAGCACAATCGCGACCGCCGCTTTGACTGCCTCAAAGCCGTGCGACAATGCCAGGCTCAGCCGGTTCGTCACCAGGTAATAGGCGGTCCAGTAAATCCCTGCGCCAGGCACCAGCGGGATGATTCCTGAAATCAAAAACACCGTCACCGGGCACCGCTCCCACACAGCGAAAAAGCGCGACAATACAATCACCAATACCGTGGCAAAAAAGGTGGACTCCGCCGCCGTCGCGCCGTACCCGCCCAGAAGCACATACAGCCACCAGCCGGCCCCGCCGCAGGCTGCGCAGTACAAATAATATTTTTTGGGTACGCCAAACAAGAGCGCAAAGGCCACCGTGCCGACGGCCGCTGCCGCGATCTGCCCAATCATAACAATACGCCTCCCATCAAGCGGTGATATACGGTAAACATCACGCCCACCCCGATCGCAATGCACATGAAAACCAGGATCGCATCCAATAGCCGCACCGCTCCTGAAATGTAATCGCCGTCCGCAATGTCGCGAATCCCGTTTGTAAACGCTATTCCCGGCACAAGCGGAATAATCGAGCCGATAATCATTCGGTTCAAATGCTCTCCCAATCCTAAGCGAAAGCAGATCAGACAGACGCACGTCACCAGCGCGCCGCCGCCGATGTTGCCGACGATCCGCGACAGATGCGGCCCGCTGATCCCCAGGATATACAGATACAAACACACGCCGGCCGCAAACGCCACCGCCGCATCCGCCAGGCTCCCGCCGAGCATATAGCAAAAGCAAGCGCTCCCTGCGCCCGAAGCAAGCACCTGCATACGGGCCGTTTT
This sequence comes from Lachnospiraceae bacterium, assembly GCA_022793375.1. Classification (GTDB taxonomy): domain Bacteria; phylum Bacillota; class Clostridia; order Lachnospirales; family Lachnospiraceae; genus RGIG7193. The sequence continues at coordinate 105,082 of JAAWCS010000015.1, forward strand.
GCCCGGCATGCGCCGGATTTCTTCCAGCCGGCCGGCCACCTCCTCCACGCTGTAGGAGCCCTCCTCGATCTCCCGGGAGAGCTGGTTGACCGCCACCACTTTGTCAAGCCTTGCTCCGCGCACCGGAATATGGCTGACCCGGGCATACGGCTTGCTGCCCCCGCTGCCGCCTGTCACAAAGATTCCATTGCTCAGCACAAAAAAATCCCTGGATTCGACGCCGAAATAGCGGCAGATGCGCTCCATTGTTTCTTCCACGCGAAAAATCTCCGCCCCATTCTCCAGCAGAATGTGCCCCGCCTCCATGGCCGTCTTAAGCACCTTTCGCGGATCCGGCCGTCCGGCGCTGCACGTCTCCATTTGCTCACCACACATACGGCGTCACCTGATACACATAATAATTGAGCCAATTCGCATACAGCGTATTCGCATGTACCCGCCAGCTTAAACAGACCGGCTTGTGCGGGTCATCGTCCTCAAAATAGTGGCAGGGAATCTCCGGGTTCAGCCCGCGCCCCACGTCCCGCACATACTCCTGGCGCAGCGTCTCCCGGTCATATTCCGGATGCCCCATGACAAAAATCCGGCTCCCGTCCCGGCTCGCCGCCAAAAAAGGCCCCGCTTCCTCCGATTCCGCCAACAGCATCAGCTGTGGATTTGCAAGGATATCCTCTCTTCGTGTCCCCGTATAACGGGAATGCGGCGCAGAAAACACATCGTCAAAGCCCCGCACCAGGGGAACCAGGCGGTCACAAACCCTCTGCGTATAGATGCCGGACAGCTTTTTCGGCAGCTCGTACTTCTCAATCCCATAATGGTGATACAGCCCGGCCTGGGCGCCCCAGCAGATATGAAGCGTAGACGTTGCATGCGTCGTACTCCAGTCCATAATCGCGCACAGTTCCGACCAATAATCGACGTCCTCAAAGGGCATTTTTTCAACCGGCGCCCCGGTGATAATAAACCCGTCAAAATACTGCAGCGCCACCTGGCCAAACGTGGTATAAAACGTATTCAAGTGCGAACTGGACGTATGGGTAGACTGATGGCTGGAAATGCGCATCAGCGTCAGCTCCAGCTGCAGCGGCGTATTGGACAGCGCCCGCAGAAGCTGCGTTTCCGTCTCTTCTTTCAAAGGCATCAGATTCAATATAAGGATCCGCAGAGGGCGGATATCCTGGGTCACGGCCCGGCTTTCGTCCATCAAAAAAATATTTTCTTTTTCCAGAACTGCCCTGGCCGGCAGCCCGTTTTGTACTTTTACAGGCATGTTATCCGTTCTCCTTCTCTGCATGAGCGCCCAGCGTCCCGGCTTCCATACGCGCCAAAAATTCCTCCTCTGTCAAGATCGGAATCCCGAGTTCCTTCGCCTTTTTGTTCTTGGAGGAATTGGACATACTGTCGTTGTTGATTAAAAACGTCGTTTTGCCGGTGACGGACCCCGTGGCCTTGCCGCCGCGCTGTTCGATATAGGCTTTCAGCTGGTCACGGTTCGTAAAACGGTTCAGCGATCCGGTAATCACAAAAACCTGGCCCGCCAGCGACTGGTCGCCGCTTCTCTCCTCTTTGTGAAGCGTTAGATGCAAAAGCACGTTTGCCAGCGCCTTACGGTTTTTTTCCGCCGCAAAATAAGCGGCAAACGCTTCTGCCAGCACCGGGCCGATCCCGTCCACGGCCGCCAGTTCTTCGCGGTCCGCCGCCATGATTTTGTCCAGGTCGTCGTCAAACGCGCGGCAGATCATCCGCGCGTTGGCCGGGCCGATTCCGGCAATCCCCAGACCGTATAAAAGCCGCGGCAGCGTGGTATGGGCCGCCTTTTCGGCCGCCTGGCACAGATTCTGAAACGACTTTTCGCCAAAGCCCTCCAAATCCACAATCGCTTCCCGGTGATCCTTCAGACAGAACAAATCCGCCGGCTCGTGCACGGCCCCGATGCCGATCAGCTTTTCCAGCGTGGCCTCCGAAAGCCCGTCGATATTCAGCGCGTCCCGGCTGGCAAACAGCGCAAAACTCTTGACTTTCTTGGCCTGGCAGTCCGGGTTTGTGCAGTGCAGCGTCTCCGCGTCTCCCTCGGCCCTGATCTTCGTCGGCCCGCCGCAGACCGGACAGTGTTCGGGGATCGCCGCCGGGCCGCTGCGGGTTTTATTTTCGGCAATCTGCGGAATAATCATGTTCGCCTTATAGACCGTAATCGCGTCGCCCTCGCCCAGCGCCAGCTCCTTGAGGATACTTATATTATGCACGCTGGCGCGGCTCACGGTCGTACCTTCCAGCTCCACCGGTTCAAACACCGCCACCGGATTGATGAGCCCGGTCCGCGACGGGCTCCACTCGATATAGCGCAGATATGTCTCTCCCATCTCGTCGGCCCACTTAAAAGCAATCGAATGCCGCGGGAATTTGGCCGTACTTCCCAGCGACTCCCCGTAGGCAATGTCCTCCAGGCACAGCACGAGTCCGTCCGAAGGCACGTCGTTTTTCCCGACCGAGGAGGAAAACCACTGCACGGCCTCCCCGACGGTTTTTGCCGTGACCCTCCTGTACTCCACAATGTCAAATCCCTGTGTTTGCAGCCACTGAAACTGGCGCTCTCTCGAATTGTCAAAGTCCGCCCCCTCGGCCGATACCAGCGAAAAGGCGTAGAAACGCACATGGCGGCCGGCCGTAACCTGGCTGTTTAGCTGGCGCACCGAACCGCTGCAGAGGTTGCGGGGATTTTTGTAGCGGCTCTCCGCCTCCCCGATTTCTGCATTGATCTTCTCAAAATCCGAATAGCGGATAACGGCTTCGCCCCGCAGCACTGTCTCCCCGGTATGAGGGATCGTCAGCGGCACATTTTCAAACGTGCGGGCATTGGTCGTCACCACTTCGCCGATCTCGCCGTTGCCGCGTGTCACCGCCTTAAAAAGCTTTCCCTCCCGATAGGTCAAAACGATTGTCAAACCGTCCAGCTTCCAGGACAAAAGCCCCTCTTTTTCCCCCAGCCACGTTTTCAGCGCTTCCACTTCCTTTGTCTTATCCAGTGAAAGCATCGTCGCCGCATGGCGTTCTTTCGGCAGTTCGCTGAGCACCTCATAGCCTACCATCGCCGTCGGGCTGCCCGAAAGCGTCACGCCGGTTTCGCTCTCCAGCTGTTTTAATTCGTCGTACAGACGGTCGTATTCCACATTCGGCATAATCTCCCGGCTCTCCTGATAATAAGCCCGGGCCGCCCGGTTCAAACGCTCTGTCAACTCCCGCATACGGGCCAGTTTCTGCTCCATGCCTTACCTTCTTTCTGCTTTAATCGAAGCGCGCTTTTTGTCCTGTAAAACAAGCCGGCGCAGCTTTTGCTCCTCGTCCGCCGTAAGTTCCCTGTACGCCCCCGGCGCAAGATTTCCCAGACGGATATTTACAATACGCACCCGTTTCAGCTTTACCGTCCGATAGCCAAAATATTCGCACATCCGGCGAATCTGGCGGTTCAGCCCCTGCGTCAATATAATTCGAAAGGTGTTTCGTCCGACGCGCTTTACCTGGCAGGGTTTCGTTACCGTTTCCAAAATCGGCACGCCGGCCGCCATCCCGCGCAAAAATTCTTCGGTCACCGGTTTGTCCGTCTCCACCAAATATTCTTTTTCATGGCCGTTGCGCGCCCGCAGCAGCGCGTCCATCAAAAGGCCGTCGTTGGTCAGAAGCAGCAGCCCTTCGGAATCCTTATCCAGCCGCCCGGCCGGGTATACGCGCAGCGGGTATCTTACAAGTTCCACAACATTGGGCGCTCTGTCCTTTTCGCTGGTCGTACAAACGACGCCAGGCGGCTTATGGACAGCCAGGATTACCTTTTTTTTCTGCACACGGACCGGCCGGCCATCCACCGCGACCCGTTCATGCCCCCGTATCTTCTGGCCGGGAAGCGCCGGCCGGCCGTCTACCGTTACGCGCCCCGACTCAGCCAGATGGTCGGCCTCCCTGCGGGAGCAGACGCCGGCCTCGCTCAAAAAGCGGTTGAGCCGTATTTCCTCAGCATTCTTTTCTTTCTTCTCAGGCATAGCTGTGAATCCCCGGAATCAAAGTATTTACGCCAATGTACGTAAAAACGACGCAGAGAAACCCGATCACGGCAAACCAGGCCGCCTTTTTGCCCCTCCAGCCCCGGTTTAACCGCACATGCAGATACATCGCATAGATAATCCACGTAACAAGCGACCAGGTTTCCTTAGGATCCCACGACCAGTAGCGCCCCCAGGCCCGCTCAGCCCAGATCGCCCCGGTGACGATTACCAGCGTCAAAAACAGAAATCCCAGAGAAACGGCCCGGTAACTGATCTGATCCAATCGTTCCCGGTCAGGCAGTTCACGCTGATGGAACGCATCCTCCCCCATACGCCCGCGAAACAGATAGACCATCGACACGCCGAAGGCCACGCCAAAGGCTCCATAGGAGATAATGGCGGTGGAAACATGGATCGCCAGCCAGTTGCTGCGCAGCGCCGGCATCAGTTCCCGCACCTCCCGGCTCTGCATCGCCGCATAACCGATGATTACAAACACCACCGGCGCCACAAAAGCGCCCAGCGCCCGGAAGCGGTACTTTCTCATAAAAATCAGATAGCACAGGGAAATTCCCCAGGCAAAACTGGTCGCAAACTCATACTGGTTGGTAAAGGGCAGCCGCCCGGCTCCCACGCCGCGTGTTACAAGCGCCAGCGTATGCACCGCAAACGCCGCCGTAAAAATCCCGCCAGCCAGGCGGCCGGCGCTTTCCTTTTTTACTGCCAAAAACACAAAATACAGCACGGCCGCCGCCAGATACGCGGCTACGGCAATCGTAAACATCCAGTTTTCCGTCTGCAAAAACATCTCCGCCGTCATGGTTTTTCATCTCCTTTTTGATTTTGCCCGCCTTCCTTTTTCGGCCGCAGATAAAAACACAGCGGCAGCGACACAAGAATCGTCAGACCGCCCAGCGCCGCCAGCCAGCGAAACGGATCGCGGATCACCTGAATCAGCGTATACGGCTGCGGATCGTGAAATACAAAGCGGTATGGCTCTGCCACAATCTCGTGGCCGATCCCGACTACGTCGCTGGCTATCAGTTCCCCGTCGTAATACAGCAAAAACGAAGCGCAGGGATTGTCAAGCCGGGCGCTCTGGGTTACGGGGCCTTCCTCCGTATAGGCAAAATCCGGATAAAACTTTGCAAAGACCAGCGACAGTTCCGGCATCGAAGCCGGCGAGAGCATCTCTCCCACGCACAGAAGCAGGCTTTCCTCCGGCACGCCGTCTTTCTCTACTTCTACCTGGCAGGCCCAATCCGTGGAATTCTGGTACAATTTAAGGCCAAAAGCGCTAAAAGGCGCGTTTACCTGCGCTGTCCCCGACTGCTGCTGTCCGCTTTCCCGGTTCCATACCGTAAGCTCTGCCGTATATTGTTCTACCGTCTCATCCTCCCGCAGATCGATCCGAAAATCATCGATGCGTACCGTGTAATCCGTTCCCTCGATCTCCTGCGTTTCACCCGGTACGCCGTAAAAATACGTTTCCAGGCCAAAACGCTGCCCCAGGGCAAAGCCGGCGATCAAAAGAAGCATCCCCACATGGCACAGCCAGGGACCCCACGCCCTCGCGCTGCCGCGCCGCAGATTTGTTTTAAAACGCACAACGCTGCACAGCGCCAGATTCAGGCACAAAAGACCGGTCAGCAACAAAAACCACCAGCAGCCAAACACCCGGTCCAGCCCGATCGCCTGTATGACGCGGGCCGCCCCGGCCCCATAAGCCGCCGTATAGTACGCGGGAATCTGGTTCTGCAAAATCAGGCTTCCCGCCACGCAGGCCGCCGCGATCAGGATTAACAGCGCAATGCCCAGCTTCATCGAATGGAAAAGTCCCCATATTTTTTGGAACGGACTGTGTTTATTCATCCTACGCATTTACTCCTTTTTTGTCGACAATACGCCGCAGAGAAACTCTGCGGCGCATCTTCTGCTCAAAAGAAAGCCCTCTTTACTTAAACATGCCCATTGCTTCGGCGCAGAGCGTCTCCGCCTGATCCAGGCAGTAATTCGACAGCTTGGAATTGTGAGCGCCCTCGCTGTTTTCTACAAAGACGAAATCCCAGTAGAACTGCGCGTCGCGGTTGACCGCGCGGATCGCATCCAGTTCCTCCTCGGTATAGTCGCCGGACTCCACTGCCGCAGCCAGCGCCTCCGTCAGCGCTACCAGATCGTCGGCAATCTTAATCGTGCGGCCCTCCACCTGCTCCTGGATCTCGCGGACAAACTCCACCGTCTCTTTCAGCTGCACGCCGTCGTGGCAGGTCTTGCAGCTGTTCTCGATCAGGGCTTCGTTCTGCAGCGGGCTGGTCCACTCATGACTGCTGTATGTAACGCCGGTCTCCGATTCCACCTTGCCCATATGGCAGTCCGCGCAGGTCTCGCCGGTCGTCTTTAAGAAGCTGTCCTGACCCATGTAGGTCTCAAACTCCGGATGCTGTACCTTGATCATCTTTGTGCCGGTACGGGGGTTTGTGTAGTCCGCAAAGCCCATCTCGTTGTAATACGCGAGGATCGCGTCGGGATGCATGGCGTCGATTCCATTGTAAGGAAGCGTCGTCGCCTTGGTCTCCGGGTCAAAGTAATACTCGTTGTGGCACTGTGCGCAGGACAGCACGTCCGGATCCACATTGCCGATCTCCGAACCCATCGCGTCCGTAAGGTACTGATGCGTCACAACCAGTTTGCCCGTATTCGCTTCGTTGCCATGGCAGTTGTAGCAGCTGACCGGCTCGTCGATCTGCGCCATCACCTCGTCAAACTCCAGCTTGTAGGCTTCCACGCCGGTCGCGTTTACCAGCGCGGTATAGTCCGGCGTCTTGCAGGTCAAGCAATTGGCCAGCGGATGGGGACGTCCCGTCGCCTGTATATCCTCCAAGGTATATACATGGCCCCTGGCACTGTTGTAATACTGGTTAAAAGCCATGCCTTCATACAGGATGGCAATCTGCGGATACTCCTTTACATGGTCGATGCTCTCGGAATTGTCCGCGTTCGCCATATAAGACGCATAAATCTCAGGGAACATCTCCGACCACTCTTCGGCCGTAATCACGCCGTTTTCCCGCGAAGCAACCGGCAAAGTAACCGTAACGCTGCCGGGCGTTTCCGCCGGCACCGTGGTCTCAGGGGCCGTGGTCTCAGGGGCCGTGGTCTCAGGAGCCGCTGTCTCGGCTGTTGTCGCGGCAGGTGTGCCGGCTGCCCCATCCGTCGTACCGGTGTCCGCCGCATTTGAGCAAGCGCCAAGACACAATGCGGATACGGCCATCCAGCAAAGAACTCTCTTAATCCTCATTTCCTCTCCTCCTCTCTTTTTGGCAGACATTAAGCCTCCCTGCCTAAAGAATATCATACCGATGCCGTATATGCAACACTTTTTTTCTCCGGCCGTCCCTCCTTTCCTTCGCGCGCCATCCGGCAAAGATATGCCTGCGCATCCAGCGGCCGTTCCCCTTCTTTTATTTCCCGCCGCCGGTACGTACCGTCGCTTTGCTGTTCCCAGCTGTTTTGATTATCGGAAAGCAGGAGGGCAAACAAATTTTTCAGCCGCTGCCGGCAGGCCGTATCCAGGACCGGCATCAGCACCTCCACCCGGCGCAGCGTATTGCGGGTCATTAAATCCGCCGACCCCATATAAACCGTCTGTTCCTCGCCGCAGCCAAAGAAATACAGCCTTGAATGTTCCAGAAACCGTCCCACGATGCTGATTACGCGGATTCTCTGCGTATATCCCGCAATCCCGCCCACCAGACAGCAGCTGCCCCGCACCAGAAGATCTACCTGCACGCCGTCCTTTGCCGCCTGCATCAGCGCGCAGATGAGCCTTTTATCGGTGAGGGCGTTCATCTTCATGCCAATGTACGCAGGCCGTCCGGCGGCGGCGGCGGCCCGCTGCTCTTCGATCCGGACTAGCAGCTGTTCCTGCAAGCCGCGTGGCGCTGTCAAAAGCAGACGGCAGCCGGCGGGCGGTTCTCCCAGACACAGGTGGTTAAAAATCCGGCTGACTTCCCCGCCGACCGCTTCCCTGGCCGTGATATACGACAGATCGGTATACTGCCCCGCCGTGCGCTCGTTGTAATTGCCCGTGCCGATCTGCGTCAGATAACAGATCCGTCCCCCGCGTCTGGCGGTAATCAGGCACAGCTTGCAGTGTACCTTGCGTCCCTCCAGACCGTAAAGGACCCGGCAGCCCGCCTCCTGCAGGCGTCTGGACCATTCGATGTTGTTTTCTTCGTCAAAACGGGCCCCCAATTCTAAGAGCGCCAGCACCTCCTTGCCGTTTTCGGCCGCCTGTGTCAAAATATCCACAATCTTACTGTCCTTTGCCAGCCGATACAGCGTTATTTTAATCGAAACCACCTCCGGGTCCGAAGCCGCCTCCTCCAAAAGCTGCAAAAAAGGCCGGATGCTCTCATAGGGATACGACAAAAGAACATCCCTCTCTTTCAACCGTTGGCATAGTTCACGGCCCGTTGTGCCGTCCAGCGCCCTCTGTGGCAGAAAACGAGGAAAAAAAAGCGCCGGATTTTTTTGCAGGAGGTGACGTATATCCTCAAAAAAGGACAGTTCCCGCGGCGTCTGACAGCGGTAGACCTCCTCCTTGCCAATCCCCAGGTAACGGCAGAGCACGGACATGGTACCCGACGGCAGGCTGCCCCTCAGTTCCATCCGCACCGGCTGCCGGCGGCCCCGGCGGCGCAGCAGCTTTTCCATTGTCTCGCGGTAATCCCCCTCCTCCGCGCATTCCTCCGCATCCAGGTCCGCGTTGCGGGTAATCCGGATCAAAGCCAGCCCTTTGACACGATAATTTTCAAACACGGACGACGCGTAGTGCAAAATCAACTCCTCCGCCAGCACATAGCATCCCGGCAGCCCGTCCACCGCCAGCAGCCGTTTGAAAAACCGGCTGAAGCAGGCAATCAGGCCCAGCTTGCCGCTGCCGCCGCGCGTCTCCAGACTCACGGCCGCGTACAGGCCGCCGCCGCTTAAAAAAGGGAACGGCTGCCGCTTTCCCACGACCTGCGGTGAAAGCAGCGGCCGAATCTCTCTTTGAAAATATTCTTGTAAAATCGGTTCCTGCCCGGGCGCAAGCCGCGAAAAATCCACAAGCCGCACGCCCTGCCCGATCAGCCGATCCGTCAGTTCCAGGTAGCAGCGGTCCCGCCGCTTTTCCAGCCGGCGCACACGCGCGGCAATCGCTTCCAGCTGTTCCCGCGGCGTCCTGTGCGTTTTATTCTCCCGCATCTCGGGATCTTCTCTCTCCAAGTCGGTCAGAGCGCCCACGCGCACCATAAAAAATTCATCCTGGTTGCTTTCAAATACCGACAGAAAAAACAGCCGCTCGCAAAGCGGGACTTGTTCCTCCTCCGCTTTCTCCAGGACTCGTTCATTAAACGCAAGCCAGGATAACTCCCGATTTTCAAAACCCTTCTGTCCCATGTTCCCTCTTCCCTGCCGCATTTTTGCCGGCAAAGGCTTCGTATGCTTAGTTTGCGCAAAAAGAGGGCGATTATGTTTCAGGGTTCAAAAAAAGCCGCGCCGAAACCGGCGCAGCCTTTTCTTCTATATATATAAGCCCATGAAAGACCCGGGCATTCAGCCGTTTAAAAAGCTGGTCACCGCCTGGCGCAGCAAGGCAACTTCACGGCGGCCAAATCTTCTCTTGGCCTGCCCAAGCGGCATCGCCACCGGCACCGGCTCCATCAGATGGCGGTATTCTCTCGCCAGCTGCCAGCCTACGCTCTCAATGCTGCGCTCCCGCGCCACCTCATAACCGGCCGCCAGTACTTTGGGCAGCTCCTGTCTAAGCGCCCCCTCCAGTATCCCGGTCAGCTTTGCGGCAAATCCCTCCAGATCCTGAGCTTTATGCACCTGACGGCCATCCGCCAGCCAGTCCTCGTAAATCGGGATATCGCGTACCAGCACCGGGCACTTCATGGCCAGGGCTTCCAGAAGCACGATGCCTTCCGTCTCCTCTTTTGTCAAAAACAGGAACACATCGCTGCCGCTGTAGGCGTCCCGCAGCTCTTCCTTGCAGATATAACCCGGAAAATGCAGGTTCGGCAGCTCTGTTTTCAGCGCTTCTTTGATGTGCGGCGGAATCATCGGTACGTCCAGGTCGCCGAACCAGATAAACTGATACCGGGGAAGCCGTTTAGCCAATTCGATAAAATCCATAATCCCCTTGCGGTCGATCGGCAGGCCCACGGACAGCACCACCTTATCCTCTGCCGTAAAACCGTATTTTTCGCGGAACGCGCGCCCGGCTTCCTCGTCTCTTTGGTAGAAAGACAGGTCAATGCCGTTGGAAACGCTGACCACCGGACGGCCCGTGTTATAATTGTCGATCAGTTTCTTCGCATAGGGCGTGGGGGCCACGATCACATCCCCCTGGCGGTAGCACAGTGTCAGCCATTTTTTGAACAGCGGAGCTACCAGATTAGATCCGACAAAAGAATTACGAAAATCTTCTTCGGTCGAATGCCCGTGATAGACGACCTTTTTGCCCATCCGATGCGCTTTGCGGCTCAGAAGAAAGGAGCCGGGAAAAATCGTATTGATATGAGCAATATCCCAATCGTCATCGATATCTGTCGTGTATTCAACCTGGTTCTGGGACAGGGCCTCTTTCTGATGATAAATAGCCCGCCCGACGCCGCTGCGCTCGATCAAGTGCTGAGAGCCGGAGTACAACAAAACTTTCATCTTTCCTCCTTTTTGCCCGTGTTCTCAGGGCATAATGGGACACCCTTGCGGTGTTTCCTCCTTTTTGCCCGTGTTCTCAGGGCATAATGGTGCGACTACTGGAACAGGGACAAAGCCTTTAGTCCGATCGTATACAGCCCCAGGCTGTACAAAGCGATCGAAGCCGGTTTTCCCAAAAGGATAATGAGCGTCATTTTCTTTAAACTCATGCGTGTTAAGCCTGCCAGGTAGCACAGGAAATCATCGGGCGCCACCGGGAAGAAAATCGCCAGCGCAAAAAATTTGTCGAAGCGGTTGCCTTTTTCCAGCCATCCAACGTACTTTTCATAGGTACGGGGATTGGAAATGCTGCGCACAAACGGCGCTCCGTAACGTCTGGCCAGCAAAAACGCGCAGATCGAACCGGCGCAGATGCCAATGTAATTATAGACAAATCCCCATACCGGCCCGAATACCAGCACGCCGGCCAGGCAGCCGATCGCTCCCGGCAGGACAGGCACCACGACCTGTATCCCCTGCACCAGGGTAAAAATAAACGGGGCCCAAAATCCGAAGCTGTTCAGAAAATTTTCCAGCGCTTCCTGCGACTGAAAAATCCCCTGCTTATAGCAGTACCAGACAAACAGTCCCATCAATATCAGTCCGACGGCCGTGCTGCCGTTCATCACCCATTTCATGGTTCCTGCCAGCGCTTTCTCACGCTCGCTCATCGCCGCCGCTTCCGGCGCCGCCTGCAGCGCTCTTAGCTGCCGTTTTTCTCTGTGTCTGTCGATTCTTTCTTCTATTTTTTCCACTTTGCTCTCAATTTTATCTTCCACATTCTGACAGGCGTTTTTGACGGCTTCCCGGCCGACGGCCAATCCGCCCGCAGCGACGGCCGCAACCGCCGCGCTCTGCCCTGCCCCTATTTTCTGTCCCATTCCCAGCTGTTCTTTCATATCTTTGCATCTCCCTTGTTTGTTCCCGTTTACAGCTTGCTTTCTCTTTCTGAAACTTATTGTAAACAGCGAACTTTAATATCCGGGAAACGAAATATGAAGAAAGTATTAAGATAATAGGGCAAAATGGAAAAGCTGCCCCTTTTTTATTCCGTATATGGAAGCCGATTGGATTCACACCAGGCTTTTAGCTGCTGCAAAAGGCCGGAAAGCGCCGGTTTTTCGTCATAATTTCTTTCGCTCTCCCCCAAAAGAAAGCTGTACGTTTCCCACAGACGAACTGGATTCTCGGCCGTACTGGTGATAAAAAACTCGGATATCGCCCCCTGCGGCCAGCGGCCGATCGCATTCTCGTCGGTGCTGACAAGCAAATACGCGTTTTCCATATATGTATTGACCGTTTCCGCAAAATCTACCAAGGCCGAAGCTTCCATCACCGGCACGTCCTGCCCCGGTTCGCCTTCGCTGCCATAAAAGGACACCATCCCACTGTCCGTTATGACTTCCTTCCCGGCCGCGTCCAGATAAAACAGCTCATACGAATAGTCGCACCAGCCCTGATAGCAGGTCGGCGTGTATCGAAACAGATATGTTTCTCCCCGCAGGCGGCACAGATACAGGCTCACCCAGCCCGGGTGCGCGCTGGCCGGCTCCTCCTTATAGATCACCCGTCCATCCGCATCCAAAACGGCAAAGATTCCCCAGGACCCCCGGTCAAAATAGCCCCAGTCAAATACGATCTGCTCGGTCTGTCCGTCGTGGTTTAAATCCGCTTCCCAGCTCTGGGAATTCTCGCTAACCGCCGGCGAAGCGCTGCCGATCTCATAGGACGCCCACCACGCCTCCTGCGCCGCCTGATAGGCTTTTTCTTCGTCGGCCTGCCCGTCGTCGAAGGGCGACGTCTGTTCCCAGGTCACGTCATTGGTCAGAAAACGCCAGCGGCCGTCGTTTTTTGCAAGAATCGCTTCTCCGTCCATACGGGTGATCTCGTTAAAAACAGACGATTCGAAGGCATAGAAAAGATGAAGAAAACCGTTTGGATCGACATAGGCCCGCGTACAGGATACGGGCGCGGCCGCCTCCTGCGGCCATTCGCTTTCCTCCAGATAAAAGTTTCCGTCATAATCGTACCAGCCGCCAAAATACTCCGACAGCCATTCCTCCCGAAACAAGGGAGCTTCTGTTTTTTCATACACGCGGCGCATCGTCTGCGCACTCACTCTCAGAACCGGGCCGCTTAACTCCATCCCGGCCTGGGTCAGCGCCGCCTGCTCTTTTCCGGATAATTCCTCCGGCGCGGCCGCTTCTGCCAGTCCGTGCGCCAATTCGAGGAAATAGCGCCGCTCTTTTAAATCCTCAAAATGCATGGTCCGGCGATTGCCGTCGATCCGCCCCATTTCCAGAAGGACCCGGTTTTCCGGCTCTGCCAGATATGCGTTTAAAACCTCCAGCAGCCGGCCAATCTCCGGCTCCTGCGCCGCCCGCTGCTCATCGGCCAGTTCCTGCGGTTTTTGTGTGATTTCATCGATCCCGGTCAACAGTCCGGCCGGCGCTTCTTCTCCCTGCGCTTCTTCCTCCGGCTGCTTTAGCGCGCTTTCGGTCAGCAGCTTAGCCGTACCGGATTCCCCGGCGCCGGCCGTTTCCTTTGAATCCGTCGGATCGGTCAGCAGACAGCCCGAGACGAGCAGGCATAAAACGGTCAGCATCACGCTCAGCCGATACGCCGGACGCCGATAATTCAGCACATTGCGGATCCGTTTTTGCGCATACGGCTCGCCAAACCCCGGACAGCCGACTGCCGTGTTCCCGTCCGCAAACGATAAAAGCGACTGTGCATACGCCCTTTTTTGATTGCCCGGCAGTTGCCTTAAAACCGCTTCGTCACAGGACAATTCCATATCCATGCACATCAGATGCCAGGACAGCCAGGCAAGAGGATTAAACCAATGCACACAAACCACCGCCGCGCAAAACGGCTTTATCAGATAATCCCGGCGGCGGATGTGGATCGATTCATGCAAAAGAACAAAGTCCCGTTCTTCTCCTGAAAGCCCCTGCGGCAAGTAAATCCGCGGCTTAACAATCCCCATGACAAAAGGCGTCCGCAGGCCGTTCACCTCACAGATTCGCGTTTCGTCCGGGCACACCGCGCCAAGGCGGCGCTGAAAGCGGACACTCCGTATCAGCTGCCGCAGCAGCAAAATCATTGTCCCGCCAAGCCACGCCACCGCAAGGAAAATCCCCGTGGGCGTCGGTTCTTTTGCTCCCTTTGCCGAATCCGGCCAGAGGCCCTCCTGCCCATCGGCATTATAAAAACCGCCGGCTATGCCCGCTCCCGCCGCGGCCGCCGGCGAAACGCCCCCCAAAGGCAGCTTATTTTCCTCTCCCGTTTTCTCCGGCTGCCGGAAATATTCCGTAGAATACTCCGGGCGGGCGGAGGAATCTGTCTGTCCCCGGCGCTCCTTACTTGTCTGCGTTGCCAATTCCCACCGCGCATCCCAGCGCGGGATCACGCTGGACGGACTGCTCAGAGCAGCGGGACAGACAAACCGTAAAAACACCAGCGCCCACAGGCCGTAAGCAAATATCTTGGGCGCACGCTTCAAAATCAGGCGCAATACGCACACGGCCAGACATACGAAGCTCCCGGTCAAGCTCATCCGCAGCACTGCCGCAAACCATGTAAAAAGGATTTCTCTCATAACGAATCCTCCTCATAGTTCGCGATCATTTCCTTGATCTGCTCCACCTGCCGGCGGCTCAGGCGATGACGATCCATAAAGGCCGCCACAAAGCCCGGAAGCGACCCGCCGTAGTGTTCCTGCAAAAAAGCTTCCCCCTGCTGCCGGCCGTATTCCTCCCGGCTCACAAGCGAGGTTACGCAGGCATTCTCGTTTTTACAGATCCCCTGGCTGCAAATACGTTTAAGCATTGTGTAGGTCGTCGATTTTTTCCACTGAAACCGTGCTTCACACAGTTTTACCAATTCTCCCGAACCGATCGGCTCATGCTCCCAGATCAACTCAGCCAGTTTCTTTTCAAATTCCGTCATGTGCTCCCTCCTCTTTTGCAAAAAGTCTACAGGTCATAAACCTCACATTTTAAGTTTATGACTTGTAGACCAAATTGTCAAGTCTGTCAGAAAATCGTAAGAGATTGCCGGCAGGCATGCGCAGGCTCATAACGCAGAAAGGCGCTCCTGACTCCGTCCGTGCCTGTCTGGCTACAATCGAAACTCCTCCCACACCTTCTTCCAGTAATCCAAATAGCCGGCTTCTTCGACGCTCTCGGCCGCCTGAATCTCCACCCGCCCGATTTCTCTGCCGTTTAAAGAATAGACCAGACTGCCTACGACGTCCCCCTCCGTCACCGGGGCCTGTATGGGTTCATTATAAATCCACTCTTTTGTAATCGCCGAAAAATCCTCCCCGCTGACGCTCAAATAGGAAAAGGGATCGCCGTAGCGCAGGGCAAAATTCTCCTGAACCCCATTTTCCAGCGGCAGAAGCGGCAGAGATTCCGGATTTTCGTCGGTGTAAAGCCGGCAGGAGGCAAAGCCGTAATTGAGGAGCGTCGCCGCTTCCGAAAAACGGATCTTGTAATCCTGCGCCGCCATGATTACGGCAATCAGCGTTACGCCGTCCCTGGTCGCTGTCGCCGATACGCAGTACTTTGCCAGACTGGTAGAACCGGTCTTGAGCCCATTACAGCCTTCATACTGCTTTAACAGCTTATTGGTATTAGCCAGGCCAAATTCCGAACTGCCCTGCGCCGTATTATGCGTGATATTCTCCATCCAAATGCTGCTGTAGTCATGAATCTGCGGATAGCGGGTAATCAATTCACGGCTCATAATCGCCACGTCCCGCGCAGACGTCACATGGGTCGTGGAATCGGTTAAGCCGCAGCAGTCCTCAAACTTGGTCTGCGTCATCCCCAGTTCCCGGGCGCGCTCGTTCATCTGGCGCACAAATTCTGTCTCACTGCCGGCCAGGTGTTCGGCCATAGCCACCGACGCGTCGTTGCCGGAAGCTACTACGATACATTTAATCATCGTTTCCACGGTCTGCTTTTCCCCCTCCTCCAGGTATACCTGGGAGCCGCCCATGGATTTGGCATACGCGCTGACCGTCACCTCATCCTCCAGATGGATATTCCCCGATTCCAGGGCATCGAAGATCAGGATCAAAGTCATAATCTTGGTGATGCTGGCCGGGCTCAGCGCCTGATCCGCATTCTTTTCGTATACGATGGTCCCGGTAGAAGCCTCCATCAAAAGGGCCGATACGGCCGTTAAGCCAAAATCGGCTGTCTGCTCGGGCGCCGGCGGCGCTTCGGCCGGCGTCCCTGCATCGCCGGTCTGCGTATTTTCGGCCGCCCCGCTTTCCGCCGGAGCCGTCGGTGCGCCGGCCTGGGCGTTTTCGGCCGCTGTTGTCTCGGCCGGCGTTTGCGCCGTCTGGGCATTTTCGTTCTCCGACGGTGCTTGCGCGGCCTGACCATTCTCACCCGCGGCCGGCGTTTGTGCTGTCTGGGCATTTTCATTTGTGGCCGGCGTTTGACTATTCTCACCTGCGGCCGGCGTACTTCCGGCCGTGAGAGCCGCCGTGCTTTCCGTCCCCGTCAGCACTTCTTCCCCCTGGCCGTTATCGGCCGCCCAGGCGCTTTTGCCCCCCATACATCCGATCATCACAGCGGCCGCACACAGCCCCGCCAGCCATTTTTTTCCTGTCTGCTTTTTCTTGTTTTTTTTCACACAGCCCACCTCGTGGCATCTGCTTGTCATTATCATTGTAGTACGGTTTAACACATTTTATGACTGCTTTCAGACCCGCGCCGCCAAACCGATAAACCGCGTTGAAATTGCTTGCCCTTCCGCCCAAAATACGCTACACTAGAGACAGCACAAAGGCCCGCGCAGACAAAGGTTGTCTGCCGCAGGCCGTCCGCAAATATCAGGAAGCGAGGTTTTTGATTTATGAAAGAAATGCAGAAAATTACCAGCTTTACCATCGACCATCTGAAGCTTTTAACCGGTCTCTATGTCTCCCGCAAGGACCGCGTGGGCGACGAAGTCGTCACCACGTTCGATTTGCGGATCACCCGGCCCAATACCGAACCTGTCATTGACAACCCGGCAATCCATGCGCTTGAACACCTGGGCGCCACCTTCCTGCGCAATCATGACGAATGGAAAGACCGCGTCATCTACTTTGGGCCGATGGGCTGCCGCACCGGTTTTTACCTGCTGCTGGCCGGGGACCTGTCCTCCGGGGATATTTTCGATCTGGTAAAAGAAATGTTTCTCTTCATTGCCGGCTTTGACGCCCCGATTCCCGGCGCCAGCCCCAAAGACTGCGGCAATTACCTGGACATGAACCTGCCCATGGCAAGATATTACGCCAAAAAGTACCTCTCGGAGGTCCTCAACGAGAAAAAAGCGGAGCGCCTAACCTATCCCGAATAAACGTCCTGCTTTGCAATCCTTCGTACATGCAAATGCCGGCCTGCACCCGTGATTTTTCACGGTCGGATGCAAGCCGGCATTTATATGTACCACATTAGCAAGTGTATCGCTCTCTCAGCAGGAGTCTCTCCTTGTCCCCGATCCCCAGTTGTTCCTCTAAAAACCGGTCGATCCCGCCGTATTCCTGCTCCAGAACAGTCAGCGCTGCCTGCAAAAAGCTTTCGTCCACCGAATCCACGATCGCCGCCTGCTCCGCCAGAAGCGCATCGCCGGTATGTTTTTCAATCACACGGCGCTGTTCTTCATGCATCTTGCTGAGCGCCTCGTTCGTCGCCAGGTAATCCGCCAGAATCGTTTCCCGCGAAGCCCCCAGCGCGTGAAGAAGCAGGGCCGCCGTCACGCCCGTGCGGTCCTTTCCCATTGTGCAATGCCACAAGAACGCTCCCTCTCCATGGCCGCACACCAATTCAAAAAAGGCTTTCAGCTGCTTGATGCAATAGGGATTCTGCACCATCATCGGATAGTATTTTTGCAGATTTTCCTTTGCCCGTCCTTTCAGGCTTCGCAAAAAAATCAGTTTCCGCTCCAGCGGATCCTGCTCGGCTGCCTCTTCGCGGGTAATCCCCATCGCCTCCTCCGGAAAAATCGGGTTCCAGCGATATACCGCGCCCGCCAGCTCCTGATCCGGATGCTGCCCGCATTCCACACGCGTGCGCAGGTCCACAATCTCCGTCACATGGTAACGGCCGCACAGTTCTTCCCGGTCTTTCTCTGTCATATCCGACAGCTTGCCGGTGCGCAGCAAGAGCCCTGCTTTCACCTGCCGGCCTCCCGCCAAGGGAAGCCCGCCTAAATCCCTTACATTCTGTATTCCCTCAAATACGATCTGCGGCATGGTGTTTCCTCCTTCTTGCCCGTGTTCTCAGGGCATAGTGGGACACCCTTGCGGTGTTTCCCTTACAAAAAGTACCGCCGCAGCGTCGCCGCAAAAAAAGCGGTGACACCACGGAACGATTCAACTAAGCCTGTTGTAAAACCTGAGATTCAATTTCCTTGCGCTCTTCCTCTGACAGTTCCGGGAAATACTCGGCAACCTCATCTATAGCAATTTTCCCCTTTTGTATCATGAAAATCGCCTTATTTTTAGCTGTTTCCTGTTTAATATCATTCTCAAAGGCCTTGTAAATCTGTTCATCGTCAAATAACGTCATCATTATGTCTACAACCTCCTTTTCCCTGCTTTCCAGGTATTCCTTCAATACATTCCTGTCCTTGCAGATACGGAGGGCCCAGCACAGCTCGAAAAGCCCGCGGCTTTCCTCGCTTTGCAGCTGTCGCCGCATAGGTCCGATGACGAAAACGGCCGTTGGTGAGCAAACTCCCCAACGGCCGTTCCCATCACCGAACCTGTCCGGCTCGTAACAATAAAAAATCGGCGTGACAGGATTCGAACCTGCGACCTCTCGGTCCCTAACCGAACGCTCTACCAAACTGAGCCACACGCCGTACCTGCAAGCCGCCGGCGGGCTGTCCCCGTCCTAGCAGCGAAAGCGCCCAAGCAAAATTCTCTCACCCGAGCGCATTTATCATACAACATCCCTCATCGGTTGTCAACCAGTATTTTCCGCGAAGGTGTCGCTTACAAAGTGTAGCTGTCGTTTTCCATGACTTTAAGCTCAAGGGACAGTTGCCGGCCCGCGGCCGGGCAGGGGCCGTTTTACCGCCTGCCGCCGCTCAATGCCCGCCGTTCCCGCTTCTCTGCCCTTTCTTCTTTAGCAGCGCCGACGTATCCAAAGCCGGTTCCGTGCTCTTTTGCCTTTCGGCCCTCGCCCGCTTGCGCGCCGTGTCATGCGCCCCTTTGCTCACAGTCTCATTCCAACCGGCTTGCGCATTTGCATTTTCCTGCCCGCCGGCGTCCGCTCCTGCACCTTCCATCCGGCCGCTTTTGGCATTTGCATTTTCCTGCCCGCCGGCTTCGGCTCCTGCACCTTCTCTCCGGCCGCTTTTGGCATTTACATCTTCCCGCCGGCCGGCTTCCGCTTTCGCATCTTCTCTCCGGCTTACATCCGCACTTGTCTCTTCGTCCCGGCCGGCCCTGTTCCTCGTATCCGCGTACTGCGGCCCTCCTGCCTTTTTCTCCTTCCGCATCCGCCGCCCTTCCGCGATCCGGCGGTATGCCCCGCTCTCCTGCGGACGGAACTGAAAACGGCGCACCGCAATGTCCACGACGAACCACAAAAGTGCCAGCAGAAGCAGCCATTTTGTCAAATCGTACCGCTCTTGCCCCGTCCTTACCCGGTTTTGCCAGATATCCTCTTCCCGGTCAAGCATTACGCCGTACCGTTCTATAAAACGCTCAAAGCCTGCGGAATCGATGCCGAATTTATATTCGTCCGCGTACTGCACCGCCGCCGCGGTCGTCAGCACGCCGGTGACCTCGCCGTCGTCCGTCCGGCGGATGTTCAGATGGTATACTCCCGTAAGTTCCGTTGACAGCTTTGTCTCGTAACGCCCCGGCGCCGTGGCCGGAAGCGGCTGCGTCCATGTGTTTCCCTCCGGATCCGTGTAGACCGCTTCCACGCGGGTCTGTTCTCCATACTCCGCCGCTTCGTATACCAGGCTGGTTACGCCGCCGGCCGTCCTTATATCCGCCGAATCCTCGCCGATTGCCGCGTTCCCGACACTGTAATCGAGAATCCGCTTCCACAGCTGCACATAATCGTCCTCTCCCGCGTAGCCGGCTGTCCAGCGGTTGGTCACATCGCTGTTCCAGGCCACGGTATGGCCCAGGCCGTACTGCATCACCGTGAGCACCGGATCGTCTTTTTCCGAGGCAATAAGCACCTGCGAAACGCTTTTCGGCGTAGCGCTGACATAGCCGTAGAGGGCCGGCCAGCCGTCCGCAAACAGTCCGCGGGTGATATCGCTGCCGCCGTTTACCGCCAGGCGAAACGTGCCGTTCTGCAGATAGGTATCCCCGCTTAGAAATACCTCCTGCGCAAAAATTTTCGGAATATCCGAGGCAAAATCCGAATAATAATAACGCCCGCCGCAGCGATCCGCCAGCTGTTTCAAAAGCCGCTTGTCCGAATCGCTGCCCACCGCCACCGTGGAAAGCGTGACCTCCGCGTCGTTATAAGCGCTCATAATCTCCCGGTAATTGTTGCTTTCGCCCTGGCCGTCGGTTAAAAGGACGACATGGCGTATATCGGCAGCGCACCCGGCGGCCCCCGCAAGCGCTTCTTTTAAGGCCGGCCGGATGGTCGTTCCGCCGCCCTCGGCAACCGCCGCGATCTGATCCTTAATGGTTTCCTTATCCGACGCCTGCACCGGTTTCACGAGCCAGCTGTAGGTATCGTCAAAGGTCAGCACTCCCACGTAATCCGTACTGCGCATCTGGTCGACCGCTGTCTGCGCGGCCGTAATCGCCAAATCCAGATTGGTGGCGCCGCCGCCCGCGTCCATACTCATACTGCCGGAATGGTCGATTACCATAATCATCGCCGTCACCGGTACTTCGTCGACGCCCCGCAGCTCCATCTCCACCGGCAGCACCGTCTCCAGTACGCTGTCCCGATAACCGCCCAGCGCATAGCTGTTTTCTCCGCCCAGGCAGACCAGGCCGCCGCCGTAATCCTTCACATACGTTTCGATCTGCTCCAAAAATCCCTGCGGCAAATCGGTCAGAAACACGTTTTCCAGGACAATGCTCTTAAATTCCAGCAAATCCGCGAGCGTATCCGGGGCATTGTACGCGGATACCGTCTCAAAATGACAGTTCGCGCTGCGCAGTACGTTTTCATACTGGCTGCTGTCCTCGTTCACGCCATGGACAAGCAGGACCCGCGGCAGCGAATCCACTGCCGCATACGCATGATAGCTGTCGTTTTCCGGGCATGTATCGCCAAAAGCCGCGACCCGCACTTCAAAGTTCTCCGCCTGTTCGCCCGTCACGGTCTGCCGAAACTGAAAACGATTCGTGCCGCGGCGCAGATGGACATCATAGGACGCGGTCTCGATCGTCCCCGTCAAAATCTGCAGCTGAGCGTCGGTTTCATAGCTGCTTACGACCGTCACGGTCATCGTATAGGCGTCCCCCTGGTACAGATACGCGGGCAGCTCTACATTCTCCACGTAGGCATCGTCCCCCTGCACTGTCTCAAATAAAACAGCCAGAAGTTCCGTTTGCCCGGACAGAAGCGCCGGCGCGGTCCGCTCCAGCTCCCCCCTTGTCTCCTTTCCGTCGGTTAAAAACACCACCCGCCCGGCGCCGCCGGCCGGCAGCATGGACAAGGCTTTTGACAGCGCCGACTCAAAGTTGGTCGCCGTCTGGTCCGGCAAGGACAGGATATGGGAAAACGAATCTTCCTGTGTCAAAAACTGCTCCACCATGGAATCCTTGCCAAACGTTACAATCCCGTACTGATTCCCCTCCGGCATGGCATTTAGCGCCTGATCCAGATATTCTTCCATCGCCTGGCGATTGGTCCCGTTGCTGTTTGACAAATCCACCAGGAAAACCGTCGTGTTCAGATGGCTGCGCCGGCTTATGCTCACGCCAAAAAGCGCCAGCAAAAGCAGCATCGTGCCGACGGCGCGCACTCCCAGATAAAAGCGCCTGCCCCCGCTCATCTGGCGGCGGTACAAAACCCACTCAAAGACCAGCAAAAGCAAAATCAGCACGATCAGCGCGCTGCGCAGCGGCTTCTGAACCCAATAGCCGCCGTCCGTATCCGCCGCTTCGCCAAGCACAACGCTTTCTGCCGTAATCCGCCCGTCGGACTGGCTGTCTGCAGCAAAACGCACCACATAGAGCTCGCCGCGTCCCTCCTCGCCTCCGTTTACTTCGTACAGCCCCGCCTTCTCGGTCGGCGCCTCCAGCAGGCCCACATCCAGATCGGCCTGCGGATGGAACAAAACCGTATCCCCTGCCGTATACATATGTTCCGCCAGCAGAGACGTATCGCTCAGGAATTGAAGCGCCTGCGAGAGAAACACCGGAAACTCCGCTTTCAGGGGAAAATCCGATTCCCGGATGTCAAAACCGACTACCACCTCCTTGACGCCGTCATGCGTGCCGTAATAACCGGCGCACTGATCCCCGGCCCAAAGAAAGCCCGTCCCCCAGGCCGGAACGTCATACAGATTTGTTTCGTTTACACCAATCGCAAACGAAGAAAGTCCGGCCGTCAAGTCGCAATCGCTCACCGTAAGCAGCACGTTTTGGGCTGTCTCCGACCGGTTTCTGCCATCTTCAAAAAACAGGCCGCTCACTCCGTCCGGCAAAACCGTCTCCAGGCCGGCATCGCAAATCCAAACCTCAGGCGCGTCCTCAAGCTGCTTTGTTCCTTCCTGCGTATCCTCTGCCGGCATATCCTCTGCCGGTGCAATCCCCTCGCCGGAGGTCTCTTCGTCCTGCTTTTGCGCGTCCTCTTTTTCCCCGTCCTGCGGCGTCGGCAGACTCTCTATGCTCTGCACCCGCGGCAGGCTTTCCCCGGTCGCCGCCTGGTACGCCTTTTCAATATAGAGGTTGCCCTTTCCGATGAGAACGGCGTCTATTTCGCCCGAGCGGGCTTCGATCGCATAGGCCGTGTTATCGCCCGCCAGCGAATCCGGCTCGCCGCTTCCCGCAAAGCGGATGGAACTTAATTCGCTCCTAAGCGCTGGCCCCCGCCACGCAAACGCGTCAAAAAAGCAGAGCGCCGTTTCTCCGGCTGCAAGCGTCACCGGGCGGACCTCTACCAGCCGCTCCCCTTCATAGAGACTCAATTCCAGCGCGGCCTCAAAATCGCTGTAATTCGTAAGGCTGGACGCACAGCGGATACGCCGGCCGCCGGCCTCGGACTCGGATTCCTCCTCTTCCACATAGGAAAGGAAGCGATTTGCCACATTTGAAACGCTCTCCCCCAGCACCTGCACCTGCGCGCCCGCAAAGCGGGCAAATCCACCTGCCCCCTCCGCGCCGATCCCGTCCGTAAAGACGATTACCTGGGCCGCGTTTTTCCCGCTGTCGCCGTCTCCTTTTGCGGCCGTTTCCTCTTTGCCGCCGCCGACCAGCGCCTCTACCAGGTTTTCTGCTTCCGACAAATCTCCCGGCCCGTCACAGCACGTAAGCTGATCCAGCGCTACATACAAAAGCGCCGGATCCGTGACCCCTACGGCCAGCAGATCCGTCCCCGTGCAATCGCCGGCAACCACAGAAAAAGCGGCGCCTGGTGAGGACGCGATCCGATCGCGCGCCTGCGCTGCTGCCTCCTCCAGGCGCGTGCGCCCGTTTCCCGCATCGTGCTGCATGCTGGCGCTTGTGTCAAATACGAGCACCACCTGTTCCCGGCTGCCTCCCGGCTTTCGCAGATAGGGCGACATCAGAGCCAGCACCATCAAAAGCAGGATCAAAATCTGCACATACATCAGGATATTCTGCACAAATTTTTCCAGAAACGTCTTTGACTGCTGGTTCCTGAGCCATTTTTCCCACAAAAGCGTCGAAGAAACCCGCGTATCTTTCCCCCGGGGCTTGAGCAAATACAGGACAATTACCACCGGCACCGCCAGCAGGCAGGCCAGCGGCCACATACTTTCAAATATCATAGATCACCCTTAAATCCTCAAACACAAGCCGTTTTCGGTCCTTTTTCGCGTCGCAGAGCACATACGCGCCCTGTGCGGCCGCACACCCCTTTTTCATCCGCCCGATCAGACGGGCAAGCTGCCCTTCATACTGCGTTACGGCCTTTTTATCCACCGTCAGGCGCAGACGATTGCCTGTTTCGGCGTCGATCAGGTTCCTGGCCCCCTCCCACGGGATACGAAGTTCCTCCGATGCCATCGTATGCAGTACCACCGGGCGCTGCCGGCAGTAGGCCAGATACCGCAGCAGTTTTTCATAACGCTGTTTTTCTTCCTCCAGCATATCCGGGTGCAAAAAATCGCTGATCAGAATCGTAATGCCGGGACCGCGCCGCGGCATTTTGCGCGCGGCTTCCAATAAATCCACCTCGCCGCCAAAGGACCGGTTCTCCAGCCAGTGAAGGACGCGCGCAAACGCGCTTCGCCCCCCGCCGGCCGACAGGCCCTTCTCCATTGCTTTCATGTCGTAAAGACAGAGCCGGTCCATATGGTTGAGCGCCAAAAAGCTGACCGCCGCCGCCAGATCCTGCGAAAGCTCCGCCTTGCTGCATGCGCCGTAATCCATGGAAGCGCTGGTATCTATGAGCACCGAAACCATCGCCTCTTTTTCTTCCATATATTCTCTGATATAGAGCCGGTCGAGACGGGCATAGGCATTCCAGTCCAGCCGGCGCAGATCGTCTCCCGGCCGGTATTCCCGAAAATCCGAAAATTCCGCCGACTGCCCCTTTTGCAGCGATTTGCGGCTGCCGGAAAGGCTGCGGCTGCTCTTATAGATCATCCGCAGCTGCAGGCGGGAAAGAGTATCATAAAATGTCGCGTCAAGCATAGAGATCCTTTTCCTTTGCTTCTAAAATCCGGCCAATGACGGCATCCTCCGTGACTCCCTCCGAAATCGCGTCAAAGCTTAACAGGAGCCGATGGCGAAGCGCCGGAAAGGCCACGTTTTTCACATCCTCGAAAGAAACATTCAGCCTTCCTTCCAGAAAAGCGCGGGCCCTGGATGCGCGGATCATCGCCTGAGCGGCGCGGGGGCTGGCCCCCTCCCGGATATACACGTTTTCCTCGTGGGTCGCCATAACCAAATCCAAAATGTAGTCCATCACCGGCCCGGCAATCGGAAGCTGTCCGATCAGCTCCCGCGCGCTCAGAAGTGCTTCCCGGTCCAGCTGCCGGCAGATCTGCGGCGGTTTTTGTCCTTCTGTCAAGTCCACGATCCCGCGCAATTCCTCGCGGCTGGGAAAAGGAACCAGTATTTTCAGCAAAAAACGGTCCAGCTGCGCCTCCGGCAGCGGATATGTCCCCTCCTGCTCAATCGGGTTCTGCGTCGCCAGCACCAAAAACGGTTCCTCCAGACAATAACTCTCCGTCCCCACCGTCACCGTGTGCTCCTGCATTGCTTCCAAAAGGGCCGACTGAGTCTTGGGCGTGGCGCGGTTGATCTCGTCGGCCAGCACCAGATGGGCAAAAATCGGCCCCCGCTCAAAGCGAAAGCGGCTGCTTCCCTCCTGCTTAACCATCACGTTCGTGCCCGTCACATCGCTTGGCATCAAATCCGGCGTAAACTGGATCCGCTTAAACGAAAGGTCAAACACCTGGCCGACCGTGCGCACCAGCATTGTTTTTCCCAGGCCCGGCATCCCTTCCAAAAGGACGTTGCCGCCCGAAAGCAGGGCCAGCATCACCTGGCGGATCACCTCCCGCTGCCCGATGATTCCCCGCCCGATTTCCTGCTCGCATTCCCAAAGCTTCTGCTGAAGCGCTTCGATCTGTGCCATCCGCTTTTCCTCCTTATTGCCCGTGTTTTCAGGACGTCTACGTCCGCCTCAAAGGCGTTTTTCGCCTACTGGTTTAAACTCTCAAAATAATCCCGGATCACCGGTTCCATGCCGCTTGGATAACGGTCGTTTGCAATCCCTTCATAGGCATTGTCGGTATATTCGCCGATGACAGTGTTGTAGTCCACATGTTCCCCCTCCCAGGCCAGCCCGTTCTGTGCCCGATAGTAATCCGAATTCTCGCCGCCGTTTTTTTCTCCCGTCAAAGCCGCGTCGCTGCCGGTCTTTCCCGGAATGCTTACATAATCATGAAGCAGATCGCTGCTCCCGGTCCCGCGCCCCGCGCCGCCCCCGTTTCCGGCGCCGTTTCCATTTCCGCTGCCGTCCCCGTCTCCGGCGCCGTTTCCGTTCCCGTTACCGTCTCCGGCGCCATTTCCGTTTCCGCTGCCGTCTCCATCTCCGGAGCCGTTTCCGTTTCCGCTGCCGCCTCCGTCTCCGGCGCCATTTCTGTTCCCGTTGCCGTCACCGTCTCCGGCGCCATTCCCGTTTCCGGAACCGTCCTCATCTCCGGAGCCGTTTCCATCCGCGCCGCCGGCGCCCTCTCCCGCTCCTTCCCTGCCGTCCGAACCGCCGGCCCCGTCCTGGCTGCCGTCTTTGTTTCCGGAACCTTCCCCGGAACCGTCTTTGTCGCCGGGGGCAGGCCCGGCCTGTGCCGTCTGCCGCCCGCTCGCCTCCGCGGCCGCCCTAGCCAACGCCTGGGCGTCCGCCAGGCCCGCTGTCTGAAGGTTCTCAAGCGCCGCCGCCATACTCTCAAGCGTCTGCGCCGTCTGCCCGTATTTATAAGCAAGACGGTTCAGCGCCGCCTGCAGGCTTTCCTGCGAATCCGCTTTCGCCAGCTCTTCGCCGGAAAGCGCCAGTGCCTTTGTAAGTTCCCTGAGCCGTTCTTTCTGTTCCTCGGTAAGCGCATTTTGCTCTATTTCCGTCAGCGCCTCCAAAAGATTCTCCAGGGTTTCCTTTTCTTCGCCGGCCTGCTCTTTTATTTCCTGCCTAAGCTCTGCTCTCTCCCGCGCGGGAGAGGGAATTAATGCCGCCCCCACGGTCACAAGAACCGCCAAAAGAAGCGCCAAAAGGCGGCGCTTGTGCGGCCGCAGGGGAATCCGTATTTTGTCATACATCTTTTTGTAATGACGCACCGCATCCTCTCTTTGCAGTCGGGACAGGAGATCCTCGTTTTCCAGCTGCCAGCAGGCCGTAACCATGCGTTCCTGCAGCCCGAACGAATCCAGCCGCCCGGCGGCCTGCATCCGTCCGACCTTTTTGCAGAGGGCATACAAAACGCCTGTCAGCAGCCCGGCCGCAAAACACAGCCCGGCCGCCAGGTGCGCTTCATAAAACGGATATACGAGCGCCGCCGCTTCGCAGACAATCGCCGCACAGCCGCCGGCCGTCATTCCCAAGGTCCCGTAATCCAAAAGCCGCGCCAGCCGGATGCGCCGCCGCCACCGGTCAAGCTGCCCGGCGAGATACTTTTTTTCGTCCATGCGTTTTCACCCGTCGTTTGATCATTGGATTGATGCGTCTGGCCGCCAGCAAAAGAAACAGAAACGAAATCGCCAGCAGCAGGACGGTAGAGACAATCAGCCAGCTGTTGCCGGTCGCCACCAGGCGAATCGGCCCGCCGATCTGCGTCGTCCCGGAAAGCCTCCCTGCTGAAATCGTGTTTACGATCGATTCGCCTGTCATAATCCGCATAAAAAACTCGGTTAAATAGACCGCCGGATTCACCAGCAGAAATAAAAGCACATTCTCCCACCAGCTATAAGAAACTCCTCCGCTATACACGGGCGAATATCCGGTGTTTATCGACAAAATGGACACAAAGACAGACGGCAGTGCGGTTCCCACAAAGAAAAGGAAATAAAACCCATAGGAGAATATCACGGCGCTGACCGTTTTCCGGCAGAAGGAGGAGCAGAGAATGCCGATGCTGGCCGCAAAAAAGGACAGCAGAAGCGTTATCGCCAAAAACCAGAACAAGGCGCTCCAGGGCATGCCGCCGATGACAAACGGAAGCGCCATTACCGGCATGCTGGCCGCCACATACAGCATACTCTGGACCACCGCTGTCATCACTTTTCCCCACACAATCGAAAAAGGCGTCATACTGGTCGTCATCATTATATCAAACGTCTGCCGCTCCTTTTCGCCGGAGATTGACGACGCTGTGCGGATCGGCACGACCAGGCCGAGGATAACGATCTGCGTCACCGCCAATACCGGATAGAGCCACACCATCTGGCTGTATATGTTTGTCACGGAATAGCGGTTTCCCTCCTGGATCGAAAGCATCGTCAAAAAGAAAACAAGCGCCAGAATGGCTTCATACACAAACACGCCCCAGCAAATGCGCATACTGCGGGACTGTACCTTCACATCTTTTTTTACAATGGGATTCAAACGCATGTTCATTTTCTCCCTCCTTTACTGGCTGCCCGTGTTCTCAGGGCATTTTGGCGCCCTCTGCGGCGTTTGCTTCCTCTCTGCCGGTCACACGCATAAAGAGCGTTTCCAGATTTCCCTCCTGCCGGTTAAACCCGGTGACCACCACTTCGTTGGCAATCAGGGTCCCGATAAATGCTGCGATCTCCCGTTTTGTCATGGTGTGCGACAGCCTAAGCTCATGCTCGCCCACCGAATCCACCGAAGCCTTCGCCTGCTCTCTGGCAATCCGCACCGCCGTCTCGCGGCCCTCGTCAAAAGAAACGACCAGCTGGCTGGCGCCGAATACGCTTTCCGTAATTTGGTCGATGGGGCCGGACGCCACCAGACGCCCCTGATCCATGATACCGATGCTGTTGCACATCTCCGAAAGCTCCGAAAGGATGTGCGAGCTGATGACAATCGTCTTGCCCATACTCTGCAGATTTAAAAGGAGTTCTTTCATCTCCACCCGGGCCCGCGGGTCAAGACCCGAATTGGGCTCGTCCAAAACTAACAGCGCCGGATTATGGATCAGAGCCCGCGCCACGCAAAGGCGCTGCTTCATCCCGCGCGACAGCGTATCTACAAAAACTTCTTTTTTATCGGCCAGATTTACCAGTTCTAAAAGATCGTCCGAAATGCGCGCAATCTCTGCCGAACTCATGCGGTACATGGAACCGTAAAAATCCATATATTCCCGTACTTTCAGATTATCGTACACGCCGAAAAAGTCCGGCACATAACCGATCTGCCGCTTGAGCTCCTTCTGGCGGGCCAGCGCGTCGATGCCATTGATCGAAATGCTTCCTCTATCCGGCGGCATCAGCCCGCACACCATGCGGATCGTCGTCGTCTTGCCGGCCCCGTTCGGCCCCACGAAACCAAAGAGATCGCCCTGCGGGATGTGCAGCGACAGGTCGCTGACGGCCCGGAAGTTCCCGTAATTCTTACACAAATGGTCAATCCGCAGCATTCCCGTTTTCCTCCATTTCCACATATGAATACAGGCAGCCATAGGAAATCTCGTTGTACTGGCCTGCGCTCGCCCGCTCATAGTCGGTCACGACGCCGGCCAGAATGCCGTTTTGTGCGCTGTCCGCCTTTTTTTCCTCCGCCATGCCAATCCCGATCAGAAGCGCCGCCATCGCATCCTGCTCATAATCGTCGGCGATCCGGCCGTCCCCGTAAATATTCAGCAGGTCATACAGCAGGTTGTCATAATAAGTGGCATAACTCATAAATACGCACCGGCCGTCGGCCATCGCCTGTTTCAAATCCAGGCTTTCCCCGGATTTCACATCCGCAAATATCAGCAGATCCGAGCCGTTCCACACGGCCAGATACGCCAGGTCATAGTCCGTTTCGTTGGTAACCGTCCCTTCGACCCCATTTGCGCCGGCCAGGTCGTTTTCATCAAGTTTCAGTCCCTGGCCTGTCAGATTCCCTTTCGCCGATGTCTTTCCCTCCGCGTAGAGAAAGCCGCTGTCAAAATTGGCGTCGGGCTTTATACCGACAAAAAGTCCGTTTTCATTGGTCGTCACCGTATAATAATACTCCGACGTATTGGTATTGCTGTAGTGATAACTCCCGGCCCAGCCCGGCCCGGCCGCGTCGTAGCGCTCATCCAGTTGAATTTCCCAGGGGTTAATGCCGGAACGATACGCCAAGAAGGACGTAGCCGCCCGGCTGCTGTCCGCCCGCTGCGCCGTAACCGAATACACTCTCATCTCATTGACCCGCGCGCCCTGTCCAAAGAAATACACGCCGCCAACGAATAAAAGGCTGAGCACCGGTACCGCGGCCCAGTACCACTCGCTCTTTTTCCGTTTGCGCAGAATCAGGTACAGCACCGGCCCGGCCGCCGCCACATATACCCCGATGAGGATTTCCAGCCATTTAAAATCCACATTTGCGTGCAGGCTGTCCAAAAAAGCCAGCGACCGCATTCCCACATATTCTATATTGGTTTGTCCGTTGGCAGACTGGAAATGTTCGGACTGGTACATCGTTTCCTCGTATATCGCTTCGATGGCGCTTTCATGCAGATTTTGCAGTTCTTCCTCGCCAAAGGATAAAAAGAATACCGCCACGCTTCCGGAACCGACACAAAAAACAGCGGCCGGATGGCGGTTGCTCTCATAAAAGTCGCAGTGCGCCTGGCTGTAGTCCAGTTCGGCTACCGCCATCCGGGAAAAATCCACCCCCGCATCCGCGTAATCCCAATACGAGCCGTAGCGATCCATCTCCCCGGACAGACGATTGCTCTCGCCCGGCTCGCTCACCCCGTCAAGCCGGACCCCCAGCAGGTCCTCTCCAAACCCGGACAAAGTTTCCCTGGCATAGGCCCCCGTCCCGATAAGCAGCCAGCCCCCGTTCAGCACCCAGTCCTCAAGCGCCCGGATATTTTCTTCTCCCAGCGTCGATACGTCAAACTGGTCAATGACCAAAAAGTACAGCCCGCTTAAACTGCTCTGCAGGTTATCCGCGGTCAGTTTGATAAGCTCCAGCGGACTGGAGAAATCCTGCAGATAAAAGTCCATTCCCCCGGCATCCAGGTAGGTAAGGCCCGCATAGTCGTCAGACAAAATCCCGACCGAAATTCCGGCCGCCTTGTTGCCGAATACATTCTTTAAAGCATGCGTCTGCAGCAGATTTCCCTGCTCATCCAAAAAATTCAAAGAACAGAGTCCTCGTACCACATCCGCCGCACTCTCTAATACATGGATCGTAAACTGCTTTTTGCCCTGCGACGGAAGGGTCAGTTTCGTATTGTACGCACAGTTGCGAGAGCTTCCGCTTGCGAATATCACCTGCACCGTACCGGAAAAATCCTCGCCGCCGTTTTCCACCGTAACCTGCATTACGTAATAACCGTTATCCTGCCGCAAAAAAGCCACGTCGCCGACCAGAGACGGCCCGCCGTCCTCCTGCCCGGCCGCAGGCTCGTCCGCATAAAGCCCACGCGCGGCGGCCTGTGCCGGTAAGCCTGCTCCCAGCAAGGCAAACAGACAGGCAAATGCCAGACACAGCGCCGTCACTGCGGGTTTTTTCGCGTTTCTCCTCCGACCGCTTACACGGCCTGTTTTTGAGAACAAACCCGGCTTTATCTGTTTCATATGCATCTCCTCCTATTGCTCGCATTCTCAGGGCATAATGGGACACCCCCGCGGTGCTGCCTTTTCGCTCTTCACTCCTGTTGGCAGGACATACTATATCATACCATACGTAAATAAAGGTTTCATTCTTTTTTTACCGCACGGCCTCTTTCAGCACAGCGGCCGGCCTCCGCTTGTTAGTATAGCCGATTTTATTTAACTCCTTATTAGGGAAAATCATAAGATTTGTTTAAGATTTCCAGGCAAAACCGCTTCTTGCGGATACCGAAACGATAAAATAGTTGCAATCCTATATTCCAGCACTTATAATAAAGAAACGCTACAACATACGGAGGATTGCGATTATTATGAAACGAGAAAAATTTGGTTCCCGTCTCGGCTTTATCCTGGTGTCCGCCGGATGCGCCATCGGAATTGGCAACGTATGGAAATTCCCCTACATATGCGGCGTTTACGGCGGAGCCGCCTTTATTCTGATCTATCTGGCCTTTCTTTTGATCCTGGGCATCCCGGTGCTGGTCTGTGAATTTGCAGTCGGACGGGGCAGCCGCAAAAGCGTGGCACAGAGTTTTGAAAAGCTGGCTCCCGCAGGGACTCTCTGGCGGCGGCTGAAATACATCGGCATTTTCGGCTGTTATCTTTTGATGATGTTCTACACCATGGTCGGCGGCTGGATGATGTATTATTGTTATCGGAGTCTGCGGGGTGAGTTTGTCGGAGCTGCCCCGGAGCAGATTGCGGGCGCTTTTAACGGGATGCTCCTTGATCTTCCCACCATGGCCTTCTGGACGATTCTGATCTGCATCATCGGTTTTGCCGTCTGTATGCTGGGACTGAAATCCGGCGTGGAACGGATCACTAAGTGGATGATGGCAGCGCTGCTTTTAATTATGCTGGCGCTGGCAGTTCACTCGGTCTTTTTGGACGGAGCCGTGGAGGGAATCCGCTTCTATCTGGTTCCGGATTTCCAGAGGATGCTCGAAAGCGGCATCGGCAACGTAGTGTTTGCGGCCCTCAGTCAGGCATTTTTTACGTTGTCTTTGGGAATCGGCGCCATGCTGATCTTCGGAAGCTACCTGGACCGGTCCCACAGCCTGACCGGAGAAGCCGTCAGCATCACGGCGCTGGATACCTTCGTGGCACTGACGGCCGGATTTATCGTGATT
Organism: Lachnospiraceae bacterium; assembly: GCA_022793375.1. Classification (GTDB taxonomy): domain Bacteria; phylum Bacillota; class Clostridia; order Lachnospirales; family Lachnospiraceae; genus RGIG7193. Next base: position 137,397 of record JAAWCS010000015.1, read on the forward strand.
CCGGCCTGTTTCGCCTATGGAATCGAGCCCGGCGCCGGCCCGAGCCTCGTATTTATCACGCTGCCCAATATCTTTGCGCAGATGCCGGGAGGATTTCTGTGGAGCGCCCTGTTCTTCTTATTCCTGACCTTTGCGGCCCTGTCCACGATCATTGCCGTGTTTGAAAATATCATTGCCTTTGATATGGATCTGTTCGGCTGGTCCCGCAAAAAAAGCGTCCTGGTCAGCGCCGTGCTGATTATCCTGCTCAGTATGCCGGCTGTCCTCGGCTACAACGCCCTGTCCATGATCCAGCCCCTGGGAGAGGGCAGTACGATCATGGATCTGGAGGATTTTATCGTATCCAACAATCTCCTTCCCCTTGGAAGCCTGGGCTATGTGCTGTTTTGTACCAGGAAAAACGGCTGGGGCTGGGACAGCTTCATCGAAGAAGCCAACGCAGGGACCGGCTTAGCTTTCCCCAAGGGCCTGAAAAATTACGTGGCCGTGGGCATTCCCCTGATTATCGTAGTCATCTATCTCAAAGGATACTATGACATGTTCAGCCAAAAAGGTCCGGCGGTACTGGCCGGCTGGATGGCGGTAGCCGTGGTATTTTTACTGTTTGTTTTTTACTGTGCGCTTGGAAAAAAGAGAAAATAAAAAGCCATGTTTTTCTGTTTGTGATTTTTCTTTCAATATAGACGGATTTCATATAATACAATACCGTTTTCATTAACTTCTTCCGCGTTTTTTCTGTTATATTGGTAGGGCAACACACAAAACATTCACAAACAGGAGGAAGGAATGAAAAGAATCACCGCATTTTTATGCACACTGTTTCTCGCGCTCGGCTGTCTGGCCGGCTGCTCCCAGAACACCTCGGCTACGACAGAAGCCCCGCCCGCCGAAACAACGCAGGCCGTAACAGCAGCGGCGGAAACGGCCGCAGAGACAAGCGCCGAGACAACCGCGCCCGCCGCCGAAACGGCCGAAACGGCCGCGGACATGGCCGCGGATCTTGTCATCATCGGCGCCGGCGGCGCCGGACTGTCCGCCGCCGTAGAAGCCGCGGACAATGGCGTCGAAAACATTATTCTTTTGGAAAAGATGATGTCCATCGGCGGCACCACTTTCATATCTCAGGGCATGATTGCCGGATATGACACCGTAATGCAGAAGGAGCAGCAAATCGAGCTGACCTACGATCAGATGTATGACAATCTGATGACGAACGCTCTTTACCGCCTGGATCCGGAACTGACCAAAATCACCGTAGAGAGCGCCGGCCAAACCATTGACTGGCTCATCGAACGCCTGCAGGTGCCCTTCACCGAGAACATCCTCGTAGGTTACGGCCCTCTGCAGATGATGCACGTCATGGGCAGCGAAGAAGCCAAGGGCGGCCAGGCCTTAAAGGCTCCCTTTGAGGCAGCTCTGGAGGCAGCCGGCGTAAATCTGATGCTGCAGACCCGCGCAACCCGCCTGGTCATGAACGAGGACGGCAGCGTGGCCGGCGTAGTGGCCGAACAGGACGGCGCGGAGATTCTCATTGAAGCAAAGGCCGTTGTCATCGCTTCCGGCGGCTACTCCTACAACCCTGAGCTGACCGGCCTGCTTGACCCTGAGATGGCCGGCACCTACGGCATCGGGCATCCGGCCTCTACCGGCGACGGCATCATCATGGCCAGCAACGTCGGCGCGGCTCTGACGCATACCGATCATCTGATGGCCGTATTAAAAGACTACGACATTATGGAGAACCACAACGGAAATTCCAATTCCGCCAATGTCTCCCGCTTCATCGGCGCTCCCAACCTGGTACTGGTGAACACGAACGCCGTCCGCTTTGTCAACGAAAAATCCGGCGGCTACATGACGCAGGAATTGAACCGCCCGATCTTCAACGAAATGACCAAGACAGGCAGCGATTATGTCTGGGCCATCTCCGACGAAGCAACGATTGCCGAACTGGGCGTTACCCGCGGTATGGAGATGGAGTTCCTCAAAGCCGACACCATCGAAGAACTGGCCGGGCTGATGGAGGTCGATGCCGATACCCTGAAAGCCACCATCGATACGTATAACAGCTACGCCGCCGCCGGAAACGATCCGGACTTCAACCGCGGCGCAGGCAGCTGGGCCGAATCACAGCCGATGCTGCCCCTGGAGGCTCCCTACCTGGCCGTAGCCGTTGTCCCCTGTGAAATCATCACCTACGGCGGCATTGCCCGTAATACAAACGCCGAGGTTCTGCGGGCGGACGGCAGCGTCATTCCCGGCCTGTTTGTAGCCGGCGAAGCCAGCGCCAACTCGGCCTACATGGGCTTTACGCTGTCCAACTGCTTTACCTGGGGCCGGATCGCGGGCGCGAGCGCGGCGGGGTATGTTAAATAATCCCCGCACCAGGCAGCAATCCTGAAGCCCAAAAACGGTTAAAGGGGCTGTTGCAGAACAAAGATTCTACACAGTATATGGTATTTATGCGCAAACCGGCGCCGCCATATTTTGTGTTTTATCCGAGTTTTGCAACAGCCCCTTTTTCCTCACTTTTCTTCCATCCGTTTTGCCGCCGCCTCTTTTGCAATCTGCCCGGGCGTCATGCCGGTACGCTGCCGGATATCGCTGCAGAATGCCTGCGGAGAATGAAAGCCCACCATCTGCGCCACCTCGCCCACCGTATAATCACCGGAGCGCAGCGCCTGCAGGGCAAAGGCCAGCCGCTTTTTCTTAATATACTGCTGGGGCGAAAGCTGCAGCTGGCTCATAAAGCTTTTATACAGATAGCTTTCACTGACATGGAACTGCCTGGCCAGGTCGCTTGTTTTCAACGGCTGATCCAGATTCAGGGAAATCATCTTCACCACATCGGAGACAAACTGCCGCCTGGCCTGCAGGCCCGGGGCGCTCTGATCCCAGTCCTGCCTAAAATCCTGCAGACGCAATACATACACGCAGAGGTTGCGCAGACAGCCGTCAATGACGCTCTGATACCCCTTTTTCGTCGATCGTATCTCCCCCATAATAGCGTTCAGAACCCGTCCAATCTCCGGGTTTTTCTCTTCTCCAATTGACAGCACATGGGTCTTATGGGTCAAATGCTCCACGAAAAGCGACTCCAGGTGATACGGCTCCACGTTGAAATGGATATACAAATATTCGTACTGCGCATGATTGCGGTTAATCGAAGTCACCAGGGAAGCTGGCGGGAGAATCATCAGATCTCCCACCGAACACTCGTATTCCGTGTTATTGATAATACTGCGGCTTCCGCCCATCGTATAGTAGACAAACTCGATATCGTCCGAGGTATAATTGGCCTGCGTGTCCCGGTCGCTGTGCCAAAAGCCTACGCTGCGGATCCGGAATGTCAAAAGCGACAAAAAGCGGCTCAAGTCATCCGCATGCAGCTTAGGGGTCCGCTTATCGGTATTAAAGTACATGCCGGTCTCTCTTTTCTTTTCGGGGTAATGGAACAGAACTTTGTTTCTTATTCTACCATACCTCGTATGTTTCCTCAAGAGAATGCTTTGGTATCTTAAATGAACCAGCATAAGACCGGCAGCCGGATCGCACCATAGAAAAAAATTTACATTTCCAAAAATCACCCCAAGGGCCAGCACATCAGGACGATACTGGCGGCGGCCAATCCGACGGAAACAGCCGTTCGTTTGGTTGCCTTCTCCTTAAAAACCGCGGCCCCTATTATCACGGAAAGCGCCATCGTTCCTACGGAAAAGACGGAAAACACCACGGCAGCCGGCAGCGTCTCCAGGCTTTTCAGCTTTAAGAGCGTATTAAACGAATTGGGCACGCCCAGCGCCAGGCCCAGCAATACCTCCTCGCGGACCGGCTTTTTATTGCCTTTGATCTCTTTTGCCGTCGCCAGCAGGCTGGCGGCCAGGGCGGCCATAAAGGCCGCCAGCAAAAATATCGGCTTTGCCAGGGGATCAAAATATCGGGAAAAAATTCGGTTCATAAACTCGATCATAGCGGTCGAGCCTATGAGCCAAAGGATCCGTGAACCGCTTTTCACCCGAATCGCCTGGACACTGCGGACCATCTCCAAAAGAGCGGCCAGCACGAGTACAAGCCCCACGCCCTGGGCCGGACTTAACGTCTCGCCCCACAAAACCGCCGTCACAAGCACACACGGAAAAAAACCGATCCGGTTAAAAAACGTAGTGCTTCCCACCCCGTTTTCTTTGGTACTTTGTTCGGTATAGCACAGATTCACGCACATAAACAGCCCGAGAAGCGCTCCCGCGAGCAACAGAAGCCCTCCGTTTCTTCCTTCCTCGCCGTACCGGCGTATCGCTTCCCCGCTTCCCAGACACTGCAGGGCGGTCGAGACGGCTCCTGCTAAATAGTTCACCGTAATGACCACGCCGGCCCTGACCTTTCTGCGGCCGATGATTTTAAAAACCGCCGCCAGCCAGGTTCCCGTAACCAGCGATAAAAACAAGTAAATCATGCTTTCTTTTCCAGGGTGTCCATCACCCAGTTTACAAACCGCTCCCGATCCGCGCCCATGGCGAAAGAAACATTCGCCGCTTCGCTGTATTCACAGTCACGGGTATCGATGACCGTTCTTCCGTAGGCGTACCCCTTTCCCAGATCAACATGCATGTTGCAGCGCTTTACGTCTTGCAGTACCTGCGGATGGATCGCGGCGCACACGGCCAGCGCGTCGTGGACCGGAACCCCCTCTGTCACGGCCTCCGCCCCGTAGCCGTTTCGATATCCCTCTATGCGCTGTCCGATTAAATCGGATACCAGTTTTGCCTCCGGTGTGCCGATCGCCGCAATCCGTTTCGCCTCCTCCTCCCCCATCTTTGCGTGGTAGGTGGCATCCAGCGGGACCATGGTAATCGGACAGCCCGACTGCAGGACGATTTCCATTGCCTCCGGGTCGCACCAAACATTAAATTCCGCGGCCGCCGAGCAGAGCCCGGAACGCTTATGACCCCCGCCCATAATTATAATTTCCTGGATTTTATCGATAATCCTTGCGTCTGCCCGCATAGCCGCCGCCAAATTGGTGAGCGGCCCCACCGCCACCACCGTGATATCTCCGTCGGATTGCAGAAGCATACGAATCATCCAGCTGACCGCCGATTCCTCCTGCGCCTGTATGGACGGCGCCGGAAGCGGCACCTGTTTTCGGTGGACTACCGTATCGCTCACCGCACTTTCTCTTTTCGGTATCACGCCGTACTGCCCCGTTCCTTTTTGCAGGGTGCAGACCAGAGGATATTCGCACCCTCTGTACACTTTTACCCGCTCTTGTGCCCGGCAGCATTCCACTACCCGCAGGGTATTGTCGGTTGTCAAAGATACTTCCAGGTTGCCGTTCACACTGCAGACTCCCTGAAGATCTATTTCCGGGTCCGACATTGCCAAAACCAAGGCAATCGCATCATCCGAACCTGTATCTACATCCATTATTATTTTTTTTCGCATTTTCGTTTACCTTTCCGCATCGTTTTGTTATAATACGTCTATGTCTAAAAACTCTAAAATCCTTTATCAAAAAATCGCGAACGATCTTGCCAACGATATCAGCCGCGGCATGTACAAGCCCGGCAGCCCGCTCTTAAAACAGTCGGAGTATGCCCTTTCCTATGGCGTCAGCTGCGGGACCGTAAAAAAAGCGTTTGCCGTCCTGGAGCAAAACGGCCTGATCCGGCCGGTCAAAGGCCATGGCACGTATGTCAATGCTTTCGAGAACAACGCCGAACTTGATTCCGGTTCCCTGCGCGGCGATCTGCTTGCCTCAAACCAGCCTACCGTCACCCGGGTTCTCTCCCAGGGTGTAGCTTATGCCAGCCAGCCGGTAGCGCTCCAAAACATTTATATCCGCTACGACCGGATGGACAATATCAATTTTTACCAGTATGATTTTTTCGAGACATCCCTGTTTTCCCTGTACAGCCAGTATCTGGGCACAGAGGATTTTGTTTCGGAAAAATCCCCTTTCCCTTCTTTTTCATAACGGTCCTCTGTTTGCCGCCGCTTTTTTTAAAAAGCTCCTCCATGGAGGCAATCACGATAAAAATAGCGCACAACGTATCCGCGAATGCCTTGGAAACCGACGTTGTCTGCTGCATATGTAAAGCGCCGCTCGAGAGCATGGAGACAAAAAAGGCCGAAAACGGGATCAGCACCGGGTTGCATTTTACAATCATGGCTGCCAAAAGTCCCTTGGCTCCCAGTCCCACAAAAAGCTTCAGTTTGCCTACCAAAGAACCTTCTACCAGCGCGGCAAATACCCTCAGCGGATTTTCCGCCGTAAAAAGCAGAATCAAGGCAGCTCCGATGGCTGTTCCCAAAACCATGATCCAGAACGGCCGGCGCAGTTTTTTCAGTCTTTCGTCCATAATTATTCCCCTCCGCCCAGCATCAGCCGTCCCAGCTCCAGCTCCGTCGCCTTCGCGCCGTCCAGCTCACCGGCTATTTTCCCTTCGTACATGACTAAGATCCGATCGGACAGCGTCATAACCTCCTCCAGTTCCGTCGAAATCAGCAATCCCCCGGTCCCTTTCTTCTTCTCCTCCACCAGGTAGTTGCGGATCAGTTCAATCGCGCCTACGTCAATCCCCCGCGTTGGCTGGGCCGCAATCAAAAACCGTTTGCCCTGGGCCAGTTCCCGGGCTACTACTACCTTTTGGGCGTTTCCGCCGGACAGAGCGCTCGTAAGCGTTTCCGGGTTGGCCGGCCTTACGTCAAATTCTTTTATTAGTGTCAGCGCGTTTTCGCGGATCGCTTTTTTATTGACCGCGCCTCCCGGCCCGTGAAAAGGCTTTTTATCCAGGTCGATCACCGCCATATTGATCTCCGTGGACGCGCTGCGGTTTAATCCCAGAACATTGCGGTCCTCCGGGATATGCGCCAGCCCCTTATCCCGCCGCTTCTTAGGCGAAAGTTTCGTCACCTCCTGCCCGGCGATTTCTATCTTTCCTTTTTCCGCTGTCCGCAGGCCGGCGATCGCTTCCGCCAGTTCGCTCTGCCCATTGCCGTCTACCCCCGCAATCCCTACGATCTCGCCGCTGTGCACTTGAAGGGAAACGTCCCGCAGCTTTGACTTTTCCTTGTCTCCCGGCGCCCACAGGCCTTCTACCCGCAGCACGACCTGCCCTGTCTGCGGCGGGACTCTTTCCACGTCCAGCATCACATTGCGGCCGATCATCATTTTTGTTAATTCTTCCACATTTGTGTCCTGTCCGTTCACTGTCCCCATATAGCGGCTGTCCCGCATCACGCTGATGCGGTCGGATATCTCCAGGACTTCATTCAATTTGTGGGAAATAAATACAATCGAATTTCCCGCTTCCCGCAGTCCGTTGAGAATTTCAAACAGTTTCGTCACTTCCTGCGGCGCTAAAACGCCGGTCGGCTCATCCAATATAATGGTTGTGGCCCCACGCAAAAGCGTCTTGATGATTTCCACCCTTTGGGCCTGTCCCACACTGATCTGCGTAATCTTCTTATTTGGCTCAATGCTCAGACCATAGCGGTCGATATATTCCTGGATCCTCGCACGCGCCTGTTTAAAGTCGATCGAGATCCCCCTGCGCGGCTCAAAGCCAAGGATAATATTTTCCATCACCGTCAATTCATTGACCAGCATAAATTCCTGATGCACCATGCCGATCCCGTGCTCAATCGCCGCTTTGGGGCTGAGACACCCGCTCAAATCCTCTTGATTGATGCGGATTCGCCCGCTGTCAATGGGATACATGCCGTACAAAAGCTTCATCATGGTCGATTTGCCGGCGCCGTTTTCCCCGATCAGGGAGTGAATCTCCCCCTTGCGCAGATTGAAACTTGCGCCGGATACGGCGTGGACTTTGCCGAAACTTTTGTGAATATCCTCCATTTCAACCACATAATTGTCCATTCTGCAACCTCCGCTTCCAAATGGGGCGCCGCTTCAGATTTACCGTCCGTCCGGCTTTCGCATCGTTTTGCAGCACCCCTTCTGCCCCATTAGTTCGGCCCGTATCCCTCATAGTTGGAGACAACGATTTCACCGGAAACAATTTTATCTTCCAGTTCCTGAAGTTTTACAAGGATCTCGTCCAGACGCTTTTGCTGCTCTTCTGTCTTACAGGCATACTCGCGGAACACGGAAAAATCCGTCAGGCCCACGCCGCCGTAAGCAAGGTCCAGATATAAATGCTGGCCGCCCGGATATGTCCCTTTCACCGCATTCTCAATCATGTAGTAGGTGGCTGTCTCATTCGATTTCAGCATGGAGGTCACAACCGATCCCGGCTGGACATCGTCCTGGTTTTTATCTACGCCGATCGCATAATACCCGCTCTGCGCCGCGGCTTCCAGCACTCCCAGGCCCGTATTTCCGGCTACGTTGCAGACAATATCCGCGCCCTGCTGGTACATAGCCAGCGTTAGTTCCTTGCCCTTTACCGCATCCTGCATGTCGCCGGCAAACGACTGCAGAATCGTGATATCCGGATTTATGTACTTTGCGCCCTCTTCAAAGCCCGTATAAAAATCCCTGAGCGCCGGGATATCTGTTCCGCCGACCCAGCCGATCACCGTTTCTTCATTGACGTTCTCAAACTCCGTCATTTCCGTAAACATCGCCGACAAAGCGCCTGTCAAAAACGATCCCTGGTTTTGTGCAAAGGTGATCGAAAACACATTGGGGATCCCTTCAAGACGGGTATCGCTGATCCCAAATAAGGTATCCGGATATTCCGCCGCATGGTTGGCAATGTAATCTTTCCACTGGGAAGCGCCGCAGATAATCAGGTCATACCCTTCTTCGCAGGCCGTCAGCAGCTGATTCTCATAAAGAGAAGTATCCTCGCACTCCGAGACCGTCAGCTCGATGCCGAAATCTTCGACCGCTTTCTGGCATCCGTCATAGGCAAAATCCGCAAAGCTTCTGGTTCCTAACAGCGCTACGATCAGACATACGCGGAACGGCTCTTCGCCATTTTCGCCCGCCGTCTCCTGTCCCGCCGGGTTGGCCGCAGCGGTGCTGTTTTCCGTGCTGCCAACAGCAGCGGCGCCGTCGGTTCCTTTTGTATCGCCCCCGCATCCGGCCAATGCCCCCGTCAGTAATGCCAGCGATAAAACAACTGCCAGTATCTTTTTCATATACTTCGTTCTCCTTTCATGTTTCTTTGAAAATGCCCGTGTCCTCCGGGCTTTTCTGGTTCCCCCCAAGTGCCATAGCGCCATGTTCACTCCCTGGTGTTTTTAGTATGATTCACCAAAATACCTTTGTCAACCCGCGTAAAATTGGTGAATTTTTCTATTTCTTGATTGTAAGTCACTTCTAGAAATGACTTACAGGCTCTTTTTTTGTTTTTTACGGATAAGAAAATGTAAGAATTGCACAGAATTAAAGAGATAAATTTGGCAAATATTTTTGACATGCTGCGTTTTCGGAGCATTAAAACAAGGCAGCTTTTATCCGGCTGTGCCGCTGATAAAAACTGCCTTTATGAATGATTTATGAAATACGTTTACCTTACTGATAACGTCAATGCCTGCAAGCCTGCTTCCACTGCACGCGGCTTGCTTTCACAAAACGACTGCCAAAGAAAGCTCTCATGCACCGCCAGGACTACGCACCGTCAAAATGTGAAAGTCGTTTTAAAGGAAATACTCCACCGGCTTCTTCACCGAAAGATTCCCTTCAATAAACTCGCGCTTGACCGAGGTGTCATACGAACGGGCATTGAACTGGCAGACAAAGGAACAGCGCTGGCAATGGATGCACATTGCTTCGTTGATTTCCAGTGTCCCCGGATCAATGGCCCCGGTAGAGCAGTTCTTGGCGCACTCGCCGCACTGAGTACAATTCTCCGCCCGGTACTCTTTCGGCGCGACCGAAAGCTCCTTTGCCCAGTCCACTTCGGGGTTTCCCTCCGGCGTAAAGGCCTCCGGCGTTTTGGCGTTTAGCTTCTCCTGAATCTTTCCGGCAAACTCGGCCATCTTCTGGTTGTCCTCCACATTGGGGCGGCTGTCAAATACCAGTTTTCAAAAGAAAAATCAGAACTATCTGAAACCCTGTGTGGACGCCGGTTATCTGCGCGAAGAAGATTTGCCGACCCTGATTGGCAGTGCGGATATTCTCTTTGGCGGGATACTGCTTCAAGTACTGCGCCGTCCCAAGGAAGCCGATCATTCCAGGGAAATGACCCGCCGGTTTTTTGAATACTTAAATCAAATGCTGCGGCCGATTTTACAGAAAGAGACTGCGGTAATTGCAGGAGTTCATAGCGAGGAGTCCTAAAGGACCGGTGTACTGTCCGGATTATATTCAGAAAGCATATCCGCTTCGCGCCGCAATCGGTTTTCATGCCCCGGTGATGCGCCGTGCCGGCGGCGCATGCAGGTTTACCGCAAACGAAAGAGCTGCCGCAAAACAAAGATTCCCTACACTATATGGCATTCCTGCCGGAACCGGCGCAGCCATATTTCGTGTTTGATCTGAGTTTTGCAGCAGCTCTTTTCATTAACCTATTTTTTACCCTTCTTTTGAATCCGGTAGAGTATCGTTCCCACCACTGCCAGGGCAGCCGCTCCGATCAAAAACAGCCACATAAAATTCATGCTGTTTCCTTCCTGCTGTGATTGCGCATCGTTGGATACTTCGATTGCAGCCTCCGATTCATCGGTTTCGGGGGACTCTGCTTCTGTCGTCTGCGGATGACTGTCCTCCGCAGACACGTCATCGCCGGCGCTTTTTTCCATGACGTGGTTGTCGATAACAAGGACATAATCCGACGCATGTGTAAATATCAGCTCTGCGATCCCTTCTTTGTTTACCTGGCTGGCCGTGACAAACGTAAGCTCGCCGGCGCTTTCATTATAATAGAAAAGATTTGCATACAATTCTGCATTTTCTTTTCCCACATCGATCATCAGTACGGCACTATATCCAAAATCGCCGCTGTGGGCGAGGCTAAGCTGGGTCGCCTGGCGATCTCCAGACACAGCGTTTATGATATCCTCCGGTATGGCCGACGTTCCGACCTGCACGGAAAGATCCACATCGTTTGCATGGTCTGCTGTAACATTTTCTCCGTCTACAAGCCAGACAATCCCCTTGCCCATATCAAATAAAATCGTAACCTTCTGCCCTTTTATGCTGTCAATCACCTCTCCGGGCACCAGGGACGCGCCATTCATATTTACGTTAATCCGTTTTCCCTCCGAAGCCTTCGCCGCTTCTTCCTTAATAACCTCCCAGCCCTCTTTACCGGCTCTGCCGTCAATAAACGGAACCGCCGCACTCTGCGTGGGCGCAGGTACCGGGGTAAGCGCCTGTGTCGTTCCCCTCCCGGACGCTGTTGTTAAGTTGGGTCTTGTTGTTTGTGCCGGCGCCGACGTCGAACCGGACGGCGCCGCAGGGGCCGGCGGTGTCTCCGAATCGGGCGGTGTTGTCGGATTCGGCGGTGCCGTCGGACCGGGCGGTGTTGTCGGGTTCGACGGTGTTGTCGGACCAGGCGGTGTTGTCGGATTCGACGGTATTGTCGGATCGGTGGGAGTCTCAGGCTTTGACGGTGTCGTTTCCTCCGGCGGCACAGTCTCAGACGGCGTTGTTTCCTCCGGCGGCACAGTCTCAGGCGGCGTTGTTTCCTCCGGCGGCACAGTCTCGGGCGGCGTCGTCTCCTCCGGCGGTGTCGGGGTCTGGCTGTACTCATAATGCATCGTCGCCTCCGACAACTTCGATGCCGTATCCCCTAATTTACCGATGCTGTTCCACTGCGCTTCGGTGCCGGTAAAATATATGTCCTTCAAGGGACAGGCCGAAAACGCAGCTGTCCCGATCGTCGTTACACTGTCCGGGATTATGACAGTGGTCACGCCGGAAGAGGCAAAGGCAGACGCTTCGATGCTCCCCGCTCCTTGCGGGATTTCTACTCCGGCAAGCATGATACACTTCTGGAACATCCCCTCGCCAATGCGGTCTATGCTTTTGGGCAGCGTTACGCGCGACAGGTAATAACACCCCATAAACATATTGTCGCCCATCCGTACCTGGTTGCTGCCGGCGGCAAAGACCGCACTCGTTAAAGCCTGGCATTGAAGAAATGCCGCGGCGCCAACCTCTTCAATACTGGCAGGCAGAGCGATCGCAGTGAGACTTACACAGCTGCGAAAAGCATTCTGGCCGATTGTCCGCACCCCTTCGGAAATCGTCACGGAGCTGAGATTCTCACATGCCTGAAAAGCGCTGTCACCGATGGTTTCCACGCCGGAGGGAATGGTCACGGAAATAAGCGAAGATCCACGAAAAGCACTGTTGCCAATCGTTGTCACGCTGGCGGAAATCTCCACACTGAGGACCCCGCAGCCCCAAAAAGCGCCGGCGCCGATACCGGTAACGCCATTCTCGATAACGACTTTCCGGATTTGAGCGCTGCAATCTGTCCACGGCAAATCCGCCGGGCCGCCAAAATCCGGCATTGCCCCGCTGCCGGAGATGGTCATCGTACCCGCTTTTGTCAGACTCCAGGTAAGTCCGCCCTCCAGCGTTCCGCTCTTTATTATCTCGTTGGCCGTGGGATCATCCGGCGGAATATAGTTTTCCGGATAGCGGGTGATATAGTGGCTGGCGCTGTTCATCACATCGTCCTTTGATATGGCCCGCCCCCAATGAACTTTGCCATTGTAGTTCCCCTCGGCAACTACCACGCCCGCGTCGCTTACCTCCAGTACGATCACCGTATGGGCGTCATTGTCTACCTGCAGGATGTCTCCGACCTTTATATCCTCAAATGAAAACGCGCCCGCTGCATATATCCTTGCCGGCAGGCTGTCAAATGCCGCGTCGCTGAGTACAAAAGCAAAGGCTACGCAGCCCACAGCAGCGATATTTGTCCCGTTGAGAGGGCCGCCTTTCCAGCGATAATATCCCTTTGAGTCCGAATAAGGCTCGTCGTTGGTCCAGGTTGTTTCCTCCTTGTAGCCTTCCTGGTCTTTCAGCGCGATTATCGTCTCGTATACCTGCGCCGGGGAAGGGATGGTACTGTCGTCCGCCGCCAATTCGTCTGCAGCGCCTTTTGTAAGAACCTCCTCCCGCGCCAGGGGGACTCCCTGCCATGCGCTCGCCATTGACTGGGGAGAAATAAGCAGGCACAGCGCCAAAGCAACGGCAAAAATGTGTTGTTTCAAATCCGATACCTCCTCCGTTTTCGTTTTAAAAACCATCTACGCAAATTTTTTTCCTTAATAAATATATCGTTATTGTTCTTTCTTGTCAACCGATAGCGGCGAACGTCTCTCCGCAAAAACTGCGCTGGTAAAACTCCTCAATCTATGCTATACTGGTAGCAGTTTGCAGAACTTGTTTTTGCCTGGAAGCGGTACTGCAATGACATGACTTACTACTTATGTTTTTGAGGTATCGTTTTATGAATGAGCGCAGATTTGACAATGATTCTCTTAACGCCATGTTTTATACATGTACCACCTTTTTTGCACATAGATGGCAGCTCTCCATTATTATATATCTCTTTTCCGGACCCAAGCATTTCGGAGAAATTTTAAAGTATCACGAGGGATTAAGCAAAAAGGTACTGTCCACGATCCTGCGCAAACTGGAAAGCAAAAACATCGTAAAGAGGACCGTTTACAGCGACGGCTCCGTCGTAAGGGCGGAATATTCCTTGACCCAGCAGGGCCTGGAGCTTCAGCCCATTCTGAACGCGGTAGCCGACTGGGGCAAAAAATACTCGCCCCATTCCAAAGGATAAAGCGTACCTTTTTTGACACGGTATCGACATAAAAAGGAAAGCTGCGAAGCCTGTTTTACCCCGCAGCTTTCCCTTTTTCTTTTTGCCGGACGTTTCTGCTTTACCCGGCCGTTTGATCCTTGCTCACATATCCAGCGCCTTCTTCACATTGACAATGGTGGCCGGCGCCAGCTCTTCGATCCGACGGCTCATCTGCGCAAGGGACATCGAATCCGCCCCTGCCAGCGCTTCCAGCAGCACCGGAAGATTCACACCGGTAAAGCATTCCAGTTTCGGATACGTCCCCTTGAGTTCCTCCAGGGCAAGGGCCGCCATGTTAAAGGGCGAACCGGCAAACACATCCACAAAAAGCACGATGCCCTCCTGCGAATACCGCTGTCGGATCACCTGCGTGATTCTGTCCTTCAGAGCGTCAACGGAATCCTCCGGATAGAGACCGACGGCGTCTATTTCTTCTGCGGCATCCCCGAAAAACATCCCGGCACTCTCCCGAAACGCCTCCGCCAGCGGTCCATGTGTCACGATCAGATATCGAATCATCTCTGTCTCCTTCCTGCGGTCGGTCAGTTATATTTCGCTCTCACGACCTTCATGAATTCCTTCACCAGTTCCAGGTCTACCCGGTCCCCGGTCTTAAAGCCGCGCCCCACAATAACGGCATCCGCATACTCCAGATATTCCAGCACATTGGCGGTCTTGACGCCGGCCCCTACAATAATCGGGAAATCTGCGATCGCTTCCCGCATGGATTTTACGTTTTCTACCGTTATCTTTTGGCAGGCATCGTTCTCCGTGACGATAATCGCGTGCGCATCGTGGTTGATCGCGTTTTGCGCCGCTTCATTGATGGGAATATCCGGCTGTCCGTAGGTCTCTGCCGTATGCACATCCGCAAACAGCAACGTCTTGGCCGGATAATCCTTCATAATCTTGGCCAAAGGCGTAGAGCAGGCTTCGATATAGCCAAAAGAGCCGGCCCGGTTGTCCACAAATGCCTCAAGCCTTACAAAATCCGCATCCACCGCATAGGCCATGGCCCATTCCTGGCGAAACGCGTTCATCTCAATATTCACGCCAAAAGGAAGCCGGCAAAAGGTCTTAATCTGTGCCGCAATGCGAAGCATCAGAGAATACGCCTCCAGCGGAATCTTTGTGCTGTACTGAGGCCAGTCGCTGAAATTCTCCAGGGCAATGGCATCTACGCCCCCCTCGATCAGGGTTTTGGCATCCTCGACAGCGTTTTGTATAATCTCCTCCTTGCTCCCTCTGTAGGCCGCATTGCCGGGCAGGGGCAGCAGATGTACCATACCGATTACCATCTTTTTGTCAAAAAACGTGCCCTTCATTGTTTGTCTCCTCTCTCAAAACCGTATTGTATTGAATCCATACATCTCCTGTTGGGCGCATCTGCGGGCATCATCCCAGCAGCATCCCGCCGTCCACCACCAGATTGGCTCCCGTTATGTGCTGTGCCTCCGGACTTCCAAGAAAATACACGGCATCGGCAATTTCACCGGGCTGTGCCGGACAGCCCAGCGCTCCCAGGGTAATTCCCTCTTCGCTGCCCGTAAGCCCCAGCTCCTTATAATTGTCCAAAGTTTTCTGCATCATTTTGGTATTGACCCAGCCCGGTGACACGGAATTGACGCGGATGCCGTAACGGCCGTATTCATTCGCCGCATTCTGTGTCATTCCGATCACCGCCCACTTGCTGGAACCGTACCCGATCTCATAGGTATAGCCCCTCATTCCCGACACCGAGCCAAAATTGACAATGGCTCCCGATCGCTGTTTTTTCATAATGGGAAGCACATTCTGCATCATCAGAAAGGTTCCAAACACATTGACCGAGTAGATTTTTTTGAAATTGTCAAAGGAATAGTCCTCTGTCCTGGCATAACGCCCCACAATGCCGGCCGCATTGACCAGAACGTCCACTCTTTGCAGTTCTCCCTCGATTCGGGCCATGGTCTGTGAGATCTGCGTCTCGTCGGATATGTCCGTCACATAGCAGGAAACGCTTTCCTCAAGAAGTCCAAGGCGCTCCCTGGCCTTTTTTAGCTGCTGTTCGTTGATATCCAGCATTGCCGCATGATATCCCCGGCGGCAGAATTTCTCTACAATAGCGGTTCCAATGCCGCCGGAAGCTCCCGTCACCACACAGACCGGCGTTGATTCCTTCATCGCCGTACCTCCTGCCCCTGTCTAAGCTGCGCCATCAGGCGTTTTACTCTGGTTCTGTCAACCGGGTTTAACACCTTGCCGTCTTTTTTAAAGCTGCTTCCGATGATTGCCCCGTCCGATACCTCCAGGAAATCCTTTACCGTCCTTTCGTTGACTCCGCTGCCCACAATCACCGGAACGCTGCCGGCCAGCCGCTTCATTTCCCTAACATCCTCCACGTCGGGGCTTTTTCCTGTGGTGATTCCCGTACAGATCAAAGCATCCGCCCCGCCCTCCACAATGGATTCGACCGTAAAGCCCAGCGGCTGTTCCGCCAGCGAAAAGGTGTGCTTCACGCGCACATCCGCCAGAATGGCAATATCCTTGGGGTATCTTCCCTTAAACCGCATCAGGGACGGCCCCGCCGCTTCGCACACGCCGTTAGGGCCCATCCGGTTTTCCGCAAAAACCTCCGCCCGCAGGAAATCATAGCCGCAGGAATAAGCGATGGCCCACTCGGCCTCACAGTTATTAAACTGTACGTTGATCCCCATAGGCAGCCGGCATTTCTCCCGAAGCCTGGCCGCTATATTCGCAAAAGCAGTATATGTAATCAGTTCATTGGCTGTGGAATACGGGATATCTCCGAAATTTTCCACAATCACCGCCCCGGCTCCTCCCTCTGTCAAGGCAGTCAGGTCCGCAAGAGCCGCCTCATAGACCGCTTCCATATCTCCTGCGTAAAGGGGCGCGCCGGGGAGAGGCTTTAAATGCACCATTCCTATCACCGGCTTTTTGTTTTCAAATATCCGTTCAAATACCGTCATCGTGTTCCTCCTTTTCTTTCTCACCTGGCAGGTACCTTCTTGGTCCGGCCGCGCTAACAGCAAACCTCCAGAATATTATCTTCAAAGGTAATCGCACGGACCTCTCTGCCGCCCACTGTGGCCGGCTCATACAAGATCTCATAGCCGGCGGACTTAAATTTGCCGATGATTTCCTCCAGCTTCTCGCGGCCGTCCACCTTGATACAGATGTGGACAAAACCGGCACGGTTCCGGTCTTTCTTTTCGTCCAAAATCTCCGGCTTTGTCATAAGCTCCAGCTTTGCCCCCTCCTCAAATTTCAGGATATAGGAGTAATAGCGGTTCTCCTCCTCGTTGTAGACCGCATGAACCTCTGCTCCAAAACAGCCGCAGAAAAAGTCCTTTGCTGCCTCCAGATTTTTTACATACATGCCAACATTGCTGATCCTCATTTTCTTCCTCCTCGTATAATAAGTTTGTAAGCAGGTAAAACAGCTTACAGACTTATTCTTTTTTGGTATAAATGGTAAGGACATCTAAGAGGAACTCCCCTCATCCCGATTCCCATCTATACAGTTAATAGTTACATTTTCCATA
>JAAWCS010000004.1 GCA_022793375.1 Lachnospiraceae bacterium
GGGAGGTCATGGAGGCGCTTACGGATACGGCGGATCTGGATGCCGAGCAGGAGAGGCTCCAAAACGAGGGCGAGGTGGTCATGGGGCTGATACGGAAGGTTATTTCGGATAATGCCCAGAAGGCCATGGATCAGGCGGAATACGAGCGGAAGTATAACGGGTACTGCGAACGGTACGAGGCTGCGAGGGTGCGGCTGGCGGAGATCGGGGAGCTGCGGCTGGGGCGCATTGCAAAGAGGACGAAGATATCCTTATTCCTGAAAGAGCTGGCCAGCCGGGAGGGGTTGGTGGCGGAATTTGACGAGGAGCTCTGGTACGCCACGGTGGATCATGTGGCGGTATATGAGGATAAGCGCATGGTATTTACTTTCCGGGATCATACGCAGGTGGAGATTCCGGCGGATAGGTGGAAGGCGGCATAGCGGCATAAAGAAACGAAGCCCGCAGGTTCCTGGGATAGCAGAGCCTGCGGGCTTTTTCTGATGGGCGGCCTTGGAGGGGTGTTCATTTTGGGTAGTATGGGCTAAGAGTATGGGAATGAGAAGCGGGTATGCACACCTTTTGATGTGGTACTCGCTTTTTTCGTATCCGTTTTGATTGTATTAAAGTTTGTCGGGGAATATGGTCTGATTTTGGGGAGCGAGCATCGGTTTAGGGAGCCGGTGCTTTTTGTTTGCCTAAAAACGGTTCATCCAGGTCACGGGATTTGAACTGTCGGAAACAATTCTTTTGGTATACACTTATAATCAGAACCGAAAAAGGAGAGAATGCTGCATAGAGGGGGGACAAAATGGCAAAGGTATCGGCATCGATCCTGGCCTGCAATCAGGTGAGAATCGGGGAAGAAGTACAGGCGGCCAAACAGGCGGGAGCGGATTTGCTTCATGTGGACGTCATGGACGGGGTTTATGTGCAGAACCTGGCCTGCGGGCCGCAGATGGTCGCAGATCTGAAAAGAGACTGCGGATTGCCGATCTCGGTACATATGGAACTGCTGCGGCCGGAAATCTTTTGGCCGATGTTTGCCCGGGCAGGAGCCGATATCCTTACGTTTCAGCTGGACGTCTGCCGAAACCCGATCCATCTGCTGCGGGAAATCCGGGCGGCGGGGATTAGGGCTGGGCTGGGCATCGGGCCGGCTTATGGGGTGGAAAGCCTGCGTTATCTTCTGCATCACATGGACTGGCTGATTTTGATGAGCGTGGAGCCGGGCTACGGCGGCCAGCCTTTTGAGGAAAGCATCTTTGAAAAGCTGCAAAGAGCGCGGCAGATCATGGAAGAAAGCGGGAGGCGGGTTCCGATCTGCGTTGACGGCGGAGTGACCGAGGAAACGGGCCGCCGGCTGGTGAAGGCCGGCGCCGATGTGCTGATCGCCGGGAGTTTCCTTTTCCAGGGAAATAAAATCGGCAGGCGTGTACGGAGCCTGAAGGCGCTGTAGTATCCCACTATGCCCTGAAAACACGGGCAGTAATAAAGAAATACCGCAAGGGTATCCCATTATGCCCTGAGAACACGGGCAGTAATAAAGAAAGGGGGCGGAAACATTGCATAAGCGGCTGGTTGAGGAAATTTTAATGTTGGACAACGGGCAGGGGAGATATTCTGTGGCAGAGCTGGCCGGCGCAATCGGTGTTTCCGCCAAAACGGTGCGGGAGGATATACGGGACATCAATTTGTTTTTAAGGAGAAAAAACCTGGGACAGCTTGTGCTGAAAGCGGGGGTCATCGAGGTGTCCTGCCGTTTGAAGCCGGTGATCCGCGAGATTTGCAATTTGACGTTTGCGGAGTACTTTTTGTCCCGGGAGGAACGTCTGGTGGGGGAGAGCTTGTTCCTGGCTTGTTCCGGCAATCATACGACGATGCAGGAAATGGCGGATTTTTTGTCAGCGTCGCGCTCGACCGTTTTGCTCGACATGAATGGGTTAAAGGAGTTTCTGGCGCCCTTTCAGTTAAGGCTGGTGGGATATTCCAGCCAGGGAAGCGAACTGGAGGGGGAGGAAATCGGGGTACGAAGGCTGTTTGCTTTTATTTTTGGAAAGTGGACGCTGTTAGTGAAGATTTTTGTGAAAACCTTGATGAAGTGGCAGGGCGGGATCGGGAATGCTTGTCTGGCGGAGGAATACCTGAAGGAGTGCAGGGCGGCGATCAGCGAGACGGAGAAGGAAACACGGATGTATCTGTCGGACCATTCCTATGAGTGGATGCTGTTTTACCTGGTTTTTGCATCCTGCCGGATTTCGGCGGGGTGTCCGCTTCGATGGGAGGGGCCGGGAAGGCGGCGGGACGCGTTTATGGTTTCGCTCTTTAAGCGGATGGGCAGCAGCCGTTTTGTGCGGCTGAATGCCTGCGAAGAAGATTTTGCCTGTTCTCTTTTGTCGGATCTGTATTACGTGAAGGGAAAACTGCAGGATGAAAACCTGCTCAAGCTCCAGATGCTGACGCGGCGGCTGATTGACCGGGTGTCAAAGGAACTGGGGTGCGAGTTGTATCGGGATTATCTGTTGTTTGAGAGCTTGACACAGCATTTTGAGCGGATTTTCCATGCCAGGGGGCTGGAGGGACCAAAGATGCTGGGCGCGGCGGACGTGCTGGCGATTGCAAAGGAGCATGAGGACGTGCTGGTGTGCGTGCGCAAGCACCTTTCTATCTGGAAGCAGTACGTGCCGCGGGAGTTGGAGGAATGGGAGACTGCTTACATTGTGGTATACATCTGCGCGGCGATGAACCGCCTGGCGCAGGAGGAGTGCGTAAGCAATGTAATCATTGTCTGCCATGGAGGGCTGGGCACCGGGCAGCTGATCCGCTCGCAGATTTTGAGTCATTTTCAAGTAGAGGTGAAGGCGGTGCTGGCATCGCACTGCCTGGCGTATGAAAAGCTGGAGGAGATTGATTTTATTATCAGTACCATAGCGCTGGAACACAGCCCGCTTCCGCATATCGTGATTTCGCCGGTTTTAAAGGACGGGGATTTTAACCGGATCAGGGGGATGGCGGAGCGGTTTAAACGCAAGCGAAGGGGCGCAGGAGCGCTGCAGCGGCCGCGGATTACCGGGCCGGCGCAGTCCCTTTCCCGGCTTTTGACGCCGGAGTTTATCCGGCTGGACGGCGAGGCGGGGGATTGGCGGGAGGCGATTGCTCTGGCATCGCAGCCGCTTTTAAGACAGGGGAAAATCAGTGAAGCGTATGTGGAGGATATGATCCGGGCAATCCAGGAACACGGACCGTATGTGGTACTGTGCGAGGGATTTGCGCTGCCGCACGCGTCAACGGATCATGTATATGAAACGGGAATGAGCCTGCTGCGGCTGAAAACGCCGGTGGCGTTTGGCGCGGGCGATATGGATCCGATCGGCATGGTCTGTGTTTTATGCCCGAAGGACTCGGAGGG
Organism: Lachnospiraceae bacterium; assembly: GCA_022793375.1. Classification (GTDB taxonomy): domain Bacteria; phylum Bacillota; class Clostridia; order Lachnospirales; family Lachnospiraceae; genus RGIG7193. The sequence goes on from JAAWCS010000004.1 coordinate 3,389, forward strand.
CCATTTGGAAGCGCTGTTTGATTTGTGCAACATTTGGGAGGATCCGGCCGGGCAGGCGGTGCTTTGCGGCAGCGCTTCGGCAGAGGAAATCTGGCGGATGTTTTGTGAAAGAGAGAAGTAAAACAAATCCTGCGCAGGGTTGTTTTCAGATAAGGGGACGCCGGTTTCAGGCAGGCGTCCGATCAATAGAAGGGAGGATGCGGATGATAATCCGGGAATTCTACGAGGAGGGGCTCTATGCGTTTGCCGGCGGTTTTGCCTGCTGGGAGGACGCCGTGCTTGCTTCGATTGAGCCCTTGGTGGAACGGGGGATGGCGGAGAGGGGGTATGGGAAGGAGATCATCGATTCGGTAAAAAAGTATGGACCCTATATCAATATATCGGAACTGGTGAGCATTCCGCACGCGGGAATTTCGCCGTGCGTGCACGGGAGCGGAATGGCGATGATGATTACCCGGGAACCGGTGGATTTTGGGGAGGAAAGCGAGTTTAAACCGCGGATTTTCTTTGCGTTTTGCTCAACGGAGGCGGAGGCGCATCTGGAACGGCTGCAGCAGATCAGCGATTTTTGCTCGCAGGAGTCGCAGCTGGCAGAGCTGCTTGCCCTGCACAGCAAAGAAGAACTGGAGGAATATCTGAGAAGAAAAGGAGAGGACGTATGAACATAGTAATGGCGGTATGGGGATTTTTTCAGACAAACGTGCTGACACAGCCGGCTTTTTTCATCGGGTTTATCGTACTGCTTGGGTATCTGCTGATGAAAAAGCCGTGGTATGAATGCCTGGCGGGATTTTTGAAAGCGACGGTGGGGTATTTTATCTTAACCGTCGGCTCGAACGGGCTGATTAACACCTTCCGGCCGATTCTGGCAGGACTCAGCGCGCGCTTTGGGCTCAATGCGGTGGTGATCGACCCGTATTTCGGGCAGGTGGCGGCGCAGAACGCGGTGGAATCGATCGGCCGCTCGTTTTCGATGATGATGTCGGTGATCCTGGTGGCGTTTTTAATCAATATTGTGCTGGTGCTCTTTCGCCGGTGGACGAAAATACGGACGGTTTTTCTGACCGGTCATATCATGGTGCTGCAGGCGTCGGTAGCGCTGTGGGTGGTGCTGTATTGTTTCCCGGCCTTGCAGGATATGCAGATCGTCCTTTTGATGGGCGCGCTTTTGGGAGTCTACTGGTCGGTGTTTTCCAATCTGACCGTGGAGCCGGCGCAGCATCTGACCGAGGGCGGAAATTTTACGCTGGGCCATTCCAACATGCTGGGCTTCTGGCTGGCGGATAAGGTATCGAAAAAGATCGGCGATCGGGAGAAAAAGGTAGAGGATTTGAATTTGCCGGGATTTTTATCGATCTTCAAAGAAAACCTGGTGTCGACCAGCATTTTGATGCTGCTGTTTTTCGGGACGATTATGCTGATTATCGGCAAGGAACAGATGCAGACGATCGATACGTCGTTTACCACGCAGAATTTCGGCTTTTATATCCTGCAGAAATGTTTGTTTTTTGCCGTATATCTGATGATTTTACTGCAGGGGGTGGGATTATTTGTTAATGAGCTGACATATTCGTTTACGGGGATTTCGTCGACGATCCTGAAGGGGGCGATCCCGGCCATCGATTGTCCCGGGCTTTTTGGCTACAGCAGCGGGAACGTAATTACGCTGGGCTTTTTGTTCGGCGCGCTGGGGCAGTTTGTGGCGATCGCCGGCCTGATCGTGGAGGATTATGAAGCCTATGCGCAGGAAAACGGGATAACGCTGGAAAATTAAGGAGGTTTTGGCATGTTAAAGATTATCGCCCTGTGCGCGAACGGCATGGGGACAAGCAGTATGATTGAACGGAAGGTGCAGGGGATCGCGGACCGCCTGGGCGTGGAGGCAAAGGTGAGCCACGCAAGCCTGGGGGCCGGGAAAACCAAGGCCAAAGGCCAGCACATTGTTTTTTGTTCCAGGGCCTTTGTCGGCGATTTGAAAAGCCTGCAGTGCGCGGAAACGGAAGTGATCGGGGTGCGAAACCTGATGTCGGATCAAGAGATTACACAAAAGCTTATAGAGTATCTTGATCGTAAGGGAATTGAACACAAATAAGGAAGAAATACTTAAGGAGTATGTCATTATATCCCGGGAACAGGGGCCAGAAGGAGGAAATACCATGGGATTTATACGGACAGTGCTGGGAGATATTAGGCCGGAGGAATTTGGCGTATGCGATGCGCATGAACATTTGTTCCGGGCCGGCGGGCCGGAGGTGGCGCACGACAGGGATTTTTTAATCGACGATTATCCGGCGGCGGCAGCGGAGGTACAGGATTGGATCGACCACGGCGGGAAGTCGATGGTTTTGATGGATCCGATCGGCTGCGGGCGCAACGTGCCGGATACGGTGCGGCTGGCAGAGGAATTTGCCGGGAAAGCGCATTTTGTAGCCGCAACGGGATTTCAGAAAGGCGATTTTTATGACCATCGGGTATCGTTTGCGGCGACCAATACGCTGGCGGATATCGTGGACATGCTGTGCCGGGAGATTGTGGAGGGAATGGATCAAAACAGTTACAACGGGCCAATTGTCAAGCGGGTAAAGAACCGGGCCGGCGTGATCAAAGCGGGAACCGGGTATGCGAATATCTCGGAATTTGAACTCAAAACGATGAAAGCGGCGGCTTTGACGCAGAAGGAGACGGGCGCGCCGATTTCGATCCATACGCAGCTGGGGACGATGGGCTATGAGGATGCCTGCTACTTGAAGGAACAGGGAGCAGACCCCGAACATGTGATTATCTGCCATGTGCAGAAAGAACCGGACCGATTCTATCACAAGAAGATTTTGGACACAGGGGTTTATATCTGCTATGACGGGCCGGACCGGGCAAAGTATTTTCCCGATTCCGTGCATGTGGATAATTTAAAATGGCTGATTGAGAAGGGATACCAGAAGAAAATCCTTCTGTCAATGGATGCCGGCCGCGCCAGCTACCAGAAATCCCATATGGCGCGTAAAGGAAGGAAAGCCAACGGGATTTCGTATCTGCTCACGCGGTTTGTAGAGGAACTGCGGGAGGCTGGCATCGGCGAAGAGGCGATCCGGGACATGCTGACGGCAAACGCGGCGCGGGCCTTTTGTTTCACAGAGTGATTGGACGGGAAAGGAGAGATCATGCGTCCCCAATTACAGATTGCGTTGGATGTCGGTTCGATTTGCGAGGCAAAACGGATTTTGACAAAGGAAGTGCTACACGAGGTGGATATCGTGGAAGCCGGGACTCTTTTGCTGGCGGCCGAGGGTGCGCGGGCGGTGAAGGAACTGCGAAAACACATCGGGGAAAAGAAAACGCTGGTCGCGGATTTCAAAATCGCCGACGGAGCCGGGGTGCTGGCGTCGATGTTTTTCGACGCGGGAGCCGATCTGACCACGGTGATCGCGGCGGCCGGGCCGGATTCGATGAAAAAGGCGCAGGAAGCAGCCGGGGAGAGAGGAAAGGAATTGCAGATCGAACTGTATGGCCGCTGGGACTTACAGCTGGCTAAGGAGTGGTATAAGCTTGGCCTGCATCACATTATTTTCCATCATGCCAGGGACGGCGCGCATCGCTGGAATGCAGCCGATGTAGAACAGGTGCGCAGATTGCAGGAAATCGGCTATCAGGTCAGCGTCACGGGCGGGCTTGACCGGGAAAGCATCCGATTGTTTAAAGAACAGCCGGCGTTTGCGTTTATCGCCGGGCGGGCGTTGTATGGGAGTAAGGAGCCGGCGAAAGAGGCACAGGCGCTGAAGGAAGCGATGAGCGGCATATAGCGTAAAAAAACGGCTTTGGCACGAGATGCAAAAAAAAACATAAAAGAATCCTTTAAGAAGCGAAAATATTCGGGGGCAGCTGTAAAACTTAGACAAAATACAAAGTGAGCCTACATGCGCCGCTGACGCGGCGCACCACCAAGGCGTGAAAGCCGATCACTCCTTCACCCTATTGTATGGAATCTTTGTTTTACAGCGGCCCCCGGCCGCTTTTCTGTCTTACAGATCAAGAACCACGGGAACGGATTTATAGCCGATGCCCATGCGGTCAATGCCCATATCAATGAGCTGCAGGAAGTGCTCGCGCGTGCGGATGCAGCCGCTGCCCTTGACTTTGCACTTGCCGTCTACTTCTTCCATCATCATCTTTACGACCTCGGGCGTCGCGCCCTTGGCCTCAAAGCCGGTCAAAAAGCCGGTACTGGATTTCACGAAATCGGCGCCGGCCTCCACACAGCAGCGGCACAGACGACGGATTTGCTCTTCGGTAAGGGCGTCGGTTTCAAAGATGACTTTGATTTCTCTTCCATATTTATGAGCGGCGGCCACGCAGGCTTTCAGCTGTTCGGTAATCTTATCATAAAGGCCGGCGCGGGCCCAGCCGAAGTTGGCGACGATGTCTACTTCTTTTACGGTATCGTATTTGGCCACTTGTTCGATCTGCTGGACTTTGGACTCGGTGGAACTGGCGCCAAAGGGGAAATCGCAGACCGGGCAGAGCATGGTGTCGGAACCCTTTACATAAGGCCCGCACAGTTCCATATAGCCGGGATTGATGCAGATGGTAGCACAGCCCAGACGGACGCCGTCACGCGTCAATTCGACGATCTGTTCTTCGGTAAATTCCGGTTTTAACACAGAGTAGTCAATGTAGGCGGCCAGTTCACGGGTGGTCATTTCGCTTGCTTTTTTGGCTGGTTTCATGGGAAATCCTCCTTCTTTTTTGGGGGCGGCAAATGCCGGACTTAACAGGGCAGCGTTCAAGGCGATCCGGCGGAGACTCTCAAAAAGCGTCCTCCCGCCGCAACCGTCAAGTTTTTTTTGTCGCCTGCGAATAATTATAATATATCACCTTCCAATACGGAAATCTTGTTGACAGTCCCCTATTTTTTGTACTATATTGATGGAGTATGAGGTACTTAACGTTATGCATGCGGGCCGCGCAGGAGGGAAGCGGCAAAAACGCGGTTCTCATGCAAAAAACACGAGGGGGTTGATCTTTATGCACATTCCCGTATACGGCGAGGAACATACGTTCCTTGACAAGGAAACCGGGCTTTTATACCGCAATTCGAGTTTTCGCGAAACGGCATCTTTGCACACCCACAACTTTTTTGAGTTTTTCATTGTCGTAGATGGCACGGCGCTGCATATGGTAAACGGCACGATTGCGACGCTGGCCAGGGGCGATCTGGTATTCATCCGCCCGCAGGATACGCACACCTATGAGTTTTACTATTCGGAGGATTTTCGGATTATCAACGTCGGTTTCAGCCGCTCGCTGTTTCAGGAGATCCGCCGTTTTTTGAACAAGGACGGGGAAATGCGGCGTCTGACAAACGCGCCGCTGCCGCCCTGCGTCCGGACGGAGCCCGGGGCCGGTCGGGATTTGATCCGGGCGTTTAAGTCGATTGGCGCGCGGATCAAAGGGGGCAATCCGCAGCACACGACGCTGCATGCCCAGTGTTATTTGGCCAGCGTGTTTGCGGACTACTTTTTCTGCTATGCGGGCCGGGAGCAGGAGGGCGGCCGGCAGCCGGTATGGTTCGACAAGCTGCTTCTGGAGATGGATAAAATCGAGAACCTGCAGGAGGGGCTGCCGCGGATGCTGGAACTGGCGGCCTGCAGCCAGAATCATCTGTGCCGGGTGTTCCAGGAGACACTGGCGACGACGCCGACGGCGTATATCAACGACAAGCGGCTGGAATATGCCGTCTATTTTTTGACGCAGTCGGGAGACGAGATCCTCGAGATCAGCGAACGCTGCGGTTTTCACAATCTGAGCCACTTCTATCACTTATTTCAGCGCAAATATCAAAGTTCCCCTGCGAAATTCCGCCGGCAGCAGACAACCAGGAAGGAGAAAAATCGGTAAAAAACCCCCTTATTTGGAACCAAAAACCATTATTTCGCACAAGCGGCGCCGGGCTAATTGTGAAATTTAACAAAATAATCGGGAAAAGGATTGACATGGATTGTAAAGATGGTATAATAAGAATCAGTAATTAGTACGGTCGTCGAACGAATTAGCTTGTCAAGCGGACCGGACCGTCGGGGAGCGGCACATGAAGATGCTGAATCAGCAGGTCATCAAAGAAAATAACTTAAAACAGATATTCAGCATGATTGCGGATCATAAGGGAATTTCCAGGGCACGGCTGGCCGCGGCGACGGGGCTGAGCAAGAGTACCGTATCGGTATTGGTGGAGGAACTCTTAGAGCAAGGTTATCTGATTGACGAGGGTACGGTGAACGTAGGCGGACAAGGGCGCAAGCCGAACAGCCTGCGGGTAAACGGCGAGGGCAATCGGATCGCGGTCATCCACTGGCACCGCAAGCGGATGCATCTGGGACTGGTAGGGCTGGACGGAAAGATGGATCATTTCCGCAGCCGGATGTTTGCCCAGGAGGAGGACTATGTGGAGCAGATTGTGTCGGCCTACCGGAATCTGACCGCTTCCCTGGAGGTCGGCGGAGGGAGCCCGCGGATTCTGGGGCTGTGCTTTTTGGTACCGGGCATGGTAGACGCTTCGCGGGAACGACTGGTATCGAGCGTTTTACAGCTGAAGCCGAATGCCTGGGTGCTGAAACGGCTTCGGTCGGCGATTGCCGACGTGCCGATGGCTTTTTTTAACGACACGGCCTGCTTTGCCTATGCGGAGAAGATCCGGCATGGGATCGACGAACGTCCGTCTGCGTTTGTAAATATGAGCGGCGGAGTGGGAGCGGTTTTGTTTCAGGCCGGAGAAATGCTGCGCGGGGCAGCGGGAATGACGACGCAGTTTGGGCATCTCTCTGTAGTGCGGGGCGGCATGCTCTGCCAATGCGGGAACCGGGGCTGCCTGGAGGGGCGAATCGGCGAGAAAGCATTGACGGAGAGGGCCAAGGATTTTTTAAGCCAGCAGGAGCTGGCGGCCGCCGGGGAAATCACATATGAACGGATCGGCAGCCGGGCGGATATGGGAGACCGCGAATACCAGCATTTGGCGGCGGCGCTGGCCGAGGATTTGGCATTTGCCCTCGGAAGCCTGATTTCGATTTATAACGTAGACCGGGTGATCCTCGGCGGACGGGCCGGCAACCTGGGAAATTTTTTCCTGGAAGCTTTGCAGAAACGGCTACGGGTAAGCGGTTTTCGGGAGTTTGTCTCCGTCTGTGAGGTAAAGTACAGCCGGGTGCCGGAACATGGAGGGTACGAAGGAGCGGCCCGCTATTTTATGGATCGGCATTATCAATTTTCGGAAGATATGAGCGGAAAGCTGATATTAAAATAAAGGAACAAAGAAGTATCAAAAAAGTATCTAAAGATACTTCGGGAACACGGGTAAAAAGCAAGAAAGGGGTAGTAACGAATGGAAAAAATCAGAGCAGGCATTATCGGGGTTGGTTTTATTGGGGCGGTGCATATCGAACAGCTGCGCCGTCTCGGCAATGTGGAGGTAGTGGCGCTGGCCGACGAAGCGGGCGCCGAGCAGAAGGCGGCCAATTTGTACGTGCCGAAGGCTTACAGCGATTACAAGGAGATGATCGAGAAGGAAAATCTGGACAGCGTACATATCTGCACGCCGAACTTTACCCATTACGACATTGCCATGTACGCGATGGAGCGGGGACTGCATGTGATCTGCGAAAAGCCGATGACCTGCACCGTGGAGGAAGCGAAGAAGCTGGCCGCCTTTGCAAAGGAAAAGGGCGTGATCAACGCGATGAACTTTAACTGCCGCTTCTACCCGATGGCCTATCAGATGCGGGAGATGGTGCGCAGCGGGAAGGTCGGCGACATTTATACCGTTCATGGCGGGTATCTGCAGGACTGGCTGTATCTGGATACGGATTACAGCTGGCGTCTGGATCCGAAATTTACCGGGGCCAGCCGGGCGTTTGCCGATATCGGTTCCCACTGGATCGACCTGGTAGAGTTCGTGACCGGGCTGAAGGTAACGGAGGTGATGGCGGACTTTGCGATCTTCCATAAGACGCGCAAGAAACCGACTAGGCCGATCGACACGTATTCGGGGATGGCGCTGCGGCCGGAGGATTACGAAGAAGTTCCGATCGAGACAGAGGATTGGGCGACGGTCCTGTTCCACTTTGAAAACGGCGGCTGCGCGTCCTGCAACATCAGCCAGGTATATGCCGGCCGCAAGAACCAGATGATTGTTTCCATCGGCGGCAGCAAATGCGCGATGCACTGGGATTCGGAGAATTCCAACGCAATCTGGGTCGGCCGCCGCGAGCGGGACAACGGCGAGCTGGTAAAAGATCCTTCGATTCTGGAGGAAAAGACAAAAGGCGTAATCAGCTATCCCGGCGGCCATGTGGAGGGCTTCCCGGATACCTTTAAGCAGAATTTCAAGAGGATTTACGCGGCGATCGCCGGCGGAGCGCGGGAGGATTATGCCTGCTTCGACGACGGCCTGCGCGAGATGGTTCTGTGTGAAAAGATTGTCCAGAGCGCGAAGGAGCGCCGCTGGGTTGCGATTGACGAGTAGTAGGAGGAGATATGTTTAAAATCGGGACGTTGGCGGACTGGTTCCACGTAGGACTCTTAGACGGAATCCGCGCTTCCAGGGACTGTAACGCGCAGGGCGTACAGATTTATGCCTGGAACGAACTGAATCCCTCTCAGGTTACGGCGGAGAAAATCCGTTCGGTGAAAGAAACGGCCAGAGAGTGCGGGCAGGAAGTGACGGCTCTCTGCGGCGAGCTGGGCGGTCATGGATTTGAGATTGCGGCGGACAACGAAAAGAAGATCGAATACCTGAAGCAGACAATCAAACTGGCCCAGGCGCTCGACTGCCGGATTGTGACGACGCATATCGGCCGGATCCCCGAAGAAAAGGACGGCGAACGTTACCGCGCGATGCTGGCGGCCTGCCGCGAGATCGGCGCATACGCGGCCGAAAAAGGGGCTGTGATCGCCGTGGAAACCGGGGCGGAGCCGATTTCGCGGCTGGTGGAGTTCCTTTCCGACTGCCGGACGGGCATTGCGGTCAACTATGACCCGGGCAACCTGGTGATGGTGACAAAGGACGACGAGGTGGCAGGCGTCCATACCGCGGGGCCGCACATCGTACATACGCATGCCAAGGACGGCCGCTGCAATTATTTTGCGGGAACCGAGGTGGTATACGGGATCTTTGCCGAGGGCGGGATCGAAGCGCTCAATACCGTAAGCACCTATTTTACCGAGACGCCGCTGGGACAGGGAGAAGTGCGCTGGGACGCGTATCTGAAAGCCCTGCAGGAGGTGGGCTATAGCGGGTACTTGACAATTGAACGGGAAGTAAACGAAAACGCCGGGGCCGACATCCGGCTGGCGGTGGATTTCTTAAAGAAAAAGATGGAACAGCTGGGGATTGGGTGAGGCGCCCCATTATGCCCTGAAAACACGGGCCAAAAAGGAGGAAGCACCGCAAGGGTACCCCATTATGCCCTGAGAACACGGGCCAAAAAGGAGGAAGTGTTAAACTATGATGAAATTAGGTCTTGTTTCGGCGATTTTACCGGATTTTACATTTGAGGAAGTAATCGATTATGCGGCCGGCGTAGGATTTTCCTGCGTGGAAGTGTGCTGCTGGCCGAAGGGCAAAGCTTTGCGCCGCTATGCGGGCGTTACTCATATCGACATCCAGGAACTGACGGAGGAGAAACAGAAATATTACCTGGACTATGCGGCCGGAAAGGGCGTGGCGATCAGTTCGCTGGCATATTATCCGAATCCTTTAGACGGCAACGAAGAGGCGGCTCAGGTGGCGGTAGATCACATTATGAAGCTGATCGACGTTTCGGCGGCCATGGGGGTTAATATGGTAACGACCTTCATCGGCAAGGACAAGACGAAGAGCGTGGAGGAAAATCTGGAGAAATATGTAAAGGTGTGGACGCCGATTCTGCGCCATGCGGAGGAAAAGGGCGTAAAGATCGGCATCGAAAACTGCCCGATGTATTACACCCAGGACGAGTGGCCGGGCGGCAACAACCTGGCGAGCACGCCGTATATCTGGCGCAAAATGTTTGAGCGGATCGACAGCCCGAACCTGGGGCTGAACTATGACCCCAGCCATCCGTACCTGATCGGGGCCGACTATGTGAAGCCGGTGTACGAGTTTAAAGACCGCATTTTCCATGTGCATTTTAAGGATATAAAGATTTATCAGGATAAAGTAGATGAATACGGCATGTTCTCGCATCCGGCTTTGTGGCATTCGCCGAAGCTGCCGGGGCTGGGCGGTGTGAATTTCGCCGCGTTCTGCTCGGCTTTGAACGATATTCGTTATACGGGACCGGCCTGCATTGAGGTCGAGGACAAAGCGTATGAGAGCTGTGTGGAGGATGTAAAGGCGGGGATCGAGCAGAGTTACCGCTATATGAGACAGTTTGTGTAACAGATAAAGTCCTGAGAACACGGGCAATAATTTGGAAACACCACAAGGGTGTCCCATAATGCCCTGGAAACACGGGCAATAATTTGGAAAGGGAATGGATGGCATGATAAAAATCGGCATCATTGGAATTGGCGGCATGGGGACGGTACATGCGAGGAACTATGCACAGCTTGCGGGCTGTAAGGTGGCGGCGATCTGCGATCCTTCCCCGGCGGCCGAGGAGGCGGCCCGGCAGTTTGGCGCGGTCTGGTATCGGGATGTGGAAGAAATGCTAACGCAGGCGGATCTGGACGTAGCCGATGTCTGTACCCCGACGTTTCTCCACAAAACCCATGCAACCGCGGCTCTGCGCCGGGGGCTGCATGTGATCTGTGAGAAGCCGCTGGCCCTGCATTATGAAGATGCGAAGGCAATGTTTGACCTGGCCAGAGAGAAGCAGGTGCAGCTGTTTGTGGGGCAGGTGCTGCAATTTGCGCCGGCGACGAAGGTACTGCGAAAACTGGTGCAGAGCGGCGAGTACGGGCGCGTCCTGGACGCTTCGTTTTTACGCCTGTCCGCCTGCCCGCGCTGGGTAAAGGGGGGGTGGCTGTTCGATAAGGAGAAGAGCGGACTGCTGCCGTTTGATTTGCACATTCACGATCTGGATCTGTTGGTGAGTCTGTTTGGCGCCCCGGATGCAATGCGCTTTACGAGCGCGGGACGAGACGGTCTGTCCTATCGGGAACATTACCGTTTCTCCTATGAGTTTGGCGGGACGACGGTAAGCGCGGAGGCGGCCTGGTACAATGGGGATCTTCCGTTTACGGCGATCTGGCGGGTGTATTTTGAAGAAGCAGTGGCCGTCTTTGACGGCGCCGCACTGACGGTATACGCGTTTGACCGGGAGCCGCGCACCTTTGATCTGGAGGAGAAGCTAAAGATTGAGACCGGGATCAACCTGCCGCCTACGGGTATGTTTTATGAAGAACTGGGAAGCTTCCTGAAAGTGATCGAAGAGTCCCCGCAGGCGCCGCCGGCCAGGGAGGAGGAGATTTTGACGGTAATCCGCATCCTGGAGGGGATCAATCAGAGCGTGTAAGCGGCGCAGAAAACCGCTTGCCGGCGAACGTGTGAAGGAATGGCAGGAGCAAAGAACAGATGATAGAAGTTTCACATTTGTCTAAGCATTATGGAAACAAGGTTGCCTTGGAGGATGTCAGTTTTTCGGTTCCCAAGGGACAGGTATTGGGCCTGCTGGGGCTGAACGGCGCGGGAAAATCGACGACGATGAACATTCTGACGGGGTGCCTGGCAGCGACGAAAGGCACGGTACGGATCGACGGGATTGACCTGGCTAAAGATGCAAAGGCAGTAAAGCGCAAGATTGGTTATATGCCGGAAATCCCGCCGCTGTATACCGACATGCTGGCGGAGGCTTTTCTGGGGTTTGTCTATGAACTGAAAGGATTGAAAACAGGAAAGAAGGCGGCGATCGACCAGGTCTGTGAGCGGGCCGGAATCGGGCATGTGCGAAAGCGCATGATCCGCAACCTGTCCAAGGGTTACCGCCAGCGGGTGGGCCTGGCATCGGCGATGCTGGGCGAGCCGGCGATTTTGATTCTGGATGAGCCTACGGTGGGTTTAGACCCGACGCAGATCATCGAGATCCGCAGTCTGATCGCCGAAATCGGACAGGAGCGGACCGTTATTTTATCCTCCCACATCCTGTCGGAGATTCAAGCGGTTTGCGAGCGTGTGATTGTGCTCGATCAGGGACGGATTGTGGCGGACGATACGCCGCAGAACCTGGAAAACGCCATACAGAACAAGGACAGTTATGTGGCGGTCGTGGAGGGGGAGCCTTCCCTGGTAGAAGAAGCGCTGCGGGCGCTTCCGGATGTGGAGGAGGTCACGCGGCTTGAGGAGGAGGAACCGGGGGTGTACTCGTACCGGATCTGCGGGCGGGAACATACGGATATCCGCCGGGAAGTATTTGGGGCGCTGGCGGCGGCGGGATGTCCTCTGCTGGGTACGCGTTCGGCGCATGTGACGCTGGAGGATGTGTTCCTGCGCCTGGTTGGCAAAACGACGGCAGGGAGGGACGAAGCATGATCGCGATCTTGAAAAGGGAGATGAACGCGTATTTTGACTCGCCGCTCGGATATGTGTTCATCGCCGTCTACTATTTGTTTGCCGGGTACTTTTTCCTTCTGTACAACCTGTACGGGAATTCTACGGACATGCGGGCGCTGTTTGAGATGATGTTTACGGTGACGCTGTTCTTGATTCCGGTATTGACGATGCGCCTGATGAGCGAGGACCGCAAAGCAAAGACCGATCAGCTGCTTTTGATGTCGCCGGTTTCGGGGACAGCCATCGTAGCGGGGAAATTTTTGGCGGCTTTGTTCGTTTATCTGATCGCAATGGCAATCACACTGGTGCAGGCGGCGGTGCTTTCCCGGTTTGCCGTTGTGGAATGGAGCGTAGTACTGGGGCATTTTATCGGGCTGTTTTTGCTGGGAACGGCACTGACCGCGATCGGCATTTTCATTTCCGCGCTGACGGAAAATCAGGTAATTGCGGCGATCGGCGGTTTTTGCACGGGATTTTTCCTGATGCTGCTGGATTCGGTGGCCGGTATGATTACCAATACCAGGCTGGCCGGATTTGTGACGGATTTATCCTTCCAGACCCATTACAAAAATTTCACCTATGGGTTGTTTGATGTGGCGGACATTGTATTTTATGTAAGCGTAGCGGTATTGTTTTTGTTTTTGACGGTCTGCGCCTTTGAAAAGCGTCGGTTTGAGTAGGGGGTGCGGGATTGAAGAAACTGTTTAACCGGAAGAATGGGATCAAAAGCGCCTACGCGGCGCTGGTGGTTGTGAGTCTGGCGATCGTGGTTGTCCTCAATATTGTGATGGGCGCGCTTGCCGACCGCTATCCGATGTCGATCGATTTAACGCCGCAGAAGGTATTTGCCCTCAGCGAGGAGACGAAGTCGTTTATCGCGTCTTTGGATACGCAGGTGACGATCCGGGTGCTGGCGACAGAGGAGCGTTTTCAGGACACCTCGATTTACAATGCCCAGGCCAATGAGATCATGAGCCTGTTTGCAAAACAGTCGGGCGCGATTGAGATTGAATACATCGATTATGTGAGCAATCCGGGCTTTGCGGCCGCGTATCCGGATCTGTCGATGAAGCACGGGGATGTGCTGGTATCGGGCGCGGGGCGCGATAAGCTGGTAAAGACGGAGGAATTGTTTCATTATACATATGGCCGCGACGGCTCGATTGCGATTGCGTCGTCGAGGGCGGAGGAAGCGATTTTGAGCGCGGTCCTTTATGTGACAAGCAGCGAACTGCCGCGGGCCGCGGTGATTAGCGGGCATGGGGAAACCGAAACAAGCGCGTTTGAAGCCCTTTTGCGGTCCAACAATTATGAGACGGAAACGGTAAACCTGCTGACAGGGAATTTGAGCGCGGATACGCAGCTGGCGCTTTTGATTGCGCCGACGAAGGATCTGTCGCCGGAGGAGATTACCCTGCTGGATGATTTTTTGACAAACAACGGCGAGTATGGGAAAAGTCTCTTTTACTGCGCGTCGCCCGTACAGCCGGCGCTGCCGAATCTGGAAGCGTTTTTGGCGGAGTGGGGCGTGCGGGCCGAGGACGGCATGGTATTTGAGACAGACGAGCAGCGGGTGTATTCGACCCAGCCGTTTTATGCGGTAGCGGATTACGCGGAGGAGACTTATGCGGCACAGGTAAGCCGCGCGGACGCGCCGATGCTGGTGGCGGTGAGCCGGCCGCTGGAGGTGCTCTTTTCTCAGCAGGAGCGATATGTAACAGAGACGCTTCTGGAGTTTGGGGCCAGCGCGGGCGTGCGTCCGTCGGAGGCGGGAGACGATTTTACGGCGGATATGGCTGTGGTGCGCGGGCCGATCCCGGCGTTGGTGCTTTGCTCCTACAAGGTGACGGATCCTTCCAACGCGTCGCTTGTAAAGGCAAGTTCGCATATCCTGGCCTGCGGATCGGCGGAGGTAGCCGGAGACTTTGTGATCGGCTCTCCCTCCTTTGCCAATGCGGAATATCTGATCCATGTGCTGAACGATCTCTGCGAGAAGGACGACAACATTGCGGTGACGCCTAAGACCATTGTCGGGCACGCGCTGAATTTGTCGCAGAGCCAGGCGGATCGGTTTGGAAATCTGTTTGTATTTGTTATCCCGGCGGCTGTGCTGGTGCTGGGGATTGGGATTTGGCTGTACAGGAGGCATAAGTAATGGCGAAACCGGTGAAGGCGTTGGCGGCGGCGCTGCTTCTTCTGGTACTTTTAGGCGGGGCCGGATGGTTTTTGCTGAAAGATCCGGCGCCGGCTGAAAAACCGGCAACGGAGGAATTGTCGGTAGTGAGCCGGACGCCGGAGGAAGTACGGCAGATCGAAGTGTCAAACCGCCACGGAAGCTATACGGTGCTTCAAAAAGAGGGCGGCTGGCAGGTAGGGGATTTGCCGAGTGAACATGTAAACGGCGAATATTTGCAGATGCTGTTAGACGAATGCAGCGATATCCGCTATCTGAGCGTGGCCTGCGAGGATGTGGAGCGGCGGGAGGAATTTGGACTTTCGGAGCCGGAGGCCTGGGTGGCAATTACCTATACGGACGGAAGCCGGGAAGAACTGCTGATCGGCGCAAAGGAACCGGTTTCCGGGGGACGTTATTTTATGGAACGTGACGGAAGCGAGATTCTCATGATGAAGGAGGGCCGCAGCATCCGCTTCACAATGGAACTCGAACGATACCTGGATATTGTTATCATCCCGCCCGAGCAGACAGCCTCCGTTCTCGGCGAACTGCAGGATATGCGTTTTAGCGGAAGCAGTATTCCGGAGCCGATCGAATTGAAGGCGGTGCTGCCGGAACGCGAAGAACTGCAGACGATTGGCATCAGCTTCGGATCGGTGACCCATCTTTTGATGGGAGACGGCATATACGAGGCAAATTCGACCAAGCTTCTGGAGATCGGCGACGGCTTGCTGGGCCTGCTTTCGGAGGAAATCATTGATTACAATTGCTCACAGGAGGAGCTTGCGGCCTACGGGTTTGACGAACCTTATCTGGAGATTGAGTTCGATTATAAAAACGGCAAGGAGGCCGAGGTAATTCCCTACCGGCTGCGGGTAAGCACGCTGGGGGAGGAGTACATTGCCACGGTAAACGACGAGGGGATTGTCTATCGGATTTTAGATCTGCCGTTTTTGCATGTGCGGTATGAGGATCTGGTGCTTCGGTGGTTCGTATCGCCCTTTATCAGCGAGGTGGCGGCGCTGTCCGTCACAATCGGCGGGCAGGAGTCACGCTACGTCCTCACAGGGGAGACGGTGAAGGATATTGCCGTTACGCTGAACGAGCAGTCGGTGGCGGAGGATTTATTCCGCAGTTATTACAATCTGGTGACGTCGGCCGCCTTTGACGGAGAGATGCTTGCGCAGGAACCGGCGCTTTCGGGCGAGCCGTTGGCGGTGATCCGCTATGAATATAAAAAAGAAGGCAAGAAAGACGATGTGATCCGGATCTATCCGGGGGAACTGCGCCATGTATATGTGGAGGTCAACGACAGCTGTCGTTTTGTGATGCGGGAGAACTTCCTGACAGTGCTGGCGGCGGCCGGCGAAGCGCTTTTGCGCGGCGAGTCGTTTGCCACGGACTGGTAAAGCGTCCATATAGAATGTGGATAAAAAATGTGAAATATTTTGCATAAATATGTTGAAAAATGAAAGAAAATGAAGTAAAATGAAAAAGAAAAAAAGGGATAATAGGGGTGCGCAGCACCTTTGTTATAAAAAAATTTTAAGGAGGATTATTCCATGAAAAAGGCACTCAGTGTACTACTGGTCGTGGCAATGCTCTGCACGTTGTTTGTAGCGTGTTCTTCGGGCGGCGATTCTACGACGGCAGCCGCGGGCACCCAGGCGGACGCCCCGGCCGGCACCCAGGCGGAATCCCCGGCCGGCACCGAAGCCCAGCAGCCGGCAGACAATACGGCAGGCGGGTTTAAGGTTGCTTCCCACAACGCCGTAGTTGAGGGAAACCCTTACCGTTCGGTGTACGAGGATCAGATGGCGGAAGCGGCGGAGGCGGCGAAGGCGGCCGGCTACATCAGCCAGTACAACAGCTTCGTAGCCAACAATGACCCCAGCCTGGAGACACAGCAGATCGAGCAGACGATCAACGAAGGGTATGACATCATTCTGGTCAACCCGATCGCGGCAACCGGTCTGGATGCAGTCATCGCCAAGGCCAAAGAAGCAGGCATCACCTATGTCAACGCTGACTGTGTGTATGACTCCGACGACATCTTAAACGTAGTAGTGGATCAGGCGGCCTGGGCAAAGATCGCTTCCGACTTCGTGATTGCGACGTTGGGCGAAGGCGGCAAAGTCATCCAGTTTAAGGGAACCGAGGGCAACTCGGCTACCGAGATCCGCAGCGGCGTATGGGAGCAGGAGCTGGCAGCGGCCGGTCTGGAGATCGTAAAGGCGGTTGCGCACAACTGGAACGATGTTGAGTCCAAACGTCTGATGGGCGAAATTCTTGGCTCCGGCCTGGAATTCGACGGCATTATCAATGAAGAATCGGCCAACGGCATCATGGATGCGATCGAAGAAGCCAATGCGCCTTATCCGGGCTGCATCACTTCTTCGGAAGAAGTTGCCTGGATCCGCCGGATCGCGAAGATCAATGAAAGCGAACTGGTCTGCCCGTTCGTGGTAGCGGAGAACCCTCCGGGAATCGGCGCTACGGCGCTGGCGATCGCCATCAATGTCCGTCAGGGCGGCGAAATCAACCCGGACGTTTTAACCGGTGCGAACGCGATCTACTATGCTCCTCAGTGGGTTATGACCTACGACAACATGGCGGAGAGACTGGAAGAGATCAAGGATCTGCCGGATTCGACTTCCGTATCTTCGTACATGAGCGTGGAGGAGGCAAAGGCAGCTTACTTCAAATAAAGAGCAGCCATCCCTTGCGTGCGTAAGTACGCGAAACAATTTTGCCGGCAGGCGGGCATGCCTGTCTGCCGGTGATTTTTATTCAGATTGATAATCCTACCTTAAAAAACGGGGATGCTGCGAAAGCGCGGCTTCCAAAAAACAGGGATGTGCGCCCGCATGCGGCGCGCTTTGCATAGAGAACTTACATGTGCCGCCCAAGGGCGGCGTACAGCAGAACAGGGAGGTGTGACCGCTTTGCTAAAGATGGCAGATATCAGCAAAAATTTCGACGCCGTAAAGGCGCTGAGCCATGCTTCGCTGAGCGTAAAATCAGGAGAGATCATGGCGCTTCTGGGAAGCAACGGGAGCGGCAAATCAACGATGGTAAAGATCCTCAGCGGGCTTGTGAATCCGAGCGGCGGGACGATTGAAATAGAAGGAAAACCGGTACAGATCCGCTCGGGGGCGGATGCCCGCCGCCTGGGCGTGGCGATGGCTTATCAGGATCTGTCTTTGATCCCGGCCATGAGCGTGGTGGACAATATAACGCTGGGGATGGAACCGGCCGGCCGTTTTGGCCGCATTGACAAAAAGGCGGCGCGCGAAAAAGCCGAGAAATATCTGCGTCTGCTGCGGGTTGACATAGATCCGGCCGCGCTGGTGCAGGATCTGATGCCGAGTACGCAAAGCATGGTGGAGATTGCCAAGGCGATGGCGACGGAGCCGAAGCTTTTGATTCTGGACGAGGCGACGGCTTCGCTGCACTCCGACGAAGTGGATGTGCTGTTTGAGGTGCTCAAAGACCTCAAACAGCAGGGGATGTCCGTCATTATCGTTACGCACCGCATGAGCGAAATCTTCCGCATCTGCGACCGCTGTACGATCCTCAAGGGCGGGGAGACCGTAGCCGGCGGAGAGATTAAGGATATGAACCTGGACGATATCGTATTCCATATGACGGGCAAGCGCCCCGATCACTCGGTTACGGAGGAAACAGGGCAGAGCCACTCCTATAAGGAAGAGGACCTTTTGCTGGATGTCAAAGGGATCTGTATCCCGGGGAAGCTGGATCGGGTCGATTTTCAGACATACCGGGGCGAGATCGTGGGCATCGGCGGCCTGGACGGCCAGGGGCAGGCAGAGTTTATCCGCGCCGTGCTGGCCGACGTCAAATACACGGAGGGACAGATCCGCTTTAAGGGACGGGAGGTTCATTATCGTTCGACGGCCGACGCCGTTGCAGATGATATGGGTTTTATCAGCGGCGACCGTGCGCGCGAGTCGATTTTCCCGATCCGCAGCGTAGCCGAGAATCTCTTTGCGGCCAAGGCGACCAAGGGCGGTCTCTTTGCCCCGCTTTCGTCCAAGACGATCCAGGAGTTTGCGGCCAAGGCCATGGAGGATTACGGGATTGTGGCGGGGAGCATCTCGCATCCGGCCAGCTCGCTTTCGGGCGGCAACCAGCAGAAGCTGGTTGTGGGGCGCTGGATCGCGCTTTCACCGGATCTTTTGCTGTTGGACGATCCGACCAAGGGCGTGGATATTCATTCCCGGCATGAGATTCACGAGATTTTACGCCGGTGCATCAAAGATGGAATGAGCATCATATATGTATCAAGCGACAACGAAGAGCTGCTGGAGATTTCCGACCGCATCTATGTATTTTATGAAGGAAAAATAAGCGCGCAGCTGGCCGGATGCGATCGCACGGAGGAGAAACTCGTGGCGGCTATGATGGGTCTTACGGGCAGTGCAGAGAAAGGAGCGGTAGAATGAGAGAAGCGTTCAAGAAAATCCAGAAATCTCCGGCCTATTCCGGCCTGATTCTATTCCTGGCGGCGCTGCTTTTGTATTTTGCGCTTCAGTTTATCCAGGAGCCGGGAGCGTTTTTTACAATCCGAACGTACCGAAGCTTTGCGGGCTTGTTTAAAAACTATGCGCCGCTGATTCTGGTGACAATGGGGCAGGCGCTCTTGATGCTGATGGGAATCATCGACATTTCAATCGGCATGCAGTTAAGCTTTGCCAATGTCCTGGCCGTCATGCTGCCGGAGTGGACCGGGATGCCGATCGCGGCGGCCTGGGCTTTAACGCTCTGTGCTTCGGTTCTGTTAAACACGGTCAACGGCCTGATCGTTTCGTATATGAGAATTCCGCCGCTTTTGGCAGGCTATGCAATGATCTATATCGTCAAAGGCATCAACCTGGCGATCCGCTCTGCGCCGGGCGGGAAAGTACCGGCCGAAATCAACCTCTTTTACGACAAAATGTGGGGCGGCGTACTGCCGACGAGCGTGATTATCCTTACGCTCTGCTACCTGGGATGGGCATTTTTGGCGCGGACGCCCCTGATGCGGCATGTATACGCAGTCGGCGGCAGCGAGCGCAACGCCTTTGCGACCGGCATTGACAGTGCCCGCACGAAGGTAAAAATGTATGCCCTGGCCGGCCTGCTGACCGGGATCGGCGGTCTTTGCTATACGGCGGCCTACAGTACAGGCAACCCGATCACGGGTGAGATTTACGGCCTGCAGAGCATCAGCGCCTGCATCCTCGGCGGGATTTCTCTGGCCGGAGGCTGGGGGACAATGTCCTGCGCCCTGTTCGGTATCGGCTTCCAGGTACTGATCCAGACAGCCGTACCACGGATTTTCTCCATGCTGCCGGGCAACTACAATACCTATTGGCACAATCTGGCTTCAGACGCAATCATCCTTATCGGCCTGATCGGCACGATTTTCGCGGTTCGGGCGCAGAGGACGACGCTGGTGGCCGGTTTAAAGAAGCAGATAAAGGGAGGAGGTGCGAAGGATGAAAGATAAGGCGGCTGTTTCCAAACTCCAGGTATTCTTTAAGTCAAACCAAGTGGGGATGGCGCTTTTAATCAGTGCGCTGCTTTTTGCCCTGACGGTACTTTTAAATCCTAAGAGCCTCAATCAGATCGCGATCGGCAGTATCCTGTCCTTAACGTCGATGCTGTTGATTGCTTCTGCCGGACAGACGCTGGTTATTATCAGCGACGGCATCGATATGTCGGTCGGCTCAACGATGTCCATGACGGCCCTGATTACGGTAGCGATCATGCAGGGGGACGGCGGCATGGACCGCCTGTTCCTTTCGATTCTGGCGGCAATCGGCGTCGGCTTGACAGTCGGTTTCTTCAACGGCGTGGGCACGGTCAAAGCAGGCCTGCCGCCGATGGTGGTAACGCTCTATATCTCCAATATCGTCGGCCGCCTGCAATACGTATTCACGGGCGGGACGCCGGAATACACAAGCGTGCCCAAGTGGTTTAACCAGCTGGTCACGACAAGACAGTTTGGCTTTTTCCCGCATATCGTATTGTTGGCCGTACTGTTTTTTGTCGTGGTGTTCTTCATCCTTTCGCGTACACGCTACGGACAGCAGCTTACGCTCACCGGCAATAACAACCGCGCCGCGTATCTGAACGGAATCCGCACCAGCCGCATCAAGATGCTGAATTATACGATCGCCGGTGTGCTGGCGGGTCTGGCCGGCGTCATCGGAGCGGCGAACTCGGGTTATATCCAATGCGGTACCTACGACGCTATGAGTATGCAGTCGATCGTCGCCGTCGTCATCGGCGGGACGCTGCTCTCAGGCGGCAAAGGCAGCTTTACGGGGACTACCGCCGGCGCGCTGTTGTTTACGATCCTCAACAACGGCCTGGCAGTCCTCCAGGTAAGCGACAGCATCCGCAATTTGATTATGGGTATCGTACTGATCCTGCTGCTCGCTGCCTACAACCGCTCCAAACCGGTGCGGCAGTAAAAATCTGTCGGTGCGCGTTGTAAGAAGAAGAAAAACCAGAATCGTATAGGAATTTTGCTGCGGTTCTGGTTTTTTTGCAAGGAGGGGTGGAGAGTGACGCCAGGGTTTTTGTGCCTTCCCTGTCCGGGCGCGCTCTCGCTCCGTTCCAAACGCAGCGGCACTAAGTTCGCGCTTCGCCTGCGGCTCGCGCTCACTAAGGGCCGGCGTTTGGAAAGGGCCCTGCCATGGAAGGCACAAAAACCCTGGCTGTTACGCTCCAAGCCCCTCAATACGGCCGGCATTCGGCAGGTTTGTTTGCTCTTTACATTTCCGGGCCGCGAGAGGCGCAGTATATCATGGAAACATATCAGGGACAGAGCAGGACAGGGAAAGGCAAGGAAACATAGGGAAACACAGGGAAGTACAGGGAAACATTCAAATTTCCCAAAAAGCATTTCCCTACGGAAGCAGCAACAATAACATAACAGCTGTTTGCCGGAGACGGGGTTTGTAACAGCCGGGGCTTCGATGCCTTTCCTGGACGGGGCCTTGGCGGACGCCGGTACTTAGTGAGCGCGAGCCGCAGGCGAAGCGCGAACTTAGCACCGCTGCGTCCGGCATGGAGCGAGAGCGTCCCCGGGAAGGACAGGCATCGAAACCCCGGCGTGCCTCTCACCCCCATCCCCGGCCAAACAGAAACGAGGTGTAAGGATGGAAAAACAAATGCTTTTAGACGGAATCCAAAAGGCAATCGCTCCGCCGATGCCGCAGAGAAGGGACTGGAAAATCGGCTGTGTCGGCTCTGGTTTTATTATGCGGGACTGCCAGCTGGCGGCCTACCGCGACCTGGGGCTGTCGGCGTATGGGATTGCTTCGCGCACGCGGGCAAATTGCGAGGAGGTGGCAAAGCAGTACGACATCCCGCATGTCTTTGACTCCTGGCAGGAAATGCTTGCGGACCCGGCACTGGAGATTTTGGATATAGCGATCCCGCCGGATAAGCAGCTGGAGGTGGTGGCGGAGGCGGTGAAGCATCCGAATATAAAGGGGATTCTCTGCCAGAAGCCGATTGCCATGTCGCTTTCGGAGGCGCGGGAGATTGAACGCCTGTGCCGGGAAGCCGGCGTGGCGGCGGCGGTCAACTCCAATATGCGCTATGACCAGTCCATGCGCGCGCTCAAGTATGTCCTGGAGGAGGGGCTTTTGGGAGAGCCGGTCCTGGGGACGATTGAGATGCGGGCGATCCCGCACTGGCAGACGTTTTTGGAGGAGTACGACAAACTGGAAATCTTTGGAATGGGAATCCACCATGTGGATATCTTCCGGTATCTGTTCGGCGATCCGCAGGAAATTACGGCGGTCTGCCGCACGGATCCGCGCACAAAATTTGCGCATGTGGACGGCATTACCCAGTATACCTACCATTACGCAAACGGCATGATGGCGACGAGCCTTGACGATGTATGGGCCTGGCCGAACGAGCCTTGCGAGAAGGATACGTATATCAAGTGGCGGGTCGAGGGCGCCGAAGGAATGGCGCAGGGCACGATTGGCTGGCCGCAGTATCCGGCGCACTGCCCGAGTACGTTTGAGATGACCTGCCAGGCCTTCCCGCATGAGTGGATTCGTCCGAGCTGGGACACGGTGTGGTTTCCGGATGCGTTCAGAGGAACGATGAGCAGCCTGCTGTGCGCGATTGAGAAGGGGGAGACACCGGAAATTTCGGCAAAAGATAATATTCGTACCATTGGCTGCGTAGAAGCATGTTACCGTTCGATTCAGGAGAAGCGGACCGTGGGGCTTGACGAAGTATTGAAAGAAAGTGAAGCGAGGAGGTAGAAACGATGATTCAAGTTGGAATTTTTACAGGCTATTATCCGTGTACCATCGATGAAACGATCCGCCGGATCAAAGAGGGCGGCTTTTCCTGTGTCCAGCTGGACGTGTCTTTTAAAGACTGCGACGCCATGCGGGGAGAGCTAAACGATGAGACGGCGAAAGTGATCCGCGATAAATTCCGTGACGCGAACCTGCCGGTCACAGCGCTGTCGGCGTACACCAATTTCGTACATCCGGATCCGCAGAAGCGGCAGGAAAACATCGAGTATTTCAAACGCATGATCCGCTTTGCCCGCAAATTGGGCTGCGGCTACATTGCCAGCGAGACGGGCACCTACAACCAGGAAAGCGACTGGGTATGGGACGATAAGAATGCCAGCGAGGAAGCGTACCAGGAGGTGCTGGCGATTGTCCGCGATTTAACAGCCTGCGCCGAGGAAAACGGCGTGACGTTTATTATCGAGAATTACATCAACAATGTGATCGGCAGCGTGGAACAAATCGAACGCCTGTTTGCGGATGTGAATTCGCCGAATCTCCAGCTGCTGTGCGATCCGAGCAATTATTTCACCGGAGAAAACATCAACAATATGGACGAGGAGCTTACAAAAGTGTTTGATCGTCTGGCGCCGTATATGAAGATCGCGCACGCCAAGGATTGCAAACTGGCCGAGGATACTTCGGAAAAGCATGCCGACATCGATGCCGACGAATCGCACAGCTTCCGCGGTTCGGGAGCGGTAGAACTGCCGGCCGCAGGGCTTGGATGTCTGAATTACGACTTGTATTTGCAGCTGCTTGCCAAGCATCATCCGAATATGCCGCTGATTATCGAACATCTGGACGAGGGGGGTATCCCGCGGGCCAAGGCGTTTATTGATGAAAAACTCAAAAAATACGGGATATAGGGGGCAGACATGAAAAATTATCTGGGAATCGATCTGGGAGGAACCAATATCGCGGTCGGAGTGATCGACGAGGACTGCCGTTTTGTGGCCAAGCACAGCGTGCCGACGCAGGGCCGTCGTTCGTTTGGGGCCATTGTGGCAGATATGGCGCAGGGGGCCCGCAAGGCGCTTTCAATGGCAGGGCTCAGGGAACAGGATGTGACCTATGTGGGAATCGGCGCGCCGAGCACCATTGATCCTCAAAACGGCCATGTGGTGTTTGCCAACAACCTGGGCTGGAAAGACGCGGACATTATCGGAGAGTTTCGCAAAAACTGGGATATCCCGGTCAAGGTAGCCAACGACGCAGACTGTGCGGCCCTGGGCGAGGCCTGCGGCGGCGCGGCGAAGGAGTTTGACAACGTGCTGATGCTGACGCTGGGAACCGGTGTCGGCGGGAGCTTTATTATCAACAAGAAAATCTATCTGGGCGGAAACGGGTACGGCTGTGAGCCGGGGCATATCACCCTCGTATATAACGGCGTCCGCTGTACCTGTGGGCGCAAGGGGTGCCTGGAAGCCTACGCTTCGGTGACCGCGCTGATCCGGCAGACCATTGAGATGATGGCCGCCTATCCGACCAGCCGGATGTACGAGATGTGCGGCAACGATATCCGCCGGGTGGACGGCCGCACCGCCTTTGAAGCCTCCAAGCAGGGCGACGAGGCCGCGCTGCAGGTGGTGGAAAATTATGTAAGCTATCTGGCGGCCGGGATCAGCAGCCTGGTGACAACGTTCCGTCCGGGCGTCGTGATCCTGGGCGGAGGGGTAAGCAACCAGGGCGATTACCTGATCGATCCGGTGCGCCAGCTGGTACACGAGACATGCTATGCGTCGGATCTGATTGAGCCGCCGGAGATACTGCGGGCGAGTCTGGGCAACGACGCGGGCATCATTGGTGCGGCGCTGTTAGGGAAATGAGGGCCGTCGTATGATCGCATCGGAACGGAAGCTGTATATTTTGCAGCAGATCCATGACAGGAAAATCATCAATTTAAAGGATGTGGCGCGGACGCTGGGCACGTCGGAAGCAACGATCCGGCGGGACTTGGAGAAACTGGAGCGGGAAGGGAAGCTGGTACGTGTTCAGGGCGGAGCGGCCCTCAGCGAAGGAACCGAAAACCTGTTTGATCCGGGAGAACTCTCGATGAGCGCCAAGGAGCGGATCCGCCACCGGGAGAAGAGCGCAGTGGCGGCCGCCGCACTGGCCGCCGTGGAGGTCAGGGACGGACAGAGCATATTTTTGGACTGCGGGACGAGCGTAGCGCCGCTGGCCGATCTTCTTTTAGGCAGGCGGGTACACATTGTTACCTACAGTACGCTGGTTTTGCAGCGGGCCAAGCGGCCGTTAGCCGACCTGATCCTGGTCGGCGGGGAGTACAGCGCGGGCCACAACATGCTTACCGGTTCGCTGGCGGAAAAAACGCTGCAAAATTTTCACTTTGACCACGCCTTTATCGGCTGTTACGGAACCTCGCTGCAGACAGGGAAGTGTTTTCAGCGGGACATGGCGAGCACAAACATGAAGTGGATCGGCATGGAACAGGCAGATCGGAAGTATCTGCTGATCGACGATTCCAAACTGGAAAAAAACGGGCTTTACAGTTTCTGCGATATGACGGCCTTTGACCGGATTTTTTGCAACGAACCGGCAGAACGGCCGGAGGCGCCCGAACATTTTTGCTGGGTGAAGATATAAGGAGAATAAAGATATGGAAAAAACAAAAGTAGCAATTTTAGGCACCGGATTTATTGCCAACATCCATGTGGAGAGCTATCAGCGCTTTGTTCACGATGCGCAGATTGTGGCGGTGTACGGGCGCAGTGAGGAGAATGCCAAAGCGTTTGCCGAGAGCCACGGGATTCCGGCGTATTATACCGATGTGGATACGCTGCTGAAAGAGGCGGCGCCGGAGGTGGTGGATATCTGCGTGCCCAATTACCTGCACTATGAGATGTGCATGAAGGCCGCGCAGGCGGATAAGCACATCATCATCGAAAAGCCCCTGGCAATGACGCTGGAGCAGGCGGACGAGATGATCGCGGTGTGCAAAGAAAGAGGACTCAAGCTGATGTACGCGGAGGAGCTTTGCTTTGCGCCTAAGTACGAACGGGTGCGCGCGCTGGTAGAGGCGGGCGCGGTCGGCGATGTGTATATGTTAAAGCAGGGCGAAAAGCACAGCGGCCCGCACAGCAAATGGTTCTACCAGAAAGAAACCGCCGGCGGCGGCGTGATGATGGACATGGGCTGCCACGCGCTGGCATGGTTCCGCTGGATGAACAAAAACGCGGCCGCGACAAGCGTTTACGCGGATATGAAAACCGTGTTCCACAACGCGATCACCGACTGCGACGACAATACGATCACCCTTGTGGAGTTTGAAAACGGCGTAACCTGCGAGGCGGAGGACAGCTGGGCCAAACACGGCGGCATGGACGACCGCATTGAAATTTACGGGACCAAAGGAGTTTCCTACGCGGACCTGTTCCGCGGCAACTCTGCCTTGACCTACAGTGCGGACGGATACGACTACGCGTCGGAAAAAGCAGGCTCCTCCCAGGGCTGGACCTTCACGATTTTCGAGGAAGCCTTTAATCAGGGGTATCCGCAGGAGCTGGCGCACTTCATCGAATGCGTGCGGGAGGATAAGACGCCGCTGGTAACCGGCGAGGACGGGCGCGCGGTGCTGGAAATGATTTACGCGGCTTACCTGTCGGCCAAGAGCGGACAAAAGATCCGTCTGCCGCTTGAAAACCCGCCTAAGGTGGCCTATCCGATCGAAATTTTGCTGGGCGAATAATTTGCCAAAAAGAATAAGGAGAAATGCATGAAGAAACAGATTTTTGCCGCAGAAGCGCAGGCCGGGCAGTATCTGGCGCAGACCGTCGACGCGGTTTTGCGAAAAAAGCCTGACGCCGTGCTCTGCCTGGCCGCCGGCCATACGTCCCTGCCGGCGTTTGCGGCAATGGCAGAGATGGGAACCGATTTTTCCCGGGCGCGTATCCTGGGCCTGGATGAATGGCTGGGCGTCCCGGCCGGCCAGGAGGGAAGCTGCGCGTACTTTTTGCAGAAGAACCTGTTTTCACGGATCAACGCGCGGCCGGAAAACATCGTGCTTTTTGATTCAATGGCAGAAGCGGCGGCCGCCTGCGCGGCGATCGAAACACAGCTTTTAGCCTGGGGCGGGATCGACTACCTGCTTCTTGGCATGGGCATGAACGGCCACCTGGCGCTGAACGAACCCGGCGATCGTTTTGACCGCGGACCCCACGAAGCGCCGCTGTCGCAGACTACGCTTGCCGTAGCGCCCAAATATTTTCCGGAGGGGATGCCGCCGATTAAAAGCGGCGTGACCCTGGGGATCAAAAACCTGCTAAAAGCCAGGCGGATACAGCTGGCAGTCTTTGGCGCGCATAAGGCAGAGGCCGTGCAAAAGCTGCTTTCTTATGCGCAGCCCTGCGAAGCGTTTCCGGCCACGGCCCTGTACCTGGCCGAAAACGCCGAACTGGTGCTGGACGAGGCCGCGGCCGGATGATACCGCCGCCGGCCAACGCGCCGGCATAGGACGCCGTTTACAGGCGGGCAAGCAAGTGTTTGTGAAGTAAGCAAGTGCTGCACAAATGGCAGAAGGCCGGCCGCGCAGCCAGGGCTGATTTGGAATACGATTGGTCTGGATGCAAAAAAATGAAAGATTTTGCAAAAATATGTTGCAAGCTAAACAAACTTCCGCTATACTTAGAAGCAAATAAGTAAGGCGGAAGTTTGTTCGCCAGGGAGGAGACAGATGAAAACAACAGACGCAAGGAAGCGGGCGATCCTGGAAAGCTTTTGCAACGGGCTGATCGTATCCTGTCAGGTACAAAAGGACGATCCGATCTATACGGAAGATATGGTAGTAAAAATGGCAGAAGCCGCCAAATGGGCGGGAGCGGTGGGAATCCGCGCCAACACCCCCGAACAGATCCGGGCGATCAAGGCAAAGGTAGACCTGCCGATGATCGGCCTGTACAAGATCTGGCACGAGGACACGGACGTGTTTATTACGCCGACGCTGAAAGCCGTGCAGGAGGTCTGGGAAGCCGGCGCCGAGATCATTGCCCTGGACTGTACCGACCAGATCACGCACGAAGGACGCCCGGCCTGGGAACTGCTGCCGGTTGTAAAACGAGAATTTCCGGAAGCGATCGTTTTTGCGGATATTTCCAACTACGAAGAAGCCAAGCGGGCCGTCGCGCTGGGCGCCGACCTGGTAGGCCCGACCCTATACGGCTATACCAAAGAGACAGCGCACATCGAAAGCCCCGACCTGCGGGAGTTTGCCCGCATGTGCCGGGATCTGGGAGATGAAGCCTATTTTGTGATGGAAGGGCACATCTACTCGCCGGAGGACGCCATCAAATGCCTGTACCTGGGAGCTCATACCGTCGTAGTCGGCAGCGCGATCACACGCCCGCATCTGACGGCCAAACGGTTTGTCGACCTGATGGGCGGCTATCGGGACAATTGGCGCGACGCGGAAAAGAAAAAGCACTGATGTATGGAGAAGCGGAAAGCGCATAAAAATAAAAAATATTTTTGAGAGCCGAAAGGGGTACTTCACATTAGGAAGTGTCCCGTTCGGTGTTTTGCATATATGGTTCATTGCCGCCGGATAAAGCACCGTTTACCCTAAAAAATCTTAATAAAATTGAGAATGATTTTTCACAGAATGTCTTGTATAATGAGAAGTGGAAATCGGAGTTTGGCGAATTTATTACAGGAGAAACGAAATGAAAGAAACACGGGAATTCAATCACAAAAAACAATGCGGTTTGTGGCTGATTCTTATTGGAATTGTACTAATAATAGCTGTCATTTGCGGCGGCAAGTTCTTTGTTAATCCGTTTGTGTTTTTGACAGGCTATTACATTTGCTTTTTTGGCGTTAATGTAAACAAAAAGGTAAGGGAAAAACTCTCAGAGGGGGATATTTCCAAAAAGCAGATAAAGACGATTTATTTTTCGATTGTTGCTTTGTTCCTATTGATGTTTTGTATTGCCGGCCCCTTTATCCCCGGGTGGCATTGGAGATAAATATGGCTGGGCGTACTGCTGGCGACATCCATACATTTCTTCTTGCTGTTTTTTGTACATGGCTGGAGCATGGCCGTGTTGGGGCTTGTATGTTTGGTGATTGCAGCAACGGGTTATATGTTTAGGCATACCGGTCTTTGTTATTTGCATTGCGGATGCGGCGGTTAAATTGATATGAGGAGCATATTTGCTGCTTATTGCAAAACCCCAAAATTCATTCCGCACGCGGCGAAGCAACTATTAAAGAAGCGGCTTCCGATCGGTACGGCAGTAAATCATGCGGAAATGAT
The DNA here is from genome assembly GCA_022793375.1 of Lachnospiraceae bacterium. Classification (GTDB taxonomy): domain Bacteria; phylum Bacillota; class Clostridia; order Lachnospirales; family Lachnospiraceae; genus RGIG7193. The sequence goes on from JAAWCS010000004.1 coordinate 32,692, forward strand.
TTTGGGAAGAAAGAGTGTCTATCCGGATATACAAGAAATAATCAAAAAGAGACTATTGACAATATCATTTGTACTGCGTGCGATAGTAGATGTAGGTTATGATATACTAAACCTGAATTATTCATGAGCATGTAGAAATGCTTGATACTATAAAACCTTGAACCAGTTCTCTTGAAATCAATCAAGTTATCCACAAAAATGGGTAGACTTCCCCCTTGGTATCCGATTGAGTTATTTTGAACTGTCAA
>JAAWCS010000016.1 GCA_022793375.1 Lachnospiraceae bacterium
GCTGGATGCGGCCGCCATGGACATGAATCGTTTCCCGGGCGATGGACAGTCCCAGGCCGAAATGGTCTTTCCGGCGGCGGGACGCATCGCAGCGATAGAAGCGTTCAAAGACGGATTTCTTTTGCGAATCGGGAATGCCGGGGCCGTTATCTGCCACAATGAGTCGAAACCAGCGGCCGTCCGCCTCCAGGGACAGGGAGATAAAGCGGCCGTCTCCGGCGTCGCGGTGATAGGCGAGCGCGTTTTGAAGCAGGATTGCTAACACCTGTGAAATCCGCTCCCGGTCACAGAAACAAGGCGGCAGGGGGTCCTGCGGCAGGCGGATGGAGAGATCGATGCTTTTTTCACGGGCCAGGAGTTCAAACGCTTCAAAAGATTCCAGCAAAAGCGTATCCAGTTCCGTCGCGGACTTGTGGATTTGCAGACTGCGGCTGTCGGCGCCGGCTAAAGTCAGCATATCGGTGACAAGACGTGCCATGCGAAAGCATTCTTTTTCCATAATCCCGATAAAGGCCTCCTGCTGCGGCTTATCCGAGCGGCGCATGGCTGACAGGCAGCTGGTGAGGACGCTCAAAGGCGTGCGCAGTTCATGGGAGGCGGAGGCTACGAATTGAACCTGCCGCCGCTGGCTTTCGTTGACGGGGCGCAGCAAACGGGCGGTAAACCAGCGGCAGAAGAAAAATAGAAACAGCATCGTGCCGGTTACGATTGCCAGAAATAGAAAACGCTGGCGGACAATCTGCCGGCGCAGACCGTGAAGCGAGGACAAGAGAAGCATTTCCAGCCGGCCGTTTTTCTTGACGATCCCGGCCCGGCAGACAAAATAGCGCTCTCCGTTTGGGGCTGTGTAGAGAAAGTGTACAAGAGAATCCTGGCCGCCGGATGGATACCCGTCGGCCGGATGCGCGTCGGCATAGGCAAGAACGTTTTCAAAGAGCGCCCTGCGGGAAGCATTTTGAGCGGTATAAGCCAGCGGAATATCGTTGTCGGTGAGATAGAGGATATATTTGCCGTCTGCCTGGATCTGAGAGAGCCAGTTTTGCGTAATATTGGTCTGCTGCTGCAAAAAAGCGGCCAGGGAGGAGGCGTCCCGAAAGAAGGCGGCAAAGCTGTTTTCATACAGAGCGGATTCGGCTACATAGAGGTAGAGGACGGTCATAATCATCACCACCATGCCGATGATTGTGCCAAACAAAAGCGTTAAGCGGCGGCGGGCCTTCAGAAATACGGAAGAGGTCCGGCTACTCATGGAAAACCTCCAGCCGGTAGCCCACTCCGCGGACCGTGCGCAGGGAAAGACAGCTGTCGACCGCTCTCAGGCGGCGCCGCAGAAAATGGATGTAATTATCCAGATTGCCGTCCTCCACGGCGGCATCGGGACCCCAGACGCGGGCCAAAAGGGCGTTGCGGGTGAGGACCTGGTTTTCGTTTTGCAGAAAACACGCCAGCAGGCTGCCCTCCCGCCGGGACAGGCCGCAGGAACCGCCGGGGCCTGTCAGCCGTTTTTCGTCGGGATCATAGATGAGATCGCGGCAGGAGAGGGACATCCCCTTTTGCCAGCGGCGGGGGCGGCGGGCGATGCTGCGGATCCGCGCCATCAATTCTTCAAAGGCAAAGGGCTTTACCAGATAGTCGTCCGCGCCGGCGTCCAGTCCGGCGACTTTGTCCTGCAGCTGTCCTAAGGCGGTCAGCATGATGACAGGCACAGGGTTTTCGTCTCCGCGGATTTTTTTCAGCAGAGCAAGGCCGTCCATATCCGGCAGCATCCAGTCTAAGAGCAGCAGGTCGTGAGCCTGTTCCCGGATCTGAGACAGGGCTTCGCATCCGTTTTCACAGGTATCGACGAGAAAGCCCTCGCCTTTTAATTGGAAGGAAAGGGAGTAGGAGAGGGACGGATCGTCCTCAATCAGAAGAATTCGCATGGGTGTTTCCTTTCTGCGGGCCGCCGTTATGAGTGGAGGGGCGCCGTATGCCAATTTATTAGAAGTATAGCACAGAAATCTCTATTTTTTCTCTAAATGGGCGGAAACCTTTGTGAACCTTTTGTGAAAGAGGAAGGCAAGGGACTGTCACAAAAAATCCCTCAATTCTTCACAGATTTTAGAGAAAACTTAGAGAGATTTCTGCTATGCTGAACATACGGCGCGGTGAGGAGGAAAATACCGCAAGAACGTACCATTATGCCTTGATAATGCAGGCAATAAAGGAGGAAACGGATATGAATCAAAAAAGATGGAAAAAGAGGCTGGCGGCGCTTGGCCTGGCGTTTGCCATGGGAATGGCGCTGTTTGCGCAGGGCTGTGCGGGAGCATCCGGCCGGGAAGGCGGGACATCCCAGCCGCAGAATACGGAAGGGTCTAAGAGCGGCGTATCCGGATCACCGCAGGCCCCCGCTTCCGATGCCATGGGGCGTTTTGTGGAGGAGGAGCGGGCGCTGCCGTCCGAGAGCCGCGTGCCGCAGGGCTTATTTGCGCAGGAGGACGGAAGCATTCTGTATTATGACGGCGACATATACCGTTCCACGGACCAGGGAGCGACCTGGCAGACAGAAGAAGAACTGAACCGGCGTCTGCGGGAGAATATGGAGGAAAACGGCTATATTATGGACCTGGCAATCGATCCCAAGGGCAATCTGGCTCTGCACTACGCCATGATGAACGCGGCAGGCGGAGGGGAGGATTCGGCTCCTTTGACAAAAGTATTGTATGTGGACACGGCGGGCAAGGCGGTTTCCGTGATACTCGACGATGTGGGAGAAATCTTCCCGCAGAGCGTGTTCTTTTCACCGACGGGTCGCCTGTTTATACAAATGACCGGAAACGGCGTTGGGGCGGTGCTGGAGGCGGATACGGCCTCCGGCCGGACGACGCAGCTTTTTACGGCCGGCCGTTCCTTTGACGGGTGCGGTTTTTCGGGGAATACTTTGGCGGCGCTGTCCGGCGAGGAGGCTTATTTATACGATCTGGAGAGTGGAGAACTTCAGGAACAGGATGCCGTTTTGGGCGAGTTTTTGGTTTCTCAAAACAGTGAAAGCGCCTGGGCTTACGGCTCGGTAAGCGGGCTGGCGGTCATCGGCGGCGAGACGGAGAATACTATTTATGTGGCGTGCGGCAGCGGGCTTTACCGACATGTGCTGGGGGGGACTGTGATGGAGCAGGTCATCGACGGCAATCTCTCAAGATTCGGCCGGCCGGATACGGAAATCCGCAGTGTCTTACAGCTGGCCGACGGAAATTTCCTGGCTTTGTTTGGCAGCGGTCTGTGCTATTATCGGTATGATGCGACTCTGCCGGCCATGCCGTCGCAACAGCTGACGGTTTACAGCCTGGAGGAGAATTCTACGATCCGGCAGGCCATCAGCCAGTATCAGAGCGTGAATCCCGACGTGTATATTCGTTATGAAGTGGGAATGAGCGGCGAGAGCGGCCAGACCTGGGACGATGTGGTGAAAAATCTGAATACGCGGATTATGAGCGGAGACGGCCCGGATGTGTTGGTGCTGGAGGATCTGCCGGTTTCTTCCTATATAGAAAAGGGGCTTTTGCTGGAACTGAGCGGACTGCTTACGGAAGTAAACGAGACCGAGGGGCTTTTTACGAATCTGACGAATGCCATGAGCGAAAGCGGCGGCGTTTATGCGGTACCGGCCCGCTTTGGTCTGCCGATGCTGGTAGGGACACAGGCGGAGATCGAAGGAATTGACAGCATGACAAAGCTGGCGGACCGGATGGAGAGCTGGCGGCAGGAATCGTCGGAGGGACTGCTTTTGGGTCTGTACCGCGAAGCGCAGGTGCTGAACCTGTTCTATCGACTGTCGGCGGCGGGCTGGACATCGGAAAACGGAACCGTAGACAAAGAAAAGCTGACGGATTTTCTGACGCAGGCCAAGCGGATCTATCAGGCGGAGTCGGCGGGAATCACGCCGGCGCTGGCATCGGAATTTGCCGAAATCGAGGAGGGGGTCGGCGGTCCGGTCCGCTGGGATATCTATAAGAGCATCGGCTCGCGGGCAACGGATATCCTGTATCGGCAGCAGCGGGCGGCCGCCGGTATCTTAGAGGGAATTATGATTGATGCCTGTACCGTGCTGGCTGTGCTTGACCAGATGGGGCAGGGAGGCTTTGCGGCGCTTGAGGGCCAGTGTCCCGGCGTATTCCTTCCATCTACGGTACTGGGGGTATCAGCGGGCAGCGAGAATGTAAAGACGGCCTGTGATTTTGTAAAAACCGTGCTTTCTAAAGAGGTGCAGCAAAGCGATCTGGGCGAGGGACTGCCGGTAAACCGGGCCGCGATGACACAGGTGCTGACCAATACAATGGAGGAGGGAAAGTCCTTGACCTCCGTATTCATGGATGCGGACGGAAACATGGTAACGCTTGAGATGCGCTGGCCGGAGGAAGCAGAAAAAGCGGCATTCCTTGCGCTGGTGGAAAGCCGGACGACGCCGGCTCTGATGGACCATATGATTGAAAATACGGTAACGGAGCTGGGAGTAAATGCATTAAACGGCAGCGCGACGGTGGAGGAGACAGTCGATGAGATCCTGCGCAAAATCCAGTTGTATCTGGCCGAGTAAGAAGAGCCTTTTAAAGCTGAGCTTTCTGTTGCCCAGCCTGGCCGGCGTGTCGGTCTTTGTACTGCTTCCGTTTGCGGATGTGGTGCGCCGCTCCTTTACGACGGCGGTGAACGGGCAGTGGAACGGTTTGGCCGGCTATGAGCTGCTGGCCGGCAATCAGGCGTTTATGCTGGCGGTGAAAAATACGCTGCGCTTTACGGCAGTGTGCCTGCCAATCCTGATTGGTCTGGGCCTTTTGACGGCCGTGCTTCTGAGCCGTCTGCCGCGGATTCAGACGCTGAAAGCCTGCTATCTGCTGCCGCTTGCGGCGCCGGCGGCAACGGTGGTCCTGGTGTGGCGGATTCTCTTTGCCGACAGCGGGCTGCTGAACGGGCTGCTTGCAAGGCTGTCGCTGGCGCCGGTGCGTTTTATGGAATCGGACGCCGCTTTCTGGGTGCTGGTAGCCAGCTATATATGGAAAAATCTGGGTTACACGGTGGTTTTGTGGCTGGCCGGGATTTTGAGCATACCGGAGAGCATTCTGGAGGCGGCGCAGGTGGACGGGGCAAGTAAGTGTCAGTGCTTTTACCGGATTATTCTGCCGAACTTAAAGCCGACGCTGTATACGATTACCGTTCTGTCGTTTTTGAATTCGTTTAAGGTATTCAGGGAGGCCTATCTGGTGGCAGGGGCGTATCCGCATGAGAGCATGTATCTGCTGCAGCATTTGTTCAACAACTGGTTTACCGGACTGGAATTTGACAAGATGGCGGCAGCCGCCGTCTGCACGGCGCTTACGCTGGGGCTGGGAAGCATGGGGCTGAAACGCTTGTGGGACCGACAGGAGAGTTGGTAGAGGAGGAAGGATGCGAAAGAGGATCAAACAGGGACTGACCTACGGGCTTCTGGCGCTGCTGGCCGTGCTGGTCTGCCTGCCGTTAGTGTGGGTTTTGACCGGCTCTGTTAAAAGCAGCGTGGAGCTTTCCAACAGCCTGGCGCCGATTTTACTGGAAAACGGCAGGGAAGTCCGTTTTACACTCTGGCCGTGTTTCCCGACGCTCAGGCATTTTATGGAGGTACTGTTTCAAAGCCCGTCCTTCTTTGTGGTGTTCTGGAATTCGGTTCGGATCGCAGTGCTTACGCTGGGCGGCCAGCTTCTGGTGGCCGTCCCGGCGGCCTGGGCCTTTGCCCGTTTTCCCTCCCGAAAGAACAGTTTTCTTTTTACCTTGTACACGGTGCTGATGATGATGCCGTTCCAGGTGACAATGCTGTCCAACTATTTGGTGTTAGACGGCCTGGGGCTTATCGGGCGGCAGGCGGCTGTGATTTTGCCGGCGGTTTTTTCTACGTTTCCGGTGTTTCTCATTTACCGCGGCTTTACGGAAATACCGGAGGGCCTTGTGGAAGCGGCCCGGATCGACGGGGCCGGGGACTGGCAGATTTTTTTTCGCATCGGGCTGCCGCTTGGCTCCTCCGGTATTTTGTCGGCAATGGTGCTTAGTTTTCTGGAAACCTGGAATCTGATTGAGCAGCCGCTGGCTTTTTTGGAGGATAAGGCGTTGTGGCCGCTGTCTCTGTACCTGCCGGAGGTGGGGCTGGGGCAGGCGGGGACCGCTTTCGCCGCTTCGGTCATTACGCTGATCCCGGCGGTGCTGGTGTTTGTGATGGGACAGGATTATCTGGAGAAAGGAATCGTAGCGGCGGCTATGAAGGAATAGAGAATGAAGGACAGAAGCAGGATTTGGCAACATATATTCGGAAAAGGCCCCGGCGCCTCCCGGCGGCGGGCGGCGGTGCTTTTAGGGCAATTCCTGATCTTTATGATGATCTGCACGCTGATATCGCAGGCGCTTTACACGGGGCGCATGGTGCAGGTGACGGCAGGAAACAGCCGCAGTATGAGTCTGAACCATGTGGTGGAAGCAGAAGGGACGGTGCAGAAGGGGCCTGAAAGCGCGGTGCTGGTCCCGGCCGGCATGCGGATTGCGCAGGTTCTGGTGCGCGAGGGTCAGCAGGTGGAGGCCGGAGAGACGCTTTTTTTGCTGGACTGCGGGGACATGGAGGAACAGCTTTCGGAAAAACAAGAAGAAGAGCAGCGCCGGCGTATGCAGCTGGAGTCGGCCCGTGAGAATGCCAAGCGCCAGAAGGAGGACGCACAGAAGAACAGGGAGAGGGCAAACGAGGACTATAACAGCGCCGTTGATATCGGGGACCGCCAGGTGGACGAAGCAAGAGCGGCCTGGGAAAAGGCCGGGCAGGAGAGAGAACAGTTTGCCGACTGGGAGCGTTATCTGGCTGACGTACAGCAGTCAGACCCGGGGCTTAGACAGTTAGACGAGCAAATCGCTCTTTTAGAGCAGGAACTGAATGCCCTGCGGGAGCAGGCCGGGAAAGCGGAGTCCGAACCGGCGGGAACCGTGGACGAAACCGGCAATACCGGCAAAGAGGATCAAACGGACGACACCGGTAATGCGGAGACGGACGGCGGGACGCAGGCTGAGCCGGCGGGCAGGGAAACCGGCCCGGACCCGGGCGATGGCAAAGATACGACCGGCTGGGCGGCGCAGATTTTGGCAAAAGAGCAGGAACTGGCCCGGGCCAGGGCGGAGCGGGAAAGTTACCTGGCGCAGCTGTCTCAGAACAGCCGGCAGCAGTGGGAGCAGACAAAGGCGCAGCTGGAGGAGTCAGAGCGGCAGGCCCTGCGCTCGTATGAGGGCGCGCAGGAGGGACGAGAGCAGAGCGTGCAGGCGGCGGCGCGCGCACTGGAGGATGCGTCCGCGAAGCCGGCATCCGACAGCAGTCTGGCGCTGCTTGCCATGGATGTGGAACAGGCAAAGAAAGAGTGCGCCCTGCTGGAATCGCTGTTGGAGACGGAAGGCCGGATCTGCGCACAGCAGGCCGGACAGATCACGCAGGTGTCAGCGCAAATCGGGCAGCGGACCACGGACGCGCCGGTATGCCTGCTGGCGGCCGCCGAAGGGGAACTGACATTTCAGGCCATGCTTACAAAGGAGCAGATACGTTTTGTCAATGTGGGGGATGAATGCATGGTCAGCTTTGACAGCGGAAAGAGAAAGGTAGAAGGACTGACGGTTCTGTCTCTGAGCGAGAGCAGGGAGGAACCGAACCGGTATGAACTGACACTTCTGCTTCCGGCCGGGCAGGCGTCCATGGGACAGAGCGGGACGGTCCGCCTGGTGCAGCAGACGGCCAATTACAATACCTGTGTTCCGTTGGAGGCGCTGCGCGTAGACAGCCAGCAGCAGACCTATGTGCTGGTGCTGAGCAGTACGGAGACGTTTTTAGGCGAGCAGCTGACAGCGGTGAAGCGGCCGGTGAAGGTCCTGGACAAGAACGCGACCTATGCGGCGCTGGAGAACGGGGCTGTCGGCGCGGAGGAAGAGATCATTATAAGCGCCAGCGGAATTGTTTACGAGGGCGATGTGGTCCGTATGGAGGAACCATGAGCGGGAAAGAAAAGGAACGAAGCCGCACAAAAGGCGGCGGGCGGTTTTTGTGCATGTGGCTGATGCGGGCAGTCTGTGCCGGCGCTCTGATTTGGCTTTCGCTGGAGGGAATGCGGTATGCGGCGGCGTTTGACCGCAGCCGGGGGCTTTGCGTCGTGCGCCTGTCGCAGGAGGTTTCCGCGGAAAAGATACGCGCGATGCGGGAGGATTGGGAGGCGGAAAACGAAGAAGAACCCTTTCCGGCCGTATTCTGGCAGGAGCAAAAAGGCGTCCGCATACGAAACGAAGCGTGGAACCGGGACGTTTCCGTGACAGAGCTGCTCGTCTGCGGCAGCAGCGGCCTGTTGTTTCCCGGGCAGGCGTTTCTTGCGGCGGAGGATACGGCGGGATGCCTGATCGACCGGGAGACCAGCTGGCAGCTGTTCGGGGATGCGTCGGCCGTCGGAAGCATGGTGGAGTTTGAGGGAGAAACCTATCAGGTGTGCGGCGTTTTGCAGGAGAGCGCGCCGGTTTTTGTCCATACCGCGCAGGAGGACGGGGCTTTTTCCTGTCTGGCTCTGCGGGAGGGCAAAGGGCAGAATTTGTGGGATCGTCTGCAAAGCAAAAGCGGCCTGTCCGGGCGCCGGAGCGTGTGTTTTCAATGGGACTGGCGCTGGCTGAAATCCGAGGGGGCAGCCGGGGAGAAGATACGGGAAATTCTCTATGGAGAGAATAATGTGCTGGAAATCCGCTATCTGGAACAGATCGCGGCGATGGCGGCGGCAATAGCGGCGGCGACGGTGGCGGCGTTTGCGGTGGTTTTAACATGGAAAAGGGAGGGATCATCCGCGGGCATTTAGAGAAATACGCTATTCGTGTTATTTGGTGTAAAAACGATGAAAAAAACAATTGAAATTTACATGAATATATATTATACTATAGCCAATACTTGCAGGAAAGGAAATGCTTTTCCGTCATAGGAACAGGCATTTCCTTTCGGAAATCAAGGAGGGCCGGTTTATGTACAGAAAGATTACGGATTTTTTGGAAACATGGAAAAACAGCAAACACCGTAAACCTCTTATACTGCAGGGGGCAAGGCAAGTAGGCAAGACGTATTCTACGCTGGAATTTGGCCGCACGCATTACGAGAATGTGGCCTATTTTAATTTTGAAACCAATCCGGGGCTGAATAAAACGTTTGAGGAGGACATCAGCCCGTCGTACCTGGTACCGGTCTTGTCCCACATAGCGGGGCAAACGATCGTCAGAGAAAAAACATTGATTGTTTTTGACGAGGTACAGCTGTGCGAACGAGCGTTGACTTCGCTAAAATATTTCTGCGAGGAGGCTCCCGACTATCATGTCATTGTGGCGGGCAGTCTGCTCGGCGTAGCGGTGAGTCGGACAAACTTCTCATTCCCTGTCGGCAAAGCGGATCTGAAAACCCTGTATCCGATGGATATGGAGGAATTCATGCTTGCGATGGGCGAGGATATTCTTGTGGAACAGATAAAAAAATGTTTTGACACCGATACGCCGCTGCCGGCGGCTCTTCACGAGGCGGCGATGCGTCTGTATCGGGAGTATCTCGTTGTGGGCGGTATGCCGGAGTGCGTAAAGCAATTTGTTGAAACAAAAGATTATATTCTTGTCCGTCATACGCAGGATACGATTCTTGCAAGTTACCTAAACGATATGAGTAAATACAATAACCTGAACGAAATCAAAAAAACAAGGCTTGCTTATGACAATATTACCGTTCAGCTTTCCAGAAAAAATACGCGTTTTCAGTATAAATTGATAAAAAAAGGCGGGCGGGCCTCGGAGTTTGAAAACGCAATCGAGTGGCTCTGCCTGTCCGGTATCGTATCGCGGGTCTACAAAGCGGAGCAGATCAAAAAACCGCTTGAAAATTATCGTGATATAGATGCCTTTAAAATTTATGTGGCGGATTTGGGGCTGCTCTGTGCCAAAAAAGAATTGGCGGCAAGCGATATCCTCTATATGGCGGAGGAATTAAACGACTTTAAGGGCGGTATGACGGAGAATTACGTGAATGTGCAGCTTACGATAAACGGATATCACACGTACTATTGGGAATCCGATCGGGGGGCGGAAATTGATTTTGTCATTCAGCGGGACGGAAAGCTGATCCCGATTGAGGTCAAATCCGCCGACAACACCAAGGCCAAAAGTTTAAGGGTTTATATAGAAACTTACAAACCCGATTACGCGATCAAACTCTCCGCCAGGAATTTTGGATATCAGGACGGAAAAAAAACGGTCCCTCTTTATGCGGCCTTCTGTATTTGAATCCTTTAGAATGCCAGGCTCTAAGCGGCTATACACACCGCTTAGCCGCCTGGCCTTTTTATATGTTAGCTTGCTGTGTCCGCATAAGTGTGATATACTGAACCATCGAAGGCAAATGAAACGGAAGGAACAGGAGGAAGAGACAGTATGAAAATTCGCAGAGCAAAGGAAACGGACATGGACGGGATCAACCGTCTGCTGGAACAGGTTCTGACCGTACACCACGACGGCCGCCCGGATCTGTTTAAGGCGGGCGTAAAGAAATACACGGACGAGGAACTGCTGGAAATTCTGCTGGACGACGAGACGCCGGTTTTTGTGGCAGCCGATGGGCGGGAGGCGGTTTTGGGTTATGCGTTCTGTAGATTCCAGCAGCATAAAAACAGCCACATCCTGACAGATATCAAGTCGCTTTATATCGACGATTTATGCGTGGATGAAAAAGAGAGGGGCCGGCACATCGGAAAGCGGCTCTACGAATACGTTTTGGAGTTTGCGAGAGCCAACGACTGCTATAATGTGACGCTCAATGTATGGGCCTGCAACGAAAGCGCGAGGAAGTTTTACGAAAAATGCGGATTAAAGCCGCAGAAAATAGGGATGGAAGCCATCCTTTGAGCATGAGGAAAGAAAGGGAAAGGAAAATGCACAAGCTAATCGGAGACAGACAGTTTTACAGGAAGGTACTTTACATTACGATTCCGATTATGATCCAGAACGGCATCACAAATTTCGTCAATATGCTGGACAATATCATGGTCGGCCAGGTAGGCACAGAACAGATGTCCGGTGTGGCGGTGGTCAACCAGCTGATGTTCGTATTCAATATCTGCATCTTTGGGGCAGTGGCCGGCGCGGGAATTTTGGGCGCGCAGTTTTACGGCAGCGGCAACCATGAGGGCGTGCGCCACGCGTTTCGCTTCAAGCTGCTTTGCTGCCTGGGAATCAGCGTCTTAGGGCTGCTTGTTTTTCGCGGCTGGGGCGGGGATTTGATCCGCATGTATCTGCATGAGGGCAGCGACGTGGGAGATATCGAGGCGACCTTTGCATACGGCTCGCAGTATCTGACGCTGATGCTGGCGGGATTGATTCCTTTTTCGCTGGTACAGATGTATTCGGGCACGCTGCGCGAAACCGGGGAAACGATGATGCCGATGGCGGCCGGCATCGCGGCCGTGGCCGTAAATATGGTGTTTAACTATATCCTGATCTTTGGTAAGTTCGGCGCGCCGGCGCTGGGGGTACAGGGGGCGGCGATCGCGACGGTGCTGTCCCGTTTTGTGGAATTGTTTATTATTGTCGTCTGGACGCACACGCACAAAGAAAAAAATCCCTTTATTGTGGGCGTGTACCGCAGTCTGCATATTCCGTGGCCGCTGGCGCGTCAGATTTTGATTACCGGTACGCCGCTGCTGATTAACGAAGCGCTGTGGTCCGGCGGCATGGCGATGATCGCCCAGTGCTATTCGGTGCGCGGGCTGGCGGTGGTGGCCGGCATCAACATCGCCAATACGATTGCCAATGTGTTCAACGTGGTGTTTCTTTCGCTGGGAAATGCCGTGGCGATTATCATCGGACAGCTCCTCGGCGCCGGGAAGCTTACGGAGGCGAAGGACGAGGACAATAAGCTGCTGGCCTTCTCGGTGGTCTGCTGTATGGCCGCCGGCCTGGTGATGTTTTTGATTGCGCCGCTGTTTCCGGGGATTTACAAGACCGAAGAAGAGGTGCGGCAGCTGGCGACCCGTTTTATCCAGATTTCGGCGCTGTGCATGCCGCTGTACGGCTTTACCAATGCCGCGTATTTTACGCTGCGTTCGGGCGGCAAGACGATGATTACGTTTTTATTTGACAGCGTATTTGTGTGGCTGGTCAGCATTCCGCTCGTCTATGTGCTGAGCCGCTATACGGGCATCCATATCGTGATCGTATATCTGGCGTGCCAGCTGACGGAATTTATCAAGTGCTGTATCGGATTTGCGCTGGTAAAAAGAGGAACATGGGTCCAAAATATGGTGTAGGAGACAGCAGAATCGATGAGGGGGAGACAATGAGCGAGGCGACGGTCATGGAGGAAAGGGCGGCAAGGGACAGCGTTGCGGCCGGGTATGGAACCGGGGGAAAGAGTGAGACAGAGGTAAAAAGCGAAGCAGCGGCGCGGGCACAGGGATTTTTTGAAGAAGGGTATAACTGCTGCCAGTCGGTGTTTCTGGCGTTTGCAAAGCAGTACGGGTTTGACAGGGAGACGGCCTGCCGTCTGTCGGCTTCCTTTGGCGGCGGAGTGGGGCGCCTGCGGCAGATTTGCGGGGCGGTCTCGGCGATGGCGCTGGTCTGCGGGCTGGAGACCGGGGCCGTGGAGGGCGCGGACCAGGCCGCAAAAGCGTACAATTATGAAAATGTCCAGCAGCTGGCAGCGCAGTTTGAGGCGCAGTCCGGGAGTTTGATCTGCCGGGAACTTTTGGGACTGGACCAGGAGGGAGCCGACAAGGAACTTAGGGAGAAAATGCAGGGCGGCATGGGCCGGCATCAGCCGCAGGCCAGGGACGAGCAGTACTATGCGACGCGGCCCTGCAAACGTCTGATCGGGCTGGCGGCAGAGATCACGCAGAAGTGGCTGACAGATCGGTCAAACGCCGGGCAGGAGAGCAAAGCGCAGACCAAATCAAACGCCGGGCAGAAGAGCGAAGCGCAGCCTAAACCAAACGCGGAGGAATAAGAGATGGAAAACAGGAAAGAAGCGGCTCGTCTGGTGGTGCGGGGCGGCCGGGTACTGGATCCGCAGTCGGGACTGGACGCGGTGCGGGACGTGTGGATCTGCGGGGGACGGATCGAGCGGATCGAAGAGCCGAAAACAGAGCAGCCAAAAGGCTGCGAGACGCTGGACGCGGAGGGATGCTATGTGATGCCGGGACTGATTGACCTGCATGTGCATCTCAGGGATCCGGGGCTTGTATATAAAGAGGACATTGCCAGCGGGAGCCAGGCGGCGGCGCGCGGAGGGTTTACGACCATCTGCTGCATGGCCAACACCAAGCCGCCGGCGGACAACGCAGAAACCATATCGTATATCGCAGACAAGGCGGCCCGCGTGTCGCCGGTGCATGTGATCCCGGTCGGGGCCGTGACGCTTGGCATGGAGGGAAAGGAACTTTCCGATATGAAAGCGATGAAAGCGGCCGGGGCCGGAGCGGTCAGCGAGGACGGAAAAACGGTGATGGATACGGCGCTGTGCCGTCGCGGGATGGAGCGGGCGCGCGATCTGGGGCTTGTGACGATGGCGCACTGCGAACACAGGGAAATGCTGGCCGGCGGCGTGATGAACGACGGCGCTGTCTCCCGGCGTCTGGGTCTGCCGGGCTTTTGCAGCGCGGCCGAGGATATCATTGCCGCGCGGGATATCCTGCTGGCTGAGGAGACCGGGGCCAGGCTCCATCTGTGCCATTGTTCGACGGCCGGCAGCGTAGAACTTCTGCGGGGAGCCAAGAAAATCGGCCTGCCGGTGACCGGCGAAGCCTGCCCGCACCATTTTACATTGACGGAGGAAGCGGTGGACGGCACGAACGCCGACTTTAAGATGGCGCCGCCTCTGCGCACGGCGGCCGATGTGGCGGCGATCCGCGCCGGCCTGGCCGACGGGACCTTGGATTGCATTGCGACCGATCACGCGCCCCATGCGGCCGAGGAAAAAGCCCGCGGGATGCAGGAGGCGCCCTGCGGGATCGTGGGGCTGGAGACAGCCGTTTCCCTGGCAATCAGCGAACTGGTGCGTCCCGGCTACCTGACACCGCTTCAGCTGGCGGAAAAGATGAGCGCGAACCCGGCGCGTATTTTAGGAATCCCCAAGGGGACGTTGACCGTGGGAAGCGCCGCCGACGTGACCATCATCGATCCGCAGGCCGAGTATACGATTGACAGGCAGACCTTTGCCTCCAAGTCCAAAAACACGCCTTTTGACGGCCGGCGGGTGCATGGCCGGGTGGAAGCGACGATTGTGGACGGGAAAATCGTATATCGGAGAGAGGAGGCTTTACGTGGATAAGGGCTGTTTATCTGTTCGCGGGCTGACCTTGGGGAAAGGCCGGCCGAAAATCTGCGTGCCGGTGGTGGAGCGCACGGCGGCGGCGATTCGGGAGGCGGCGCGGCGGGTGCGGGCCAGTGAGGCGCAGCTGCTGGAGTGGCGGGCGGATTACTGGGACGAAGGCGAACCGGAGCAGGCCGCGGGCCTGCTGCGGGAAATCCGCCGGGAAATCGGCGGACTGCCGCTTTTATTTACCTATCGCACCAGGGCCGAGGGCGGCGTTTCTACGAGGGAAGAGAACCCGGAGCGCTACCTGCGCCTGAACCAGGCGGCCCTTGCAAGCGGGGCGGCGGATATAATCGACGTGGAACTGGGGATGGGCGAGTCCATGCTTCGAACGCTGTGCGGGCAAGCGCATGCGGCCGGCGCATATGTGCTTGCATCGAGCCATGACTTTGCCGGTACGCCGCCTGAGCAGGAGATGGAAGCGCGTTTTCGGCGGATGGAGGAGTGGGGCGCCGATATTCTGAAGCTGGCAGTGATGCCAAAAAGCGCCGAAGATTTGCTGTCCCTGCTTCGCGTGTGCCTGACGGCGCACCGGCAGGCATCGCGCCCGGTCGTGGCAATCTCCATGGGAGAGATCGGCCTGGAGAGCCGCGTCTGCGGGGAAGCGTTCGGCTCGGCGATGACCTTTGGCTGCCTGGACCAGGCTTCGGCGCCGGGGCAGCTGGCGGCGGGAGAGTTGGCGCGTCTGCTGGATGCGCTGCACGCGGCTCACGGTAAGACCTCTCCGTTTCAGGCAGAAAATGAGAGGAAATAAAGAGCCGGAAGAGGTATTCTTTTTACGTAGCAATGTTGAAAACGAAGCGGAAGGCGGCCGCGGCCGCACGGGAAACGGAGGAGCCGGTATGGATTGGGTGGAGCATTTAAACGAGGCGATGGATTATATCGAAAAACGCCTGGCAGAAGAGCTCAGCTACGAGGAGATCGCAAAAAGGGCGTGCTGTTCAGCCTATCACTTTCAGCGGATGTTTACCTATATGGCGGGAGTCCCGCTGGCGGAATACATCCGGCGCCGGCGCATGTCGCTGGCAGCGGCGGAATTGTCGGCCGGGGAAAAGGTGATCGACGTCGCTCTGAAATACGGGTATGCTTCGCCCACGGCGTTTAACCGGGCATTCCAGGCCATACACGGCATTGCACCGTCCGGCGCCAAGAAAGAGGGCGTTTCCTTAAAATCGTATCCGCCGCTTAGGTTTCAGGTGATCGTAAAAGGAGTGGAAGAGATGAATTATCGGTTGGAAGAAAAGAAAGCGTTTCGAATCATGGGGATTTCGGCCCCGCTGTCAAGGGAAGTGGAGGAAAATTTTGCCGTTGTCCCGCAGATGTGGGGACGGGCGGCCGCGGAGGGGCTCCCCGGGCGGCTGGTCACTCTGATGGACAGCCAGCCGGCGGGGATTTTAGGCGTAAGCGCCTGCGGCGACGAGGAACAGTGGAGATACTTTATTGCCGTGGCTACGACAGCGCCGCTGGAGGACGGACTGGAAGAATATACGGTTCCGGCCGCGACCTGGGCGGTATTTCCCGGAGAGGGAACCAACCGTTCGGTCCAGGAATTGGAGCGGCGCATTGTCACGGAATGGCTTCCGTCCTCCGGCTATGAATACGCCAATGCCCCGGATATCGAGGTCTATCTCAATGCCGATCCGCAAAACGCACGCTACGAAGTGTGGATTCCGGTGACAAAAAAGAAAGAAAAGTAGTAAATACCCTCTTTTCATTCACGTCAGACTATGTTATTATATGTAGTATTGAAAACTATATTTCAAAATGCGGAAGTTATGACAACCGGAGGCCGGTTGAACGACATTTTGCCGGCAGAACGGCATCCGGCCGGCCGGGCCGGTATACACCGCAGGGCGGCGTGCCGCCAAGACAGAAAAGACGTGAGGAGAAGAAACCATGAGTTATAAGATTATCGGTGACAGCTGCTGTGATTTGACGCAGAAATACAAGGAGGATCCGCATTTTGCGCTGGTTCCCTTGACGCTGCAGGTAGATGATGCCTATATTCGCGACGACGAAACCTTTGACCAGGCCAAGTTCCTGCAGATGATCCGCGAGAGCAAGGCAGTGCAGAAATCGGCCTGCCCTTCGCCGGAGGATTTCATAGCGGCATATCAGGGCGAAGAGGAGATGGTTTTTGTGGTGACGCTGTCCCAGCATTTGAGCGGCACGTATAACAGCGCGGTGCTGGCCCGCAATCTCTTTTATGAAGAAAATCCTCAGAGCACAAAGAAAATCCACGTATTTAGTTCGGATTCGGCCTGCTGCGGCGAATCTTTGATCGCGTTTCGCATTCAGGAGATGGCGGAGGGCGGAGCCGGTTTTGAGGAGATCGTACAGGAGGTGGGCGCGTTCCGCGACCATATGCATACGTACTTTGTGCTGGAGACGCTGGATTTTCTCCGCAAAAACGGCCGCCTGACCGGTCTGGCCGCTATCCTGGCTTCGGCCCTCAATATCAAACCGGTCATGGGGGCGGACCACGGGGTGATTGTCAAGCTGAGCCAGGCCCGCGGCATTGCCAAAGCGCTGAATAAACTCTGCGACACGGTCGTAGAGGAGGCGGTGCGCAGCGGGGTGGATACGAAGAACCGGATCCTGGGGATTGTCCACTGCAATTGCCCGGAGCGCGCGCAGAGCGTAAAGGAGATGATCTGCAGCCGCCTGTCCTTTAAGGACGTGTACGTAGCGCCGGCCGCCGGCGTCAGCAGCCTGTACGCCGGGGACGGCGGAATCGTGGTAGCGCTGTAGCGCTTGCGTTTTTGATTTTTTGTGCTATAGTATAGGGGAACGATATTCGAAAGAAACCGTATCGCCTTTTATGTCTTGGTGGTGCGCCGCATTAGCGGCGCACAAAAGTTTCATATTAAAAGAGCCGACCGCTTTTGGCGGCTACTTGCAGGCATTTCTTAAAAATCCGCTTTCCGGCGGGTCTTGTTTCGGTTTCCTTTGCAGATCGTTTACGTACATCCCCAGAATAAAAAGTGCTGAAAGACAGGGGACACCTGCGGCAGGCGGATTTAGCCGTCGTCTGCCCGGCGCCGTTTTATCAGCCGAAAAGAGGAACCATATGAAACAGAAGCAAGAAGCCCGCACGAAATTTATGGTACAGGCGGCACTGTTAGTCGCAATTATTTTTGTGATGGCCTTTACGCCGCTTGGGTATCTGCGGACGCCGGGTTTGTCCATCACGTTTTTGCCGGTGCCGGTGGCGGTGGGAGCGATTCTCCTGGGGCCGGCCGGCGGCGCGGTCTGCGGTCTGGCGTTTGGAATTACCAGTTTGCTCCAGAGCCTGAGCGGGGCCGGCTTTGGCGCAATCCTTTTACAGATCAATCCGCTGGGAACGGCTTTTACCTGCATTGTCCCGCGTCTTTTGGAGGGCTGGCTGTGCGGCCTGGTTTTTCGGACGGTCCGCAGGTTCAGTAAAAACGGTTCCTATCTGGCGGCCAGCCTGTCCTGCCCGCTCTTGAATACGGTGCTGTTTATGAGCGCCCTGGTGCTGATTTTCTATCATACGGAATATATCCAGGGGCTGGCGGCCGGGCTGGGTGTGACGAACCCGCTAATGTTTGTGGTGCTGTTTGTGGGCCTGCAGGGCCTGGTGGAGGCGGGCGTCTGCTTTGTGGTTGCCAGCGCAGTGTCGCGCACGCTGGCCGGGGCGCTGAAGCAGATATAGGGTGCCCCACTATGCCCTGAAAACACGGGCAGAAAGGCGGAAGCATGGAAATCATGAAGGAAATACCTATTACGGAGATAGAGGGTCTGCGAATCGGCAATGCCCAGAATGAGGAAGCGCGCACCGGCGTTACGGTGCTGTTGTTTGACCGGTGGGCGTGCGCGGGGGTGGATATAAGCGGCGGCGGCCCGGCTTCCCGTGAGACGCCGCTGGCATCGCCCCTTACGGCGGATAATCCGCTGAATGCGATTGTGCTGTCCGGCGGTTCGGCCTTTGGCCTGGCGGCTTCGGAGGGGGTCATGCGCTATCTCGAGGAGAGGGGAATCGGATTTGATACGGGCTTTGCGAAGGTGCCTTTAGTCTGCCAGTCCTGCATCTATGACTTAGGCTGCGGCAGCAGCAAGGTGCGGCCCGATGCGGCCATGGGCTATGCGGCCTGTGCGGACGCGGAGAAAAACGCGCCTTCCTGCGGAAGCGTCGGCGGCGGGACAGGGGCGACGGTCGGCAAACTCTATGGAATGGAGCGCTCCATGAAAGCGGGCCTGGGAATCCATGCGGTCGCGGTCGGGCATCTGAAAATGGGTGCGGTCGTGATCGTAAACGCGTTGGGCGATGTCTTTGATCCGCAGACCGGGAAACAGGTCGCGGGTCTGCGCGCCAGGGACGGGCAGGGATTTTCAAATACCTGTCAGGAAATGTATCGTATAGGCGAGCAGAGGGAACAGCTGGATCCCAAGCTGACGAAAACGAACACAACGATCGGGGCGATCGTGACGAACGCTCGTTTTTCCAAGGCGGAGATGAACAAAATCGCCTCCATGGCGCGGGCTGGGTATGCACGCTGCATCAATCCGGTGGGCACGCTGGCGGACGGCGATACGATTTATGCCGTGTCCCTGGGGACGGTTTCGGCCAATATCAATATAGCGGGCACGCTGGCCGCCGAGGTAATGGCGGCGGCGATTCAAAAGGCAATTCAATTTGCGTAAAGAGACTGTTTTTGGTGAATTGTACAATAAATCCAGAGATTGTTTTGTCAAACAGCACAAAAATAAAATGCATTTTTTGTAAAGTTTGTACACACTTATCGGCGGACGGGTGCTATACTAATAAACGTAAAACAACCCCCCCAATACATTAGTTTTACAAACCCCATAAAATGAAATACCTTCTCCTGAGACGGTCGGCAGAGTATCTGCCGGCCGTTTCACTATGCAGGGGGCTGCTGCAAAAGCAAAGATTCTACACAATATATGGTCTCCATGCGCAAACCGGCGCGGCCATATGCTGCGTTTTATCCAGGTTTTGCAGCAGCCCCTTGCCAGACGGTATTTTATGTCCGGCCGTCTCAGCCAAAGACATAGAATAAGCCGAGGGCCGAAGCCAGGGCGTTTAGCAGGATGAAGGAGACTGCAGCCAGCAAAAGCTGGTTGTACAGCTTGTCTTTGTCAACCGATTCGGGCGCACTGCCGACGGCAATGCCGCCTACGGTGGAAAGCGGACTGATCACGACCCCGTTCGTGCCGACAATCACACCGGTGATCAGGCGGGTCGCGGAGACTGTGCCGAGTTCGGCAGAGAGCTGGGAGGCCAGGGGAATCAGTGTGGGCATGACAACGCCGGTGCCGCTGGAAACCGCGCCCATCAGGCCGCCTAAGATGACAAAGATCGGCTGAGCCGAGCGCGGGCCCATGACATTGGAAAGCTTGTCGGCCAAAAAGTCGATGCCGCCGCAGGTCTTGACGACGTTAATCAGTACGGCCATACCGCCGATCAGGAGGATGGTAGCCCAGGGGATCGAAGCGATGGCTTTTTTCTGGTCGGCGGCATTTAACAAAAGCAGGATGCCGGCGCAGGAGAAGCACATCAGGCCAATGTCCTGCTTGAAGAAAATAACGCCGAACAGGACGGCCAGGATTGCGGCCAGCGTCAAAAGCTGTCTGGAATCGAAGCGTTCAAACGAGGGCCGCGTTTCCATTTTTTTGAGTTTGAGCCCGCCCAAGAGGAAATAGGCGGCAAATGAAAAGACGGTCATGCTGACGCCGTAGGCCAGCCACATCGTATTGTAGTTGTACAGGCCCTGCTCCTCGGCCAGCTGTTTGGCGACGATGCCGTTGATCGCAAGCGGAGAGAGACCGCCGACCATGATGCCGCCCATCGTGACCAGGCTCATCATCAGCGCGGAAATATTGTTTTCCACGGCGACAAAGAGGGCGATCGGCATGATGACGGCGACGATCAGGCCGCCGGCGCCGGCGGCGGAGACAATTGCGCCGAGGATGAAAAACAGGATCGGCAGGAGCCTGGCGTCCCCGCCGGACAGGCAGGCGATGTTTTTGCTGAGAACCTCGGTGGTCCCGTTGAGCGTGGCGATGCCGAAGAGAAAGGTTGTGGAAAGCACGATAAAAAAGACGCTCATCGGCCAACCCGACGAAACAATTTTGGAGACGGCGATTTCAACGCCGTTTGCCGCGGCAAAGCTCGAAAAAAGAAAAGCGGCGACAATCGCGAGGATGCCGGCGTTCTTTTTGGTGACGACGCTCAGCGCAATGACGGCCGCCAGCACGACAAGGGATAATACAGGAATCATACTCAATACCTCTTTTCTGTTTTTTATGTAGAAACCGCCGGATGGGTCCGTACCTTGCTTTGCGGCAAAATAAAACCGCCTCCGATGCCAGTCACAGCTGACATTAGAGGCGGATCGACATCCGTGGTACCACTCTATTTGGCGCAAAAGCGCCCGCTCATACGATCGCCGCTGGCCGTCGGAACAGACGCCGGGGAAAACCGTTTCCTTATGATAACGGAAGGACTCCGTGCGCCGCTACTAAAAAAGAATTCACAGCGCCTGCTCACCGGCCAGTAAAGTGAAAACGCCTCGTTGGCTCGCACCTGCCGCCAATTCTCTGGGGATTTGTATTCCACCGTTTTCCGGATCATCGCTTTTTTGACATTGTAGCGCCTGCCGGTTCGGATGTCAACTGTTTTTTGACGAAATTTCTCCTGTTCATTTATCCGGGATTGTGTTATATTACATCTAGGGAGTGATAGAAAAATGGATGAACAAACACGGTTAAAAGAAGCGCTTGGCGCACTATTATCTCTGGCGGAGGCCTCCGGGCGCCGTCTGACGAGGGAGCAGATCCGGGAGGCCTGCGAGGATATCGGTCTTAATGAGCGGCAGATGGAGATGGTCTGCGCGTATTTGGAGATGAATCACGTAGCCATCGAAGGCTTCGCGGCCCGGGAGGCAGACAAGGCCTTGCTGCGCGAGGGAGAAACGGCCGCGTCCCCGCGCAAAAAAACCGGGGCCGAAGCAGCGTATTTTAAAATGTATGTAAAAGAGCTGGAGGGAGTGCCGCGCTATCGGGAGGACGAGGAGGCGGCTCTGATCGCGGCAATGCGGCAGGGCGACGAAGCGGCCAGGGAGCGGCTGGTGGAGGGAAATCTCCATCGGGTCGTCCGGCTGTCGGGGGAATATCTGGGCCAGGGCGTGCTGGCGGCCGACCTGGTGCAGGAGGGCAATATTGCCTTGATCCTGGCAATGGACAGCTACGAAGAGAACACGAATTTTACGGTTCATCTTCTGACGGAAATCGAGCGGGCGCTGGTGCGCGCGATCGAAGAACAGACGGGCGCGGACAATGTGGGGCACTGCCTGGCGGCGGACGCCAACGCTCTTTTGAAAGCGACGGAAACGCTGGCTAGTAAGCTGGGACGCGAGGCGACGGCAGAAGAGCTGGCCGCCCACCTGCACATGAGCAAAAGGCGGGTGGAAACGCTGGTAAAAATGTCGCTGGACGCGATGAACCTGTCCGAGGATTCGTCCTGGCCTGAGTCGTAAGGCGTGGCGGACACGGTAAAGCCGCCGGACAATTTTTATAGAAGAAAACCATTTTATTAAAGAAGAAACATACCAGGGAGGAACGTATGGGCGTAAAGAGAATCTATGTGGAAAAGCTGGCTCCGTATGCGGTGAAGGCAAAGGAACTGAAGGAGGAGATCGGCAATTACCTGGGCATTCATACCGTGGACGGTGTGAGGGTCTTAATCCGCTACGATATGGAACATGTATCTGCGGCGACCTATGAGAAGGCAAAGAAAACGATTTTTTCCGAGCCGCCGGTCGATGCGGTTTATGAGGGGAATTTTCCGCAGGAAGCCGGGGATTTTGTGTTTTCGGTGGAGTATCTGCCGGGGCAGTTTGACCAGCGGGCCGACTCGGCCGAGCAGTGCGTGAAGCTCTTAAATGAAGAGGAGGAGCCGATCATCCGCACGGCGACGACCTATGTAATCCGCGGTGCTCTGACCGAAGAGCAGAAAACTGCCATTCGTTCCCACTGCATCAATCCGGTGGATTCACGGGAAGCGGACGACCGGCTTGCGGATACGCTGGCGGCGGATTTCCCGGAGCCGGCCGACGTAAAGATATTCGGCGGCTTTATTTCCATGGACGAGCCGCAGCTGAGAGCGCTGTATGACAGCCTGGGGCTGGCGATGACCTTTGCGGATTTTCTGCACATCCGCGGCTATTTTGAAAAAGAGGAAAAGAGGGACCCGTCGGTGACGGAGATCCGCGTATTGGATACGTACTGGTCGGATCACTGCCGCCATACGACGTTCCAGACCGAATTAAAGAACGTATCGTTTGAGCCGGGCGATTACCGGACGCCGATCGAGGAAACATACCAGGAGTATGTAAGAGCGCGCGAGGAATTGTTTGCCGGGCGCAGCGATAAATTCCCGTGTCTGATGGATCTGGCGCTAATTGCCATGCGCAAGCTCAAAAAAGAAGGAAAGCTGGCCGATCAGGAGGAATCCGAAGAGATCAATGCCTGCAGCATCGTCGTGCCGGTGGAGATAGACGGCAAGACAGAGGAATGGCTGGTTAATTTTAAAAACGAAACGCACAACCACCCGACGGAGATCGAGCCGTTCGGCGGCGCGGCGACTTGCTTAGGCGGCGCGATCCGCGATCCGCTGTCAGGCCGTACCTATGTCTATCAGGCGATGCGCATCACAGGGGCGGCGGACCCCACCGTGCCGGTTTCGGCGACCATGAAGGGAAAGCTGCCGCAGAAGAAGCTGGTGACGGGAGCTGCCAACGGCTACAGTTCTTACGGCAATCAGATCGGCCTGGCGACCGGTTATGTAAAGGAGATCTACCATCCGGGTTATGCGGCCAAGCGCATGGAGATCGGCGCGGTGATGGGGGCGGCGCCCCGGCGGGCGGTCAAGCGTGAGACCTCCGATCCGGGCGACGTGATTATCCTGCTCGGCGGACGGACCGGGCGCGACGGATGCGGCGGGGCGACCGGTTCCTCGAAGGTGCACACGGAAGCTTCGATCGAGACCTGCGGGGCCGAGGTGCAGAAAGGAAACGCGCCGACCGAGCGTAAGCTGCAGCGGCTTTTCAGACGGGAGGAGGTCAGCCGCCTGATTAAAAAGTGCAACGATTTCGGCGCAGGCGGCGTATCGGTGGCGATCGGCGAACTGGCGGCCGGCCTGCGGGTAGAACTTGACAAGGTGCCGAAAAAATATGCCGGCCTGGACGGCACAGAACTGGCGATTTCCGAATCTCAGGAGCGGATGGCCGTGGTTGTCGATCCGGCGGATGCAGAAGCGTTTCTGTCCTATGCAAAGGAGGAAAACCTGGAGGCGACGCCGGTTGCCGTCGTGACGAAGGAGCCCCGTCTGGTGCTGAATTGGCGCGGCCGGGCGATCGTCGACATCAGCCGCGCATTTCTGGACACCAACGGCGCGCACCAGGAAACGGACGTGACGGTGGTTACGCCGAACCGGGCGGGCAATCCCTTTGCAGAGACCGTGGAAGCGGCGACCGATGAAGAACGCAGGCAGCGGTGGACCGCCGTCTTGTCGGATCTGAACGCCTGCTCGCAGAAGGGACTGGTAGAGATGTTCGACAGTTCAATCGGCGCGGGCAGCGTGCTGATGCCCTACGGCGGCAAATACCAGATGACGGAGACGCAGGCCATGGTGGCAAAGCTGCCGGTTCTGGCCGGCAAAACGGATACCGTGACCATGATGAGCTATGGCTTTGACCCGTACCTGTCGTCCTGGAGTCCGTATCATGGGGCGATTTACGCGGTGACGTCCTCGGTGGCGAGGATTGTGGCGGCAGGCGGCGATCCGGAGCGCATCCGTTTTACGTTCCAGGAGTATTTCCGCCGTATGACGGCGGATCCCAGACGCTGGGGCGAGCCGTTCCAGGCGCTGCTGGGCGCTTACCGTGCGCAGATGGGCTTTGGCCTGCCGAGCATTGGCGGCAAGGACAGCATGTCCGGTTCCTTTAACGATATGGATGTGCCGCCGACGCTGGTGTCGTTTGCCGTGGACGTGGCAGAGGGCTGTCATGTCCTTTCGCCGGAGCTGAAACAACCCGGCAGCCGTCTGGTGCTCTTTACCATCGAGAGGGACGAGTACGACGTGCCGGATTTTGCCCAGGCAATGGGGCTGTATAAGCAGATTCACGAGGAAATCAAGGCGGGCCGTATCCTGTCGGCCTATGAGTGCGGACGGCAGGGCCTGGCAGAGAGTTTGAGCAAAATGGCGTTCGGAAATCGGCTGGGCATGAAGCTGGGAGAGGCGGCGCCTGCGTATCTGTTCGCACCGGGCTGGGGCAATCTGGTGGCGGAGGTTCCGGCCGGGGTATCCCTGGACCTGGCGCATGTCGAACTGGGCGTTGTGACGGCGGAGCCGGAGATCGTCTGCGGCGGAATGCGTCTTTCGCTGGAGGAACTCGTAAAAGTCTGGAAAGCGCCGCTGGAGAGGGTATTCCCGACCGATTCCGGCGCGGCGGGCGAACCGGCTAAGACAAAGCTTTACCAGGCAAAAAGCGTTCATATGGCCAGTCGTGGCTGCGTAAAGCCCACGGTATTTATCCCGGTATTCCCGGGCACAAACTGCGAGTACGACAGCGCGAGGGCCTTTGAGAGGGCGGGGGCGCAGGTGGTGACCCGCGTGTTCAAAAACCTGACAGCGTCCGACATCCGCGATTCGGTGGCCGAATACGAGAAGGAGCTGGAGCGGGCGCAGATAGTGATGTTCCCGGGCGGCTTCTCGGCCGGCGACGAGCCGGAGGGCAGCGCGAAATTTTTTGCAACGGTATTCCGCAATGAGCGGATCGCCGAGGCGGTCAACCGTCTGCTGCATGAGCGGGACGGCCTGATGCTTGGGATCTGCAACGGTTTTCAGGCGCTTATCAAGCTGGGCCTTGTGCCTTACGGGGAGATTTGCGAACAAAAAGCGGATTCTCCTACGCTGACTATGAATACAATCGGCCGTCATGTGTCAAAAATGGTATATACAAAGGTGGTGACGAACCAATCGCCCTGGCTTTTGGGGGCACAGCTGGGCGGCGTGTACTGCAATCCGGCCTCGCACGGCGAGGGACGCTTTGTGGCCGGCCGGGAATGGATCCGCCGTCTGATGGACAACGGCCAGATCGCCACACAGTATGTGGACGTGGACGGAAATGTGACGATGGATGAAGAATGGAATGTAAATGGTTCGTTCTGCGCGATCGAAGGCATCACAAGCCCCGACGGGCGGATCCTCGGCAAGATGGCCCACAGCGAGCGCCGCGGCGAACGGGTGGCAGTCAATATTTACGGGGAACAGGACATGAAACTGTTTGAGTCCGGTGTGAAATATTTCTCATAAAACCATGCAAAAGAAAGGAGTCGTTCTATGCCTGCGATTTATGCCCATGATACGTTTGGAAAAGCGGTTTACAAGGAGTTGGAGGGCGATATCCGTTCGCTGGTGCGCGGATATCAGGAATATTTCCGTATTGGTCTGCAGGGGCCGGATTTCCTGTTTTTCTACCATCCGTGGAAGTTAAATCCGGTCAGCGAATACGGGCATCGGCTCCACGAAGAGATTGCCGCCGGCTTTTTTGAGCGGGCGCGCGAGATTATTGCCGACCGCGGCAGACACTCGGCGCAGTGCGCCTATACCCTTGGCGTGATCTGCCATTTTATGCTCGACAGCGAGTGCCACGGATATGTGGAGGAGATGGTGGAGGAGACAGGGATCAGCCACAACGAGATCGAGACCGAATTTGACCGCAGCCTGCTCCTGCGTTCCAGGCAAAAACCGGAGCAATACCGGGTGGGCAGGCGGATTCCCACGGGCGAGGACGTGGCCTGGGTGATGAGCGAATTCTATGAAAATATTTCGCCGCGACAGGTGCAGCAGTGCCTGAAATCGATGCGGAGCGTTAAGAACCTGCTCCACGTAGGCGGCAAGCGCAAAGAACGGTTTGTCAATCTGGTAATGAAGGTAAGCGGGCAGGAGGAGCATTTTGGCGGAATCGTCATGGGACTGGAAGCCAACGCGGCCTGCCGCCCGATTAACCGCGAATTGTTTGCCCGCTACAAGGCGGCAATCCAGCCGACCGTAACGATGATTTACAAATATTATCAGGCCGTGGACAGCCTGGAACCCTTGTCCATGCGTTTTGAGCGGACCTTTGGGTAATCGATGGGAGGGTGTGAATATGGAAAAGAAAAACAAGCTGACGCGCCTGGAGCTGTACTGGATCCTCTACGATGTGGGCAATTCGGCGTTTGTGCTGATGGTTTCTACGCTGCTGCCGATTTATTTTAATTCATTGGCCGACAGCGCGGGGATTTCTTCGAGCCAGTATTTGTCGTACTGGGGGTATGCGGCATCCGTTTCCACGCTGATTGTGGCGGTTCTGGGGCCGGTGTTCGGTACGCTGGCCGATACGGGCGGCTATAAAAAACCGATTTTTACCGCCTTTATGATGCTGGGCGTGATCGGCTGCGCGGCGCTTTCCGTGCCCACCTACTGGCTGGCGTTTCTGGTGGTGTTCGTGATCGCCAAAGTGGGTTTTAATGCGAGTTTGGTATTCTATGACTCCATGCTGACGGACATCACGACGCCGGAGCGCATGGACAATGTCTCGTCCCAGGGGTATGCCTGGGGGTACATCGGCAGCGTGATTCCGTTTATCATCAGCCTGGTGCTGGTGCTGAACGCGGAAAGCTTTGGAATTTCGATGACGTTTGCGATGGCGATCGCCTTCTTTTTGACAGCGGGCTGGTGGCTGTGCATGACGCTGCCGCTTCTGAAAAACTATAAGCAGGTCCATTTTGTGGAGAAGAAGGAGCATGCTGTCCGGGAATCGTTTGCCCGTCTGGGGCAGAGCCTGAAGGAGATCCGCCGGCACAAGGGGCTGTTCTTGTTCCTGATTTCGTTTTTCCTGTATATCGACGGCGTTTATACGATCATTGAGATGGCGACGGCCTATGGCGAAGCGCTGGGACTGGACAGTACCATGCTGCTGCTGGCGCTGCTTTTGACGCAGTTTGTGGCTTTCCCATTTGCCCTGCTCTTTGGCAAACTGGCCGGGAAATACAAAAACTCCAAGCTGATCCGCATCTGCATCCTTGCCTACGCGGCGATCGCCCTGTTTGCGATCCAGCTTGATAAAGCCTGGGAATTCTGGCTGTTAGCCGTATGCGTAGGCATATTCCAGGGCGGTATCCAGGCGCTGTCGCGTTCTTACTTTGCGCAGATCATCCCGCCGGAAAAGGCCGGCGAGTTTTTCGGGCTTTTGGATATCTGCGGCAAGGGAGCGTCGTTTATGGGGACGGGCCTGGTGGCGGTTGTCACCTCGCTCACGGGCCGCATGCAGCTGGGCGTGGCGATGATCTCGGTGTTAATTATTGCCGGGTATCTGGTATTTCGCAAGGCGGCGCAGCTGAACGCGGACCGGGAATAAAGGGCTAAATAAAGAAAACAGAAGGAAAAGGGGTTTATGAACATACGTCAGCTTTTGTATTTTTCGGCAGTGGCGGAAGAAAACAGTTTTTCGGGTGCGGCAGAACGGCTGCACCTGTCCCGGCAGACTCTGAGCCGTTCGATCGGCGAACTGGAGGAGGAGTGGGGGCTTGCTTTGTTTAAGCGAAACGTGGTGGGACTGCAGCTGACCGGCGACGGCGTATTTTTGTATGAGCACGGCTGTAAGCTTTTGGAGGAATGGGGTGGGCTGGAGGCGGCGATGCGCGCGCGCGCCGAGACGGCGCAGCCGGGAACGCGGGTCGTTGTCATCAGCGGGACACAGACGATTTTTTTGAAACGGATCGAAGAGTACCGCAAACATCAGCCGCGGCGTCCGCTTTCGATTACGCTGGAGGAGGAGGCTGGCTGTGAAAAAGCGCTGATCCAGGGGACGGCGGACCTGATAACGACGACGGCGCCGGTGACCGGGGAGGGAATCTGTTCGCGGAAAGTCTGCGAGTTCCCGATGTACATTGCGGTCAGTCCGGAAAATCCGCTTGCCCGGAAAAAAAAGCTGTACATGAAGGAGTTAGAGGGGCAGACGCTGATTACGCTTCCGGAGATTTACCACATTGTGAGAGAATTTATGGAGGCGTGCCGCAAGCGGCAGGTGCCTTTTCAAAAAATCGAGTACAACGTGGATTTCCCGTATTGCTGCGAGTTGGTTTGCCAGAATAAAGGGATTATGCCGGTGGCCGGCTACGCCATCCATCAGCAGGAACGGCTGGGGCTTTTGTGCATTCCTTTGGCGGAGAAGGGGATCAAGTGGGAATTGTTTGTGTCCTGGCATAAAAGAGACGAGGAAAAGCAGGCGGTAAGAGGCGTGCTGGAGGGTGTCTTTGGCGTAAAGCCGTGACGCAGAAAATTTGTTACGGCCAGGTAAAAAAATAGTGCTTTCGGAAGCGAACCAATGCCTGTATAATAGTTTTTGCAATAACAATCAGGGAGGTGTATCGATGAAGAAAGGTGTTTCAAGACGTGATTTTATTAAGGGCGCCGCAGCCAGCGCGTTGAGCGTGGCGGCGATGGGCGTGCTGGGCGGCTGCGCACAGGCGGACGCTACGACACAGGCCGCGACAGAAGCTGTGACAGAAGCTGCGACGGCGGCAGCCACCGCGGCGGAGACGACGGCGCCTGAAAGCCCCTCGACAGAGGCGGCGACCGTGGCACAGACAGAGGCCCCGGAGACAGCCGGCGGCGAAAAACAGCCCTGGCTGCGTGCGGATAACGGGATGTTCGACTGGCGCATCAAGCCGGAGGAACCCAAGGAATTTACGGAAACGCTGTCGGCGGACGTGATTGTCTGCGGCGGCGGCCTGTCGGGCCTTAACGCGGCCAGAAGAGCGGCGGAACTGGGCAACAGCGTAATTGTCGTCCAGAAAGGCGAGACGTATGACATCCACGGGTTCCAGTGTGCGACCTTTAATTCCTCGATGGTAAAAGAGGTTGTGGAGAACGACCCGGTGGAGTTTTTCAATGCTTATATGGAGACACACGGACATCGCTGCAACCCGGATATCATCCGCTTGTGGATCGATCAGTCCGGCCCGGCGTTTGACTGGTATGAGGAGCTGATGCCGGAACGGGGCGACGATTACAAAACCAATTACCGCAGCGTGATTTACGCGGAGCGTCCGCAGGGCTATTCTACGGCGGATCATAAGTACAAGACCTTCCGCGGCACGATTGATTTTACCTATGAAAGCTGGGCGTATGCGGGAGAGCGGCTGTATGAGAAAACGCTGGAGCTGGGCGTGGAATACCGCTTTAAGGAATCCGGCTACATGCTGACCCAGGACGGAAGCGGCCGGGTGACCGGACTGATCGCCCGGGTGGAGGACGACAGCGAGACGCCTTCGTATGTAAAGTATGAGGCGGCAAAGGGTGTGATCGTCTCGACCGGATATCATGGGACGGCCCAGGATATCATGATGGAAATCGGCGTGGAGGAGGCTGTTTATACCCTGAGAAACGGACAGCCCTTCCCGGCTTCGTCGGGCTTTGGCGGCACCGGCGACGGCCACAGGATGCTTGTCTGGGCCGGCGGCGAGATCGAGCCCTTCCGTCAGGCGGACGGCTGCGCGCTGTCCTTGTTAGACCCGGCCGCGGGCCTGAGCCTGAACAAACTGGGCAAGCGCTGGCACAACGAGGACGACCAGTGCTGGTCGCTGGGTCTGGAGATGCGCTGGCAGCCCGGAAAGATGGCCTGGAAGATTTACGACAAGAACTGGCGCGCATGCCTGCCGTATCAGAATATGTCGCATATGGCGATTGACCCCTATGCCTCGACCCCCTGGACGGTGCCGCCTAAGGATTACAAGACGCTGGCGGACGGCGTTTCGACGACGGACGGCGAGACCAATTACCTGGATTACCTGGATCAGGAATTGATGGCCGGCGTAGGGAACCCGGACGGCATTACGATCGGCCGTTACTGGAGCTGGCAGGGCAATGAGCGCTACGGGGCGGAAACGCTGGAAGAACTGGCCGACATGATGGGCTACGACGCCGAGGCCAAGGCCAACATGCTGGCGGAAATCGAAGAGTACAACAAGATGTGCGAGCAGGGCCGGGATACGCGCTACGGAAAATCGCCCTCCATGCTCTTCCCTGTAAAAGAGGGACCGTTCTTTGCTTTCAGTACGTCCACCAGCCTGTCCGGCCGTATGGGACAGGAGGGGATTATGACCAACGGTCGGCTGCAGCCGGTCGTTGCCGAGACCGGAAAACCGATCGAAGGCGTGTATCTGGCAGGCGTGATCGTCGGCGGCCGCCACGCGAACTGCTACATGACGCCGATGGGCGGCATGAACCATGGCTTTGACGTTACCTTCGGCAAGATGGCGGCCGAATTCTTGAATGAGGATAATCAGTAATCTATGAAACAGCTGCAGTTGCGGATCCAGGTGCCTTTTTCGTGGTATCGGGAGGAGGACCGGTTCGGGGGCTTTCCCTTGTGGAGGGCCCCGGATCCCGGCCTGGTGCATGCATATGCGCAGGCATTGAAACGCGAGATCGAAGCCAGCGGGGACGGCATGGAAGATGTAACCATCGCGGCCGTGCGGCTGGGCGGCGGGATTGCCGGGATACTTCCGGCGCGGGAGATCGAAGATCTGATGCGCACGATCCGCCGTACTTTTTCGGTGGACAAGCAGGCGGAAACGCTGCTTACGCTGTTTCCGGGCAGCCTGGATCTGAACGTGGTCAACACATACCGGCAGGCCGGGATCCGCCGGCTTTTGTTTGAAGTTCCCTCGCTGGTGACCCGGGAATGCCGGGAACTGGGATTCCCGGAAACGCTGCCGGCGTTGGATATGACGAACTACATTCTTCAGTCTATGCGCTTTGCGGGATTTGGACTGCGGGTGATGAGCGGGATCGCGGGGCGGACAGAAGAACGCTGGGAAAATATTCTCTGGCAGATTTTTCACTATAACCCGCAGTTTTTGGAATTTTACCCGCTGAAGGAAGCGGTCGACGATAAGGAGCAGTACCCGCAGCTAACGAAACGGCTTCGGGCGGCCGGCTACGAACAAGCGGCGGCGCGCCGCTTTGTGCGCCGGGGCTTTTCGGTTTTGAATTTTGAGATGGAACGGGACGCGGCGGAATACCTGGGCATTGGCCTGGGCGCCGAGTCGCGCATGGATGGGTATTATACGAAAAATACGACCGATATGCGGACCTATCTGGCCGGCAACGGCGATTTTGAGAGGATTTTGACCGATATCCGGACATGGGAAGAAACAGGGGAAAGGGGCTGATGACGGCCCCTTTCTGTTTTGGTTTGGACGTTTTGCGCTTGTTAGACTGCGGAAAATAAAAACAGGGGTCCGCCAATAAAGCGGGGGAGGGTACGTCAATCCCCGCAGGCTGTGCAGCGGCTGTTTCGGCGCTCATCTTTATATTGCCGGCGCACTTCGCGGCAGGTATTGCGCTCAAATAAAAGCCCGACGGCGAACCAGGCCGGCGCATAGTCAAGCCGGATCAGGCCGTCTATATTGAGCGGCGCGTCGCTGTAGTCCCAGGGGCAGATGCCAAGCCTGCGCAGAAACCAGCCGGTCGCATACTCGGTGGCGAAAATGAGCATCATGTAGACGCTGCCGCGCACTAAGACATTGCGGCGGCACAAAAGCCTGCCAAACGGCTGCAGGGCCGCCGCCATCCCGTAGATGGGGAACATCAAAAGAGAGGTGCTGCCCATCATTCGTTTGTCCCCGTTGTTTCGATAGTTGCTCAGGCTGGTGGCGAGAAGTTCAATGCCCCAGCCAATGAATCCGCATTTGATAAATTTGTTTTCCATGGAAGCTAGTATGCTTTGGACGGCGGGAAATTATGCATGGAGGGTGGAAACGGCATCCGGAGGGAGTCTTTTGACCAGGCATTTTTTCTGCCAGAATGCAACTGCGAGCACGACGACTTTGTGAAAGCCAGATCGCTCTATGGATTTGGCATATTGCTTTTCGGAAATTTGTTCCAAAGCGTCATGGCAGGCTTTTTCCAAATTTGCTTCGGAGTCCGTCCATTTTGCTTCCAGAAGGATGGCCCGCCGCCCTTTTCTGTCTTTGATGACAAGATCGGATCGTCCCAATCCGCTTTCATAGTTGGATTTTACTATAAAACCGGCATTGGAGACAAGCCCTGTCAAAAAAGCATGGTAAAAGCTTTCCCTGTAATCGTGATAGCTGATGGTATCAAAGAGCAGATTGGAAAGGATTTCGGTCAGTTTTTCGGCATCTCCGTCCCACAGCGCGGTAAAGAAATCCTGCCGGTTGCTGGTGACGGCCCGTTCTGCAAGCCACCGCTTTACAGTCTTTTTAAAAATATCCATGATCTCCCTGTTGGGGATTTTCAGCGCAAGCCGGCCGGGAAAAAGGGCGGCTGCAGCTTTGGCAGGACGCGTCTTTGTCAGGTATCCGGTCAGGTAAAGCAATGTCCATAAATTTTCTTCAGAGGATTTGAGGACATCATAAGTGAGATTTTCCGTAATCACTTCCGTAATGGAATCTCCTGCAAGCAG
The DNA here is from genome assembly GCA_022793375.1 of Lachnospiraceae bacterium. Classification (GTDB taxonomy): domain Bacteria; phylum Bacillota; class Clostridia; order Lachnospirales; family Lachnospiraceae; genus RGIG7193. The sequence continues at coordinate 32,926 of JAAWCS010000016.1, forward strand.
TGTTTCAAATTTTTCATTGATATTAAAACTGCTTCGATCTAGAAAGGAACGGATAATGGCATTGTCGCTGGTGTTTTCCCAGAAATTTCCGGGCATAGAAGAGGGGTTCAAAATCAGGTTTCTTATATGATTCATAACATCCCAGGGACAGTACACGTCAAAATCGCCGAAATGATATCCGTCATACCATTCCCGGATTTCTGCGGCATGATCCGTCAGGTTTGTATCCAGCAGCAACTGCTCTGTTTCAGCTTGCGTAAACCCGAAATATTCATTTAGCCTGGTGTCGGAAATCGTGTCGGAGACAAAATTGTTTGTCCCGGTGAAGATGCTTTCTTTTGCAATACGCAGACAGCCGGTGACGACGGCAAAGGCAAGGGAGTCATTATCTTTAATGGCCTGCAGGAGCCCTTTGATGAGATCCAGCATTTCAGGATAATATTTTTTTTCGCTGGCTTTCGCAAGCGGGACATCGTACTCATCCATTAAGAGGATGACGGGCTTTTGATAGTGAAGCGCCATGAGCTGGGTCAGTTTCAGCAGGCTGTTCTTTACTTCTTTTGGATTTGCTTTTTCAGCGGCAACTTTATAAAACAATTCTTTGTCAATGGGATTGATCCGCGCATCCTCTAAAAGATAAAAATGTTTTTTATGCAGTTCGGCCATCACAGAAGCAAGCTGGGCGTAAGCATCTGAAAATTGCAGTCCGTCAACGCTTTTGAAAGATAAAAAGAGCGTAGGGTATTGATTCATCCAATGCCGGCAGAGTTCGTGGTTATTGGCAACCAAGAGCCCGGCAAATAACGGACGGCTGTCTTTTTGGATATCGAAAAACTCGGCCAGCATGCTCATGTTGAGGGTTTTCCCAAAACGGCGGGGCCGTGTGATAAGCGTAACCTGCGTCGCGTCTGTTTTTAGAAGTTCTTCAATCAAACCGCTTTTATCGATGAAGTAATAGCCATTTTTGCGAATGTCTGCAAAATGAGAGCGGCCTACCGGGATTTTACATTCGTTCATGTCGCTTACTCCTGTCCTTACGATCGTTATTTTGTGCGCCTGCATCCGGTGATATGTCAACCAGGCATTTTTTCTATCATAGCACAGGGCAGGAGAAAGGTAAAGGAACCAACCGGCAAAAAGCAGGAATTTATTTTGCCTAACCAGGCGCCGGAAACGGCAGACAGAAAAAACAGTTGCATATCGCGAAAGAATTGTATACAATGAGAATATTCGAGAGCGCGCCGCGGTTTTTTGGCGCATGCGAAGGAAGAAGAGGTTTGGCGATGCCCGATTTACAGCAGTTACGAGAAGAGATCGACGAGGTAGACCGGCAGATGGTGGCGCTCTTTGAGAAGCGCCAGGAGATCTGCGGGCAGGTAGCGCAGTACAAGATCGAGAACGGAAAAAAGGTGCTCGACCGGCAGCGGGAAAAGGAAAAACTGGCCGCCGTGCAGGCCCTTGCGGCGCAGAAGGACAACCGCCCCGGCGTGCGCGATTTGTTTGCCCAGCTGATGGCCGCAAGCCGCAAGCTGCAATACCGGCTGACGGCGGCGGCCGGACAGGGGCTGAAGCTGCCCTTTGAGCAGATCGACGGCCTGGAAAAGGAGGCGCGCATTGTGTTCCAGGGCGTCCCCGGCGCATACAGCCATCTTGCGGCGCTGGAATATTTCGGCGGGGAGGCCAGGCTGGAGGCCGTGCGCACCTGGGAGGACGCCATGAAGGCCCTCAGCATCTGCGACGCCGATTATGCCGTGCTGCCGATCGAAAATTCCACGGCCGGTTCGGTTGGCGATATCTACGATCTGCTGGGTTTTTATGACAATTATATTGTCGGCGAAGTCTACTTGAAGGTAGAGCATGCCCTGCTGGGCCTGCAGGAAGCAAGCCTGGAGGATATCCGCGTGGTTTATTCGCATCCGCAGGGGCTTTTGCAGTGCGCGCAGTTTTTGAACAGCCATCCGCAGTGGAAACAGATGAGTATCAACAATACGGCGTTGAGCGCCAAAAAGGTCAAAGAGGACGGCGACATCCGCCAGGCGTCGATTGCCAGCGCGGCAGCCGCCAAACTCTATGGGCTGAAGGTGCTCAAGGAGGGCGTCAACTACAACAGCGTCAACACAACCCGTTTTATTATTGTAGCCGGGCGCAAGGTTTTTACGAAAACAGCGTCCAAGGTCAGTATCTGCTTTGAGGTGCCGCATGAGAGCGGCAGTCTGTACTCGATTTTGTCTCACTTTATTTACAATGATTTGAATATGACGAAGATCGAGTCCTGCCCGATTGTCGGCAAAAATTGGGAATACCGTTTCTTTATCGATTTTGACGGCAACCTTTCCGACCCGGCCGTGCTGGGTGCTCTGCGGGGGATCATGGAAGAGGTCAGCTATTTTAAAATACTCGGGAACTATTAAAACGCGCAGAGAGTTCTGCGCCGCCCAAATATGGGCGGCAGAAAGGAGTCGCAGGGTGGGCAAGCAGCTTTGGAAAGCAGGAAATATGCTGTATCCCTTACCGGTGGTCATGGTATCGGTGACCGACGGGCAGGGGCGGGACAACATCATTACGGTAGCCTGGACCGGGACCATCTGTTCCGATCCGCCGATGCTGTCAATCTCGGTGCGGCCGGAGCGCTTCTCCTACGGGATGCTCAGGGAGACGGGCGAGTTTGTCGTGAATCTGACAACCGAGAAGCTGGCCCGGGCCACCGATTTTAGCGGTGTGCGTTCCGGGCGTGAGGTGGACAAGTTTACTCATTTGGGTCTTACGAAGGAAAAGGGTTCTCAGGTGGCCGCGCCGCTGATTGCGGAGAGCCCGGTCAATATAGAGTGCCGGGTCACGCAGCGAGAGGCTCTGGGAAGTCACGACCTGTTTTTGGCGAAGGTGCTGTGCGTCCATGCGGACGAAGCGTATATGGACGCGTCGGGCCGCTTTGACCTTGCCAAGGCCAAACCGATTGTCTATGACCATGGCAGCTATTACGGGCTGGGCCGCGTCCTGGGGCGTTTCGGCTACAGCGTAAAGAAAAAGTAAGCGGACAGAGTGATTAACCGCGCAGGCGGTACAATATAACATGAGGAGTAAAAAAGATGAAAAAACTGGATTTACTGTACGAGGGCAAGGCGAAGAAGGTATTTCGTACCGACGACGAAGATGTGCTGATCGTGGATTACAAGGATGACGCGACGGCTTTTAACGGCCTTAAAAAGGGCACCATTGTCGGCAAAGGCGTCATCAACAACCGCATGACGAACTATGTGTTCCAGCTTCTGGAAAAAGAAGGGATTCCCACCCATTATATCGAGGAATTAAGCGACCGGGAGACCGCGGTCAAAAAGGTGGAGATTGTGCCGCTTGAGGTCATTGTGCGCAATGTGGCCGCCGGCAGCTTTTCCAAAAAGCTGGGCATCGAGGAGGGGCGTAAGCTGCTGTGCCCGACGCTGGAGTTCAGCTACAAAAACGACGAACTGGGCGATCCTTTCATCAATTCCTACTATGCGCTGGCGCTGGGCCTGGCGACGCAGGAGGAAATCGATACGATCACCGAAATGACCTTCCGGGTCAATGAGGTGATGAAGGCTTATTTTGCGAACGCCGGCATTGAATTGATCGATTTCAAGATCGAGTTTGGCCGCTATCACGGACAGATCATCCTGGCGGACGAGGTATCGCCGGATACCTGCCGCCTGTGGGATATAAACACGCATGAGAAGCTTGACAAGGATCGTTTCCGCCGCGATATGGGGAACGTGGAGGATGCATACAACGAGGTATTCCGCAGGCTGGGCCTGTAAGAGAAAAGGGCGGGCGGCCAAAAATAAGACGGCCGCCCTGTTTATGATTAGAGAGGAGAACGCATTTGATGTACGATAAATATGTAAGCCCCCTGTCGGAGCGCTACGCCAGCCGGGAGATGCAGTACATTTTTTCCCCGGATAAGAAGTTTACGACCTGGCGCCGGCTGTGGATTGCCCTCGCCGAGGCCGAGCATGAGCTGGGCCTGCCGGTGAGTAAAGAGCAGATCGAGGAGATGAAAGCCCATCAGAACGATATCAATTACGAAGTGGCAAAGGCGCGCGAAAAAGAGGTGCGCCACGACGTCATGTCTCATGTCTACGCGTATGGCGTGCAGTGCCCGAAGGCCAAAGGGATCATCCATCTGGGCGCGACCTCCTGCTATGTGGGCGACAACACGGATATCATTGTCATGACCGAGGCGCTTTGTCTGGTGCGCAAAAAGCTGATTAACGTCATTGACGAACTGGCGCGTTTTGCCGACAGCTGGAAGGATCAGCCGACGTTAGCGTTCACCCATTTTCAGCCGGCTCAGCCGACGACCGTCGGCAAACGCGCCTGTTTGTGGCTGCAGGATCTGGTACTGGATCTGGAGGATTTGGAGCATGTGATCGGCAGCATGAAACTGTTAGGTTCCAAAGGGACGACCGGTACGCAGGCAAGCTTCCTTGAACTGTTTGACGGCGACCATGAGAAATGCCGCCGGCTGGATCAGAAGATTGCCGAAAAGATGGGTTTTTCCTCCTGCTATCCGGTATCGGGGCAGACCTATTCGCGTAAGGTGGACAGCCGCGTGCTGAACGTCCTGGCCGGTATTGCGGCCAGCGCGCACAAGTTTTCCAACGATATCCGCCTGCTGCAGCACTTAAAGGAGATTGAGGAGCCTTTTGAAAAGAGCCAGATCGGTTCCTCGGCCATGGCCTACAAGCGCAACCCCATGCGCAGCGAGCGCATTGCCTCTCTGGCCAACTATGTGATGAGCGATGTGATGAACCCGCTGCTGACGGCCTCGACCCAGTGGTTTGAGCGGACGCTCGACGATTCGGCCAACAAGAGAATCAGCATTCCCGAGGGATTTTTGGCAGTGGACGGGATTCTGGACCTCTGTCTGAATGTGGTCGACGGCCTGGTGGTCTATCCTAAGGTCATCGAAAAGCGCCTGATGGCGGAACTGCCCTTTATGGCGACCGAAAATATTATGATGGACGCGGTGAAGGCCGGCGGAGACCGGCAGGAGCTGCATGAGCGCATCCGCACGCTGTCGATGGAGGCAGGACGTCATGTGAAGGCAGAGGGGCGGGAGAACGATCTGCTGGAGCTGATCGCCGCCGATCCATCCTTCAATCTCTCACTGGAGGAACTGCAAAAAGCGATGGATCCTTCCCGCTATGTGGGACGCGCGCCGAAGCAGGTGGAGGAGTTTTTGACCGAGGTGATCCGGCCGGTGCTGGAAGAGAACCGGGCGCTGCTGGGCGTGAAGGCGGAGATTCACGTGTAGGCGGCGGATCGGATAAAATTATAGCCGCTGTTGCGTTAGAAGAAATCCTCCCCCGGCGTCCCGTCCGGGCGATTGGAAAAATCGCTGAGGATTTGTTCTCCCAGCTTTGACTTCAGCGTGCGGAATACCTGCTGTCGTCGTTCGTCCGCCAGGCGGTCGAGCTGCGACAGCAGGATTTTTTCCTGTGCGGAGAGATTCGGCAGGTGTGAAAGGTCGGAAATCCCGAGCAGGAAATCGACCGATATGCGGTAGGTCTGGGCCAGGATAATCAGCGTTGCCAGGCTCGGTTCGCGATGCCCGGTTTCGTATTGCGTGTAGGCCATGCGGGAAACGGACAGTTTTTCGGCCAGGGCGGCCTGCGAATAACCGAAATGGGTCCGCAAGAGTCGTAAACGTTCAGCAAGGTTCATGGCAGTTCCTTTCTTTTTGGGACATAGAGGTATGCGTTCAAAGTATTTCGTATATATAAACGAAGAGACGGCGAAAAAGTAACATTTTTTGCAAAAATTCGTAAAGCTTAGAAAAATACTTCCCGGCGTTTGCTTCCCGGGAAACCATGCACGCAAATAAAGCTTTGAAAACCCTTGAAATCAGGGGACATTTGATGGTAAAGTAAATCTGTATGCGCCGCCTGAGCGGCGCGCCACCAAGGCGTGAAAGCCGCCCCGGTGCCTTCAAAGTAACCTTTGCAAAGGGAGAGCGCGTATGGACATCAATCTGGAACATTACCGTATATTTTATGAAGTCAGCCGCTGCCAGAGCATTACGGCGGCCGCGCGGGCCTTGTGCGTGTCACAGCCGGCCGTAAGCCAGTCGCTCAAGCAGCTGGAGGACGCTTTGGGCAGCCAGCTTTTTGTGCGTACTTCGCGGGGCGTGCGCCTAACGCAGGCCGGCCAGCTGCTAAACAGCTATGTTTCCCGGGGGCTGGAAAGCATCCTGGCGGGCGAAACTCTCCTGAAAAAGCTGAACAATCTGGAGGAAGGAGAGGTGCGCATCGGGGCCAGCGATATGACGCTGCGTTTTTTTCTGCTTTCCTCTTTGGAACGCTTCCATGAGACATATCCGCGGCTGAAGGTGACGGTCACCAACGGGCCGACGCCGGAGACGCTTTCGCTTCTGTCGGCCGGCCGCATTGACTTTGGCGTCGTAACGATGCCCTTTGCAAACCGCCCGGAACTGGAAAAACGAACGGTGCGGCAGGTAAAGGACTGCTTTATCGCCGGCAGTAAATTCCGGGCGCTGGCAGGGCGGACGCTGTCTTTTAATGAACTTCCGGGATTGCCGTTTATCTGTCTGGAGAAAAATACCAGCAGCCGCCGGTATCTGGATGAGTTTTTGGAGAAGCGGCAGGTGCGTCTGGAGCCGGAGTTTGAATTGGCTACCAGCGATATGATTGTCCAGTTTGCGATCCGCAGTTTGGGAATCGGCTGTGTGATGGAGGAATTTGCCGCGGAGGCGCTGCACAAGGGCGAGGTGTTTCGCCTGGACTTTGCGGAGGAAATCCCTGAGCGGGATATGTGCATCGTCACTGACCGGCGCAGCCCCTTATCCGCGGCGGCCCGCGCGCTTTTGAATTTGATTATGCGGGAGCAGGCGGGGCCCAGGGGTTAGAAGGGCGGAAGCGTCGGGGCTGTCACAAGGGCGGAAGCGCCGGAGCTGTCACAAGGGGAAAAACCAGGGCAAAGGTACAAAGCGCGCATGAGGAGCAGGCCTGAAGAAGGATAAAAGCATAAGCCAAGCTTATGAAGAATATAAAAAACATTGATTTTACTTATATATAGTTTGGGTGTATGCTAATAAAGCCGGCCGTTCTGCGAAAAAAGGCAGAGCGCGGCGGCCTGCGGTGCCCCGGGAATACGGGCAGCCAGCGAATGTTTTATAAAGGAGTCCTGCTATGCCTGGGATTGACGGGCAGGAATAAGGCCCCCACAAGGGTTCCTATTATGCCCGGAAAACACGGGCAGGGATAAGGCCCCCCACAAGGGTTCCATTCTGTCCGAAACACACGGGCAGGGGTAAGGCCCCCCACAAGGGTTCCATTCTGTCCGAAACACACGGGGCAGGGGTAAGGCCCCTCGCAAGGGTTCCTATTATGCCCGGAAAACACGGGCAAGCGAAAGGAGAAAGATTCATGGTAAGAGCGATTGTCGGCGCCAACTGGGGCGACGAAGGCAAGGGGAAAATCACGGACATGCTGGCCAGGGAGTCGGATATCATCATCCGTTTTCAGGGAGGCAGCAATGCCGGCCACACGATCATCAATAATTACGGGAAATTTGCCCTGCACCTGCTGCCATCGGGCGTATTCTATAATCACACGACAAGCATCATCGGCAACGGCGTGGCGCTGAATATCCCCTATCTGTTAGATGAACTGCATGCGTTAGAGGAGCAGGGCGTGCCGACGCCGAAAATCCTCGTCTCCGACCGGGCGCAGATTCTGATGCCGTATCATGTGCAGCAGGATACCTATGAGGAAGCCCGTTTGGCCGGGAAATCCTTCGGTTCGACGAAATCCGGCATCGCGCCTTTTTATTCGGATAAGTATGCCAAGATCGGTTTCCAGGTCAGCGAACTGTTTGACGAGGAATTGCTGAAGGAAAAAGTCGTGCGGGTCTGCGAGATCAAAAACGTGATGTTTGAGCATTTGTATCACAAGCCGCCGATTGATCCGCAAAAACTGCTTGCCACGCTTTTGTCTTATCGCGATATGGTTGCGCCTTACGTATGCGATGTGTCCGCGTACCTGCATGAAGCGCTGAAGGAGGGCAAAAATATATTGCTGGAGGGCCAGCTGGGTTCTTTGAAGGATCCCGACCACGGTATTTATCCGATGGTAACGTCCTCTTCGACGCTGGCGGCTTACGGCGCGATCGGCGCCGGCCTCCCGCCCTATGAAATCAAACAGATCACAACCGTTGTCAAAGCATATTCCAGCGCGGTAGGCGCCGGCGCTTTTGTCAGTGAAATCTTTGGCGAAGAAGCCGATGAGCTGAGAAAACGCGGCGGTGACGGCGGCGAATTCGGCGCCACGACCGGACGCCCGCGGCGTATGGGCTGGTTCGATGCCGTTGCCTCCCGCTACGGATGCCGGATCCAGGGGGCGACCGAAGCGGTGCTCACGGTGTTGGACGTACTGGGATATCTCGACGAACTGCCGGTCTGCGTCGGCTATGAGATAGACGGAGAAGTAACAAAAGACTTCCCCACAACTGCCAAACTGGAAAAGGCAAAGCCCGTCTATACGACTCTGCCGGGCTGGAAATGCGATATCCGGGGAATCAAAACCTACGAAGAACTGCCCAAAAACTGCCGCGGCTACATTGAGTTTATCGAAAAGGAACTGGGCGTGCCGGTGACGATGGTTTCCAACGGACCGGGCCGCGACGATATTATTATGAAATAAGACGCCGTAAGGGAAGCACAAATGCCCCGCGAATACGGACAAACAGAGGAACCCTCAGCCGCCCGGCCGGGTTCCTTTGGCTTTGCCGGAAATAGGAGAGCCTCCGGGTCCCCGGGCGCTCAGCGCGTCGGCTCCCTGCCGGCAATGGTCCCGTCCTTTTTCTTTCGCCGTTCGCGAAGCAGCCGCGTGATAAACACAAAGACATATAAAAGCACCGGAATCACAATCGTCGCATAGAGCGACGCCAGTAGGAGAGACGATTTCAGCGGGTGATCGATCAGCGCAAAAATCAGGCTGAGCAGATACATGCCGGCCAGAACGCCGATCCCTAAAATTGCCAGAACTCGCTTTAACTTCATGCCGTAAACCGGTTTCCTTTCTTATGCCCGTGTTCTCAGGGCATCATGGTATGCCTTTTCCTTGGGGCTTATTATAAATCGGGAGTCAAGGCTTGTCAATCATTATCACAGGTATGACACGGCTTCTCTAACAGGCTTTCTGTAAAAAAGACTTCCGGCCGCAGGAATATCGGCAGGCATACGGCACCCCACCTAATGCCGCACCGCCCAAACAGGAAAGCCTTGCCCCCCACCCGCTTTTCGTTTATAATAGTCCCATATCGAAAAAAGGAGCCGCTATGGGAAAATCACTCTACATTGCAGAAAAACCAAGCGTTGCCGCCGAGTTTGCCAAAGCCTTAAAAATAAACGGCGCCCGGCGGGACGGCTATATGGAGTCGGAGCAGGCCGTCGTCACCTGGTGCGTCGGCCATCTGGTGACTATGAGTTACCCGGAAGTCTACGACGTCCGTCTAAAACGCTGGAGCCTGCAGACCCTTCCCTTTATCCCCAAGGAATTTAAGTACGAAGTTATTGAGCCGGTCAAAAAACAGTTTGAGATCGTTAAAAGCTTGCTAAACCGGCCCGACGTGGAGACTATCTATGTCTGCACCGACTCCGGGCGGGAAGGTGAATATATCTACCGTCTTGTCGAGCAGATGGCCGGTGTCAAGGGCAAGAAACGGCGCCGCGTATGGATCGATTCGCAGACCGAAGAAGAGATCCTCAAGGGAATCCGGGGCGCCAAGGACCTTTCCGAATACGACAACCTGGCGGCCTCCGCATACCTGCGGGCCAAAGAAGATTACCTGATGGGCATCAATTTTTCCCGCCTGCTTACCTTAAAATACGGCAATACCTTGTCCTCTTATCTGAAAACGGACCGCACCGTGCTGTCGGTGGGCCGGGTCATGACCTGTGTCCAGGGAATGGTCGTGCGCCGGGAACGCGAAATCCGTCAGTTTGTGAAAACCCCCTTTTATCGTGTGCTGGCGGCCCTCGACTGCCAGGGCAGCCGCCTGGAGGCCGAGTGGAAGGCCGTAGAAGGCAGCCGCTATTTTGCCCACCCCGCACTCTACAAAGAAAACGGTTTCAAAGAGCGGGAAAAAGCGGAGGAGCTGATCGCCTATTTGAGCGACCCGCAGCCGGTCGAAGCCGTTCTCCTTTCGCAGGAGAAAAAGCAGGAGAAGAAAAATCCGCCGCTTCTTTTCAACCTGGCCGAACTGCAGAACGAATGTTCCAAACTCTTTAAACTAAGCCCTGACGAAACGCTGAAAATCGTCCAGGAACTTTACGAGAAAAAACTGGTGACCTACCCGCGTACCGACGCCCGCGTACTCTCGAGCGCCGTATCCAAAGAAATTGAAAAAAACATCGGCGGCCTGCGGGCGATCCCCGGCGTGCGCGCCTTTGCCGAGCACATCCTCAATACCGGGGTCTATAAAGGGATCGCCAAAACCCGCTATGTCAACGACAAAGCGATCACGGATCACTATGCCATCATCCCGACCGGCCAGGGAATAAACCAGCTGGCCCGTCTCGCTCCGCTCGCCGTCAAGGTATACGAGGTGATTGTGCGCCGCTTCCTGAGTATTTTTCTTCCCCCGGCCGTCTATCAGAAATACAGCCTGGAGTTCCGGATAAAGGAGGAGCATTTCTTTGCCGGCTTTAAGGTGCTAAAAGAACCCGGCTATCTGGCAGTGGCCGCGCCGGCGCGGGCCGCAAAGGAGCAGGCGCCGGAAGCGGCAAAAGCGCCGCCGGTCGAGCCGCTTTCAACCGGCAAAGAAAGCGTATCGTCTGCGCCGGCCGGCCCCGAAGCCGAGCAGGGTCCCTCAGAAGAGCTTGCGGATGACAAGGCCCTTTTGGAAAAGCTTTCAAAACTGCGCAAGGGGGCTGTCCTGCCGGTACAGGAACTGACGGTCAAAGAAGGCGAAACGTCGCCGCCCAAACGCTACACGTCCGGTTCCATTATTTTGGCAATGGAAAACGCCGGCCAGCTGATTGAGGACGAGGAACTGCGGGCTCAGATCAAGGGCAGCGGCATCGGCACCAGCGCGACCAGGGCCGAAATTCTCAAAAAACTGGTAACTAACAAGTATCTGGCGCTGAACCAGAAAACGCAGGTCATTACTCCCACGCTGCTCGGCGAACTGATTTACGACACGGTAGACAGCTCTTTGCGCCAGCTTTTAAACCCCGAACTCACGGCCAGCTGGGAGAAAGGGCTTACATACGTTGCCGAAGGGCAGATTTCCGAGGAAGAATATATGGTCAAGCTGGATGGCTTTATCCGCCGCCGGACAGCCGGCGTATTGAACCTGCAAAACGGCCGCCAGCTTTGCGGGCTGTTCGACCAGGTAAAGGGGTATTACGAAGGCGGAAAAAAGAAAAAGGATACGCAGGCATAAATCACGGCAGGGAGACAGGATATGTATCGGATTTTGATTGTGGAGGATGACGGGATCATTGCCGGCGCCATGGAGAAGCATCTTTCCTCCTGGGGCTATCAGACGCGCTGTGTCAGGGACTTTGCCGGCGTGATGCATGATTTCGTGGAATTTGACCCGCAGCTGGTGCTCCTGGACGTGACGCTTCCCAGCTTCAACGGTTATCACTGGTGCGGCGAGATTCGGCGGGTATCCAAGGCGCCGGTAATATTTATTTCCTCGGCTTCCGACAACATGAATATCGTGATGGCGATGAATTTAGGCGGCGACGATTTTATCGCCAAGCCCTTTGACCTGCATGTGCTGACGGCAAAGGTGCAGGCGCTTTTGCGGCGCAGCTACGATTTTGCCGGCCAGAGCCATCTGATGCAGTGGCGCGGCGCGATTCTGAATACGGAAGCCTCCTGCCTTACGTATCAGGAAAAGCGTCTGGAACTGACGAAGAATGAGAACCGGATTTTGCAGGTGCTTTTGGAAAATAAAGGGCGCACGGTCAGCCGCGACCGGCTGATGGAGCGGCTTTGGGATTCGGACAGCTTTGTGGACGACAATACCCTGACCGTCAATATCACGCGGCTGCGCCGCAAACTTGCGCAGGCCGGCCTTTCGGGAATGATCGTGACCCGAAAAGGAGAGGGCTATCGGGTAGAGGATGTGACGGAATGAAACAATTTATTTGCTATCTGCGGCAAAGGAAAAAGACGATTGCCTGGTTGCTGATCTGCGGCGGGATAGCGCTTTTTCTTTGTTATCTGTATGAGGTTCCTCAGGAAGCGGCCGGATATGCGCTTGTTCTCTGCGCGCTGATCGGGACAGGCTTTGCGGCATTTGACTACGGCGGTAATCGGCGGCGCCTTGCCACGCTTTCGTGGCTGAACGGCCAGTTGGAACAACTGCAGGAACATCTGCCGCCGGCGCGGGATAACCTGGAGGAGGCGTACCAGGAACTGGCGCTTTCCCTGCAGAGAAGCCGGTTGTCCGAGCGGGCCGAGGCGGCGGCCCGCCGCAGCGATATGCTGGAATACTATACGATGTGGGCGCACCAGATCAAAACGCCGATCGCGGCGCTTGACTTGCTGCTGCAGTCGGACGAAGAACTCTCGCGGCCGCAGGTGGAGGAACAGCTGTTTCGCATACGGGAGTATGTGGAAATGGTGCTGACCTATCTGCGGATGGAGCACATGTCCTCCGATCTGGTCCTGCGCCGCCAGGAATTAGACCCGATCGTGCGCGCGGCCGTGAAAAAATATGCGCGCGCTTTCATCCACCGGCGGCTGCGGCTTTCCTATGAGCCTCTGCCGGGAAAAGTGGTGACCGACGAAAAATGGCTGCAATTTGTCCTTGAGCAGGTACTGTCAAACGCCCTGAAGTATACGAAGGCCGGGACGATCTCCATCTACATGGAAGCGGCGTATCCCTGCCGCCTGGTGATCGCCGACACCGGAGCCGGGATCCGGCCGGAGGATCTGCCGCGGGTCTTTGAGCGGGGCTTCACCGGACAGAACGGGCGGGTGGACAAAAACGCGACCGGCTTAGGATTATATCTCTGCCGAAGAATTATGACGAAGCTGTCGCATGAAATCGGCATCACCTCGGCTAAGGGGCAGGGAACGCAGGTGTGGCTGGATCTGGAGACGGCCGAGATCGAATTTGAGTAAAACGATATGAATTTTGCAGATTGTAAGGAGTGAAGTATGGAATCAAAAGACAGACTCAGCGTATTTATCAGCCTTGTGTTAAGGCATAAACCGGAGGCCGCCGGCCTTGCGCTGGATGAGCACGGATGGGCCAACGTAGAAGAACTGCTTTATGGCGTCAACCGCAGCGGCCGAAAAATAGACCGGGCGGCGCTGGAGGAAATTGTCCGCACAGATAAAAAACAGCGCTATTGCTTTGACGAAACAAAAACGCGGATTCGGGCCAATCAGGGCCACAGTATACCGGTAGACGTGGAACTGAAGGAGCAAGAACCGCCGGAATTTTTGTACCATGGAACCGCCGCCCGATTTCTGAAAGAGATCGAAAAAGAAGGGCTGAAACCCATGAGCCGCCTGTATGTCCATTTGTCCGCCGATGCAGCGACGGCTTTAAAGGTGGGAAAGCGCCATGGGGAGCCGGTGGTATTAAAGATACACAGCAGCGATATGCATCGGGACGGATACCGGTTTTATCGGTCCGAGAACGGCGTATGGCTCACAAAAAAAGTGGAGCGAACGTATTTTGAAAAGATGACAGAGTAGCCCGGGGCGCCTGCCGCGGGCTCTTTTAGACTCATTGATCTTTAGGCAGCTCGTGTGTAAAATAGGGTTGTGGAGATGCGTTCTTAGGAGGGCGCTGATGCTGTGTCCTTGATTTTGCAGTCGAAATTTTATTATGGGAGGTTACATTATGAAATGGCCGTTTAAAAAAGGTAATGAAGTGATTTTTCAGACAGAAAAACCTCGTGCGGGCTTTACACTGAGGAACCAGGATACGGAACTTACGGATTTCAGGGATGTGGATATTGAGGATTATCTGGCGGATTTGTTTGTCACACCGGACCAATTTGTGGTGTTGAGCGCGCCGCAAGCACAATATAAAGTGCGCTTTGTCCAGGCCTGTACCCATGAAGGGGAGATTGAGGTAGAGTTAGGAATAGAAGAGAACGGGACACGTCTCTATTATAAGATGTGTTCACAGGAAGAGTGCTATCGTATTTTTCTTGATTTTTATGAAAATAGATTCATTCCTCAAATGAAGGAGTATCGGCCGGTGGAGTTTTAGGGGGAGACTAGGAAAAGGTCCGTCAGGTCGCGGAGCGTCCCTGCCTGGCAGGCTGGCGGTTGGAATGATTACCTTACAAAATTGTAAGCTTCCCCAGGGAAATGTAAGCCAAATCCATGGCAGACCATTTTCCTTTTTGCTATACTGTCCGCATACCGATAAATCAGGGGCGAAAAGCCCTCGTCATGCAGACAGGAGAAACGATATGTCATTACTGGAAGTATCACATGTAAAAAAGATTTACACGACCCGCTTAGGCAGTGCCTGCGTGCAGGCGTTAAAGGACGTAAGCTTTACGGTAGAACGGTGCGAATATGTGGCGATCATGGGTGAGTCCGGTTCGGGCAAGACAACGCTTTTAAACATCCTGGCGGCGCTTGATAAGCCGACCTCGGGCGAAGTAAAGCTGGAGGGGCGCAGTCTGGTGACGCTCCCGGAGAAGGAGATTGCGGCTTTTCGCCGGGATCACCTGGGATTTGTGTTTCAGGATTTTAACCTGTTGGACACCTTCTCCGTGCAGGACAATATTTTCCTGCCGCTTGTACTGGCCGGCCAGCCATACGAAGAGATGGTGCGGGCGCTTACGCCGTTGGCGCATCGGCTGGGCATTGCCGATATCCTGAAAAAGTATCCCTATGAGATTTCCGGCGGGCAGAAGCAGCGGACGGCGGCGGCGCGGGCGCTGATTACGAATCCCCGGCTCTTGCTGGCCGATGAGCCGACGGGAGCACTTGACTCGCGGGCCAGCGAAGAACTGTTAGGACTGTTTGACGACATCAACCGGGACGGCCAGACGATTTTAATGGTGACCCATTCGACCTATGCGGCCTGCCATGCCAGCCGGGTGCTGTTTATCAAGGACGGGCAGGTATTCCATCAACTGTACCGCGGATCGCTGTCACGTGAGGAAATGTATCAGAGGATTGCCGATACGCTGACGACGATCGCCACGGGCAACAGGAGGGAGGAGGCATGAAGGGGTTTCTGTATATGCGGCTGGCCTGGCAGAATATCAAGAACAACCGCCGTACCTATGTGCCCTACACCCTGACGGTGATCGGCACGATCCTGATCTACTACAGCTTCCACTGCATTGCCGACAACCCGGGGCTTTTAGAACTGCGGGGCGGCGGGTGGATCAAAAACATTATGGGCTTTGGCAAAAATGTGATTACGATTTTTGCGATTGTATTTCTGTTTTATACCAACAGCTTTCTGGTTAAGCGGCGCAAAAGGGAATTTGCCCTTTTTAATATCCTGGGAATGGAAAAGCGCCATCTGGGCCGGGTCCTTTTGTGGGAGACGGTATATGTGGCGTTGATTGGTTTCACGGCCGGGATCGGCGGCGGCATCCTGCTGTCAAAGCTGATGTACCTGCTTTTGCTGCGGCTGATGACGTTTCCGGTGCAGATGGGATTCTTTTTGTCACGAGCCGGCTTTTGGTATACGGTTGAACTGTTCGGCATCATCTTTCTGGCGATCTGGCTGAACGCCCTGCGGCAGATCCGCACCGCCAGCCCGATCGAACTTCTGCAGGAGGGAAAGGCCGGCGAGCGGGAGCCGAAAACAAAGGCCCTGATGGCGGCAGCCGGCCTTGTCTGTCTGGCGGCCGGCTATACGATTGCCGTGGTCACGGAATCGCCGTTGTCAGCCCTGGGACTGTTCTTTGTGGCGGTCTTACTGGTAATCGTGGGAACGTACCTGCTCTTTACGGCCGGCAGCATTGCCTGGCTGAAGCTTTTGCGAAAGCGCACCGGCTATTACTATCGGACCAGGCATTTTATTTCGGTGTCAGGGATGCTGTATCGCATGAAGCAGAACGCGGTAGGCCTGGCGAATATCTGCATCCTCTCGACGATGGTGCTGGTTATGCTTTCGACAACGACCGCCCTCTATGCCGGCACGGAGGATACGCTCTACAGCCGTTGTCCGCGCGAACTGGTGGTCGAGGCCGATGGAATAACCGCACAGGAGGCACAGACCTATGAGCAGGCGGTTACAAGGCGGCTGCTGGAACAGTTTGACGTGATGCCGCAGGAACAGCTAGGCTATCGGTACCGGTTGGGGATTATGCTGCAGGAGGGCAGCCGTCTGATGGAAATCAACGATCAGGTGATCGGGGGGGAGAAGGCCGTGGGGATACAGTTTATCCCGCTGGACGAACTGCGCTTTGTCGGCCCGGAGAAAATCCCGGCCGAACTTGCGCCGGATGAGGTGCTGGTATGCAGCTTAAAGGGGACTTTTTCCGCAGACAGCGTGACGATCGGCGGCCGGGAATACAGGGTGGCCGGTCAGCTGAGCGCGGCGGATCTGGGCTTTAATACGGGGGCTTATCTGCGCTCCTATATGATTATTATGTCAGACGAGACGGCGATGGCGGAACTGTTTGAAAGCGGATTATCGGAAACCGAGTCGTTTTCGGGCGAATATCAGGCGGGGCGCCTTTCCTATATGTTCGGCTTTGACATAAAGGATACGGCGCCGGCTGCGGACGTCGAAGAAATACTGCGGCAGGCATGGGCCGAATTGGGCCGGGAGGATGGGCCGCGTATCGAGACGCAGGCAGAGAACTGGGGAAGACTGTACCGCATTCACGGCGGCCTGCTGTTTTTGGGAGTGTTTTTGGGCCTGCTGTTTTGGATGGGAATGATCCTCATCATGTATTACAAGCAGATTTCGGAAGGATATGAGGATCGGGAACGATATCAGATCATGCGGAAGGTAGGATTGGGAAAAGACGAAGTGAAAGCAGCGATCGGCAGCCAGATTCTGCAGGTGTTTTTCCTGCCGCTTGCAGCGGCGGCACTGCATATGGCCTTCGCGTTCCCGCTGATTGCACGCCTGATGGAACTGGCAAATATGTACAATACAAAACTGTACCTATGGACGACAATGGCAACGGTGCTGGTTTTTGCGATCCTCTACGGAATCGTGTACCGGCTGACGGCGCGGGTATACTACCGGCTGGTCAGCGAGCAGGATGGCGGTCGTTGAGCCAGTCCACGGCCTGACAGATACCGTCCTCGTCAAACGGAAACGCAGCGTATGTCTTTTTATCTTCGCTGGTCTTGTCAAAGGAGTAGGGCTCCGGCCAGGCACAGGCTTCCAAAACAACGCCGTTGTCCTGCTCTGTTTTTTTCAGCCGGAAGCGGACTCCCTCAAAGGAGCCGCTGAAGGCTGTTTTTTTGATATATTCCAGAGAGAGAATATCGTTTCGCTTCAGCATGGGTCCTCCTTCTTTGATTCCTCCAAACGGCGCCAAACGTAAACTTATTATACTGCCCGGGATAGGGGATGTCAACGAACAGTATTGTTTATCAATAAAATACAGTGTTTGCAAATCGATATTTTTCTCACAAATAGAGATTCGAACTGCCAATAAGATTTTTAATAAGTTTTCAAATCAACAGTTGACAACCTGCTTTTCCTGTTGTATAATATCGAATGTCGCCGCCAGACGGTGTGATGCTACTGTGGCTCAGTTGGTAGAGCAGCTGATTCGTAATCAGCAGGTCGGGGGTTCGAGTCCCCCCAGTAGCTTTCACAAAAAGCCCTTGATGATCGAGGGCTTTTTGTATTTTAGGATTGGAAAAAGCGCTCTGTTGTGAGGGCGCTTTTAACGTTTGGTCAACATTTGGTCAACATGTGCGAGGGGCTTTTACCAACAGGCTTTGGAGTGTGTCCGCAGCCGCTTCGTCCATCTTTTTCTTGCGACGTCGCAAGTTTTTGGGCGCAAAAAATGCGCAGTTGACTAGGGCTGCGATTTGGTGGTATACTGCGGGTGTTCGAAGTCCATGGTATACGGGGCGCTGCCCGGTGTACCTGAATCGCTTCGGTGTTACCAGCACTACCAAACGGAAGTCCCTCCCATGATACGATCCAGAGAGTTTTGCAATTGGTACAAATCCAGAAAAGCATCTGGAACAAATTATGAATTTGTAAAATTTTATTCAGACATAAGGGTTTGGTTGGAAAACATATTCATGCGTTTGTCGTGACTGGGGCGATTTTCATTCTTGACAGATGGTGGGGCATTGACATATAATATACTTAACAAGGTAGCCAGTAAGGGAGGTTAGGGCTTCCCGCCCTGGCGTATAGGTTATCTAAGAATTAGTCGCCCATCCGGCCAAGGAGCAGGGCGGCTATTTCTTATGCTTCAAATTCAGAATTGCTACGATAAGCAGCGCCACGGTCAGAATCACCATGAATTCTTCGTATGTAGTCATAAGGCATTCCCCCTTCCTTTCAAGGCTCAGGGAGAGGAACCGCAGCCGCTCTACTGGCTGCCTTGGTAAATACATTATATGTCAAGGTGCGAGGTCGGATTGGGGCTCCAGTACCCTGGATCGTGGCAAGGGGGCGTGATTCGCGCCGGCCGGGTGAAAGTGGTTCCGGCGATCTGTAAGGCCCAGGGCCTGTCCGCAAAGAACATTGGTATCATCGAGGGCTAGTTCTTGCGACGTCGCAAGAAATCCCCCGGCCTGCCCCTTTGCACATCCCGCTTCCGCCCCCATACAATAGATTATAGAATCTAAAATAAGGAGGATTCATGGAAGCAATGCTGGCTCTGAGCCATGTCTGCTTCTCCTACCATACGGTGGGGGGAGAGACATTGGCGCTTACAGACATTACCTTTTCCGTTGGTTTTGGAGAGTTTGCCGTCATCGTCGGTCCGTCTGGCTGCGGCAAGTCCACTCTCCTTTCTCTTATATGCGGCCTGATCCGGCCGGAGAGCGGCGAAATCCGCCGGACCGGCCGCCGGACCGACACCGCCTCCCGCGGTATTGGCTATATGCTTCAAAAAGACCATCTGTTTGAATGGCGCAGCGTCTACGACAACGTCCTTCTGGGACTGGAAATTCAGAAAAAGCTGACGCAGCCAAATCTGGACCGCGTAAACCGGATGCTGGAAACCTACGGCCTGTCCGCCTTCGCCCAGATGAAGCCCTCGGCCCTGTCCGGCGGCATGAAACAGCGGGCGGCGCTGATCCGCACCCTGGCGCTTGACCCGGACTTGCTTTTATTAGACGAACCCTTTTCCGCGCTCGACTATCAAACGCGGCTGGAGGTATCCGACGACATCGGCTCGATCATCCGCCGGGAAAAAAAGACGGCCATTCTGGTGACCCACGATTTATCGGAGGCCATCAGCATGGCCGACCGGGTGATTATCCTTTCCCGCCGGCCCGGCGCCGTAAAACGGATCCTGCCGATTTCTTTTCCCGAGGAATACGATACGCCGCTGAAAAAACGCAACTCGCAGGAGTTTTCGCATTATTTTAATCTGATATGGAAGGAGTTAAAGACCTATGGATAAATTATCGGCCGCTCAGCAGAAGTATCTGCAGGATCGCGATTTTCATAAGAAGAAGGTCTTTCTCTGCCGTCTGCTCCTTCTTTTTTTGTTTCTGGCAGCCTGGGAGGGAGCCGCTTTCGCCGGCTGGATCAATTCCTTTATTTTCAGCAGCCCCAGCCGCATTGCGGTGACGGCGGCCGAAATGGCGGGTGACGGAAGCCTTTGGCTTCACCTGGGGGTAACGCTGGGAGAAACCCTGGCCAGTTTTCTGATGGTGACCTTTTTCGGGCTGCTGGCCGCCATCCTCTTGTGGCTGTTCCCGGCCGCGTCCGAAGTCCTG
Organism: Lachnospiraceae bacterium; assembly: GCA_022793375.1. Classification (GTDB taxonomy): domain Bacteria; phylum Bacillota; class Clostridia; order Lachnospirales; family Lachnospiraceae; genus RGIG7193. The sequence continues at coordinate 52,809 of JAAWCS010000016.1, forward strand.
GAGCCTTACCTGGTGATGTTAAACAGCCTGCCTAAATCGGCCCTGGCTCCGCTGCTCATCGTCTGGCTGGGAAACAACGTGCGTACCGTCATCGTCGCCGCCGTCTCGGTGGCGGTCTTTGGCTCCATTATCACGCTGCACACCGGCTTTCGGGAAATCGACAGCGACAAAATCAAACTGATCTATTCCCTGGGCGGAAGCAAAAAGGACGTGATGTTTAAGGTCATTGTCCCCGGCTCCGTTCCTATGCTGATCAGCAATATGAAAGTCAATGTCGGTCTCTGCTTGGTCGGCGTGATTATCGGCGAATTTCTGTCGGCAAAAGCCGGGCTCGGCTACCTGATTATCTACGCTTCGCAGACCTTTAAGATGGACTGGATGCTGATGAGCATCGTCGTTCTGTGCCTGGTATCGACGCTTTTGTACCAGGGGATACATTTGTTGGAAAAAAAGTACGAAAAGTAGTCCCATGCTCTTTTCCGGACAAAAAATCTTTGCTATACTTATGAACGCCGGCCGTCGTGTAAAGGGGCGCATTCCTATGCAAAGTCCGTTTTATCGGACACCCGTTCCGGTAGACTCTCCTTATCAAACCGATAAGGAGGAATCCACCTATGGCGATGAAAGCCGAATTCAATTACTGGGGCAACTATTACACGGTGGTGCTTCCCGACGGAAGCCGTTTTTGCTGTGACAACAACGACGAGGACCGCAGAGAGCTGGAATACGAACTGCGTGAAGAAGGATACTGGATCTGCTGGTAACAAAGCAGGCGGTCCAAGGAGAACCTATGAAGCGAACGATTCACTATGACGTACCACAAGAATCCGCCAAAATGCTGGTGAAAGACATTCTTCACCGGCATTTTGGCTTGTCTGTCCGCCAGGTAAGCCGCCTGAAATTCCGTCCGGACGGCATTCTCGTAAACGGCGAGCGCGTGACGGTGCGCCATGTGCTAAGGCCCGGCGACCGGCTCTGTCTCTGCCTGGAAACAGAGGAACAGGGTTCCGATCATCTGGACCCGGTCCCCGGTCCCCTTGATTTTTGCTACGAGGACGACGACATGCTGGTTCTTCATAAGCCGGCCGGCATCGTAGTCCATCCCAGCCACGGCCATTACAACGACACCCTGGCCAACCGCCTGGTCTGTCACTATCTTGCGCAGGGACAGCGCCTGGTCGTGCGTCCGGTCGGCCGTCTGGATAAAGACACCTCCGGCCTGCTGATTTTTGCCAAGCACGCGGCGGCGGCGGCCTGTTTTGACCGCCAGCGCCGGGAGGGCATACTGAGCCGCACCTACCTGGCCCTTGCAGAAGGCTGCCCGGCTCCTTTGCGCGGCCGGATTGAGGCGCCGATCGGCCGGGCCGACGGATCGCTGATCCTGCGGCAGGTGCGGGCCGACGGGGAGACGGCCTGCACCGATTACGAAGTCCTGCTGCCCGGGAGCGAATACTCTCTGCTGAAACTTACCCTGCATACCGGCCGTACCCATCAAATCCGCGTCCACATGGCGCATTTGGGGCATCCGCTCTTAGGCGATCCCTTTTACGGCGTCGAGGGTTCTTTCGGCATGGGGCGCACCGCCCTGCATTCCGCGCGGATCGGCTGCTGTCAGCCGTTTAGCAAAGAGCCGCTTGTCTTTCGCTGTCCGCTGCCCGCAGATATGCGGGCGCTTGCAGGACGGCTCGGAAACACAGCGGATTTCGAACTGTAACGGCTTGCATTTTTGCGGATATCTGCTAGAATGGTTTTAGCGGCGATTGGCCGCAGGAGACGGCCGCCGGCCGTGGTTTTACGGAATGGAGACAAAAAATGGAAGCCTACACAAGCTTTGCGCAAGTCTACGACTTGTTTCAGGACAATATCCCTTATGACGGCTGGTGCGCGTATCTGGCGGGGCTTTTGGGTGATTATGGAGTGGAAAGCGGGCTGGTGCTGGACTTAGGATGCGGCACAGGCAGCCTGACCGAACGACTGGCGGCCCGCGGCTTTGACATGATCGGCATAGACCAGTCGCAGGAAATGCTGGGGATTGCCCTGGAGCGGAAAACGGCGGGCGGTTCCTCGACGCTGTATCTGTGCCAGGATATGCAGGCGTTTGAACTGTACGGGACAGTGGCGGCCGTGATAAGCGCCTGTGATTGTTTGAATTATATCACAGAGCCGGCAGAGCTGGTAAACGTGTTTCGCCTGGTAAACAATTATCTGGATCCGGGCGGGGTTTTTATTTTTGACTTAAATACCCCTTATAAATATGAAGTGCTGCTGGCGGACCACACCTTTGCGGAGGTGCGGGAGGAGGGCAGCTTTATATGGGAAAATTTCTATGAGGAAGAATCGGGGATCAACGAATACGACTTGACGCTGTTTATCCGCGAAGAGTCCGGCGGCCGCTACCGGCGGTTCCGGGAAACGCATTACCAGCGGGCGTACACGCTGGAGCAGGTGCGCCGCGCGGCCCGGGAGGCGGGACTTTTATGGGAAGCGGTTTACGATGCTTTTACAAAGGAGCCGGCCCGCGAGGACAGCGAACGGGTGCATATAATTCTGCGGGAGCAGGGCAAAGAAGCCGCCCGCTAAAGAAAAAGCGGACGATCAAAAGACGGGCTTAGGCCGGCAAAAGGAGCGGAGAATGGAAGATTATATTATAAAGGCGGCGGCGGCCGATTATCAGATTCGGGCCTGTGCGGCGACGACGAGGGAACTGGTGGAATTTGCCCGGAGCGCTCACAATACCAGCCCGGTTGCGACGGCGGCTCTGGGACGTTTGCTGACGGCAGGGGCCATGATGGGAAGCATGATGAAGGGAGAGGACGATCTTCTGACCTTAAAAATCGAGGGGACCGGGCCGATCGGCGGCATTGTGGTCACGGCGGATTCCCACGCCGGCGTCAAAGGATACGTCTACAATCCCGAAGTGCTGATCCATGCCAAGAAAAACGGAAAGCTGGATGTGTCGGGCGCTATCGGGGCGGGGATGCTGCAGGTCATTCAGGACAGCGGCCTGAAAGAACCGTATGTGGGACAGATTGCGCTGGTGAGCGGAGAAATTGCCGAGGATTTGACCTATTATTACGCGACCAGCGAGCAGACGCCCTCCTCGGTGGCGCTGGGCGTTTTGATGAACCGCGAGAATACGGTGCGCCAGGCAGGGGGCTTTATCCTGCAGCTGCTGCCGGGGACGGATGAAGCGGTGATCGACAGGCTGGAGGAGAGACTGGCCGGGATGGAGTCGGTGACGCAGATGCTTGAGGGCGGTATGACGCCGGAGGATATCCTTGGCAGGGTGCTGGGCGATTTTGGCCTGGAAATTCTGGAAAAGATACCGGCGCGTTTCCACTGCAACTGCAGCAAGCACCGGGTGGAGAAGGCGATTGTCAGCCTGGGAGAGAAGGATTTGCGGGAACTTTCGCAGGCCGGCGAGCCGATCGAGGTGAACTGCCATTTTTGCAATACGAACTACACCTTTACCCCGCAGGAAATGAGAGACATTTTGGCGCGCAGCGGCAAGGCGGCCGCGAAGGACGTGCTGCATACGGGAGCATGAGCCAATGAAAACACAGGAAGAGAAGCAAAAAGAAGGCCGGGCGGCGGTCGGGCAGCGCTGTTTTTACAACGGCTGGCATCATTTTCTGACGATTACCCATCATAAATTGCTGGTAATGGAATATTGTTTTCAGGTAGGGCTTTACCGCCAGGGACTGCTCCATGATTTGTCGAAGTACGTTCCGGAGGAATTTCGTACAGGGATTCGCTATTATCAGGGCTTTAAAAGTCCCAATTCGGCGGAACGCGAAGCCGTTGGATACTCCCGGGCCTGGCTGCATCACAAGGGGCGCAACAAGCATCATTTTGAGTATTGGATCGATATTCGCGGCAAGGGCGATCCGGCTCTGGTCGGGATGCCGATGCCGACCCGCTATGTGGTAGAGATGTTTTGCGACCGGATCGCGGCCTGCAAAGTGTACCTGAAAGACCGGTACACGGACCAAAGCCCTCTGGAATACTGGGAGAAAAATGTCCATATGGTGGCGATCCATCCGGATGCGGCGGCGCTTTTGGTGTGGATGCTTACCCTGCTGGCAAAGCGCGGCGAGCGGACAGCGTTTCGCATCATAAAGAAAAAAATTGTCAGGCCCCGCTATTGCCGGGGGACAAACGGATCGTTTTAAGAAGCCTCAGGAGAGAGGAGACGACCGCGGAAACGGTTTCTCATAGAAAGACACCCGAGGGGATGCTGTTTTGCCCCGAAAATACGGACCAAAAATCAGCAGACACGAAGGGTGCGCAAAAGGCCCGAAAGACGGGCGGCAAGGAGGAAATGAAAAAATGAATACCAGAAACAGAGTAGCGGCAGTATTGTTGGTATGCCTGCTGGCATTTGGGGTCACGGCATGCGGCTCTTCCAACAAGGGGCAGACGCCCCAGGAAGCATACAAGGCCGCCATTGCCAAGACGAATGAATTAAGCGGCATGGATGCACAAATGGAAATGGCAATGACGATGTCCGACGGCACGGAATCGATGGACATTACCATGGACGCGGCACTGAAGATTCAGGACATGAACAAAGAAACGATGGTTATGGACATGAAGATGGACATTGGCCTGATGGGAATGGCAATGACGATGCAGACCTATTATATGGACGGCTATTATCTGATGGAGACGATGGGACAGAAAATAAAGTACGCCATGTCGCTGGAGGAAGCAATGGGCCAGACTGCCATGATCCAGGAGATCGGCGCGGAAGCGCTGGGAGAGATCGAGATGAGCGAAGCGGACGGTATTACGACGCTGTCGTTTGAGGTGGACACGGCAAAGATGCTGGAAGAAGGCATGATGGAAGAATATATGGGTATGCTGGAAAACCTGGGCTTGAGCGGGATGGATGAATCTGGCATGACATACGAATCGCTAAACGGCACGGTGACGATCAATAAAGACGGCTACATTGCGAGCAATGCCATGCATATCGGCGGCAGTATGGAAGAAAGCGGGCAGAAGATGGACTTCACCATGGATATAAGCGTGACCTTTAACAATCCGGGACAGGACGTGACGATCGATCTTCCCAACGCGGACGATTACATGGAAGTCGATCCGTCCATGTTAGGATAAGTATGAATATTTTTGAGATTTTAGGGCCGGTGATGGTGGGCCCCTCCAGTTCTCACACCGCAGGAGCCGTGCGGATCGGAAATATCACCCGCAAGATACTGGGGGAGACGCCGGTATCGGCCGAGATCCTGCTGCACGGTTCTTTTTCGGCGACCGGGAGCGGGCACGGCACGGACCGCGCGATTCTGGCAGGACTGCTGGGGATGGAGCCGGATGACGGCCGTATTCCCCACAGCGAAGAGCAGGCTAAGGCCGCCGGGCTTTTATGGAAATTTATTTCCTGCCAGCTGAGAGACGCGCATCCAAATACGGCGGTGCTTACCGTGCGGGCGGCCGACGGCCGCACGGTAAAGGTACAAGCCTCCTCGCTGGGCGGCGGGCGGATTATGGTCAATCAAATCGACGGGATCCGCGTAGACTTTACCGGGGAAAAGCCGACCCTGATCGTACAGAATGAGGACAAGCCGGGCGTGTTGGCGGCGATTACCTATGCGCTGTCGGCACAGGATGTAAATATTGCCACCCTGCAGCTGTACCGCAACCAAAAAGGCGGCTATGCGTTTACGATTGCGGAGACCGATTCCGATATCGGCGAAGAGGTGTTAAGACAACTGCGGGAAATGGCCGGCGTACTGCAGGTGATCCGTATTGCTTCGGAGGAGGAAAGATAATGGCGTTTCATTCATTGGAGCAGATTTGCAGTCTGTGCCGGGAGGAGAAAAAGAGTTTCTATCAGGTCGTTCTGGAAGACGATATGAAGGAGCGGGAGGTCACAAAAGAAGCGTCCCACCGGAAAATGAATCAGATGTGGCAGGCGATGCGGGCAGCTGCCCGGGAGTACGATCCGCAGCTGAAATCGGCCAGCGGATTAAGCGGCGGCGACGGCCGTCTGGCGGCCGCCTATTATGCGGCCGGCGATTCCCTGTGCGGGACGTTTATGGGCGAAGTAGTTACGACGGCGCTTCAAATGGCTGAGTCCAATGCGTGTATGCGGCGGATTGTGGCGGCGCCGACGGCCGGCTCCTGCGGAGTACTGCCGGCGGTGCTGATTCCGTGCCAGAGACGTTTTCGGTTATCCGACGAGCAAATCTGCGAAGCGCTGTATGCGGCGGCCGGTTTGGGGCAGGTGATTGCGTCCCGGGCCTTTATTGCCGGGGCTACCGGCGGCTGTCAGGCGGAAATCGGCTCGGCTTCGGCAATGGCGGCCGGCGCGCTTGTTTATCTGAAAGGCGGCGGCGCGGAAGCGATCTGCGATGCCTGCGCGATTGCGTTAAAAGCGCTGTTGGGCCTGGTCTGCGATCCGGTGGCCGGCCTGGTGGAAGTACCCTGTGTGAAGCGCAACGTGATCGGGGCCGTGAATGCCATGACGGCGGCCGACCAGGCTCTGGCAGGGATTCACAGTTTCATCCCGGCGGATCAGGTCATCGACGCGATGCGGGAGGTCGGGGAAAAAATGGATGCCTCGCTGCGGGAAACGGGCCTGGGCGGCCTGGCGGCGACGCCGAAAGGAAGAGAAGTTCGCTTGTAAACGTATAGCGGGCAGGAAATCGGAGACTGACGATTTCCTGCCCGTTGTTTTTGGCGAGAGTATTATTACAGCTTGGAATAGCCGTGCCCGTTTACCATGGCGTCCAGCCGCTGTTTGTTTTTGCACAGCGGGCAGTTGTGAATTTCGTAGGCCTGGTAGCCGGGGATATCGCTGGTGTCGAACATGGACTCGATTTTGAGACCGCCGACCGACTGGATGGCGCTGAACACGGAGAAAATCGCCTGTACATGGCCGCCGTAATATTCGATACAGCGCAGGCTGCGGCGCAGGGTTTTGCCGGTGGTGGTGGTGGCTAAAAGCAGGATGATATTTTTGTTCTGAATGGCCGTCAGCATATTTTCACGAAACAGCATCTGGTTGGTCATGTTGACCTCCGGCGTCACTACGTAGACGGTCTGATGCATGTTCATGCAGGGGAAATTCCCTTTTTCCAATTCTTCGGCCACATATGCGCCGATGACCTCACAGCCGTCCAGACAGCAGATGGTGTCCACTACCGTATCTCCCGGCAGACGCTGGACAAAGGCTTTGCCGACGGCGGCGGCCTCCGAGCGGCGCGTCTTGAGTCCGGTCATGTCCGCGTAGTAGTTGATGTGGGAATGACTGGTAGCAAAATGTCCGGGAATAGCCCGCAGAATGATATTGCTTCCGGCCCGGGAGTAAAACTTGATAACTTTATTTTCCATATCTTCTCCTCCTTATGGATTGCCTGTGTTTTCCAGGTATTTGTACGCCCCCTGCGTTTATCCTTATTATATATGGAAATAGAAAATTTTACAATATCTTAGCGAAAATCAATTGTTTTTTCGTCATAATCACCATGAGGCTTTGACAAGGCCCAAAGAAGCGGCAGCGAATAAAGGCCAGAAGAATCTGCCATACTAATTTTGAATCAATGGAACCAAAATCAGGAGGAAGCACACTTATGGCAGTAGATTTTAAGAACAGCGAGACAAAGGATAATTTGATGCGGGCGTTTGCCGGCGAGAGCCAGGCCAGAAACCGCTATATTTTTGCGGCGGAGCAGGCAAAGGAGCAGAAAGCGCAGGTACTGGAGCGGATTTTCCGCTATACGGCCGACCAGGAGCAGGAGCATGCGAAAGTATTCTATGATTTTTTAAAGGAGATGGCCGGGGAGACGATCCACATCGACGGCGGTTATCCGGTGGATATCGACCAGACCCTGGCCGGGCTTTTGCGGATGGCCGAGCACAATGAACTGGAGGAGTACAAGGTCGTCTACAAAGCGTTCGGCGATAAGGCCAAAGAAGAGGGATTCACGGCCGTGGCGTATGCCTTTTATCAGATTGCGGAGATTGAGAAGAGCCACGCGGAGCGTTTTGGCCGTTATGCCCAGTGGGCGGAACAGGAACGCCTGTTTTCGGCCGAGGGCGAGGCGTATTGGATGTGCTTAAACTGCGGCCATATCCATAAAGCGCCGGCAGCGCCCGGAAAATGTCCGGTGTGCAAGCACGATCAGGGGTATTTTGTGCGGCTGGAGGAAGCGCCCTGGACGAAATAAAATCCAAAAAAATCCAAGAAAAAATAAATTCCGCTTTACAAACCCGCCGATCTGCGCTATAGTTATAAGAAATGAACTACAGGGGCATCCCATTATGCCCAAGGCACATGAACAAAATCAAAGAAAGGAGGCAGGAACATGTTATTACGTGGTAGATTTACAGCTAAGAACGATAAGACAACGAGAAACAGCCTGCCCGATCCTTCGCTTTTTTGATTGATATTTAATCAAGTAAGGAATGCCGCAGCCTGTTTGACTGCGGCATTCTTGTACTCAGAGCAGTGCGTTTTTGCAGAGCCCTGGCCGGTACAAGCGGCCAGGGCTCTGTTTGTCTGCGGGAAAAAGCGATGCGGGTTTTGCGGGAACGGATCGGTTGCAATCTGGTCCTGCACAAATCGTAGGAAATTAGGAAAGAGGGGAAAAGGAAATTGAAGAATCTGGCAAAGTATATGGTGAAGTACTGGTATCTGTACCTGTTTGCCATGGTCTGCCTGGTGCTCGGCATTTTGCTGGACGTGGCGGCGCCAAGGGTGATCGAACGCATTATCGACGACGTGATTGTCGGCGGCGATCAGGGAATTTTGATGGGGCTTCTGATCGCGCTCTTTTTGCTGGGGACGGGCCGCGGTCTGTTTAAATATCTGCAGGAGTTTACCGGGGATGTGATCGGCCTGAGGATTTCCGTGGATATCCGGCGAAAGCTGTTTGCCCACATAGAGAGCATGTCCATGGGCTTTTTTGAGAAAAACAACACCGGCGAGCTGATGGCCCGCGTCAAAGAAGATGTGGAGCGAATCTGGGAGGCGGTGGGCTTTATGGGCCTGCTGTGCGTGGAGGCCGTGGTACATACGATCATCGTAATCCTCTGCATGGTGCGCATCAGCCCGCTTTTAACGCTGATTCCGCTGTGCATCATGCCGATTGTAGGATACATTGCGGTGCGGCTGGAGAAAAACCTCGACAAGGTATATGACGAGATCAGCGAGGAGAACGCCCGCTTAAATACGGTGGCGCAGGAGAATCTGACCGGCGTGCGGACGGTCAAGGCTTTTTCGCGGGAGCGGCATGAGATTGAAAAATTCAGAAAGCGCAACGGGCATTACTACAACCTGAATATGTCGCTGGCCAAAACGATGGCGAAATACAGTCCCAATATCTCCTTCATGACGAAAATGCTTTTGCTTCTGTCCGTGTCTATGGGCGGCCTGCTCGTGATGCAGGAGAGGATCAGCTTAGGGCAGCTGGGCGCGTTTATCGAATACGCCAACAATATAGTGTGGCCGATGGAAATCCTCGGCTGGGTGACCAATTCAATGGCGGCGGCGGTGGCCTCCAATAAAAAGATCAACCGGATCCTTGCCGAAGAGCCGCAGATCGTATCGCCGCCGCAGCCAAAGACGCTGGCCGCGGTGCGGGGCGAACTGGAGTTTCGCCATGTGAGCCTGGCGTTTGACAAACAAAAGGTGCTGGAGGATATAAGCTTTACACTGCCGGCGGGAAAGACGCTGGGGATCATGGGCATGACCGGCGCCGGCAAAACAACGATCGTCCATCTGATTGAGCGCTTTTACGATGTCACCGAGGGCGCCGTGCTTTTGGACGGCGTGGATGTGCGGCGGCTGGATTTAAAACAGCTGCGGTCCGCGGCAGCGGTGGTCATGCAGGACGTGTTCCTGTTTTCCGATACGGTCGGCGAGAACATCCGCATCGGCAGCCGGGACTGGATGGAACCGCATCATATGGAGCAGGCGGCCCGCGCGGCCGATGCGCACGGTTTTGTATCCCGGCTGCCGCAGGGCTATGACACGGTGATCGGGGAAAAGGGCGTGGGCCTGTCCGGCGGACAGAAGCAGCGGATCAGCATTGCCAGGGCGCTGGCCAGAAGGGCGCCGATTTTGATCCTCGACGATTCGACGTCGGCGCTGGATATGGAGACGGAACATGAGATTCAAAAACAGCTGGAGGAGCTGCGGGGAGTGACAAAGCTGATTATCGCTCATCGGATTTCGGCGGTGCGTCATGCGGATGAAATCCTGGTCCTTCAGGAGGGACGGATTGCCGAGCGGGGCACGCATGAAAGCCTGCTGCGTCAAAAAGGGCTGTACTATGACACGTTTGTGGCTCAATATGAGGAGCCAAAGGAGGTGAGCGCATGTCTGTAAATTCGTATAAACAAGATGAACTGCAGCGGGAGGTCCCCAAGTGGGTGACGCTCGGACGGCTGTACCGCTATCTGTTTGCGTATAAAAAAGACATTGTAATCGTACTGCTGATAATGACGGTGACGGTGGGAGCCGTGCTCTTAAACCCGCTGATTATCGAGCGGGCGATCAACGTCCATGTGGCAAACCGCGATGCCGAGGGGCTTTTGCGGCTGACCGCGGCGGCCCTGGTCCTAAACGGGCTCTGGCTGTTGGGCGTAAAGGCGCGTATGCTGATTATGGCGCGCGTCTCCAACGAGATCGTGCTGAAGATCCGCGAGGAACTGTATGTACATATTCAGACGCTGGGACTGCGCTTTTTTGACAGCCGTCCGACGGGAAAGATTCTGGCCCGTGTAATCGGCGACGTCAATTCGTTGAAAGACATGATGGCAGACAGCGTAACAACGCTGATTCCCGATGCCGTGATGGTGATGTCCGTCATCACGATCATGATTGTAAAAAGTCCCGGGCTGGCGCTGTCGGCGCTGGCGACGCTGCCGATTTTGGGGCTGGGCATGTATATGGTTATGATCCGCGGCCACAAGCGCTGGCAGACGGTGCGCCAGAAAAATTCCAATATCAATGCCTACGTCCACGAAAATTTTTCGGGAATCCGCGTGGTACAGAGCTTTTCGGCAGAAGGCGAGTCGGCCGCGGCCTTTGACGGGGTGCTGGCGGAACACCGGCAGGCCTTTACGCATGCCGTGCGTCTGGCGGATGCCTTTGGACCGGTGATCGACGTGACCTGGGGGCTGGGCGGCTTTCTTCTGTATTTTATCGGAATCCGTATTCTGGGAATGGGCGGCGCGGACGTGGGGACGTTTCTGGCCTTTGCGACGTATTTAAGCATGTTTTGGAGTCCGATCCGCAACCTGGCAAGTCTCTACAACAAGATTGTCAACAACATATCAAGCGCGGAGCGGATCTTTGATATCCTGGACACGGAACCGGAACTGACCGACCGTGAGGACGCGTATGAACTGCCGCCGATTGAGGGCCAGGTAGAGTTTGACCATGTGACCTTCGCCTATCCCGACGAGCCGGAGCGGGATGTAATCGTGGATATTAACTTTGACATCAAACCCGGGGAGACGATTGCGCTGGTAGGGCCGACGGGCGCGGGCAAGACGACGATCATCAACCTGATCAGCCGTTTTTATGACGCGAAAGCGGGGACGATCCGCATCGACGGCCATCCGGTGAACGAGGTGACGCTGCACAGCCTGCGAAGCCAGATGGGAATTATGACGCAGGAGAATTTCCTGTTCTCAGGCACGGTCCGCGACAATATTTCTTACGGAAAACTGGACGCGTCCGAGGAGGAGATCGTCTGGGCGGCCAAGGCCGTGGGAGCGCACGATTTTATCAGCAAGCTGGAAAAGGGCTACGATACCGAGCTGCAGGGCGGCGGCGGTCTCTCCGTAGGACAAAGACAGCTGCTGGCTTTTGCGCGGACGCTGGTAAGCAAACCGCGTATCCTGATTTTGGATGAAGCGACCTCCAGCATTGACACGCATACGGAGTTGATGGTGCAGCGGGGCATTGCGGCGCTTTTGGCCGGCCGGACATCGTTTGTCATTGCCCATCGTCTGTCTACCATCAAAAAGGCGGATCGAATCTTTGTCGTCGACCACCAGTCGATTCTCGAGGAGGGAACGCACCAGGAATTGCTGGCAAAGAAAGGACAATACTATAACCTGTACCAGGCGCAGTTTAAAAACCTGTAGAAGACATTGATTCTTTGCGGAATTTTCGCTATAGTTATATGGATCGAATACAAAAGCGCAAAAAGGAGCAGCAAGATGAAATTCATTTTAGTGCGTCACGGAGAAACCCTTTTCAATCAGCTGGGGCTGACACAGGGATGGTGTGATTCGCCGCTGACCCAAAAGGGAGTAAAGCAGGTACAGATCACGCGGGATCGGCTGGCCGGCGTGCCGATTGACGAGGCTTACAGCTCGACCAGCGAGCGGGCCTGCGATACGGCCGAGATCCTCCTGGAGGGCCGGAACATACCGGTGCGTCGGGAAAAGCGCCTGAAGGAAATCAATTTTGGATACTTTGAAGGTTCCGCAAATGCGACGCGCCTGGCGATCGCATCGCCGGGCGGGCCGCGCATGGGGATCGGTTATCGGAACTTCGGCGGCGAGGACTGCGAGGATGTGGTGCGGCGGGAGACGGAATTTTTGCAGACGCTTTTGGGCGGGGAGGAAAAGACGATCCTGCTGGCCGGCCACGGGGCGTCGCTGAACCTGCTTCTGCATCATATTGCGGGCGAGAGCCTGAAAGAGCGGTTCCCGGAATTTACGTTCTTTTTCAACGCGACGGCCGTGATTGTCGCTTATGCGGACGGCCGGTTTGAGGTCGAACAGGTGCTGCATGCGGTGTCGGACAACGGATGAGGAAAATATGCGCTGTTAAAGGAACACTTGATAGGAGGACCACGATGAAGCCGCCGTCTATTCCGCGGATGAGGCAGAAGCCCGCTGGGAACGGGGGGAAGCGAACTATGCTCCCCGGGCCAAGGTCTATGAGGAAAAAGAGTACACGGTCTGTGCCCGGATCTCGATCCCCAGCGCCCTCACCTACCGCTACTCCACCCTGGGAGCCAGCGAACTGGCGATGGGAGCGGAGCTGTTTAGGCAGGATACCGGCATGAATTCTGTCATGATCTACGCTTTTAACACTGCCGGGGAGTCGAATGCCGCTATGGAGGACTTTTTAAAGGAATACACGGAGTTCTTCCAGCCTGCCTGCGACTATGAGAGCAAACAGAGCAAGGCGGCCGAGTTTGAGAGTTTTCGAAATATGTTTCTGACCATGGGCGGCACACTGGCAGGGATTATCGGCCTGGTGGGCGTGCTCAACTTCATCAACGCCGTGCTGACGGGCATACTTGCTAGAAAGCGGGAGCTGGCAATGCTCCAGGCTGTGGGCATGACCGGAAAGCAGATGAATACCATGCTGGTGTACGAAGGGCTGTACTACACGATGCTGTCCGCCGCCCTTGCCCTGGTCCTGAGCGCCGCGCTGGGACCGCTGGCGGGATCCCTCTGCTCCGCCTTTTGGTTCTTCACCTATCGGTTTACCGTCCTGCCGGTTTTAATGGTAATACCGCTGTTTCTGCTTCTGGGGATTTTGATTCCTCTGTGGATGTACCGTTGTGTAAACCGCCGCACCATTGTGGAACGCCTGCGGGAGATCGAAAGCTGACACTCGCGATTTCGTTATGAAAATTGTTGCAGGTTATTGTTTTTTTTGCAATACGCATTTGACAAGCCGGATACAATGCATGTATAATGAGGGTTAGCGGTGTAAACCAAAATTACCATAGGAGGAACAAACTTTATGGGCAGAAAAATGAAATCCATGGATGGCAACCACGCCGCCGCGCATGTATCATATGCGTATTCAGACGTGGCTGCCATCTACCCCATCACCCCTTCGTCCGTTATGGCGGAAGCTACGGATGAGTGGGCTACGCAGGGAAGAGAGAATATCTTCGGTCAGACCGTACAGGTGACCGAGATGCAGTCCGAAGCCGGCGCGGCCGGCGCCGTACACGGCTCTCTGACCGCAGGTGCTCTGACTACGACCTTCACGGCGTCCCAGGGCCTGCTTTTAATGATTCCCAATTTATACAAGATTGCCGGCGAGCAGCTGCCGGGCGTGTTCAACGTATCGGCCCGCGCGATCGCCAGCCATGCGCTTTCGATCTTCGGCGACCATTCCGACGTGTATGCCTGCCGCCAGACGGGCGCCGCCATGCTGTGTGAATCCAGCGTACAGGAGGTAATGGACTTGACGCCGGTCGCTCACTGCGCCGCGATCAAGGGCAAGCTGCCGTTTATTAACTTCTTTGACGGCTTCCGCACCTCCCATGAGATCCAGAAGGTCGAGACCTGGGATTACGAGGATTTGAAGGATATGGTCGACATGGACGCGATCGACGCTTTCCGTGCGAACGCGCTCAATCCGAACCATCCCCGCGAGAACGGTTCCGCACAGAACCCGGATATTTTCTTCCAGGCCAGAGAGGCCTGCAATCCTTACTATGACGCCATGCCCGGCATCGTAGAAGAGTACATGAACAAAGTGAATGCCAAGATCGGCACGGATTACAAGCCGTTCAACTACTACGGCGCTCCTGACGCCGAGCACATCATCGTCGCCATGGGCTCCGTGTGCGAGACCATCGATGAGACCGTGGATTACATGGTAGCCAGAGGCGACAAGGTCGGCCTTATCAAGGTACGCCTGTACCGTCCGTTCAGTGCCAAGCACCTGATCGATGTGATCCCTGAGAGCGTAAAGCAGATCAGCGTATTAGACCGCACCAAGGAGCCGGGCGCGCAGGGCGAGCCTCTGTACCTGGATGTGGTAGCCGCCTTAAAGGGCAGCAAGTTTGACAGCGTGCCGGTATTCCTGGGCCGCTACGGCTTAGGCTCCAAGAACACGACGCCCGGCCACATCATTGCCGTATTCAACAACACCGAGAAGAAGGTATTTACGGTGGGTATCGTGGACGATGTGACGCATCTGAGCCTTCCCATGGGCGAGGATCCGAACACCACGCCCGAGTCGATCATCAGCTGCAAGTTCTGGGGCTTGGGTGCGGACGGCACCGTCGGCGCCAACAAGAACTCGATCAAGATCATCGGCGACAACACCGATATGTATGCGCAGGCATACTTTGACTACGACTCCAAGAAATCCGGCGGCGTGACGATTTCCCACCTGCGTTTCGGCAAGGATAAGATCAAGTCCACCTACTTGATTTCCAAGGCGAACTTTGTCGCCTGCCACTGCCCGGCCTATGTGCGCAAGTACAACATGGTGCAGGATATCAAGAAGGGCGGCACCTTCCTGTTAAACTGCTCCTGGACGCCTAAGGAGCTGGAGAAGCATCTGCCCGGCCAGGCCAAGAGATACATTGCCGAGAATGAGATCAAGGTCTACACGATCGACGGCATCAGCATCGGCAAGGAGATCGGCCTGGGCAAGAGGATCAACACGATCCTGCAGTCCGCGTTCTTCAAGCTGGCGAACATCATCCCCGAGCAGGAAGCGCTTGACCTGATGAAGAAAGCTGCCAAGGCCACCTACGGCAAGAAGGGCGACGACATCGTTAAGATGAACTACGACGCCATCGACGCCGGCGCACAGCGGATCGTGGAGATTCAGGTGCCCGAGAGCTGGAAAGACTGCGCGGACGAAGAGCTGGGCGAGGGCGCGATCGACGAAAGCACAGCGGCCGGACGTTTTGCGGCCAACATCCAGAGAGCGGTCAACGGCCAGGAAGGCAACAAGCTGCCGGTTTCCGCGTTCAACGAGTACGTGGATGGAAACACTCCCTCCGGTACCTCCGCGTATGAGAAGCGCGGCATTGCGACCGACGTGCCGGTGTGGAATCCCGATAATTGTATCCAGTGTAACTTCTGCTCTTATGTCTGCCCGCACGCGGTTATCCGTCCGGTGGTTACCACCGAGGAGGAAGCGGCGAAGGCGCCGGCCGGCATGAAGAAGCTGCCGATGATGGGTATGCCCGGCTACTACTTCACCATGTCCATTTCTTCTCTGGACTGCACGGGCTGCGGCAGCTGTGCTAACGTATGTCCCGGCAAGAAGGGCGAGAAGGCTCTGACCATGCAGAACTTTGAAGAGAATCTGGCGCAGCAGGAAGTCTTTGATTTCGGCGTGAAGCAGGAAGTGAAGCCGGAGGTCCTGGAGAAATTCAAGGAGACGACGGTCAAGGGCAGCCAGTTCAAGCAGCCCCTGTTAGAGTTCTCCGGCGCCTGCGCCGGCTGCGGCGAAACCCCGTATGCGAAGCTGATGACCCAGCTGTTCGGCGACCGCGCCTACATCGCGAATGCGACCGGCTGCTCCTCGATCTGGGGCAATTCCTCGCCGTCCACGCCTTACACGACGAACTCCAAGGGACAGGGCCCGGCCTGGTCGAACTCCCTGTTCGAGGATGCGGCTGAGTTTGGCTACGGCATGAAGCTGGCGCAGAACGCGGTTCGTTCCGGTCTGAAAGCCAAGTTAGAAAAGATCGCCGAGAGCGGCGAGAACGAGGCGGTCAAGGCGGCAGCCAAAGAGTGGCTTGACACCTACGAGGTCGGCGCGCTCAACGGCGCGGCTACCGACAAGCTGGTAGCGGCTCTGGAGGCCTGCGGCTGCGAGCACGCAAAGGAGATTTTAAAGCAGAAAGATTTCCTGGCCAAGAAGTCCCAGTGGATCCTGGGCGGCGACGGCTGGGCTTATGACATCGGCTTCGGCGGCCTGGATCATGTGATCGCCTCCGGCCAGGACATCAATATCCTGGTATTCGATACCGAGGTGTACTCCAACACCGGCGGCCAGTCCTCCAAGGCGACGAATGTCGGCGCGGTGGCGCAGTTCGCGGCCGGCGGCAAGGAAGTGAAGAAGAAAGACCTGGCGGCCATCGCCATGAGCTACGGCTACGTATACGTGGCGCAGATCGCCCAGGGCGCCGATATGAACCAGTGCATCAAGGCCTTCGTAGAGGCCGAGAGCTATCCGGGCCCTTCGATCATCATTGCCTATGCCCCTTGTATCAACCATGGTATCAAGAAGGGCATGAGCAAGGCGCAGACCGAGGAGAAGGAAGCGGTACAGGCCGGTTACTGGCATTGCTTCCGCTACGATCCTCGTCTGGCGGCCGAGGGCAAGAACGCGTTTATCCTGGATTCCAAGGCTCCGAACATGGAGAACTACCAGGCGTTCTTAAACGGCGAAGTCCGTTACAACTCGCTGGCCCGCTCCAACCCGGCCAAGGCCGAGGCATTGTTTGCCAAGTCCGAGCAGCTGGCGAAGGAGAAGTATGCGCACCTGCAGAAGCTGGTGGCGCTGTACGGAGCCGAAGAGTAAAATACAGCTGGCCGTTTGGTCAGGGATGCGAGAATAGAAGGGTCCCGGCAGGCGTAAAAACCTGCCGGGACCTGTGTTTTTAAAGAGAAGTTGTCCTTGTTTATTTGAAAGGGGCAATTATTCTAATTTAAAGCTTTACACTTTTTTCGTTGATTGCTATAATAAAGACAGCAACCATATGTATTTGGCTTGAGAAAGCAGGTGATGATATGCCAACAGGTATGGAAGTAACAAAAGCGGCGCTGGATGATTTTAAAAAAATCCAGGAGTACATGGTATTAGCCAAAAAAGAAAATGCTGTTGAGACATATGCAAAGCTAAAGAAGGAGTATCTTACGATCAAAGCGCTGCTCAATGTTTCAGGCGTAAACTTGACGGATATTGACGAGATCAAAGAATGATCGAATGCAGTCAGGAGCGGAATTAAAAAGTGTAAGGCTTTTAACCAAAAGGATAAAAGCTTTACACTTTTTTTGGAAAATGAGATCAAACAATCGTTTTATGTGTTTTCCCCACAAAGTGGATATACTGCAGCATGGCATTCCACATGCCTTTGCCGGCAAGGAACAAAAGCAGGCCCATAATTAGGCTGATCGGCAAGGCGGCGATTGGCGAGGGGGAGTAGCTGCCGATCTGCAGCACGACATAAGGCGTTTCAAACCCCAGGACAGCGCCGGCAAATTTCGTAAGCCCGGCCAGGGGAGCGATGACAGCGGTGACCATCAGAGTGATGGAGAGTACGCTTAAAAAGGGCAGTACGAAGAGTCCGCCGAAACCGGCCAGGCTGTAAAAGGCGATCAGTGCCCGGCATTTTTTCCAGCTGAAACGCTCGGTGGCGGTAATCGCATCGCCTAAATAAGCCTGGGCGAGCGCCTTCGGTTCGCCGAGACGTTCAAGAATCTGGGAGGAACTCAGATTTTGAGCGCCGCTTAGCTCCAGCATTTCGCTCTGGATTTCTTTTATAATATCGGCTCTCTCGCAGGCCGGGAGCGGTTTTAAATAGCGGTCAACGCTGTTCAGATATTCAGTCAGTATCGGATCCATCGATCATCTCTCCTTTCGTGCGCCCACAGGGCGTGTCTTTTACGGCCGACACGGCGGCTAACAGATTTTCCCATTCGCAGGACATGGCTTTAAGGTAGGCGCGGCCATGCTCCGTAATCGTATAATATTTGCGCGGCGGCAGACCTTCCGTGGTTTCCTGCCAGTAGGAGGACAGGAAGCCTTCCTTTAAAAGACGCCGCAGCAGTGGATAAATGGTGCTTTCCCTGGCAGCCAGAATCGGCCACACTTCCAGACGGCTGATGATTTCATAGCCGTATAAAGACTGGCCGTCAATCATCTGCAGAATACAAAATTCCAGCGTTCCGCGTTTGATTTGTGATTTCCATTCCTCAATATCCAAAAACAATTCCTCCTTCCCTGGCACGTTTAAAAAGCAGGCGTACCTCTTCAACACTCTATAGTATATCGTACTACACAGTACTTTAAATGTCAATGGTATATCGGAAATTTAAAAACGTTCGAAGGGAAAAAGGCATGGAAAATTTTGCCTTGATATGATAAACTGATTATAATCATTTAACAATCTGCAAAAGAACGAAGAGAAGGCCATACATTTTGGCTTGCTTTCAGACGGCATACGGGAGGAGAGTATATATGGCAGTAAATATCAGCGTTCGTCTGGCCTGGCACGCAGATGGCTGGAACGGTCACATTTGCCGGGATCCCAAGGCAAACGTATATTGTGGGGGCCGCTATTCCTATATGGGAGATATGATCGAATCAAGAAAAGAGGAGGAAAAGGAATGTCGGCTGGCAGGGCGTCCCTGCTCGGACATGACACCGCCGCCGCCCTGTGCGTTAAGTTGCAATGCCTTTGGACAGGAGGCGACGTATTGCATGGTAGACGCGCCCAGCTGGTTTAAAAAGGCGTCTCCCAAACGGATTGAGATTTTGCCGGCCACGGTCTGCACCTGGAATTATGAGGGGATGTATACCGATGCGGTGACCGACGCCGGCCCGGATGGACATAAATATGACAATGAGGGCCGCAAAGCCAATGCGGATCGCTATTTTTCCAGGCTGACCGCCGGCCGGTCGCTGCTCGTGTATTATGCCAATTACAGCAATCCTTTTAGCAGCGACGAAGAACAGACCTATGTGGTTGTGGGGATTTCCCGTCTGAAAGAGCCGCCGGGGGAATTTCTCTTTTATGATGGACTGGATGAAAGGGAACGCAAATATTACGCGGACGGGCTGGTGTGGCAGCGGACACTGACTTCAAACTACCCGGAGGAGGGATTTCACATTCCCTATGAGAATTATATGGACCGGCCGCAGATCTTGGAACGAATCCTTTACCGGCCCGTGAATCCGCGCCTTTTTAAGTACGCGACGCGGGAGATTCCGGACGACGATATGGTGAATATCGTCGAGAACCTGATTCGGATCGTCGAAGTTCTGATCGAAGAAAAGGATACGACGCAGAATTGGACGGAACGCAGAGCCTGGCTGATCGGCCTTTTTAATGATCTTTGGAAGGAGCGCGGGGCCTATCCGGGATTTCCGCAGGTGCTGCAGGTCTTAAAAAAGCCGCAGCTGGCGGAAGAATATCGGGCCGCCAGCCGGCAGGGCCGCAGTGTGGAGGCGTACCGGGAGATCCGAAAGAAGCTTCGGGCGGATCGGACCATCGAGCGGCAGCTTCGTCTGCTGGGACAGGAGCGGGAGACGCTTTTACTGGAGGTGTTGCCGCGCTTTCATCTGACGGTAGCGCAGATGGAGCGGATCACGGTCGAGGGGGAGAGCGGCGCGCTTTACTCGCAGTGTGAAAAGATTCTTGAAAATCCCTATATCCTCTGTGAGCAGTATATTGGGACAAATGAGGACGACCAAATCTCCTTTTATCAGATTGACAACGGTGCGCTTCCCTCGCCGGAATATGGTATCGAACCGCTTTCAGCGGCCAATTCGGCCGAACGCTTTCGGGCGCTGTGCGTGGATGCCCTCAAATGGGACAATTCTCATTCGTTTACACCGGCCGGGCGGGTGCTGAATCTGGTCAATGACCGGGCTTTATCCCTGCGTGAATGGCGGAAGAATCGTTTTACAGAGCGGTATTTTGAAGTGGACGAAGCGTTTCTTTCGGAGGCGGTGACGCTGCGAAGAGACGCCGATCGTGGATTGTACCTGTACTTGAACGAGGTGTTTGAGGATGAACAGCTGATTGGCCGGACGCTTAAAGGGCTGGCGCGCCGGCCGGCGATTGTCTTTCGCCAGCCTGTGACAGCCGACCATTTTTATCGGGCCTTGTATCAGGAGGACAGCCCCCTGGCCGGGGAGAGCGAGTATCAGGAGGCGATCAAAGACCAGGCTGAAATTTGTGCCCGCCTGTTTCGGCGCAATCTCTGCGTACTGTCCGGTGCGGCCGGGACCGGCAAGACGACGCTCATACGGGCGCTGATGGAGCAGATTCAACGGATTGACGGCGAGGGAGCCGGCATTTGTCTGCTGGCGCCTACGGGCAAGGCCGCCGAGCGGATTCGCGAGAAAACAGGCTGCCCGGCCGGGACGATTCATTCGCTGTTAGCCGCCGGCGGCTGGCTGAATGAGAACATGAGTTTTAAGAGAAGCGGCGGCCGTGTGGAAAAGGAGATACACACGATCATTATTGACGAGACCTCCATGGTGGACCTGGGGCTGATGGCGGCCCTGTTTAGGGCAGTCAAGTGGAGTAACGTCAAGCGTTTGATCTTGGTGGGCGACCCGAACCAGCTGCCGCCGATCGGCCGCGGCAAGGTGTTTGCGGATACGATTGAGTGGCTGCGCAAGGAGGAACCGGACAATCTGGGCGAGCTTCGCTTTAATGTGCGTCAGCTGGGAAACAAGGTGGCGGGAACGGGAAACGGGATTGTTTCTCTGGCAGGCCTCCTGATTCAGGAAAAGCAGTGCAGGGGCGATGTAGACAAAGAGCAGCGAGAAGAACTGCTGCAGGAAATTCAAGAGAGCAGGGACGCAGACAAAGCACAGAGAGAAGAACTGCTGCAAAAAATCCAGGAGGGCGGGGACGTAGACCAGGACCTGCGCGTCTTTTACTGGAACAGCCCCGAGGATTTGAACGCTCTGTTAAAGAGGGAACTAATCCGCGATTTGCAGGCGCAGGCAGACGGGGCGGATCTGGGGAGAAAATGGATCGAGCTTTGCAAAAGAGAGGACGGAGGAAAAGACCCTGCGTGTATGCAGGCGCTGTCGCCGTTTCGTGCAGAACCCTCGGGAACCGAGCACCTGAACGCCCGGCTGCAGGCCCTGCTCAACGGACACAATGCCGGGCGCGACCGGATTGACGGAATCGCTCTGTATGATAAAGTAATCCAGGTGGTGAACCGTCCCCGATCCCGGCCGATCAAGGCATACAATTTTCAGTCCAGAGGGCTTTGCCGTACCGAGGTTTTCAACGGCGATATGGGATTTGCCTACCCCAATCCGCTTGACAGAAATACCTGGGGCCGGCTACAGCGCTTTATGGTATGTTTTCGGGGAAAAGAGCATTTGGGCGTAAATTACGGGCGGAACGAATACAAGGGCCGGGTGTACAACGAAAAACCGCTGGATAATTTGGAACTGGCCTATGCGCTGTCGGTGCACAAGGCGCAGGGCAGCGAGTTTGACATCGTGTATCTGGTGCTCCCGAAAAAGCGGAGTATGCTTTTGTCGATGGAACTGCTTTACACGGCCGTGACGCGGGCCCGCTGCCGGCTGACGCTTTTGATCGAGAACGACGTCACGACGCTGCACAGCTTGACAAGGCGGGAGCGCTCGGCGGTAGGGCGGATCAATTCCTCGGTGTTTTATTTCCGACCGCTGCCGGCGGCGCTTTCTTATCTGCCGGGCTGGTATGAGGAATACAAGATAATCGAGACGCTGGAGGGGTATTTCGTGCGCTCCAAATCCGAAGCGCTGGGAGGAAAAGCGGCGGTGGTATGAGAACCATTTCCTGGACCGGCTGATCGTAAGTATGGAAGGGAACGATTTGAGCGCGCAGATCCGCAGAATCTGTGAAGAGCGTTTTGGCATGTACCTGGAGTAAAAGCCAGGACAGGAAACCGCGGTAGGCGCGGCCGTTGTCAATAAAAAAGCCGGGGGCCATGGCGGCTCCCGGTATTTCACCGTGTCTTTAGTGTTCGCTCTTGTGACGCTCTTTTTCTTCTTCTTCCTCGATTTCTTTTTCTTCGGATTTGGCTTCCCAGTGAAGCAGGAGAGTCATCGAGGCGCGCAGAATAATCAACAGGCCGATGTTGACGCTGGTCTGCCAGCCGCTGGAGGTGACGGTGCGCAGGATTTCGCCGCCCAGCATAAAGCCGAGAGCGATCGACATGCCGTGCGCCAGTTCCAGGTGGATGCGGCGCAGGTTTTTGCGGCATATAAAACAGTAAAAACCGCGGATTCCGGCGAGCATCAGGATGATGATGCCGACGGCTTCAAAAAAGATAATGCCGAATTCAACGGCCAGCGTCAGAAATTCATGTAACATGTGAGCTAAATGCATTGCTTTTTCCTCTTTATGTATAATATTTGGGAGAACCCACAGCCATTCTACCACGGCGCGGGTGGCCTGACAAGAGAAAAAAAATTAACGATGCAGAGCGGTTACGGTTCGTCCTGAAAACTTACTTCCGGATCCAGAAGAAGCGTCCCGTCCTGGAAATGCAGGAATCCGGAAAGGAAGCTTAAATACAAATCGTCCTCGTCGCAGGCGCCGTAGGTGACAAAGATCCGGTCGTCGACGACATCGTACTGCACGTAATCAAACAGATAGTATTCCCGGTTCATGTTGGTTTCGGCAAAATGGCCTTCAAAGAGAGCGTAGATGCTCTCCTCGTACTCCTCGGAGTCCGTGTAGAGAGGGAGCAGGGACATCGTGTCCAGATTGATTACTTTGAGACTTTCAATGTTGATGCCGCTGCCGGTTTCGACGGGAATAATCAGGGCCAGCTGCCGCTCTTTCGTGCCGCTGAAATCACCCTCGTACAGGCCGATGTATTTGTATTCAATATTAAAATCGCAGGGAAAAGGCAGATCCAGCCGTTTGCCGTCGTAAAAGAGCTTGGCGTCGCTGCCGTCCTCCTTGGCTAAGAGGGCGACGCCGTTGTACGAGAGCATGAGATAATCCTCGTCCGCGTAGGAGGCCTGGTAAATGGAGTAGTCGCCAAAGACCTGGGTCTCGTTGCAGGCAAAAAAACTGTAGTCGCCGATTTCGCCGTCATAGCTCTGAATTGTAATCGTTGTTTCATCCATCAGTTCGGAGAGACCGACGGTTTCCTCCGTGGAAACAATCTCTAAAGCCGTGGACTCAGCGGTCGAAGCGCCGGACGTTTCTGCGGAGGCGTCGAGGGCGCCGGAGACAGAAACAGTCTCGGAGGCGGAAACGGTTTCGGAGACGGCAAAGGTGCTTTCAAGAGGGGCTTCGGCAGTGGCGGCCGGCGCCGGAGCACAGGCGGAAAGGAAAGAAGCCGCACAAAAAACAGCGGCGCCTCGAAGGAGGGTCCGTTTGGAATCTATCGTAAACATCTTCATAATGGTATGCCCTTTCTAATAGTTAGGAAGCGTTGCATGTGTAAGATCATTATAAAGAAGAATCGGAGGTAAGACAAGAAGGGATTATTTACAATTCTGTTAAGTTTTGGTTTCATTTGTTAAGAAAAAGTATAGAATTTCGACCGGGGGAGAATCGCCGGTTTTCAGCGCACGATATCGCCGCCGGGCGTCGGCCGGTTTGTTCGTCCGGCTTGCGGAAAAATGGGAAGTGACAGCACAGGGGTTTTGTGGTAAAATGGGGAAGCAAAAGGAAAATAAAACATGCCAGAAGGAGACAGCAAGTATGAACGAAGTAATGCAGGCGATTCTGAGCCGCCGGAGCACCCGCGCGTTTACGGACCGGCATATCGAGATGGAAGAGCTGAAACAGATTATAGAAGCGGCGGTATATGCCCCCAGTGCCAAGAATCAGCAGAGCTGGCATTTTACCGTCGTGCGCAGCCGGGAAAAGATCGGCCGTCTGGCTGCCGTCATCGGCGAAGCACTGAAGCGGGACGGGTATGATATGTATTGTCCGGATACGATTATTCTCGTGGCAGCAGAGCGCGGGAATCCGCATGGGCAGCTGGATACGGGCTGTGTGATGGAAAATATCTTTTTGGCCGCCCATTCCCTGGGGATTGGTTCCGTATGGATCAACCAATTGAAGGATATCTGCGACGTGCCCAAGGTGCGCGCGGTCCTGGACGAGCTGGGCCTGCCTGCCGGCCAGCTGGTATGGGGCACAGCGGCTTTGGGATATATTGCGAAGGAGACGCCGGTGAAGCCCCGCCGGGAAGGCGTCGTCAATATCGTGGAATAAACCGGAGAGAGCAGGATGATGGAAAAGGGACTGAACGTATGCCTGTTAAACGACTCGTTTCCGCCGGTGATCGACGGCGTAGCCAACGCGGTGCTCAATTATGCGGGGATTCTTACGCGCGGGCCCGGCCATGCGGTAGTAGGCACGCCCTACTATCCGGGCGCGGTGGACGAATACCCGTTTCCGGTGGTGCGCTACCGGAGCGTCGACACCACAAAGCTGGTCGGATACCGGACCGGATATCCCTTCAGTGCGTCGGCGCTGAAGCAGCTGGAGGAGCAGCAGATCGATATCATTCACAGCCATTGCCCGATTATGTCTACGCTGATGGCGCGGACACTGCGAAAGACCGTGGAAGTGCCGATCGTACTCACATACCACACAAAGTTTGACATTGACATTGCCCGCGACATCCATCCGGCTCTCTTGCAGTCGGCCGCCATCAAAATGATTGTCAAAAATATTGAAGCCTGCGACGAAGTGTGGGTGGTGAGCGAGGGCGCCGGGGAGAATTTGCGCAGCCTGGGCTACGAGGGGGATTACTGCGTCATGGAAAACGGCGTGGATTTCCCCAAAGGGCCGGCGGATGCGGCGGCCTGCGAGGCGCTTGACAAGGAGTATTCGATTCGGCGGGAGGCGCCGGTGTTTTTGTTCGTGGGACGTCTGATGTGGTACAAGGGGCTTCGCCTGATCGCGGAGGCCCTTGCCTGCCTGAGCCGGGAGGGGCTGGATTTTCAGATGATTTTTGTCGGCGACGGCATGGACCGCGACGAAATCGAATCCTGCATTCGGGAGCATGGACTGGAAGAGAAGTGCCTTTTTACCGGTGCGGTCCATGACCGGGAAAAACTGCGGGCCTTTTTCAGTCGGGCGGATTTGTTTTTGTTTCCGTCCACTTTTGATACCAACGGAATCGTGGTGAGGGAGGCCGCGGCCTGCGGTCTGCCCAGCGTGCTGATTGCCGGCAGCTGCGCGGCCGAGGGCGTGACCGACGGCCGCAACGGATTTCTGATCGAGGAAACGGCCGACTCTCTGGCGGCCTGCCTGCGCCTGCGGATGAAAGACCGTGACGGCTGCCGGCGGACCGGTATGCATGCGATGGAGGAGCTGTATCTATCCTGGGAGGAATCGGTGGAGCGGGCAAAAGAGCGTTATCGGATCGTGCTGGAACGCTGCCGCAGCGACGGCTGGGCAGAACAGGAAAGCGACCGCGATGAAGTGTTTGAAGTGATATCGGACAGCATTGAGCTGCTAAACCGGGTTCGGCAGCTCAATGCCGGGATTGTGAACAAGGGGACGGCCCTCTATGACCGCCTGTCGTCCTATGCGTCGTGGTGGCGCGGTTAGCCGAGCGCATCGAAGGAAACCGCGTCGCCGCCGATGGCGGAGAGGTCGAGACCGCCCTCGGCAAAGGCGAGGGCATCGTTCGCAGGCGCGCCGCCGCCGGTCATGGCTGCCGCCATTTCGGCGTCTGCGGCTTTTCGATCCTCCTCAAGCTCCTTGGCCGCGTAATTTTTCTCGTCTTTGCGGCGTTTGGAACGTCTGTTTTTCAGTTCTTGCCGCAGTTCTTCTTCTTTTTCAAATTCCATTTGCTTGACAGCCCGTTTCCTGCGCAATTCAAGCTGTTCTTCTTTGGCAAGATGCTTCAATTTTTTGTCGATTCGCTTCATCAGCTTTTCATAGCGCTTGATCTGGCGGGCCAGCTTCTTGGCTTCGTCGCCCTTTGCATTGGCGGCGGCCATCTTCAGGTCCAATAAGGCGCGCGTGACCTTGGAAGAGACCTGCAGTACGTCGACCCGGGTCTCGGCGCGCGCTAAAAGCGCGGCCAGCTGTCCGACCGATTCGCCTTTACTGGAAGAACTTACCTTAAAATCATTTTTGGAATCCGCCTTCTGTGAAGCCTCATTCAGCATGGACTGAGGACCGGATTTTTCCAGGGACTGCAAAAAGCGCAAAAATTTGGACTCTTCTTCCTCCTCCGCGCTCTTTTCCGGCTGTGAGGAGGAGAGCAGCAGCCGGTCGGTCTGCGGCTGACGGCTGTCTTTCTGTGCGGGTTTTGCGTCGGCTGACGGACCAGGCGCCGGCGCCGCCGTCTGTCTGGCGGGGAGGGTTCCCTCTGTCTGCCAGGTCGTACTCGTAATCTTCATGTATCGTGTGCCCTCCTTTCTGTTTACTATGGGCTATGTTTCCGGGACAGCGTATGCCCCTTTGCGGCAATTCTTTATACTTATATATCGACTATTTTCTGGCAAATAAAATACATGAAAACGATTTTATAAATATAAACAAAAAAGAAAAGCGAGGATTGTAGAAAATGCTGATTTACAAGCAGGCTCCTCTGAGGTAAGATAAAGTTAAAAGTGAAAACGATTTCATATCGGGAGGCGTTTTATGCCTGCCGCGGCGTCCGGCCGGTGAAGCGGCTTTCGGCAGCGGGAAGGCGGGCCAAAATGAAAGGAAAAAGGAGGAGATCGGGAAATGAAGAAGGCTCAAAAGGAAAAGGACTGCTTTGAGGTGCGCTTAGAGCGCCATGCAGACGAGTTGAAATGGCTGTACATGGAACTGTACGGGAATGAGGCAATGTTTACGGAGCTGTGCGCCAATCTGCGTGACTTTTATGAACAGCGGGGCGCGCAGCTGAAACAGCGGGACAGAGAGCGCGAGCAATGTCCGGATTGGTACAAGGGCAACGACCTGCTGGGGATGATGTTTTATATCGACAATTTTGCCGGGAATCTGCAGGGGGTGGAGCAGAAGCTTTCGTATCTGGAGCGGTGTCATGTCAATTACATTCACCTGATGCCGTTTCTGGATACGCCCAAAGGCCGCTCGGACGGCGGGTACGCGGTCGCGGATTTCAGGAAAGTGCAGGAAAAGCTGGGAACGATGGAGGATTTGGAGCACCTGACAGCTGCCTGCCACAAAAAACAGATCAACGTCTGCATGGATTTTGTGATGAATCATACTTCGCAGGATCATGAGTGGGCCGTAAAAGCGCGCCAGGGCGACGGGGAATACATGAGCCGGTATTTCTTCTTTGACAATGAAGAAGTGCCGCGCCGTTATGAAGAGACGGTGCCCCAGGTATTCCCGACGACAGCGCCGGGCAATTTTACCTGGCTTGAGGAGATCGGACATTTTGTGATGACCACCTTTTATCCGTACCAGTGGGACTTAAATTATGCCAATCCGCGGGTGTTTAACGAGATGACATATAATTTTCTTTATCTGGTGAACCGGGGGATCGACATCATGCGGATCGACGCGGTGCCGTATATCTGGAAGGAGCTGGGGACCTCATGCCGGAACCTGCCGCAGGTACATACAATTGTGCGGATGCTGCGCATGATCTGCGAGATCGTATGCCCGTCGGTGCTGCTGTTAGGCGAGGTGGTGATGGAACCGGAAAAGGTGGTCCCGTATTTTGGTACGGTTGAAAAACCGGAATGCCACATGCTTTACAATGTGACGACGATGGCGACGACCTGGCACACGGTGGCGACGCGCAATGTAAGCCTTTTGAAGCGTCAGCTGGATATTGTGAGCGGCCTGCCGAAGGAATATGTATTTCTGAATTATCTGCGCTGCCATGACGATATCGGCTGGGGCCTGGATTATGGGACGCTGCGTAAGGAGGGGATCGACGAGCGGGCGCACAAGCAGTATCTGAACGATTATTTCCAGGGGTTTGCCGGCCAAAGCAGCAGCCGCGGCGAACTCTACAACAGCGATCCCTTGAGCGGCGATGCCCGCTTCTGCGGGACGACGGCTTCGATGTGCGGGATCGAAAAGGCCGGCTTTGAGAAGGATGAGGAAGCCATGGAGCGGGCGATCCGTCTGGACGTGACGCTTCACGCGTATATGTTTATGCAGTCGGGAATTCCCGTATTGTACGGCGGCGACGAGGTCGGCCAGGTGAACGATTATACCTATAAAGAAGATCCGGAGAAAGCGGAGGATTCCCGTTATATCCATCGGGGTGCGATGAACTGGGAGCTGGTAAAACAAATCTCTGCTCCCGGGAGCGTACAGGAGAGGCTGTTTTCACAGCTGGACCGCCTGGAGCGGCTGCGCAAAATGGAGAAGGCCTTTGTCTCCGGCGCCGATGTCTGGACCGTGGAGACATGGGATCCGGCCCTTCTGTGCATCGGGCGCTATTACGAGGGGGAAAAGATATTGGGAATCTTTAATTTCAGCGAGCAGGACCGGACTGCCTGGATCAACGAGACGGACGGCGACTACGTGGACCTGATATCCGGAAAAGAACGGGCGGCCGCCGGCGTCGATATCCCGGCCTGCGGTTTTTGCTATTTGAAGAAAGCGGAAGAATCCTGAAAAGACAGGGAGGAAGGCTATGACGATAGGCGAGATTGCAAAGCGGGCCGGCGTGTCGCCGGCCGCCGTATCCCGATATTTTAACAATGGCTATGTGTCCGAACAAAAGCGGGCGGCGATCGGCAAAGTAGTAGAAGAGACAGGTTACCGCCCCTCAGCGCAGGCTCAGACGCTGCGCACGCGCAAAACGAAGCTGATCGGCGTGATTGTGCCGCGGATCGATTCCGAGCCGATCGGGCGCATCGTAGCGGGAATTTTATCGGTCCTGGAGCAAAGCGGCTATCGCATGCTGCTGGCGGATACGCAGAACGACCCAGGCCGCGAACTGGAATATCTGGGCGTGTTTGGCGAGAAGCAGGTAGACGGCGTAATCCTGGCCGCCACCATCTTTACGCCCGGCCATATAAAGCAGCTAAAGGCGATGACAATCCCGCTGGCGATCGTCGGCCAGCGGCTGGACGGCTGCTATTGCGTGTATCACGACGATTATCGGTCCATGTATGATATGACACAGTGGGTGATCGGACAGGGCTGCCGGCGGCTGGCGTTTATGAGGGCCATGCAGGAGGATCGGGCCGCCGGCCGGGAGCGCTACCGGGGATATTGCGAGGCGCTTCTGGAGGCCGGGCTTTCCGAAAGAGCGGCCTGCTGTGTGACGGCGGATTTTACGGTGGAATCCGGCTTTCAAAAGGCGCGGGAGCTGTTTGACATGTGCCCGGAGGCGGAGGCGGTGCTCTGCGCGGCCGACAATATGGCAATCGGGGTTTTACAGTATCTGAAAGAACAAAAAGGCGGATCGGCGGGCCGGATTCTCGTAACCGGCCATGGCGACAGCGCGCTGATGCGCGTGATGACGCCGCCGGCGCCGACCGTGCGCTATTACTACGAGGACAGCGGCATGCTGGCGGCCCGCATGGTCCTTGACCTGGTGGACAAAAAGGAGGGGGTCGCCCGCGAGGTTCGGCTGGGCTATCAGCTGGTGATTGGTCCGGTTACGGCAGATTAGAGCGCATATTTTTGCAAATGTAAAAAATAGAGCAAATTTAGTCACTGGAAAACAGAAAAAAATCCATTGACTTTGCCAAATGAATAAGATAATATAGTAGTATGAAAAAGATAGTGAACGATGAACGAATGATGCTGCGGGTATGCGATTTATACTACAACCGGGATGTCAGCCAGAGCGATATTGCTCGGCTGATGGATCTTTCGCGCCCTACCGTAGCAAAGCTTCTGCAGCGGGCCAGACAGAAGGGAATCGTGAAGATTCTCATATGTGATCCGCAGGAGAGGAGCCATTCGCAGCTGGAGAGACGTCTGGAAAAGACTTTTAAGCTGCAGGAAGTCATCGTGGTGGATACGCTGGAGGGAAGCCGGCAGAAGGATGCCCTGGGGCGGGCGGCGGCGAACTATCTGAAAGCCATTTTAAAGGATCACTATATGATCGGCGTGGCGATGGGGACATCCCTGCGCTATATCGCGCCCTATGCGACCAGGCAGTTTCAGGGGCTGACCTTCGTACCGCTCGTAGGCGGCGGTGGAGAAGTAGACATTACGCAGAATGCCAATAATGTGGTGGAACTTCTGGCAAAAGCCTTCGGCGGGGAGGGGCTGCATCTTTATGCGCCGGCCATGGTATCCCGCCGCCAGACGAAGCGGGAACTTTTGAAAGAAGAGAGCGTGCGCCGTGTAATGGATCGCTACAGCCATTTGGACGTAGTGATGGTCGGAATCGGCACCGGAGACGAGCAGTCGACGATCCTAAAGAGCGGCTATTATTCCGAGGAAATGAAGGAGCAGCTGCGCGGCCGGGAAATCTGCGGCGACATCTGCATGCGTCTGTTTGATAAAAACGGCGATCTGGGCGTTTTTGCGGGCAATAAACAGGTCATTGGGATCGAACCCGGCAAATTTAGGCATATTCCCTATGCGATCGGCATTGCCGGCGGCGTATATAAGGCGGAGGCCATTCGCGGAGCGATCCGCGGCCGCTTTATCAATGTGCTGATTACCGATGAAATGTGCGCGGAGGAATTGTGCCGTAGGCAGGCGGACTGGGAGGAAAAAGCGGAGCCGGCAAAGAAAGGAGAAGAGGAGTGCATACCAGAAAAACAAGAATTGTAAATCGTTTGGGGATCCATGGGCGGGCGGCGAATCGCTTTACGCATGTGGCTTCGCAGTTTAAGTCGCATGTCTTTGTGGAGCGCGCGGACGATGCCATGAAAAAGGCCAATGCCAAATCGATCGTGTTTGTACTGGCGCTGTGTCTGAACCTGGGGGATGAAGTGATCGTCTCGGCGGAGGGGGAAGATGAAGAGGCGGCGGTCAATGCACTGGTGGAGTGTATCGAATCGATGCCGCCGGAGGAATAAGACGCGCGGGCGGAACATGCCAAACCGCTGTGTGGGAGTGAGGCCTTCAGGTCTTGTCATTGATTGCCGTGCGAGAATGCGGCCCTCGGGTCTTTTCGTTGACCGGAGGGCCGCGCATGAGACCTTCTCATCAAACTGCTTTTTTGCGGATTTGCAGCAGCAGAAGAAGGATGCTGACTCCTGTTAAAATATGACCAATTCCGGCAATCCCGGAAATCGAAGCATCCATTCCGGAGCTCAGTTCGGCGCCCCATACCTGCGTCAATCCTCTCATAAGAAAACCAAGTCCGGTAATATTCAAGCCCAGGTGATAAACGATCAAAATTTTCTTCGTATTCGGCCCGGAAAAAGAAAAGGATTTTTCGGCAAGCATGAGTATGAAGAAAAAGAACATACCCAATAAAAAGTAATGTGTGTGCATGACGGACAGATTCGTAGTGCCTGTGAAATGGCTGAATTTCGTAAACTCTCTGTAAAATACTCCAAAGATCATAGCCATAACCGCATAGACCAGCGCGGCATTTGCATAACGTTTTAACATTGTAATTTCCTCCTTCTTTGCCCGTGTTCTCAGGGCATCGTGGTACACGTTTGCGGTGTTTCCTCCTTTTTGCCCGTGTTCTCAGGGCATCATGGTACACGTTTGAGGTGTTTTATAAAGTTCCCATCCCATTAGGACAATCCAGACATAGGCAAGCGTTTTCGGAATCATCAGCACGCCGACCGCCGGAAATGTCGCGCTGAACAAAACGACGGGCAGATAGAAGCCAAACGATAATGCCACCGCAAGGGGCATAAAGCGGAATACGCTGTCGTTTGTTTTCCGGACCTCCTGCGAAAAGACGGCGATAATGATAATTCCCATGAGAGCAAAGGGAATGTTGCGCAGAACTCCGTACAGAAGCGGCTGGCGGTATGCAAGCCACTGATTCTGCGGAAGCAGGCAAAGGGCAATCCGTATAAGGGACAGTGCCCACATGACTTTTGTAAGACCGGCGTGGTCTTTGATCTCGTTGCGCTCGCGCCAGATATAATAGAGTATCAAATAGAAAATCGTCATGGTGATGGAAGTGATAAATTTGCCAATCCCCAGCGACGCCGCGTTGGCTTCCAGACCTGTGGTCCAAAGCGCATAGGCGCGGGGGATCAAATGAAACGAATCCCCGGCGCCAAGCAGCGCGGCCATGAATCCGGCCTTTCGCACCAGGGGATTCGTTCCCCTGACGACCATAGTAAGGCCGGCGATAACAGCAAAGCCAAGATAAAAAATGTCAAAAACAGTTTCTGCGATTGCCTGTAGCATAGTTTTTTCCTTTCTTTTAATAAATGATTTTTTGAACGATTGCGATGAAGAAACAGAGGTCTGTCATGGGCGCTTTCGCTTTTAACAGCATTGTCATATTTCCGGTAACAAAACATGCAAATTGCTGTTTGGTAAATTGTTCGTTCCAAATATCGTCCCGGATCGCCGTATCCTGCTCCATGCGCTGAAGCAAAGACGATTCCAGTACGGACTGCATGGAGGCCATGCGCGTCTGCCCCAGTGTTTCCAGGCCGCCGAGACTATTCATGAGTTTTCCCGCGGATTGGTCAATTCGTTCTCTCAAAAAAACAAAAATTTGTTTTAACTGCCCGCAAAACGAATCGGCGGTAATTGCGGTTCTCATTTCAAACAAAGTCTGCTTCCAATATTCTTCGGTCAATGCAAGCAGAATTTCCTCTTTGTTTGAGAAGTAATTATACATGGTGCCGGTCGCGATGCCGGCTCTCTGGGCGATCGCGCGGATATTAACGGCATCGATCCCTTGCGTATCTGCGATATTGCGGGCAAGGTTCAAGAGCGTATCGCGCAGGGTATCATCTTTTCTTCGCATCCGACTCCCCCTCTCCTTATGATTGCCCGTGTTTTTCGGGCGTAATGGTATACCCGAAGGTATTTCGTGTTTCTATTATGAACATGTTCATTTATAATATACGCGCTCTCTCCGGTTTTGTCAACACTAAAATGAACGTGTTCATAAAAATATTTCCGCGGCCTTTGGAAGGCCGCTCATGGAATAATCCGAAAGGGAAAACAAGAAAAAAGCCTTAGAAACAAGGGCGGCTGCAAGACGTTAGATAAAATACAAAAAGGAACCGCTGCCTTGCAGCGGCCCTTTTGATAAGAAATTCAGATGATAAATTCGGAACAGATATCCGGCGTGCAGATCTCCCCGTCGTAGGCGGAACTGGCGCGGATCCGCATAAAGGGAATATCGCCGTCGCTGGGCAGATGGAAGAGACAAAGTTTTTTTACGCGGCCGTTGGCAGCGCTTTGTCCGGCTTCAATATCGCTCATATGCCCGGCGCCGATCGTATGACGGGTGCCCATGGAGATGGTAGCTTCGCAGATCAGCAGGTCGGCGCCGGCCAAAAAATCGGAGTGGCTTTCATCGTAAGTGGTATCGGTGTAGTATACGACGACCTTGCCGTTTTTTTCAATGCGGAAGGCGTAGCATTCGATCGTGTGGTTGACTTTTCGGACCGTGATATCGGCCCCGGCCATGCGCAGTTTCATCCCGTCGCAGAGGATATGCGTCTCACAGTATGGATACTGGACGGCGCCCCACATGGTTTCCGGCGTGGCCGGCGCATAAATCTGGGGTTTGGTACTGCGCAGTCCGACCCGCAGCGCATAGTTGATCGCATAATAGAGACAGCCCACGTCGCCCATGTGATCGTAATGCAGATGGGAGAGCAGGGCGCCCTGAAACTGCTCGGTTAAATTCGCGTGCTCAAAATATTTGGAGAGGACGCCGCCGCCGCAGTCGAGGAGGAATTTTCCCTCGCTGGTCGTGACAAGGACGCCGCAGGTGGCGCCGCCGGGCTGGGGAAAAGCGCCCCACCAGCCAAGGATATTGATTTTGAAGGTAAAGTTATTCATCGAGCCACACCGCCTTCTGGATCCCCAAAGATACTTCGCGGCCCTCCGGCTGGATGAAGCTTACGTCGGTTAAAAGGCGGAACATTTCACAGCCGGGCTTTTCCAGATAGTATTCAATCTGGTGGCCCTGGTATAAAACGCGTCGGATCGCGGCAGTAAAGGGCGAAGCAGGGCAAGGGGCCATGTGATGCGCGCGTACCGCGGCAAAGCCGTTCTCCTTGGGACTGTCCACAAAGGGGACTTTCATCGGATAGCAGCCGGCGACGAGGATTTCCATCATGCCGTCGGCGTCGGGGACGGTCCCCGGCTTTTTGGCGGCGGGCAGGATGTTGGCCGAGCCGATGAAGCGGGCGACAAAGGTATTGACCGGCGTTTCGTACAGATCATAGGGCGGCGCAAATTGCTCCAGGACGCCGCCGCGCACGACGGCTACCTTGTCGGACATGGTCATGGCTTCAATCTGGTCGTGGGTGACATTGATGATTGTAATGTGTTCGGTGCGCTGGATTTCCTTGATTTCTCCGCGCATCTCCTCGCGCAGGGCGGCGTCCAGATTCGACAACGGTTCGTCCAGAAGAAGCAGGCGGGGCTTCATGACCAGGGCGCGGGCCAAGGCCACGCGCTGCTGCTGGCCGCCGGAGAGCTCGTGCGCCATGCGCTTTTCCAGCCCTTCCAGATGGACGACTTTCAGTACCCGCATGACCTCGCTTCGAATGACATCCTTGGCGGTCTTGCGCAGTTTCAGGGGATAGGCGACATTGTCAAACACGTTCATGTGGGGCCAGACCGCGTAGGACTGGAATACCATGCCGATGTTGCGCTTTTCGGGAACAATGGGGCTTACGTGGTTTTCCACATCGACTAAGAGCTGGGCGTCCAGATAAATCTGGCCGCCGGTCGGCTCAATAAAACCGGCCACCATGCGTAAAATAGTGGTCTTGCCGCAGCCGGAGGGACCGACGATGGTCAAAAGCTCACTGTCCTCGACTTCGATATTTACTTTGTTGACTACGGTGTGATCGCCGTAGGATTTCGTCAAATTGCGGATGGATAATTTTCCCATTTTTCATACCTCCCCTAATCAATCTTTGTCAGTCTGACTGCTGACAGCCAGGTTAATAATTACGACCAGTATAATCAGTACGATTGCAATCGCGGCGGTCAGGAGAATCCGTCCCTCCTCCTTGGCGGAAAAAACGATGGTGCCGATGGTTTCGTTGCCCACGGACCAGAGCAGGGACGACAAGGACAGCTCAGAGAGAGTCGGAGCGACGACGAGGAAGAACGAGCTGACCAGGCTGGCCTTGAGAAGCGGCAGCATCACATCGCAGAAGGCCCGCAGCTGGGACGCGCCGGAGATGCGGGCCGCCTCCTCCAGGGAGGCATCCACCTGGCTGATGGCGCCGGAGATGTTGTTGTAGCCCAGGTTCATAAAACGCGCGATGTACGCGATCAGCAGGATCCAGATCGTATTGTACAGGCGGATGCCAAGAAGCGGCAGCGGCTGAGAGAATGCCAGGATCATTGCAAGGGCGATAATCACGCCGGGGACGGCATAGGGAAGTACGACGACCAGCTGCATGAAGCGGACGCCCCGGATGCCGCGGACGCCGCCGCGGATGGCAATGTAGGAGATAATCATAGTCACAAGAGTAATCACCAGCCCCGAGACAACGGCCAGGAAAGCACTGTTTTTAAAGGCCCGGGCAACGTTGCGGATTTCTGCCAGCTGTGCGAAATTGCGCAGCGTAATATTGCCGGCGGCAAACGGCAGTCCGTAGGTTTTTGTCAAAGATGTAACTAGGGTGGCAAGAATCGGAGCGCAGGTGGTAAAAAGGAAAAAGAGCATCAAAAAGACGAAGAGCCCCCAGCGGGCCGGCTGGTTTAAGCGGGTACGCTCCACGGCGGCGCTCTTGCCGCTGACTACGACAAATTTATTGGTACGCAGGACCCGGTTGTACACCCACAGGCCGAGAATGCCGAACAGCGACAAAAACAGCGAGTAGGCCGAGGCAATCTGCAGATTATTCGGAATGGAGGAGTTGCAGATCAGGTAATAGATCTGCGTCGTCATCAAATGAATCTGGTTCGGGGCTCCCAATACGGAGGAGACGCCGAAGTCGGCCAGAATGAACATAAAAGTAAGAAGCATGGCCCCCAGGATCGAGGGGGTAATGAGAGGCAGGGTAATATCCCGCAGGGTGCGCCAGGGAGAGGCGCCGGAAATCCGGGCCGCTTCCTCCACGGAAGCAGAGATTCGCCGCATGGTGGGCAGCACAACGATAAAAGATACGGCATAACGGTACATGGACATAATAAACACCATGCCGCCCAGGCTGTAGATATTAAAGGGAGCTTCGGCCAGATGAAAAACGGACATCAGAAATTTGTTTAAATAGCCGACCGGCCCCAAAAGAAACGTCCAGGCAATGGCCCCGATAAAAGGGGGAATAAAATAAGGAATCGAGAGAAGCCGCTGCCAGTATTTAATTCCGGGCACATTGGTGCGCACGACCACCCAGGAAAGGAAAACGCCGATTACCGTCGAAAAGACCGTGGCCGGGATTACAACAATAAAGGAGTTTTTCATGCTCTTGATAATACTGGAATCGGTAAAAATCGTTATGTAGTTATCAAGGCCGTAACTTCCATCTACCTTCAAGCTGTTGAGAATCAAACGGATGGAAGGGTAGATGACGGCCAGGGCCAGAAAGGCGACAACGGCCCACCAGATGACGGTGGGGGCCAGGCTTCCTTTTTTGGCGGAAGAGGAGTTCTTATGCATATTCGGATCACATCCTTTCGCAGTGGTAGGGCGGCTGTGGGATGAAGAGAAAGACAGGAGCCGGCAAAATCCGCAGCTCCTGTCCGGATAAAGCGACACTATTTTACTGAGTACCAAACATTTCGGAGAACTTAGCCAGCAGGTCGCTGGAATTTGTCCTCATATACTCGACGTCCATCGGCAGCACCTTGATGTCGTCGATCGTGGGAACGTCGCTCCCTTCTGCCGCTTCGCTGATGATCGGTACATAGCCCTGCTCGACGAATAATTTCTGAGTCTCGATCTCGTACATGTAATCGACGAAGGCTTTGGCGGCCTCTACACTCTCTTCGGGCATGGAGCTTAGCAGACAGATCGGCGTAGGAATCAGCACGGAACCGGAGGCCGGATATACATAATCCACAGGGGAACCGTCGTTCTTGGCATTGCGCGGCAGGTAATCTACGACGACCACGCCGTTGTACTCGCCGGAAGATACCTTGGTCAAAAGAGTACCGTTGGACTGCTCCATCTTGACATCGTTGTCGGCCAGAGCCTGATACCAGTTCCAGCCCACCTGGCTTTCGTTCTGGATGTGTACGGCCAGCGTAGTCATGGCGCCGCCGGAGTAGGACGGATTGGCCAGAGCCAGGCTGCCGGTATAGTCGGCGGTCGTTACGTCGTTCCAATCGGCGGGCGGCGTGCTGATCTTGGTGGTGTTGTAGGCCAGCACGGAATAGATTGCGCGTACTTCATGTCCCATTCCGTCGTTATATTTATAATCATCGGGAACATTGGCGACGCTTGCGGGGGAGTAATGGAGAATCAGCCCCTGATCGTCCAGATCGTACATATATCCCAGATCAGCGAACCATACGATGCAGGCGTCGGTGCCGCCGGCCTCCAGCTCGGTGGTGAGCTTGGTTTTGACGTCGCCGGTGCCGGAACGATACAGATCAACATGTACGCCGGGATATTTGTCCTCAAAATCGGCGATCATTTCGGATACCAGATCCTGGGGCTCGGATGTATAAAGAACAAGGTTGCCGGTAATACCATTATCGCCGCCGGCATCGCTGCCGCTTCCTTGGGATTCCGACGGGGAAGAACATGCCGCCAGGCTAAAGACCAGCAGCACACATGCCATCAGAGATACAAATCGTTTCATGCAGTATCCTCCTTTTTATGGGGTCTCTCAGAGTGAGAGAAATGTTTGCAAATGCAAAAATAGCCTTGCAAAACGTGATGTATTACTCTTTAAATCTACCATGAAACAATAAAAAGGTCAAGCAGTATTTGTGTAAAATGCTTGTAAAGCCTGAAAAAACCCAATAGCGATTGTGCAAAAACCCTGTCCGGGCCTGGGAAAAACAGAGGAAAATCTGCTTGCAAAAAAGAGGATATGCGTATAAACTAGAGGAAATACCGCAAGAGGAGTGAAGAACGCTTTTATGAAAACAGTAGACTTGCATGCGCATACGACGGCGTCGGACGGCTCCTATACGCCTGCGGAGCTGATTCGATATGCCGGGGAAAAGGGACTGGCGGCGGTTGCCGTAACCGACCACGATACGATGGCCGGCGTGGAGGAAGCCGTGGCCGAGGGCGCGCGCCTGGGGATTGAGGTAATTCCGGGAGTGGAGCTTTCAACCCGCGTGGACGAATGCGACGTTCATATGATTTCTCTTTTTCTCAATTGTAAAAATAAAGCAATAATCCACCGGTTGGAAGAAATGGCCGACTGCCGTAGGGAACGCAATTTGAAAATGGTGGACAAGCTTCATGACGCCGGGTTTCGGATCGACCGCGCGGACCTGGAACGCATGGGTACGGGCAAGGTCATCGCGCGCGGGCATATCGCGCAGATTTTGATTGCCCGCGGATATGCTTCTGATTTAAAGGAAGCCCTGCGCCGGTATTTAAGCAAGGGCGGACCCGGCTATGTGCAGAAGGAGGTATTGCCGCCGGAGGAATGCATTCGTCTGGCGCACGAGGCCGGCGGTTTGATTTTTGTGGCTCATCTGCACCAGATTGATCCGGCTTCGCCCGAACACTGCGTTCAGGTCTGCCGAAAGCTGCTGGAGGCGGGAGCGGACGGCCTGGAGACGCTTTACTGCGAATTTGACGACGAGTGGCGCGCCGTAACGGAATCCCTGGCACAGGAATACCGCTGCCTGCGTTCCGGGGGCAGCGATTTCCACGGAACCATGAAAAAGGGGCTTGATTTAGGCGTCGGATACGGGGATTTGTCCGTTCCTTATCCATTTGTAGAGGCAATGAAAGAAGAGCGGAGCCGCAAAGAGGGATTTTGGGCAGGACGCGGAACGGAATAATCTTAAAATTTTCTTACAAAAGTCTTATGCATTTACAACTTCCGCCCCCTGTGTTATAATATAACAATAACTGCGCGTATTTGCAGGAAGCGAAACGGAGAAACCGGAATGGAAAAAGCAAGACGGGTATTACTCAAATTAAGCGGCGAAGCGCTGGCCGGAGAGAATCGGACAGGCTTTGACCTTACGGTGGTGCAGGATGTGGCCGGTCAGGTGAAGGAGGCCGTGAGAAGCGGCGTCGAAGTCGGCATCGTCATTGGCGGCGGCAATTTCTGGCGCGGGCGTACCGGCAATGAAATCGATCGTGTCAAGTCGGATCAGATCGGCATGCTGGCTACGGTGATGAACGCGGTTTACGTGTCGGAGGTTTTTCGGACGGAAGGAATGCGGACCGAGGTGCTGACGCCCTTTGTCTGCGGCGATATGACGGAATTGTTTTCCAAGGATAAGGCGAGCCGGTACTGGCAGGAGGGCAAGGTAGTGTTTTTTGCCGGCGGCACCGGGCACCCGTATTTTTCCACCGATACCGGCGTCGCGCTGCGGGCGATTGAAATGGAAGCGGATGTGATCCTGCTGGCGAAAGCCATCGACGGCGTGTACGACAGCGATCCCCGGGTCAATCCGCAGGCGAAAAAATACGATACGGTGAGCATCGAAGAGGTGATAGCCAAAAAACTGGCGGTGGTGGATCTGACCGCGTCGATCCTTTGTATGGAAAATCACATGCCGATGGCCGTATTTGGGCTGAATGAAGAAAACAGTATCGCAAATGCCATCAAGGGCAGAATCAACGGCACGATTGTGACCGTATAGTTGGGAGGAGAAGGCAGTGGAAGAAAAGATTATGATGTACGAGGAAAAAATGGAGAAAACCCTGAATTCCCTGCGGGAGGATTTCGGTTCGATCCGTGCGGGACGCGCAAATCCCAAGGTGTTAGACCGGATCCGCGTCGATTATTACGGGACGCCCAGCAGCATTCAGCAGGTGGCGAACGTATCGGTGCCTGAGCCGCGGATGATTCAGATTCAGCCGTGGGAGAAGAACCTGATCCGCGAGATCGAGAAGGCGATCAATCTCTCCGATCTGGGAATCAATCCGACGAACGACGGACGGGTAATCCGCCTGGTATTTCCGGAACTGACCGAGGAGCGTCGTAAGGATCTTTCAAAGGACGTTAAGAAAAAGGGCGAGGCGGCCAAAGTGGCGATCCGCAATATCCGCCGCGATGCCAACGATACCTTTAAAAAGATGAACAAAGCCAATGAGCTGACCGAGGACGATCAGAAGCTGGGGGAGGAGAAGATCCAGAAGATGACGGACAAGTTTATCGAGAAGGTGGACAAGGAAGTCGAAAACAAAACAAAGGAAATTATGACGGTTTAAGTAGACATAAAAATCAAAAAAGGGGGGCAGGAGGGGACTACCTGCCTTCCTGCATGTCCGGGAGGTTTCATGGATGACGTAAGAGTGCCAAAGCACGTAGCCATTATAATGGATGGGAACGGACGCTGGGCAAAGAAACGCGGCCTGCCCCGCAAGATGGGGCATGTGGAAGGATGCAAAGTGGTGGAGCGGACCGTAGAGGACGCGGCGCGGCTGGGCATTAAGTATTTGACGGTGTACGCTTTTTCCACGGAGAACTGGAAGCGCTCGGAGGAGGAAGTGGATGCGCTGATGCAGCTGTTTCGCTACTACACCAAGCGCCTTTTGAAAATTGCGGGTGAAAACAACGTGCGGGTAAAAATGATCGGCGAAAGGAGCCGTTTTGCCCCGGATATTATAGATGGAATCAACAAGCTGGAGACAACGACGGCAAACAATACGCGGATGACGTTCGTGATCGCGGTCAATTACGGGAGCCGGGATGAAATCCGACGCAGCGTGACGCGGATGCTTGCGGACTGCCAGGCGGGCGTAATTTCAGCGGCGGAGGTGTCGGAAGAACGGATTTCTTCCTATTTAGATACGGCCGGTATACCGGATCCGGATTTGCTGATCCGCACCAGCGGTGAAGAACGGCTGTCCAATTTCCTCTTGTGGCAGCTGGCCTATTCGGAGTTTTACTTTACCGATGTGCTGTGGCCGGATTTTCGGAAAGAGGAATTGGTCAAGGCTATTGAGATGTATAATAGTAGAGAGCGCCGCTACGGCGACGCGAAAGGATAGGGAGGAAAAGCGTCCATGTTCTGGATTCGCTTGCGAAGCAGTGCGCTGATTGTGGCGGTGTCGACCCTGGTCTTATGGCCGGGCGGCGCGGTGACGGCAGCGGGAATTGGGCTGATATCGCTGATCGGGCTGTATGAGCTGAACCGGATCGGCAAAGTGGAGAAGCAGCTGCCGGGGCTTGTCTCGTATGCGGCCGCGGT
Organism: Lachnospiraceae bacterium; assembly: GCA_022793375.1. Taxonomy (GTDB): domain Bacteria; phylum Bacillota; class Clostridia; order Lachnospirales; family Lachnospiraceae; genus RGIG7193. Next base: position 94,586 of record JAAWCS010000016.1, read on the forward strand.
ACTTCTGTACGCTGCCCTGTATTTCCTGCCGCAGACAGAGAATATGCTTTTTGTTACCGGCTATTTGACCGTACTGCTGGCCGTCTATGTGGCGGCGTTTCCGCGTTATCGTTTTGAGCAGATTGCCACGCCGTTTTTCGGTTTGTTCTATGTGGCGCTGATGCTGTCGTATGTGGTGCGGATCCGGGCAATGGGGAGCGGGCTTTTGGTGCTGCTGATTTTTATCAGTTCGTGGGGCTGCGATACCTGCGCGTATTGTGTGGGAATGCTCTGCGGCCGGCACAAAATGACGCCTAAGCTAAGCCCTAAGAAGTCGGTTGAAGGAGCGGTCGGCGGGATGTTGGGAGCGGCCCTTTTAGGCGCGGTGTTCGGCGCGGTGTTTGGGACCCGTCTGGGAATGGAATTTACATCGTTTTCTCCGGTTGTGGGCTGTGCCCTGATCTGTTTTGCCGGCTCGATCGGATCGCAGGTGGGCGATCTGGCGGCTTCCGCCATCAAGCGAAATTTTGAAATCAAGGATTTTGGGACGCTGATTCCCGGTCATGGGGGGATTTTGGATCGTTTTGACAGCGTGATTTTTGTCGCGCCGGCGATCTACGCGGTAATTACGGCGCTTGGCGGGGGTTGAGAAAGCCAAAAAAGGGTATACTAACAGCGATTGCTGGAAAACAGGAGGTAAGACTTGAGTATCGTTTTGGCAATTCTGGTATTCAGCCTGTTGATTTTTTCCCATGAGCTGGGACATTTTCTGCTGGCAAAGAAGAACGGGATCGGCGTAGCGGAGTTTGCGATCGGCATGGGGCCGACGCTGATGCATTTTAAGAGAAAAGAGACACGCTACTCGATTAAGCTGGTTCCCTTTGGCGGCTTCTGCCAGATGATCGGCGAACTGGAGGACGACAGTAAGGACAGGCCGGATAATTCCTTCAATGCCAAAGGCCCCTGGGCAAGGCTGTCGGTGATTTTGGCCGGCCCGGTCTTTAACTTCATCTTTGCCTGGCTGCTGGCGCTGATCGTGATCGGCAGCGTGGGCGTCGACCATCCGGTGATTTCCGGCGTGATTGAGGACCTGCCCTGCGAAGCGGCCGGATTGCAGGCCGGCGACCGGATTGTGCGGCTGAACAATGAAAAAATTACGGTGTACCGTGATTTACAGCTGTACCTGGCGCTTCATCCGGGCGAGCATTTGGAACTTACGTATGAGCGGGACGGCAAACAGAGCACCGTGTCGATCGATCCGGTGTATGTGCGCGACCAGGATTCCTACATGATCGGTATTCAGTACAATACCCGCCGTACCCCGGCCGGCGTGTGGGATACGATAAAGTACAGCGCCAACGAGGTGCGCTACTGGATTCGCTACACCTTGACCTCCCTGCGGATGCTGGTGACCGGCCAGGTGGGCGTAAACGATGTTTCCGGGGCAGTCGGGATTGTCGATACGCTGGATACGATCGTGGACGAGACAAAGGAATACGGCGCCTATCCGGTCTTTTTGGAACTGGCGAATTTCTGCATCCTCTTAAGCGCCAACTTAGGGGTGGTGAATCTGCTGCCGATCCCGGCGATGGACGGCGGGCGCGCCGTGTTTATCGTACTGGAAATTGTGCGCGGCAAGCCGATCGACCGGGAGAAAGAAGGAATGGTACACACGATTGGCCTGGTATGCCTGATGATATTGATGGGCTTCCTTCTTTTTAACGACGTGCGCAAGCTGATATGACGAAGGAAAGCCTCAGGCGGCAGCTGTGTGGATGAGCATGTCCGTATGCACAGCCGTAAAGTTTTGAGAATTACGCGCGGAAAGCGGTAGCAGATACCGGTTTTCCGTATTTCGCGGCCGAATCCGCACGGAGCGGGCCGTGGATATTGGAGGAAGAAACTATGTACAGAGACCTGACAAAGCAGGTAATGGTAGGGAATGTGCCGGTCGGCGGCGATGCGCCGATTTCGATTCAGTCGATGACCAATACGAGAACGGAGGATGTGGAGGCAACCGTGGCCCAGATTCAGTATCTGGTGAATGCCGGCTGCCAGATTATTCGCTGTGCCGTGCCGACATTGGAAGCGGCAAAGGCGCTTCGCGCGATTAAAAAGAGGATTCGGATTCCGTTGGTAGCCGATATCCATTTCGACTATAAGCTGGCAGTTGCCGCCATTGAAAACGGCGCGGATAAAGTGCGTATTAACCCGGGCAATATCGGCAGCCCGGAGCGGGTGCGCGCGGTCGTCGAAAAGGCCGTGGAGTATGGAGTACCGATCCGCATCGGCGTAAACAGCGGATCCCTGGAGAAAGAACTGCTGGAAAAGTACGGCGGTGTGACGGCCCAGGGCCTGGTGGAGAGCGCGTTGGACAAGATACATATGGTGGAATCCTTTGGCCTTGAGGACATCATTGTAAGCATTAAATCCTCGGATGTAATGATGTGCATTAAGGCTTATGAGCTGATGGCAAAAAAGACCCTCTATCCGCTGCATGTAGGGATTACGGAGGCCGGACCGATGGCCGGCGGTATCATCAAATCCAGCGTGGGACTGGGTGTAATCCTCTATCAGGGGATCGGCAACACGATCCGTGTGTCCTTGACCGGCGACCAGATCGAGGAGGTAAAGACGGCGCGGAAGCTGTTGGCGGCGCTTGGCCTGCGAAAAGGCGGCGTGGAGATTGTCTCCTGCCCGACCTGCGGCCGGACGCAGATCGATTTGATTTCCCTGGCAACGCAGGCGGCGAACCTGGTGGCGGACTATGACCTTGACCTCAAGGTGGCGGTCATGGGTTGTGTCGTCAACGGGCCGGGCGAAGCGCGGGAAGCCGATTTGGGGATTGCCGGCGGAAACGGCGAAGGCCTGCTGTTTAAGAAGGGCGAGATCTTGCGCAAGGTGCCGGAGGCGGAACTTTTGACAGCGCTGAAGGAGGAACTGGACGGCTGGAAGAAGGAGTGATGTTTGCGGGGGACTCCGGAAGATTTGGAAAAAGTACGCTTATTTGATTATTATTTGACAAATAAGGAAATATATAACAGACCGATAAGAGTTTTTGACGTGCGGCGCCAGGGAGGCGCCTTTTTTAATGGAAAAAGCAGGGGGTATTTTCCGCGCGCCTACTTTTGCATTGAATTTTACTTCAAATCGATTATAATAGACATGTTAGAGCTAATGATCGGACCGATGCAATCGAGCGGTCTTTTTGCATAAATCCGCTGCCCCGTAAAGAGAGGTACTTTTGATGTCCAAACCGTTTTTTGACGCGCTTCCCACGCTGGAACTTTCGCAGGAACTGCACGAACTTTTATCGCTGGCCGAGATTGAAAAGGTCAAAGTCGTGAAGGAGCAAAACCGCATCCGCATCTACTTGGTCAGCCCGCGGCTGATTCATAAAAAGAACATTTTTCACCTGGAGGGGCAGATCTGCCGCCAGCTGTTCCCGGATTACGGAATGTCGGTGAAAATCATCGAAAAATTTGAACTTTCGGCGCAGTATACGCCGCAAAAGCTGTGGGAAATTTATTATGACAGCATTGTGCTGGAACTGCGCAGCTACAGCCGGATCCTCTGCAATATCCTGCGGGATGCCCATGCGGAATTTGTCGAAGAAAATCGTTTGTCGCTGGAACTAAAGGATAATATTGTGACCCGTGAGCGGGAGGGCGAGCTGAAAGAGATTCTGGAGAAGATTTTTAATGAGCGCTGCGGATTTGGAATCGAAGTGCGGCTTTCGCATGAAAAAAATACGGAGCCGCAGACCAATACCCAGCGCGAGCAGATGATCGACGAGATGGCGCAGGAGATTATCCGCCGTTCGTCGTTTGGCGCGCAGCACGGGACAAAAGAAGAGCAGGAGTCAGCCGGCGGGCCGGAATCCGCGGCAAAAGGCGTCTCCGGGGACAGCCTGACGGCCGGCGGTCAGCGGCGGGCCTTTGGCGCGGCGGCCGGCGGCCCCTCTGCGGGACAGATAAGCAGTCCGGCGAAAAAAGGAGCAAAGGCGGCCGGGGCAGCGGCCGGAAAACGCGCCGGCGACGCACCGGCCGGGCGCGGCGGTTTTTCCAAGGGAAAATTTGGCGATCGGGGAGATTTCTTCCGCCATAAGCCGAATAACCCGGATGTGCTTTGGGGCAGGGATTTCGACGATGAGGCGACGGTTCTCAATACGGTGATCGGCGAGATGGGCGAAATCGCGGTCAACGGCAAGGTGATTACGCTTGATAAGCGGGAGCTTCGAAGCGGCAATTATATGATGATTTTTGACTTGACGGATTTTACCGATACGATTACCGTAAAAATGTTTGTGCGCACGGAGTACATCGGGGAACTGGAGCCGATAATCAAGCTTGGGACTTTCCTCAAGGTAAAGGGCGTGACGAGCGTGGACAAATTTGACGGCGAACTGACGCTCTCCAGCGTGCAGGGCATCCGCCGCGGCGAGGAAACCGAGGATCCGCGCCGCGACGTGAGTGAAGTCAAACGCGTGGAACTTCACTGCCATACGAAAATGAGCGACATGGACGGCGTATCGGATGTCAAAGATATTATAAAGCAGGCGAAAAAGTTTGGTCACAAGGCGCTGGCGATCACCGATCACGGCTGTGTCCAGGCGTTTCCGGATGCTAACCACGCGGTAAACCCGGCGGAGGATTTCAAGCTGATTTACGGGGTGGAGGGCTACCTGATCGACGATTTGCAGGAGATCGTGACGCGGCCGGCCGGCCAGACAATGGAACATGAATTTGTAGTCTTTGATATCGAGACCACGGGACTGAGCGCACAGAAAAACCGCATCATCGAAATCGGCGCCGTAAAGGTGCGGCAGGGAAAAATCATCGACCGTTTTTCGACCTTCGTCAATCCGAGCGTGCCGATCCCCTTTGAAATTGAAAAGCTGACGCATATCAACGACGCGATGGTCATGGGAAGTCCCGGGATCGAGACGGTGCTGCCGCAGTTTCTTGCCTTTGCGGGGGACGCGGTGATGGTGGCGCACAACGCTTCTTTTGACATGGGCTTTATGGAGCACAATGCAAAGCTTCTGAATCTTACGTTTGCCAATACATACGTGGATACGGTGGGACTGGCGCGCGTGCTGCTGCCGCAGCTGTCGCGTTACAAGCTGGACACGGTGGCGAAAGCGTTGAATATTTCGCTGGAGCATCATCATCGGGCTGTGGACGATGCGGAGACGACGGCGGAAATTTTCCTGCGTTTTTGCGCGCAGCTGGAGACGATGGAGGTACGGACGCTGGAACAGGTCAACCAGCTCAGCCATTTAAGCGACGACGCGCTGAAAAAGCTCAAAAGCCACCACATTATTATTTTGGCTAAGAACGATACCGGCCGCACGAACCTGTACCGATTGGTGTCTCTGTCGCACCTGCGCTTTTTTGCCAGACAGCCGCGGATTCCTAAAAGCCTGCTGGCGAAGCACCGGGAAGGGCTGATTATCGGATCGGCCTGCGAGGCGGGAGAGTTGTTTCGCGCGATCGTGGACGGGGCTTCGGAGGAGGACCTGGCGAAGATTGTGCGCTTTTACGACTACCTGGAGATTCAGCCCTTAGGCAACAATGAGTTTATGCTGCGAGACGGAAAGAGCAATGCCGAAACCATGGAGGATTTGATGGATTTCAACCGGCGGATCGTTGCCCTCGGCGAGCAGTTTAAAAAACCGGTGGTAGCGACCGGGGACGTGCATTTTTTGAATCCCGAGGACGGGGTTTACCGCCAGATTATCATGGCGGGCAAAGGTTTTAAGGATACGGACAACCAGGCGCCGCTCTATTATCGGACGACCGAGGAAATGCTGAAGGAGTTTGATTATCTGGGCAGCGATAAGGCCTATGAGGTGGTGGTGGCGAATACGAACCACATTGCCGACATGTGCGAAAAAATCGCCCCGGTGCGGCCGGACAAATGCCCGCCGGTGATCGCCGACTCCGATAAGCAGCTGCGGGAAATCTGCTACAACCGCGCCCATGAAATCTATGGAGAAGAACTGCCGTCGATTGTTCTGGAACGGCTGGAACGGGAGCTGAACTCGATTATCTCCAACGGCTTTGCCGTGATGTATATCATTGCGCAGAAGCTGGTGTGGAAATCGAACGAGGACGGGTATCTGGTCGGCTCACGCGGCTCGGTCGGCTCGTCGTTTGTGGCGACGATGGCCGGCATCACCGAGGTAAACCCGCTGAGTCCGCATTATTATTGTCCGAATTGTCATTACAGTGACTTTGACTCCGAGGAGGTAAAGGCCTTCGGCGGCATGGCCGGCTGTGATATGCCGGACAAGCTTTGTCCGCACTGCCAGACCCCTTTAAAAAAGGAAGGGTTTGACATTCCGTTTGAAACCTTTCTGGGCTTTAAGGGGAATAAGGAGCCGGACATTGATCTCAACTTCTCCGGGGAATACCAGCCAAAGGCGCATAAGTATACGGAGATTATCTTCGGGGCCGGGCAGACCTTCCGCGCAGGCACGATCGGTACGCTGGCGGACAAGACGGCCTACGGGTTTGTGAAAAACTATTATGAGGAACGCGGTAAGCGCAAGCGTAAATGCGAGATCAACCGCATTACCCAGGGCTGCGTGGGGGTGCGCCGCACAACGGGACAGCACCCGGGCGGAATCATTGTGCTTCCCTACGGCGAGGAGATCGCTTCGTTTACGCCGGTGCAGCATCCGGCCAACGATATGACGACCGACATCGTGACGACCCATTTTGATTACCACTCGATCGATCACAACCTGCTAAAGCTCGATATACTGGGACACGATGATCCGACGATGATCCGCAAATTGGAAACGCTGGTGCCGGAATTTCGGGCGCAGGAGATTCCGCTCGACAGCAAAGAGGTGATGAGCCTTTTTATGAACACGGAAGCGCTGGGGATTCGGCCGGAGGATATCAGCGGCTGTCAGCTGGGCGCTCTCGGAATCCCGGAGTTTGGCACGGATTTTGCCATGCAGATGTTGATTGACGCCCAGCCGAAATATTTTTCCGACCTGGTGCGCATCGCCGGGCTGGCGCACGGCACCGACGTGTGGCTGGGCAACGCGCAGACTTTAATTAAGGAAGGAACGGCTACGATTCGGACCGCGATCTGCACGCGCGACGATATCATGATCTATTTAATTTCGATGGGCATGGAGCCGAGCTTGTCGTTTGATATCATGGAAAAGGTGCGTAAAGGCAAGGGGCTGATACCGGATTGGGAGAAGGCGATGCAGGAGCATGACGTACCGCAGTGGTATATCGATTCCTGTAATAAGATCAAATATATGTTTCCCAAGGCCCACGCGGCGGCCTATGTTATGATGGCCTGGCGGATTGCGTATTACAAAATTTACTACCCGCTGGCTTATTATGCGGCGTTTTTCAGCATCCGTGCGTCCGGCTTTTCGTATGAGTTGATGTGCCAGGGCGAGGATAAGCTGAAATATCACCTGGCGGAGTACCGAAGCCGCCTGGACAGCCTTACACCCAAGGAGCAGTCGACGCTCAGGGACATGCGGATTGTGGAGGAAATGTATGCTAGGGGCTATGAGTTTACGCCGATCGATCTCTTTCAGGCGCAGGCCAGGGACTTCCAGATTGTGGACGGGAAGATTATGCCGGCTCTAAACAGCATTGAAGGCCTGGGGGACAAGGCGGCGGACGCGGTGGTGGAGGCGGCCAAGGACGGGGCGTTTTTGTCGCTGGAGGATTTTTATCAGCGCACGAAGGTCAGCAAGACGATTATGGACCAGATGGCGGCGATGGGGATGTTCGGCGATATTCCAAGGAACAATCAGATGTCGTTGTTTGATTTGCTGGCCTGACCGGTTTTGTCGAGTAGGCGGCCAATCTTGCCGCGGATGTTGTTTTTTTCGGAGACTGCCGTTATGATTAGGAAAAATCACAGGCACGAAAGGAGAAAACGATGAAAACAATATCGCGCAGGGATTTTCTGAAGGGGACGGCGGCCGGGGCGGTCGGCGTGGCGATGGCCGGTATCCTGGGGGGCTGCAGCAGCGCGGAAGCGGCAACGACGGCAGCGGAGACAGCGGCGGCGACGACTGGGGCGGCGGAGAGTACGCCGGCAGAGACGATGCCGGAAACAGCCATGGAGAGCAGCGGGGCGGCGCCCGGCGGAGAAGGAGGCGGCCCGGGGGGCCCCGGAGGTCCGGGCGGTTCGGGAGCCGTGGAGACAAAAGAAGTGCTGATCGATGCCTCCGATCCGTTTCGCGTAACGGGGGAGGACGGAAAGACCGTGTACTATTCGATGCGCCGCACCTGGGTAGGGGAGCCGCCGGTCATTGACGAAAGTGAGATTGTCGAGGAATATTCGGCGGATGTCGTTATCGTCGGCGCCAATTATTCGGGGGCCAATTGTTTCCGTATGGCGAGCGAGAAGGGGCTTTCCTGTATTGTGCTGGATTCGCAGGCAGAAGAGAGCTTTTCCTCGTTTGGCGGCCAGCTGGGCCATTTTAATTCCGAGTGGCAGGAGAAGGTGCTAGGCATTGCGAAGGACTATTTTGATCCGGTGGATTTCATTGACAGCTACCAGCTGCAGAGCGCGGGGCGCGCACAACCGGATCTGATCCGCCAGTTTGCGCACCGCAATGGCGAGATTGTGGACTGGATTACCGAACTTTACGAGGATGTGACGGCAATTACCAGCAACGACACGATCGATCCGAACGCGGACTACAATTATAAGAAGGGCTATTTCATGACTTATCCGGCCTGTCTGAACCTGGGCTCGGGCAGCTTTGCCAGTTCCGGCGAATACTGTAAGGCCACGGTACAAAAGGGGATTGCCTCCGGTACGGGTTCCCAGGCGTTCTACAATATGAGCGCGCAGGTGCTTATAAAAGACGGCGAGACGGTCTGCGGCGTAATTGCCAAAAACTTGACGGATGACAAATATTACCGTTTCCTGGGGAAAAAGGGCGTGGTGCTGGCGACCGGTGATTTCAGCGCCAACTCCGATATGTACCGTTCGCTGTGTACCGAGGTGCAGGAGTGTAATCCGTACAGCGATTTAACCGGCGCAGGCTGGGACGGCTACGGTCACCGCATGGGTATCTGGGCCGGCGCGGTAATGGAGCTGGGGCCGCGCGCGGCAATGGGCGGCGCGACTTCGGCACTGCCGATGGGCTTTTTTGGGGCGGCCGCCGGTCTTTGGATCAATAAATACGGCAAGCGCTACTGCAACGAAGCCTTTGGCGTACCGTTTGTAGCGGGCTGCCAGAGCGCCCGCCAGCCGATGGACAGCGCGATTATCCAGGTGTGGGATGAGGGGCATTGGCGTGAATTTGCTAAAAATCAGGCATTAGGTCATTTTAATGCTTCCGATATCACCGAGACGAAGATGGACGAATATGCCGAAAAGCTGAAGGAGATCCAGGCGGCGGGAGCCGAGGGCGTGAACGGTGTGTTCTGTGCCGACACGCTGGAGGAACTGGCGGTCTGCCTGGGCTTTGAAGGGGAGTATGCCGCGAATTTTGTGGAATCGGTAAAGACGTATGACGCCTATGCGGCGGCTGGCCGCGACGAGGATTACGCGAAACCGGCGGATATGATGTTCCGCATCAGCGAAGGCCCGTTCTATGCGGAGAAACTGACGAGAAATGCCAACATTGTATTGGTGACTCTGGCCGGACTTTTTGTGGACGGCAATCAACAGTGCCTGAATCAGGATTTTGAACCGATCCCGGGGCTGTATGCGACCGGTAATGCCTCCGGCGGCCGTTTCCCGCTGCAGTACACCGCGCCGATGAACGGTATCAGTATCGGTTTTGCCACGGTCTTTGGCGCTTTGCTGGGCGAGTATCTGGCGACAAAGGCTTAGAACCGCAAAAGGCCGCCGAAAAAGCGGATGAAAACGGGAAATCAACCGAAAAACCAGGCTGCAGAAAACGGCCGTGAGGATACAGGAGACGCACATGAAAAAGAAACCGCTGCTTTTATATCTGGATATACCCTTTTGTCCGGTACACTGCCGGCATTGTCTGAAGCCGGCGCTGCCGCCACTCCTGGAGAAGCGCCGGGCCTATCTGCAGGCGCTGCGGCGCGAGGCGGAGAGTTCGGCGGGAAGCATGGAGGATTATGAGGTGCAGGCGGTCTGGGTCGGCGGCGGGATTGCCGGGCATATGGCGGACGAAGAGCTGGGGGAGCTGCTCAGGCAGCTTCCCCGCTGGTTTCCCTTTGCCGAAGAAGCGGAGATCACGCTGAAAGTGCATCCGGGCATGGTGGGGGCGGAGACGCGCAAGGCCTGCCACTTAGGCGGGGTAACGCGGATCAGCGTGGAGTATGTGACAAAAAGTCCCTTTGAGTCGGAGGCCCTGGAACGATTTTTGAATCCTGCGGCTATGGATGTAACGAAAATGGTGCTAAACGGAAGTCCTTTTGCTCAGAGTTTTGACGTGGTCGCAGGCTTGCCGGGGCAGACAAAGGTCTCCCTGACCGAAAGTCTCCAGGCGGTGCTTGCCTACGGAGCCGGCCATATTTCGCTGTATCCGCTGCGGCCGGAAAAAGAGAGCGCTTTATGGCGGGAATGGCGGGAGAAGGAGGAGGAGCTGCAGAAGAACCCGCGCCGCCGGCTGGCGGAGGCGGCGGAACGGACGGAACTTGTAAAGGCAGGCGGCTGTTTTTTGCAGGAGCGCGGTCTGCGGGAGTATCTGCCGGGGCATTGGGCGCTTTCGGGCAAGGAGTGCCGTTACTTTCAGCTGGAGAGGGCGGGCACGGAATGTCTGGCATTTGGCCTGGGGGCGGTGAGCTGCCTGGAAGGGGTGCGCTCCTGGAATACGACGGATTTGGCGGTGTATCTGCGCCATTCGGCAGAACCGGGGCGGATCATCTGCCGCACGCAGCGTACTGACCCATAGTATCGTCGACCGACGACAATGCTGCTCAACGGAAATTTAGAGGCGGCGCTTTTTTCTCCTTGTTCCCAATCAGGTCGGGCAGATGACCAGTTCTGCACCGGCCGTTTCTTTTTGTCCTTGTAAATGATAGGATGAAGTGTACCAAAATGTCCAGAAAACATGGATAAAACTAGGAGAGGAGCAGGGATTATTATGAAACATATTTCCCGAAGAGATTTTTTAAAGGGTGCGGCGGCCAGCGCGGCCGGACTGGCGGCAGCCGGTATTCTGGGGGCCTGCAGCAGCGACACATCGGTAACCGGGGAGACGGCGGCTCCTGATACAACCGCGGCACAGACAGCGGCCGTGACACAGGCAGAAACGCAGGCTGCGACAACGCAGGCCGCAACACAGGCAGAGACGCAGGCTAAGGAAACGCCGGCTGCCCCGGCGGCAGGCAACGCCGATCATACGTCGTGGATGACACCGCCGGAAGAAGTGACGGAATTTGAAGCGGAATACGAGACAGATGTCGTGATCTGCGGTCACGGCTATGCCGGGATCTGTTCTTGCCGTGAACTGGCGGAGCAGGGGATTAAGACCATCCTGATCGAAAAGCGGCCGGAAGAGAATTATATGGCGGTCGGAAACGAGTTCGGCGCGCTGAATGCTTCTATTTTAAAGGAGAGGGGCGTACCTTATATTGATCCGGTGGAGTTTTATCAGAACTGGATGCTGAATTCGCAGAATTATGCGAATCAGGAGCTGATTATGAAATTCGCGCAGAATTCCGGGGAGACGACCGATTGGTATCTGTCAGAATTGACGAAAGAAGATCTGGATACCATGACGACGGCCTATTTCCCGGAAGCAGAGGGACAGATGCGGCAAGTCGGCATGCTGAAATTCTGGCCGTCGGTCTGCTCTTTTTACGGAGAGTGCAACCAGACGCGTATCCAGGGGCTGAACCGTCAGGTGGCGACGGATCACGGCGCGCAGGTGATGTTTGGCACCAGCGCTCACTATGTGATTATGGAAAACGGCGCGGTGGCAGGCGTGGTAGCGCAGACGGAGACCGGATTTATCAAGATTCGCTGCAGGGCCGCCATTTTGGCGACGGGCGGTTTTGGCGCGGATGCGGAGATGATGGAGTATTTTTACCAGGATTTAAAGGGCTGTTTTATCGAGAAAAACGGCGATGCTTTGAGCTGCATGATGGACAGCGACGGCCAGGGCATCAAAATGGCGTATTGGGCGGGCGGCCATCTGGAAACATGGCCGGTACCGGGCATGAACATGAAACATTATTCGCCCAGCGCGTCGGTACAGGCGACGATGCCGCAGGCGTTGTGGCTGGATCACAACGGCAAGCGTTTTTGCAATGAGTTTTACGGTACGATCGAGCATCGCGGACGTCCCTCGCTGTTTATGAATCGGGATGCGTTCTATGTGGTGTTTGACTCCAATTTCCCGGATTATCGCTGCCACCTGGTGCCGCAGCACGGCGCATGGTCGCCGCTGAACGGAAATCTGGAGAGCTTTCAGAAGGAGCTGGAGGATGCTTACGCAAAATATAAAGGAACGTATGCAGAAGAACCGGTCGAAGAAGAGAGTACGGCGGCCGGTGGTCCCGGCGGCGGCCCCGGCGGCCCGATGATGATGGCGCCGGAATACATAGTCGGAGATACGATTGAGGAATTGGCGGATAATCTGGGATTAACCGGCGCAGTACGCGAAAATTTCATCGCGGCGGTGGCTCGTTACAACGAAGTGTGCAAAGCCGGCGTGGATACGGATTTTGGCCGCGATGCGGCTGTCTTGTTCCCGGTGAACGAGGGGCCGTTCTATGCGGTCAAGACGACGCCGACCATCGGCTCCTCCATGGTAACGTGCGGCGGACTTTTGACGGACGGAGAGCAGAACGTGCTGGACAAAGATATGAATCCGATTCCCGGCCTGTATGCCTCCGGCAACTGCTGCGGCCGCCGGTTCGGCAGCGAATATTTCACGCCGATTCCCGGCGTATCCTTAGGCCTCGCCATCGTTTTGGGCCGGGAATGCGGAAAATCGGTGGCCGGCTTCATTAAGAACGCTTAAATGCCGGCAATAGAAAAAGAGCTGCGAAAGCGGCTTCTTTCAGAGGCGGAGGATGCGCTTCGTACCAAAGATGGCAGACGGTCAATGGAGCTGGCCGACCGCGTTCTGGAGGAGGACGAGAGATGTGCGGCAGCCTGGCTGATCGCGATGAAGAGCTTTCAATTGCTTTTGCCGATTGAAGCGTGTCAGGCATCCAATGAAATAGAGTGCGCCCGCTATGCGATCCGTTTTGCCGCTCCCGGGGAAAAATACCGGATGCGAAAGCAGGTATACGAGTTCTTCCTGCACAAAATCATAGCCGTGTTAAAGCGAGACGAGCAGGCGCTGGCCGACGGCCGCGAGGCGGTGAGCTTTTATCAGCGCCTGGCTTATCTGGACGCGTCCCATGCGCCCCAAAAGACGGCGCAGTGGGACCGTCCGTTGGTGGAGGCGGTGCAGAAAAGTTTTGTTTACTGCCGGGAGTTGTTTGAGTTTATCCCGGACAGCGCTTTAAAGAGGAACGCAGGGTGGAACCGCCTGGCGGCGGAGGCGGCCGAACAATGGAAGCGGACATGCAGTTATCTGGAAATCCGCTTTGAAATGTATCGCTGGACAATGTCGCGGGAGATGGCAGAAGATTGTGTAAGACAGTATGCGCGTTTCCTGCGCGCGGTAAGAGACCGGGACGAACGGCTCAGGGAGACGCTGCCGTTTGACCGTTATCACCTGGATGCGGCTTCGTATCCGGAGCATAGGGGATAAGAAGGTTGAGGGTGAACTCGCATTCGGTTGTCTCGATGGCGAGGGAGCCGTCGTATTGCTCGAGGATCTGTGAGATTCCTTTGAGACCGTAGCCGTGATTGCGGGCGTCCGCTTTGCCGGTCCGGTAGAAACCGTCCGCGCCGGGCCTGAGGGCGCCGGTATAAAAATTGTGAAAGCATAAGAGAATCATACCGCCGCAGCGGGAAATCTTTACATGGATTTCCCGTTTGTCCGGCGGTAATTTTTCGACCGCTTCGATGGCATTGTCGAGTGCGTTGCCAACGATCACGCATAGATCCAGACCTTCGATAAAATGCAGGCAGCGGCCGTCGATATAAGGGGTGAGGCGGATCTGCTTGTCGTGGCAAAGACGGATTTTGTCGGCCAGGACGATATTGAGGAATTGGTTGCCGGTTTCGACATCGGCCTCCAGAGGGCGCATTATCTGCTCGATTTCTTCCATCAGGCGGGTACGCAGGGGGGAAGCGGCCGCGTTTTCCGCTTTCAGAGCCAGCAGGCAGTTTTTGAGGTCGTGGTATTTCTGCTGGATGGCTTCGGAGGCGGATTTTTGGGAGGTAAATTCCTGCTGCTGGCGGTGGATCAGCGTCTGCATGTGGGAAAGCTCCTGCTGGCTTAGTTTGGCGGCCAGGCTGTTGTCGGCCAGAATGGAAATCAGCAGGGCGGACAGGCCCAGCAAAATTAAGAGGATGCAAAGCTGCAGACTGAAAGAGGAGTCCGCAGACAGGAGCGTGGAGTTTAAGAGGACAAACTGGAAATTGCGCGTATAAAAGTAGACGGCCGGGGGCAGCAGGAGCAGAAACATATGCGCGGGGCGGTACAGTTGTTTGTTGCTCTTAAAAATCAAGCGGCGAAAGGACAGCGTGCAGGCAAGGCCGGTTAAGAGGTACAGGGCGCTGTAGGCCAGGTTGGCAAGGGCCGGTGAGAGGTATTGCGACCGCGGCTTCAGGAGAAGGCAGAATAAAAGATCGTGGGAGATGATTTTGGACATATCGTCGATGATGGCAAAGGTAAACGCCCCGTAGAGAGCGTCGAGCCAATGCGTTTGCTTTAAAAACAGGCAGACAAAAAACCAGGCGGCGCTGTTGAGCAGGGCATCGTACAGCAGGGTGATGCGGGCCTGGTACTGGAGGCCGGCGGCGAAAAGCCAGAGCGCGAAAAAGCAGACGCCCTGGGCCAGGCGTCCGGCCGGCCGCGGCTTTAGGGGGGCCAGGTAGAGAAAGAAGAGACAGACAAAGCCGAGATGCCGTAAAAGCCAGATAACGTCTCTGAGAATCAGTACATCCTGCATCAGTGGGAACCTCCGATATAATTGGTCATTGCTTCCAGAAATTCGGCGCGGCGGTGTTTGCTGATGGGCACGAGTGTGCCGGCGATGGTTACGTCGCTGCGGCCAATCTGATCGACTGCTTCGAGGTTGACCAAAAAAGAACTGTGGCAGCGGAAGAAAGAAAATCCCTGCGTCTTGCTTTCCAGGCTTTTCATGGATTCGCTGACCGTTAGGGTTTCGTTTTTCAAATGAAGCAGCAGGGTATGGCCCTGCGTTTCGGCATAGAGGATTTCCTTGACGTTCAAAAAAAGCGGATTTTTATGCGATTGCAGACGAATGTGGCAGCCGCGCCTGGCGCGAATGCGTTTTAAAGCCCTGGTAAAGGACTGGCGGCAGCTCCATTCGCTGACTGGTTTGACGATGAAGTCCATCGCGTCCACGGAATAGCCCTCCAGGGCGCACTGGATCATATTGGTGATAAAAATCAGCGGTACGTCGCTGTCAAATTCCCGAATGCGGCGCGAGGCTTCGACGCCGTTTAGGCGGGGCATATCGATGTCCATCAAAAGCAGGTCGGGCCGGTTTGGATACTGCGCGAGGATAGCGGCGCCGTCTTGGTATTCGAGGATGACGGTTTCTTCCTTATTATCCGTAAAAAATTGCTCTACGCAGGCGCGTAGCTGCCGGCGCTGACTGGCGTCATCTTCTACAATCGCGATCGTAATCATAGGAAAGTCTCCGGTGTGGGTGGGATAATCGATGGCCGCCTTTGAGCGGCGGTATCTTTACTGTCATTTTAGCGCTTTTTGGGGGAAATGGCAATGGGAATGTTCGGGCAATCCGTTAGTGTTCTATGAGAAAATCTGCCGGTTGTCAGAGAAGCATAATTATGAGCAAAAGCCATTGCACGCAAAGAAAAAATGGAAACGATTGATGGGGAGTGCTGATAGATATTTGAAATTGGATAAGCTGCTTGACATCTTCTGTAAAATCCAGCACAATAAAAGAAGCATAAACGGCTATGAAATTAAGGGCTTTTCCTTTGGACGCATCAATATACCGATTGGCCCCAACAATGCGGGTAAGAGTAATTTTATCCGGGCGCTTTCGTTCTCGGCAAATAGGCTGTACCAAGGAGGAAAAGATGCTTCGTCGGGATTCATTTGAATAATTAAAGAGATTATAGGTGAGGGAGGCTGCGCTCATGGACAACGCCCTGTTCGATAAAATAACAAACTCCGAAGACGAAATGATTGCACGTGCCGGCATTCCCAGATACAAAGCCTGCACCTATTTGAGAGCCTACATTATGGCGTCGCTTTGCTTTGAGCCGCATCTTGTCATAAGCGACACATCGGTTAACCTAAACAGAGCGTTTCGCACATTAGTTGATGACAGAGAAGGCGCCGGCTATACGTTGGAGGATTTGCCTCAGGATGCCGATTTCGACCGCTTAATTCAAAAAGGCCATATTCGCTTCGCGGCTAGGGACCGTTACAGGGGGAATTTCTCGGATGCACTGCGGGTATCGCAGGAGAAAATGAAGGGAGTCGATTTGCCCGGAGAGCGATACACGAAAAGGATCGATGAAATTTGCTCGGACAAATATGTGTATTGGTACAATCTGGACGCGATTTCCCGTAAATTCACCTTGAACTTTAAGCGCCGTATGGAGAAGGATTTGTATGATAATCCGAATACCCTTCCTGAAAATGCAAAGTTGCTTCAGCGGCTTATCCGCAGGCTGGCCGACGAAGAAACGATTACTTATAATGGGGTAAAGTCGCTTCTAAAGGAAGAGTATAATATTCCGCCAAAAGACAGCAGGTACCAGTATATACGCAGTCTGCTGCGCCCGGCGTATGACAATAATATTCCGGATCTTCTGGGTCTGGATTACTGCATGTCCTTAAATGACATAGAGCCTTCCCAAAAGCAGGAGTGGAAACTGGAGCTGACCCATGAGCAGGCGTTAGACTGTAATTTTGTGTGCGACGTGTATGGCCTTGCCAAGCTTCCGGTTAGCCATTTAACTTATATCTGGGAGTCGCCGCAGTACAGGAATTGGGAAAAGCAGGCAGAACGCTTCCGGGAAGGTATTTTTGATATAAATGAATACATAGAAGCGCTGAATAAGTATCTAATGAAAATCAATGAGGTGGTGGCAGACATTTATGCAAGGACAAGTACGCAGAAAGCTTCCTATAAAAATGCAAAATTATCCAGTATGCCGATCGCAGTCCGTCATTACGTGAAAGCAGACGATACGAAGGTCGTAATCGCGAAATTTGCGCGCGACGCATGGAATATCGGCCGGTTCTGTACAGGCCTGGACGTTTTGGCATTGGGAGACGTTTTTTTCAAGATGCTTCCGAATCTGGTTCAAAAGAGCAATGATTTTCCGGCGCCGCCTGAAAAAATCAAAGATGCCGTTATTATGCAGAACAGGACAGAAGAGAACGGTCGGGAAAATGTTTGAAACAAGAGAGTTTGAAACAAGATGACAAAAGGCTTGCGCCTGGCAGGAGCGGTTACTCAATGCCAGACATGTCCATGGTTATCTTATCGATCCGCTTTCGATTTTGGAACGGATTGAAGCTGTTTCAACGGGGGCGGCTGCGTTAAAACAGATTGCTATGGAAAGACGGCAGATTGAGAGGAAATGGTATTCGTCGCCGCCGTTGGTGAAAGAAGAACAGTAAACAGGAAAGAGAGGGTTGCCGGTTATGGCAGCTCTCTTTTCTTTCAGCTCTATTTAAGCCATAATAAGAAGGGCGAAATTTTCGTAAAATAGCTTGTTTTACGAAAATCCCGCCGGTAAAATGGCCCCTCAAATTTCAAATCTCAAGAAATGTATTCCCAAGAACCTTTAGTTATTATACACAGGATCGTTTAAATTTGCAAGAACTTTAGAAAAAACATCATTTCTACCAAATTTTACCAAATAGTTTTGCGATCGGGAACCGTTTAGCGCGGTTCCTTTTTTGGATTTGCCGGCAGGCGGCATCGAAATTCAGGCAGAAAAAAGGCTTTTGAGCGGGTTTGGAAGCGGGATTTTCGTAAAACAAGCTATTTTAGGAAAAGCTCCGCATAGTGGAAGGCGGCCTCTAAAGAGGTGAGAGCCATGCCGATTTTATTATACAAACATAATGAGAAGGCATATGAGTCGGCGCTGAGGATGCTGAAGCTTGTGGGAAAGGCCGCGGTGATTCATCCTACGGGCAGCGGGAAGTCGCTGATCGGTTTTAAACTGGCCGAAGAGCATCCGCAGGCCCGAATCTGCTGGCTGGCGCCAAGCCGGTATATTTTTGAGCAGCAGAAGGAAAACCTGCAAAAAACAGCGCCGGACTGCGGACTGGACAATATTACGTTTTTGACGTATGCGCGTCTGATGGCAAACCGCGATCGCGTAAGCCATCTGAAACCGGATTTTATTATACTGGACGAATTTCACCGCTGCGGGGCGGCGGAATGGGGCAAAGGAGTAGGAGCGCTGCTGGCGTGTTTTCCCCGGGCAAAGGTGCTGGGATTTTCGGCAACGAGCATCCGCTATCTGGATGAACAGCGGGACATGGCGGCAGAACTCTTTGGGGGACAGGTGGCTTCGGAAATTACGCTGGGGGAAGCGATTGCCAGAGGGATTTTGGCTTCGCCGCGGTATGTAATTTCGGTTTACCGGTATGAGAAAGAACTGGAAAAATATAACGAGCGAATTTGTCTGCTAAAGGACGGCCCCAGAAAGGCGCAGGCGGCCAGGCAGCTTCAGAAGCTGCGCCGGGCGCTTTCGCAGGCGGACGGCCTGGAGGTTCTCTTTAAACGGTATTTAAAAGCGGATGGGAAATATATCGTATTCTGCTCTGGCCTTGCCCATCTGCGGGAAATGGAGGAGCGGGCCGGGGAATGGTTTGCCCCGGTGGACGCCGGCTATCGGATTTACCGGGTTTTTTCGGAAAACCCTCAGAGCGCGGCAGAGTTTGAGGCGTTTAAAGAGGATAAAAGCGATGGCCTGCGGCTGTTGTTTTGCATCGATATGCTGAATGAGGGAATCCATCTCGGGGATGTGGACGGGGTGATCCTGATGCGGCCGACCGTATCGCCGGTGATTTACAAGCAGCAGATCGGGCGGGCGCTGACAGTCCGCGGGTCGGCGGCAGGGCAGGAGCCGGGAGCAGAAGCGCCGGGCGAAAAAGGAGCCGATGCGGCGGCAGCTGAGGGGGCGGCCGATCGCAGGGCTGCCGGAAAAAAGGAGGAGTCCCCGCTGATCCTGGACATTGTCAATAATTTTGAAAACCTGCACAGTATAGATTCGATTGAAATGGAGTACGAACAGACGTGGTGGAAAATTGCGGGCGTCACAGACGAGATGCGGGAGGAAGGGTTGTCCGCAGAGCAGTCCGCAGGAGCGTTCCGGATCATCGACGAGACTCACAATGCCAGGAAATTGTTTGAAAGGCTGCAGGATCAACTGTCGGCCGGCTGGGATGCTTATTATGAGGAAGCAAAGCGGTATCGTCTGGAGTACGGAAATCTGGAGGTTCCGGCTAAATTCGTCGCACCTTCGGGGCTTTCGCTGGGCAGCTGGCTTTTGACGCAGAGACGTATTTATATGGGAAAGATACCGGGGCGGCTGGAGGATAAGCAGATCGAAAAACTCAACGAGCTGGGGATTTGCTGGGAGAGTTATTCGGACCGGCAGTGGGATCGGTATTATGAGAAGGCGGCGGCGTATTATGCCGAAAACGGCGACTTGAATGTGAATGGCTCGTATGTGACGGCGGACGGGTTCCGGCTGGGGATTTGGCTGAATAACATACGGCAGTACCGGCAGAATGGAAGCCGGATTCTCAGCGGGCAGAGATTGAGACAGCTGGAGCGGATCGGGATGATCTGGGACAAGCTGACATATAAGTGGGAGCGGGGGTATGAGGCGGCGGAGCAGTATTATAATGCGCATCGGAACCTGGAGGTTCCGGCCGGTTATGTGACGGCGGACGGCTTTCGGCTGGGCAGCTGGATTACGGCGCAAAGGCAGAATCGGAAGGGTGGAAACCCGGGCGCGCTGCCGCTGACAGAAGGACAGGTGGCACGGCTTGACCGGATTGGGATGAGCTGGGACGGAAAGCAGTCGGATCGGTGGGAAATGTATTTTGCGGCGGCGAAGGAGTATGCGAGGGAGAAGGGATCGCTGGAGGTTCCTTATGATTATGTGACAGAGGAAGGGGTCGCACTCGGAAGATGGATTGGGCAGCAGCGGGCGGTGCTTAGGACGGCAAAACCGGCAGAGGAGAGGGCTTACGAAGGCGCCAGAGCCGTATGCGGGACAGGAAGCGGCGGTGGCTGTGACGGTTGCGGCAGCGGCGTAGGAAGAGATGAGAACGCGGCCCAAAAGACAGTTCAAAAGGCAGCCGGACGAAAGGAAAGGGAGCGGGAACGCATCCGACGCCTGACAGAGATCGGGATGGTGTGGAGCAGCGATCCCTGGAAGGAAAAGTGGGAGCTGGCCAGGCAGTATTATGAGACGCATGGTAATCTGCGTATTCCGCAGGGGTATGTCACGGAAAACGGCGTATGGCTGGGAAAGTGGCTGTATCTGCAGCGGGAGCTGTACCGGAAGGGGGAGCTGGAAGATTGGCAGGTGCGGGAATTGGAAGCGGTTGGCATGGACTGGCTGCTGCCGGTGGAGCGGGCCTGGGAGGAGGCGTTTCAGAAGGCGAAAGGGTATTTTGAGGGGCATGGTCATTTGAAGGTGGAGAAGGGGTATGCGACGGAAGATGGATTTCGGCTGGATTTGTGGCTGAAGAGGCAGAGGAAGGCGTATCGGGAGGGGAATGGGAAGGTGCTGACAGGGGAGCGGATCGCCAGATTGGAAGAGCTGGGGATGCGGTGGTGACGGGGAGCGGCCGATGTTTATTTGAAGCATAAGAGCTGCTATTTGTGCAGAAAGCAGAAAAGGCGATACATCAGACAATACATTAGATAAGCATGTAAAGGGGTATAGGGCGCCTGTATATATAGAAAGCAGAGGATTTAAGATAGATCAGGATTGCTGGCGGAAGCTCTTGCAGCATGGGCACTTGAGCGGATGGCAGCATGACATAGCCGGCGGCGGATGCGTCTGCAAAAACAGGAGGTTTTGGCGGAGGCTGGAAGCGGGAGGGCTGGGAAAAAGACTGCGGCGGCAGAGCGGAAGGGCTCTTGGCTGGTGCGGATGGCGAAGCCATGCCTTGGACTATAGGCGAAGGCGGTGGCTTTGGAAGAAGTGCGGGACAGGTGAATGGGCTCTTAGGTTATTGGTATGTTTCCTTATTTATATGTATGTGTGTTAAAAAAGACAGAGGGTGACATTTTGTATTATGTGATTCAGGTTGCGCCAGGGATGGAGGACAGGACAGAGGCATTTATAAGGAATAAAGTACCAGTAGAATTGTATCACCACTGTTTTCATCCGCTGCGGCATGTGAGGAAAAAATTTCATGGGGAGTGGAAGGATATACATGAGAAGTTGCTTCCAGGGTATGTGTTTATTGTGAGTGATTCGGTGGAAGTGTTATATAACGAACTGAAGCAGGTGCCGCTGCTTACGAAGATGCTGGGGAAGGACGGCAGGGAGTTTGTAGCGCTTCGGGAAAGCGAGGTGGAGTGGCTGGAGCGGTTGCTGGGCGCGCCGGAAGCAGAGGATTGCGGAGGGAAAGGCACAGATGAACCGAATGGAAGCAGGATAGATTGTAGGGATGGCGATAGCCAGTTTATGGAGGTGGGATTGTCGCAAGTGTCTGTTCAAGATAAAATTGCAATTCTGTCGGGGCCGTTAAAAAATATGGAAGGGAAGATTCGGAAGATTAACCTTCATAAAAGGGTCGCGGAGGTGGAGGTGGACTTTATGGCAAAAAAGACAATAGTTTATTTGGGGTTAGAGATAGTAGGGAACAACGATACAGAATAGGAAGAATTTGTTTAAGGAGAAAAGAGTGTGGCAGTGATTACAGAAAAGTTGCATGTTACAAATCATCATATTGACTTCAGCCCTCCGGATATGAGCGAATTGGAAATTAGTGAAGTGATAGAAGTTCTTCAATCGGGGTGGATTACCACTGGCCCTAGAACCAAAAAATTGGAGACACTTTTGGCTGATTATATGGGAACACCAAAGGTAGTGTGTCTGAATTCTGCGACAGCGGCGGAAGAACTGATTCTCCGGATTCTTGGGATTGGCGAAGGGGACGAAGTAATTGTTCCGGCTTATACATATACCTCGACAGCGGCTGCGGCGCTTCATGTAGGAGCGAAGGTTATATTTATTGATTCACAGACGGATTGTATGGAAATGGACTACGATGCAGTGGAGAGGGCAATCAATGAACATACCAAAGCGATTATACCCGTAGATCTCGGTGGTGTCGTCTGTGATTATGAACGTATTTTTGAACTGGCAGAGCGAAAAAGAGACTGCTTTGTACCTGGCGGGAATAACAATATCGGAGAAAAAATTCAGAATGCAATTGGAAGAGTAATTGTGATTGCTGACTGTGCACATGCTTTGGGTGCACAGAAAAAAATAAATAATTCATGGTATATGGCGGGAAATATAGCGGATTTCAGCACATTCTCTTTCCATGCAGTGAAAAATTTTACTACGGCAGAAGGGGGCGCTGCCACCTGGCGTGAAATAGCAGACGTTGACTCTGATGAAATTTATCGTTTCTTTCAATTGTACAGTTTGCATGGACAGAATAAGGACGCACTTGCCAAGACTCAGTTAGGCTCTTGGGAATATGACATTATAGGGCCATGGTACAAGTGTAATATGACCGATATAATGGCTGGGATTGGCTTAAAGCAGCTGGAACGGTATCCGGATCTTCTCAAAAGAAGAGAAGAGATAATAAGCAGATATGATAAAGCGTGTGATGAACTGGGGATAGAACATCTTGTTCATTATACAGATAATATGGTCTCATCGGGACATCTATACATTACTAGAATACCAGGGGCAAATGACTTTGACAGGAGAAAAATCATTACAAGTATGGCTGAAAGAGGAATTGTTTGTAATGTTCATTATAAACCACTGCCGTTAATGAGTGGATATCAGGCTTTAGGAGTGGATAAAACGAAATATTCCAATGCAGTCAGATTATATCAAAATGAAGTAACACTCCCACTCCATACACTGCTTACGGATGAAGATGTGAGTTATGTAACAGAACAATTTGCAGATGTGGTAAAAAACATCTTGAATTATAAGTGAAGGTGTTAAATGTTATTGAGACGTTGGGAAGAGATGCCGGTTTGGATGCAGAAGTCAGAAGTGAGAGAATACTATGAAATATTGCAAAAACATAGGGGCAGTTTAGTCATAAAGAAAATATTTGATATTGTAGTTGCGATATTATTGGCGACCATACTTTTTCCGGTTATGATCTTTCTGGCAGTTTTTATTAAAATTGACTCGCAGGGCCCTGTATTTTACCGGCAGGAGCGAATAACGGCTTATGGCAAAACTTTTAAGATCCATAAATTTAGAACTATGGTTAATCATGCTGATCAGATTGGAACAGCAATAACAGTAGAGCGAGACGACAGAGTGACCAGAATTGGCAGGATCTTGCGAAAATATAGATTGGATGAAATTCCTCAACTCATTGATATTCTGGAGGGAAACATGTCATTTGTCGGGACAAGACCGGAAGTTGCAAAATATGTAAAGACGTATACACCGGAAATGTGGGCGACTTTGCTTTTACCGGCAGGAATTACGAGTGACGCATCGATTCGCTATAAAGACGAGGCCAATTTACTAAAAGATGCTTCTGATGTGGACAAGATTTATACGGAACAGGTTTTGCCGGAAAAAATGAAATATAATCTAGACGCACTACGAAGATTTTCTTTTTTTAGAGAGGTAAAAACAATGTTTGGTACACTTGCGGCTGTGATGAGACAGGATAAGATTTGAGGAGTTTATTGCATAATGGAGAAAGCGTTTATTTCCGTTGTAATGCCACTTTATAATGAAGAAAAGTATATAGAAAATTGCATCAATTCCTTACTGCTGCAGGATTATCCAAAAGAACAGATGGAATGGATTTTTGTGGATGGGCAATCAAGTGACAATACCCAAAAACTTGTCAATAATTATAAAAAAGAATACCCTGGTTTGATTAGGCTTCTAAATAATCCGAACAAAACGGTCCCATATGCAATGAATATAGGAATCAAAGCCTCAAAAGGAAAATACATTATTCGTCTCGATGCTCATGCAGACTATGCGAACGATTACATTTCAAAGTGTGTTTATTATCTTGACAATATCGATGCAGAGAATGTGGGAGGAGCAATTAAAACAAAGAGCAGAGGGTTAATTGGAAATGCTATAGCAAAGATGCTGTCTTCAAAATTTGGAGTAGGAAATTCGGAGTTCAGGACATGTGGCAGTGGATATGTAGATACCGTACCATTTGGTGCATTCCGAAGAGAGGTTTTTGAGAAATTTGGAATGTATGACGAGAGACTGACTCGGAACCAAGATAACGAAATGAATTTTCGGATAAGAAAAAACGGAGGAAAAATCTATCTGGCAGAGGATATTCATCTTTCCTATTACTGCAGAGATACCATAAATGGGATTGTAGATATGGCAGTAAAAAATGGAATGTGGAATATGATTACGATGAAATTATGCCCTGGTTCCATGGGAATCCGACATTTTATTCCTCTTATGTTTGTGAGTTCTATTTTATTACTTCCTTTTCTCAGTATTATATATAACCCGTTTTCCCTTTTGTTCGGCAGTGAAATATTGTTGTATACGGTATTGGATATTTTTTTTGGGATAAAACAAGCAGACGGAATCAAGCAGTTTTTATTGCTGCTTTTTTTATTTCCGTTATTTCATATTTCGTATGGCCTTGGGTCCATGGTAGGCTTCTACAAGATATTACTGAAAAAATTCGGATAAAAATTTTCTAAAGATGAATTGAAAGGAAGAGGAGAAGAAAATATGTCGCCTTACAAAAAGATTGTTGCCGGAGAGGAAAAGATTGCGTTAGTCGGCTTGGTGTTGGAATGCCAATTGCCGTGGCCTTTGCTAAAAAGGTCAAGGTGATAGGAATACCGATCATACACTGAATCTTCCACCGGTAGAGGGCACAGCAAAGATTGTAAGGCACCATCTTACGAAAAACACATGGAGATAAAGTACATACACTTGAAAAGATTCGTAAAATCGTTTCGGGAATGGACGATGCATAATTACTGTTATTTTTCCACAATAACGGTGATGTATGAAAGGGAAAAGATGTGGTTAATCCAGATTGAAAACCTGAGAAAAAACAATGATTATGCCATATGGTTAAAGGTAATAGAAAAAAGTAACTGCTACCGACTTCCAAAGTGTTTTTCATATTACATAAAGCATGAAGGCTCAGTTTCAAGCGGCAGTAAATTAAAACTGATCAAATGGCATTATAAATTATATAAAGATGGGTTACACAAAAATAGGTTTGTTTCTGCTCTGCTGACAGTCAGAAATTTGTTCTTTGGAGTAATTAAAAAAGTTAGGTATCGGGAAAAAACAGACTTTATACCCACTATATAATAACGAACGAATTGGAGAAAGCAAAAATGTCACTTTATAAAAAACTGTTAAATAAAGAAGAAAACCTTGCGGTAGTTGGTCTGGGATATGTAGGTATGCCTATAGCAGTCACCTTTGCAAAAAAAGGGCTGAATGTAATTGGCTATGATCTGAACAAAGAAAAGATTGAGCTGTATAAATTTGGTGTCGATCCTACAAAGGAAGTCGGCGATGAGGCGATAAAAAACACTACAGTTCTGTTTACTTCTGATGATACAGAACTTAAAAATGCGAAATTTATCATAGTCGCTGTCCCTACCCCCGTAAATACTGACCATACGCCGGATCTTGCCCCTGTTATCGGAGCTTCTGAGATTGTGGGCAGAAATCTTACCCGAGACTCTATTGTAGTATATGAGTCGACAGTATATCCGGGCTGTACCGAAGATGTCTGCATTCCGATTCTGGAAAAGCAGAGCGGATTGAAATGTGGAGTTGATTTTAAAGTGGGTTATTCTCCTGAGCGCGTCAATCCCGGTGATAAGGTGCATAGGCTCGAAAATATTCATAAGATTGTTTCCGGATGTGATGCCGAAGCTGTGGGAGAAATCAAAGCAGTGTATGATTTGATTATTGAAGTTGGCACATATCCCGTTTCCAATTTGCGTACAGCAGAAGCAGTTAAGGTTGTAGAGAACAGCCAGCGTGATATCAATATCGCTTTCATGAATGAACTTGCAATGGTATTCGACCGTATGGATATAGATACCAATGAAGTTGTAGATGGTATGAATACAAAGTGGAATGCTTTGGGATTTCGGCCTGGCTTGGTTGGCGGACACTGTATTGGAGTTGACCCTTATTATTTTACCTATGAAGCGGAAAAACTTGGTTATCATAGTCAGATCATCCTGAATGGACGGATTGTGAATGACAGTATGGGGAAATATGTTGCCAATACGGCAATTAAAAAGATGATTGAAGCAGGACAGGCTCCAAAGAAGTCCAAAGTTGTGATTCTCGGACTGACATTCAAGGAAAACTGTCCTGACACCCGCAACAGTAAGGTAGATGATATCATCAAACGGCTTAATGAGTATGGCATTGAACCTATTGTAGTGGAACCCTGGGCATCTGAACGCGATGCACTGTATGAGTATGGTATAAAGCTGACGAAGATGGAAGATGTTTGTGATGCTGATTGTGTGATTGTGGCGGTTGCACACAATGAATTTAAAGCAATGCGTCTTGATGATATTAAGCAGTTGTTTAAAACTGGTCCGGATGCGGAGAAGGTTCTCATTGATGTAAAGGGATTATTTAAGATTAAGGAATTGAAGGCATCTGGCATGAAGTGGTGGAGACTATAAAGTATGGAAAGCGATTGTAGCAGTACGATTATCGCTGTTCGTAAAGTGACAAGCACATGCCAGAATCTTTCTAATGGCAGAGTCAGAATACTAAAAATTCAAAAGACTAATTCTGATAATGGAGGATACTTAAAATGAAAATTGCAGTAGCGGGTATGGGCTATGTCGGTTTTGCACTATCTGTGCTTTTGTCCCAACATAATGAGGTTATTGCTGTCGATATTGTTCCGGAAAAGGTTGAACTTATCAATCGGTGGAAGAGTCCAATACAAGATGAGTACATTGAAAAATATCTGGCTGAACATAATGAAAGACAGTTAAGCCTAAGAGCAACTACTGATGGCGAAGCGGCTTATGCTACCGCTGACTATGTGATTATAGCCGCTCCGACTAATTATGATGTAAAGAATAATTTTTTTGAGTGCTCAGCAGTGGAATCCGTAATCGAATTGGTACTTAAATCCTCTGATTCGGCAATAATGGTTATCAAGTCAACGATACCAGTTGGATATACAGAGAAGGTCAGAGAAAAATATAAAACAGATAGGATACTATTTAGTCCGGAGTTTCTTCGGGAGTCCAAGGCATTATATGATAATCTTTATCCTTCACGCATTATTGTCGGATGCGATGAAGAATCGAAGCCCCAAGCTGAGACTTTTGCCGAACTGTTAAAAGCGGGCGCTGAGAAAGCGAATATCAACACACTGTTCATGGGATTCACAGAAGCAGAAGCGGTGAAGCTGTTCGCAAACACATATCTGGCTCTTCGTGTCAGCTATTTCAACGAACTCGACACATATGCTGAAATGAAAGGGCTAGATACGAAGTCTATCATTGAAGGTGTGTGTCTTGATCCGCGTATCGGCACACATTATAACAACCCATCATTCGGATATGGTGGATATTGCTTGCCAAAAGACACGAAGCAACTTCTTGCAAATTTTGCCGACGTGCCAGAGGATTTGATTCACGCAATTGTTCAGTCTAATAAAACCAGGAAAGAGTTTATTGCAAATCAAGTGCTCACAAAGGCTGGCTACTATGGATATGGCTATGCTTCGGATGTTGATTATAATGAGGAGATAGAAAAAACCATCACGGTCGGAGTTTACCGTCTTACCATGAAGAGCAATAGTGACAACTTCAGACAGAGTTCAATCCAAGGCGTTATGAAACGCATAAAAGCAAAAGGCGCTACAGTGATAATCTATGAGCCGACACTTAAGGATGGTAGCACTTTTTTTGGAAGCAAGATTGTCAACGACTTGGATGAATTTAAAAGGCAGAGTGATTCTATTATCGCTAACAGGTATGATGCCTGCCTGGACGAGGTTCAAGATAAAGTATATACACGTGACTTATTTAGAAGAGATTGATGTACAAGGGGCTGGTTTATGGGCTATAGGGACTTGGTAAAGGACGCATTAAGAGATCAGGATGTTATCGAAAAGAATACTCCATTACACAATGAGCTTATTCTTTATCATAAGTGGGCAATAGAATTTGATAGGGACGGAGCATTTGCTGCGACGGTATCGGAAATCGATGACGGAGCTGGTGAATACAGAAAGTTTCATAAAATTGTTGTGTTCAAACAACAGTCAAATGAAAACGTCGAGGATATGAAAAGAGATATACGAGACAAAATTATGAATACAATTAGCGACATTCAGAATTCTGTAGCGAAAAAGGATAAGGAAGAAATGAAAACGATTCCAGCAATGAATGTAACTCGGCAGTATGTATCAATTCAAGATGAACTTGATAGGGCGGTGCTGGATGTCTTGCATGGGGGACAGTATATTCTCGGCAAGACAGTAGAGGAATTTGAGAAGGCCTTTGCAGTTTACTGCGATACCAAGTATTGTGTTGGCGTTGGCAATGGTTCGGATGCGCTGGTAATGGCACTTAAGGCATGCGGCGTAAAGACGGGAGATGAGGTTATTACAACCGCTATGAGTTTTAGTGCAACGGCTGAGGCGATTACTTCGGTTGGTGCGACTCCTGTGTTTGTTGATTGTACCAGAGATACCTACACGATTGACCCGGAGGAAATCAGAAAAAATGTGACAAAGAAAACCAGGGCTATTATTCCGGTACACCTTTACGGCCAGTGCGCAGATATGGATACGATTAATGCTATTGCGAAAGAGCATAACTTAAAGGTTATTGAAGATTGTGCGCAGGCTGCAGGGGCTACATATAAGGGAAAAAAGGTGGGCAGTCTCGGTGATGTAGGCTGTGTTTCCTTCTTCCCAACTAAGAATCTTGGGTGCGCTGGTGACGGTGGCGCAATTGTAACCAACGATAAAGTTATCTGCAGACAGTGCAGGGCTTTTCGTGCACACGGAAGTGGACTTGATGGCTTGTTCACTTATGGAATACAGAATGGAATTGAAGTTTCAGAAGCGGACATGGATTTTAATGGAAACCTGCCGAAGTACTTCAATTTTGTGACAGGATACAATTCCAGACTTGATGCGCTGCAGGCGGCAATCCTTTCGGTGAAACTCCCATACCTGGATGGATGGAATGACCGCCGCAGGGAGATTGCAAAGCAGTACAACAAGCGGATTACGAATCCTGCGATTACAAAGCCGGTTATCGCGGATGGCAGCACGCACATCTATTATGTCTATGCCATCACAACAGAAAAACGTGATGGTTTCCGGAGCTACCTGAAGGAAAACGATATTACAAGCGGTATATATTTCCCGGTTCCCTTTCATCTCCAGGTGGTTTACAAAGGGCTGGGGTATAAGAAAGGCGATATGCCAAACGCAGAGTTTGTTGCAGACCATTCTATGGTTCTCCCTATGTTCCCGGAACTGACCCAAGACGAGATTGATAAGGTTATAGAGGTGGTAAATAAGTGGAAAGCATGATCAGAATCCACGAGTCTGCAAGCGTGGATTCAGGAGCAAAAATCGGAGAAGGGACGTCAATTTGGCAGAACTGCATCATCCAGGACGATGTGGTTATTGGGGAAAACTGCAATATCGGAGCAAATGTTTTCATAGAAAAAGGTGTAAGGATTGGCAACGGCGCAAGAATCAAGAATAACATTGCGATCTACAGCGGGGTTTACATCGAGGATGATGTTTTCCTAGGGCCTAACTGTGTTTTTACCAATGTCATCAATCCAAGGGCCTTTATCAGCAGAAAGCATGAGTTTAAGAACACAGTCGTAAAAAAGGGGGCCACCATCGGGGCAAACGCCACCCTCATTTGCGGGCACAGTATCGGAAAATACTCGATGATCGGCGCGGGAGCTGTAATCACCCATGATGTGCCTGATTATTCCCTCGTTGTCGGGAATCCTGGCAGAGTGCATGGCTATGTCTGTGAATGCGGATGTCGGTTGAATGACCAGTATATATGCACTCAGTGCGGAAAGGAGTACGAGATGCTAAACAAGATGGTCAGTGAATGCAAACTCAGTCGTAAGACAGAGAAAGGATTTTACAAATATCACTAGGAGGAAAGAATAAATGAGATATGCATTGATTGGATGCGGGAGAATTTCACCGAACCACGTCATGGCGGCAAAGAATAATGGATTAGATATTGTTGCTGTCTGCGATATTGTCCGCGCAAATGCGGAGGACAAGATTTTGAAGTTTGATTTAGACCCTGGAAAAGTGAAGGTCTATGAGGATTACCACGAGCTCCTGGAAAAGGAAAAGCCGGAGCTTGTTGCTATCGCTACCGAATCCGGAAAGCATGCTGCAATTGCGCTGGACTGCATCGCAGCAGGGTGCAACATAATCATTGAAAAACCGATTGCGCTGTCGCTTGCAGATGCAGATGCCATCATTGAGGCAGGAAAAAAGAAAGGCGTAATTGTCTGCGCAAATCACCAGAACCGATTCAATAAGAGCATCCAGGAGATCAGGAAAGCCATTGAAAAGAAGCGTTTCGGCAAACTGCTTTATGGCACTGCCCATATCCGTTGGGCGAGAAACCATGAGTATTATGACCGTGCTGCATGGCGTGGGACCTGGGAGCAGGATGGCGGCGCGTTAATGAATCAATGCATTCACAATATCGATTTGCTTCGTTGGATGATGGGGGATGAGATTGACACTGTGTACGGAATAACTGACAGGCTGATCCACCCCTATATTGAAGCTGAGGATCTTGGCCTTGCCGTTGTGAAGTTCAAAAATGGCAGCTACGGCACCATTGAGGGAACCACGAACATATTTCCGAAGAACCTTGAAGAGACCCTGTACATCTTCGGGGAGAAGGGGACTGTTAAGGCAGGCGGTGAAGCTGTCAATATCATTGAAGAGTGGAAGTTCTCCGACTATTTCGGGGATGAGGAGCGAGTGAAACAGGAGTGTTCTGAGAACCCTCCGAATGTCTATGGTTTTGGTCATACAAAAATGTACAAGAATGTGATTGATGCTATTGAGGGCAAGGAAGATTTGCTTGTTGATGGAGAAGCTGGCAAGAGAGCTCTTGAGCTCGTATTGGCTATCTACAAATCAGCTGCTGAGGGTAAGCCCGTAAAGTTGCCGCTTGAAGAGTGCAGCACTATGGATTTTGTCGGAAGATTTTAAGAGATGATTTGGGAGCTGCTAAAGAAGAAACGAAATAGATCTATTGAATTATAAGGATGGGTGGTAAGAAAAATGCGAATAAAATTGTGGGGATTGTCTAATAAAACCAAGCAAAGCAGTTATTTGATGCTGATAGTTTATTGCTTGGTTTATGCGGTCACAATTAATAAATGCCTTATGCCCAATTTGATGAACGGACCACATATTGTAACGTCATTCAATAAATTTTTTTCACTTCCTCTTTGCATTGTATGTATTATACAGGTTCTTGTCCTTTATTGGATTACAGAAAAGGCAACGGGAACCTCTCGATCTGTGATGTCATACACATTAAAAGTATTGTTCATATTATATCAGATACCTGTCAGTATGACTCTTTGCATGTTCGGAAGAGATAAAATGCTGAAGTTTTGGCTATTGGAAATGATATATTGGATCAATATATGTATAGTTGCACATACATTTAATAGGAGCAACAAAACCGTCTCCATTTCATTCGGGTATTCTAGGTTACCTATTAAGTATATTAGAATCATATTGGTCGTAATTTTAGCAACTGGAATTGCGATGTCAATAAGAAGTCTTGGAACTTTTAACTTTTCAATATCATTGAGTGGTGTTTATGATTTCAGGAGATACTATAAAGAAAACTCGAATGATTTAATAACCTTTTTCAAATCTGCACTCGGGGCTTTCCTGGGACCTACTTTGATAACATATTATGTATATAAGAGAAAAATAATTCCTGCCATATTCTTCGTTATAATACAGATAATATTTTTTTCTATGGCCAGGGATAAAACATACTTATTTTTGCTGCCAATAGCCATCTTACTTGGCATATTTGGAGATGGAGTTGTTTCAAACATTAGGAAGTATATGTCATATATGTGTATGGCAATTTCAGGGTTTTCCTTGCTTGCAGCATTAAATATCTTTAGGACAATTATATTTGAATTATTGATTAGAAGGATGTTCGTAGTTCCGGCTTTTTTGAATTATATATATTTCTTCTTTTTCGACTCGAATGAACCGATTTGGTGGAGACAGGATACTTTCTTAATCGATAAACCCTTCACACCTGTATATAGTGAATCAGTACCGTTAGTTATTGCAAACAGAATGCTAAATGGGAGAGAAACAAATCCAAATGCGGGTATGTTTGCTGAAGCCTACTCACGGTGCGGTATATTTGGAATTATCATCTATCCGCTATTGGTTATTCTTATGCTTAGATTAGTAGATAAATGTTTTAAAAATGCTCCTGCAATTACGAAAATAACGCTGGCATGTTGCCTGGCAGTTTTTATGGGAAACGATGTTATCACAAGCACTTCATTTGTATGTACTGTGGTGTTAATGCTGTTTGGCTCAACATATTTCCGGGAAAGAGATGCGTCATTGAGCAAAGAATATAAAATTGGAGAACGCCTATGACAAAAGTATTAATGATTGCTTTTTATTACGAACCTATGAACAATGGCGGGGTTCAGCGCATCAAATATTTTTATAATAAGCTGAAGGATATGGGCTATGATACCTACCTGGTTACTACATCCACGGGAGAAGATGGCGAATTTGAAAATGATCATGTTTTCAGATGCAGATGCTTGATGCCTACTCATCACAAAGTTCAGTGGTTTATAAGACGAGGGTTAGATGCGTGCATTCGTCTGACTAGTGTCCCATATCCCAGAAAGTATGACTGGGAGAAGGCTGTAAAAAAGAGGTTGGAAACCTTAATTCCTGAGATAAATCCGGATGTTTGTTTTGTCACTTATCCACCTTCAAATGAATTTGCAATCGGAAACTGGATTATCGAAAAGTATCATTTGCCGGTAATAGCTGATTTTAGAGATGGTTTTTTATATGGTACGGTAGAACCGTATATTACTTCTGGATCAAAGCGCAGAAGAGAAAAATTCACAGAATTCTACTCCCAGATTGAACACGATATCGTACATAACTCTTCAGCAATCATAACAGCTGGCAATATAATCACACAGGGATATAGAGATTTATACAGGGATGTTAGTCCGGACAAATTTACGACCATTCGCAATGGATTTGATGATGCGGAAGTCTTTACAGACGAATCTTTTGAAATGAATCCAAAAACAACTAACATTGTTTTTACTGGAAATCTAGAACTTTCTAGGCGTGGGTATTTTTCATACTTGGAGCCCGCTCTTCGATACATATGTGAAAATCATAAAAATGTTTCTTTTTATTTTGCAGGTGACTATACAGCGTATGAGTTAAGCGTATTCAATGAGTATAAAAATATTCATAGGCTGCCGAAACAACCAAGAGGAGTAGTTATTGCTGCACAAAGGAGAGCAGATATTTTACTTTCTGTAACTGGTACAGAACCTTTTGCAATCAATGGAAAGCTACATGAGTATATTTTTTCGGACAGGCCTATTTTGAATCTTGGTGGGGGCAATGAGGGTGAGCAGATTATTAAACATACGAATGCTGGAATTACCATTAGCAATACTGATACAAAAGGGATAACTGATTTTATTGATAAGGTTTCAAATGGTGAATGGGAGTTTAAGCGGAGAAATCTTGAACAGTATACGAGAAAAAAAGGTTGCGAGACTCTTGCTAAAATAATTGATGACTGCCTTGAATAATGAAGGATTCTATTGGCTCGGAGGTCTTTATGCGTATTAATCCAAAACAAATCATAGGAAATTTATATAGTGAAGGGGCCTGGCATATTACGTTGGGAACCTTTATTACCAAGTTTGTTGGCTTTTTTGGATCTATTTTCATTGTTAGGATATTAAGCAAAGAAGATTATGGGGTTTTGAGCTACGTAGAGAACCTTTTTAGTTATGCATTTCTTTTGGCCGGACTTGGCCTCTCATATGCGATACTTAGATATGAGGTTCTTGCAAATACTATAGAAGAGAAAAAAGCATACCATGATTATATAGTAAAAAAATCATTTATCATTGACGTAGGAATAGTTGCTATTGTTCTCTTAACAAATTGTTTTGTGACTTATCCTGAAGAATTTGCTTCAGCGAAATACTGGCTTCCCATAGTAATTGTTATTTTGCCGTTCCAGGATCTCTATACTAATGAAGTATTCGTTATACGCGGCTTTTTCAAGAATAAGTTATATGCGTATGTTTCTTTCGTTACATCAATATTGTTGATCGTAGCAAGAATCATTGGAGCATACAAGTTCGCAATTGGCGGAGCGTTTTGGTCAAGGGTAATTCTGTACATACTGTTTGGAATATTGGGGGCAGTTTATATAAACACGGCTTTTTTCAGAAGCAGTGAAAAAACATTGATATCAAGAGAAAAAAAGAGAGAAATAGATGTTTATGCAGTTCAATATATGCTTACCAATGGTCTATGGGCGCTACTAATGCTCAATGATACATTTATGCTGGGACAATTAACAAAAAGCAGTCAGGCTCTCGCTGAATATAAGGTAGCTTCTGTGCTCCCCGGTAATATTTCAATTTTTGCATCTGCAATAGGTTTGTTTGTAAGCCCGTACTTTACAAGGCATGAAACCGAAATAGATTGGATACGTGCGAATTTTAAGAAGGTTTTCTTTGTAACAGCCGGAGTTGTTGGATGTGTTGTACTTGCCTTAGCAGTTCTTGCACGGCCATTAGTTTTATTTATGTATGGAGAAGATTACGTAAACACAGTTACTTTAATGAGGATTCTCTTAATATCTGCTTTTTTTAATTCAGGAATCCGCTTCACTGTAGCAAATATTTTTGCGGCTATGGGTGAGATTAAATATAACTTAGTAATTTCGGGACTCGGGACTGCATTACTTCTAATCTTAGATTTTATAACAATTCCAAGCTATGGGGCATATGGGGTTGCTGCAGCCAATTGTATTGTGTATGCAATGATGGGGATAGTACTATTGATTGTGTTTTTAAGAAAGTATTTTAGGGACGTAAACATACAATAGGAAGGAAGATATTGATGATTAGTTCAAAACAAGAATTGAATTATTATATTGAATGCGATTTGAGGTCGCTGGGATTATTTCCGCTAACCTTAAGAAAGAAAGTAGGAGGGATGGTAACCCCATCAAGATGGAAACTTCAAATAAAGCTTAGAAAACTGGAATATCTAAGTGCGAAAGCAGGGAATAACCTACTCACTAATATTGTTTTGTTGTTTGCTTCTAAAAGTTTTGAGCGATACTGTCAGAAACTTGGGTGTGAAATCCCGGCAGGAGTTTTTGGCCCGGGTCTTTGTATTAATCACCCTGGTGGTATTGTTGTGACTGGCAACGCAAGAGTAGGATCGAATTGCAGAATAAATGCTGGGGTAAATATTGGAGAATTTGGAAAATTTAATAACTCTCCACAAGGCGCTAATGCGCCAATAATAGGTAATAATGTCTATATTGGACCGGGTGCGAAAATATTCGGAGCTATTACTATTGGTGATAATGCGGCAATAGGTGCAAATGCAGTAGTTAATAAGAATGTACCGAGTGGGTCAACGGTAGTTGGTATTCCGGGAAGGAATTTGGAAAACAAAGGTTCATTCAATCTGATTATATACGGAGACGAGAGATTTAAACCTGAATAGAAATAC
Organism: Lachnospiraceae bacterium; assembly: GCA_022793375.1. Classification (GTDB taxonomy): domain Bacteria; phylum Bacillota; class Clostridia; order Lachnospirales; family Lachnospiraceae; genus RGIG7193. The sequence continues at coordinate 130,653 of JAAWCS010000016.1, forward strand.
GTGCTTTATATTTCAGGAATAAAATGGGTGATTATTATGAAAAAAATCATTGTTATTGGAACATACGGGGCTGGTGAAACTGTAAGTGATGGACAAATAAATAAAGTACGGGATTACTACAGATACATTAAAATTCGGTATGGCGAGGGAGCAGTTAAACGGGTTAACATCGGTGAATATAAGTCTAGCCCCTTAAAAACATTCAATAATTTGCTTAAGGGTATACGATGGTGTGAAAAAATCGTGCTTTTACTGTGCGGTGACGGAAATGGAATAAAGCTTATATTCCCATTCATCATAACATTGGCTAAGAAGTTTAATAAATCTTTGTATTTGTCCGTTGTTGGCGGAGGAATGCTTAATGATATTGATAATAAGAAAAAACTCATTAATCAATTGCAGAGCATAGATGGCGTCTATGTAGAAACTAAAACTATGAAGAAAGCTCTCGAGGAAATGGGAATTTCAAATGTCCACTATGCACCTGTTTTCTCAAAAAGGGATGGAATTACAGTAAATGAATTGCCGAAGGAATACAAAGAACCTTTTCAAATGTGTACGTATGCCAGAGTCATTAAGGAGAAGGGGATCAGTGATGCTATAGATGCCGTAGTTGAAACCAATAAACGTTTTGGAAGAATGGCTTGTGTATTAGACATTTATGGTGATCCTGTGGGGGATTATGCGATTGAATTTAATGAAAAGCTAAAAATAGCAGGAGAGTGTGTTAGATGTAATCCGCTGCTTAATGATTCAAATGCTATTCGTGAATTATCTAAACATTATCTTTTACTGTTTCCCACATTTTACAAGGGTGAAGGTTTTCCTATTGCATTGATAGAAAGCATGAAAGCTGGACTGCCTATTGTTGCTACAGATTGGCATTTTAACGCTGAGATAATTGAGGACGGAGTTACGGGCAGAATATATAAAAGAGATGGCGAGCGAAGCCTTGATGATATTGTATTTGAATTAGTAAACAAACCTGAGATGGTTCAAAAAATGAGGATAGAATGCATCAAGGAAGCAGAGAAATACAATCCAGATTCTATATTAAAAGATCTTTACTACAGACTGGAGACTTAAAAAATGGATTTGAGTATCATTATTCCCATGTATAACGGTAAGTTATATATGAAAAACAATATCGATACTCTTTGCGCAGTAAATTGTGTCAAAGAAATCATTATCGTCGACGATGGTTCAACGGATGATAGTTATGATTATTGCTGCAAGGAGTTTAAGAATAATCCTGACGTACAAATATACAAAAAGAAAAATGGTGGGATATCAGATGCACGAAATTTTGGCTTAAGAAAAGCCACGGGGAAATACTTGCTGTTCGTTGATCAAGATGATCGTGTGGATAGCGAAGTTGTTTCTAAAGCTTACATAAAGTGTTGTGAACATGATCTGGATGGAGTTTTCTGGTCATGCAATTATGAGAGCGATGGAATTGTGAGTGAATGTGATATCATTAAAAACAACAGGATTATCAGGAAACAAGAAATAAACAACAACTTAATAGAAGCGTTGATATTCCGAACAAGTTGTACTTGGATGTCGTTTGTAGGCCATATATGGGCGGGAATATATAGGAAGGAAATAGTAGACAAGGGCATTGAGTTTAAGCATTTTGTTGATTATGAGGATGACCAGTTATTTGTTTTTGATTTTTTGATAAAAGCTAAGTCTCTGGGGTTGATAACTGATGTGGGATACTACTGGAAGGTCAACCCACATTCTTATTCACGAAATAATCGGCAACTTCCAGACATAATTAACTCATACAAGAATTATTTTGATTACGTTAGAAACCAATCTGAAGGAATTTTGTCATCAGATATATTCAAAGATTTTTCTGTGTTCGGTTACCAATTTACATTGTGTGAGGCTATTCGAAATTCAGGTATATCAAAGAAATATAGACATGAGTGCATTAAACAACTAAAAGGAGCATTAACATTATCCGATTACAAAGAAGCTGTTAGAATGCCTCATCCTCATATACTGGAAACCAGATTCAAATTATACCTTACTTTGCTCAAAGCTGGAATGGTCGATGTGTGCATTCTAGGCACTAGGCTGTTCTTTATCGTAAAACAAACTAAGAGAAGAATAAAAGGAAAAGTATGATAATGAAAGGAAATGCATTGATAATTGGTGCCACCGGACTATTAGGTTATGGCATCACTCATGAATTATATAAAACAGGATGGAATGTTAGAGCAATAGGAAAAGATAATTTAGTCAGTTCGAGTGTATTTCCTGAAGGTGTCGAGTACATTTGTGGCGATTTCTATGATGAAACATTTCTTATTAACTGCTTAAATGATATAGACAGGGTTTTCTTCTTTCTGTCTTCGACATTTCCATTTACAAGCACGGATTCTTTGGAACTTGAAATATCGAGAACATTAAATGGCCTTGACTATCTATTGAGAAACATGAGAGACGTCGGTATCAATGACATTGTGTTTCCGTCATCTGGAGGTACAGTGTATGGTGATGTGGAGAGCGGAGTTGCAAAGGAAACGGATATGTTAAAACCTACCACACCTTATGGTACGGGTAAGATGATGTGTGAGGATGTTCTTCGCTTTTACTCACAGTTTGGCATTTCATCCACAATTCTTCGTGTTGGCAATGTCTATGGTTCACCGCTGGCTAGAACAACAACTCAGGGTGTTATAGAGGTGTTTGTTCAGAAAGCTTTAAGGGGCGAGACAGCCACAATTTGGGGAGACGCTTTGTTAAATGTTCGGGACTATATTTTTATGGATGACTTTGCGGAGGCTGTTGCTAAGATTGGTGAACATAAGTCAGAAGGAGTCCAAATATATAACTTAAGTTCAGGGGTTGGAACAACGCTCAAAGAGATTATAGAGGCAATAAATCAATGCATTGAGCGACCATTGAAAGTGAAATATGTCAAGAATGATGCCACATCTTCAATAAAGAGAATTGTCCTTGATATGACTAAGTTTAAGAGAAAGACTGGATGGAATCCCAAATATGATATTGAAAATGGAATTATTGCTACGATAGACAGAAAGAAGAATATGAAAGAAATACTGTGATTAATAGAGTCTATGAAAGTTTTTCTGTAAATAAAGATTTAAAAGGCCTTCTATGATAAAATAATAAATCATAGGAGGCTTTTTATTATGGCAAGAGAAAAGAAACCCGTACACAGAGTGCAAATGACAGAAGGAAAAAGAAACATCATCCAAATGCTCCTGCAGGAGTATAACATCGAGTCTGCCCAGGATATCCAGGAGGCCCTTAAAGATTTGCTGGGCGGCACCATCAAGGAAATGATGGAGGTTGAAATGGATGAGCATTTAGGCTATTCCAAATCCCAGCGTTCTGACAGCGATGACTATCGTAAGGGCTATAAGCCTAAGAAGGTCAACAGCAGCTTTGGCAGCATGGAGATTCAGGTGCCTCAAGACCGCAAATCCACCTTTGAGCCTCAAGTGGTAAAAAAGCGCCAGAAAGACATTTCTGATATCGACCAGAAGATTATCTCCATGTACGCAAAAGGAATGACCACTTGCCAAGAGGCTGTAAAAAATTCTGTGTCTATGGGATGTGATCTTTCTGGATAAGAATTCGATATGTAGGATTTCCTGTCGTTTTTTCTTTCTACTTATAGTCTAACCATACATACAGATTTTATACATCTATTTTTGGTTTTTTTGCATCATAATTAGGCGCTTGTAGGACTGCCAGTCCTGTGGGCGTTGCCCACACCCGGCCTCCGGAATAAGGCTGGGGATTTTTGGCAATACTACAAGTGCCGACGGGATAAGGTTTTGCTGGAACGGCAGTACAGATCATGGCTGCTGTTCCAGCGTTTTCTTATAGATATTCTGTCAGCCGCTCCCCGTACAAGACGGTCAGTTGGTTGAGCACCTGATCCCAGTTCCGGTACCTCTGGGTCCATTTCTTTACCACATTCCTGCTGGCCAGATATAGGAGTTTTTCCAGGTCCGTATCATTGGGAAATACACTTTTCGTCTTCGTGACTTTCCGGTACTGGCGGTTCAGACCCTCATTTATATTTGTGGTATACATAATACGGCGGATATCATCCGAAAACTGAAAAAAAGAGCTCACATCGTCCCAGTTATTTTCCCGATTACGGATCGCGTAAGGATAATTCCTCCC
>JAAWCS010000017.1 GCA_022793375.1 Lachnospiraceae bacterium
GTCCGTATTCTCAGGACATCATGGGACACCCTTGTGGTGTTTCATCTGTCTGTCCGTATTCTCAGGACATCATGGGACACCCTTGTGGTGTTTCATCTGTTTGTCCGTATTCTCAGGACATCATGGGACACCCTTGTGGTATGATATGATCTTATCATTCCTGAAAGAGGATGAAAATAGCCCTTGTCTGGTTAGGCGTTTTTCTTGTTCTCTTAGGCGGCGCCGGGGCCGCTTTCTTTCGCGCCGGTTCTTTCTGCCCGCATAAACAGAGCAGCGTATCTTTATTGTTTATCCGGATACGGTCCCGGTTTCCTGGGGAAACATGATATTGACGGCAAATTTTCCGTCTTTTACTTCGATTGCCATATTGCCGTTGTATTTTTTTACTGCATAACGGATGCTGTCAAGGCCAAAACCGTGAAACTCTTTTTGAGCTTTTGTTGTTGCCGGTTTTCCATCTTGCCAGAGCAGGCGGGACGGGTCGCAGTAGTTTTCAAATCGAAGGATCAGCCACCCGGGACGGGAGGACACTTTCATGGTTATCTCTTTTTGATCGGGGGAGGCCTGCTTTTGTGCTTCTTCGATAGCGTTGTCCAGAGCGTTGCCAAAAATTGCGGTGATGTCAAAGGGGTTTAAAAAGCTTAGGTCGCTGCCGTCAAGCATAAAGATGAGACGGATTTGTTCTTTTTGGCATTTTTCGTTTTTGTCGAAGAGGACAATATCGAGCGTTTCGTTGCCGGTCTGGAAAATGGTTTCGTATTTTTTCAATTCTGCTTTGAGATTTTGGATTCCGGCCAGCCGCCTTTCGTCGGCGGAGAGTTGTTCCAGGTAGGTGAGACTTTTTTTGAGATCGTGGTATTTTTGATTGATAAGTTCGATGCTTTCTTTTTTGGTTTCGTATTGTCTGTGCTGCAGGCACAGGATTTGTTCCATATGTGCGAGGTCGCTTTCACGCCGGCGGGCTTTCAGCATCCATTCGTAGCCGAGGACGCAAAAAAGGCCGCAGATGCTGGCCAGGCTTTCGACGAGGATTGCGTCCAGCCCGCGGCTCCAATTGCCGTTTTGTCCCAGTGATTCAGCAAAGGCTCCGCTGTAGAGCACGGGTACGGCGGCACTGGCCAGCAAAAGCAGATGAAGCCATGAATTTTTTTGTGATTTTTCCGTGTTTTCCGTCTGTGGGAGCCATGAACCATCTTGCGCTTTTTCTTTCAAAAGGAATTTTTTCAGGCAGGTAAAAATCGTCAGGTAAACAACGAACAAGAAAAGGCAGGCCAGAAGCCGCCAGCGCCAGGCACTGCCTTCGACCAGGTAATTGGCTCCGTCTGCAATAATCAGTAAATGGCCGATGATGTGGCGGACTGCCCTGGTGGACATAAAGATCAGAAGTGTCCAGTACAGCGCTTCCTGCAGGGACGAGCGATACACCGCGTAAATCCACACCGCTATCGTCAAATAGTATTCGGCCGTACAGCGGTAGCTGTAGATATCGCGGGTTGCGTTTTTTGTCATACTGGCAACCGTCCACAAAAAAAGCGCCAGGGCGGCCAGCGCCGACCAGACGGCTGTCGGCATGATTTTTTCCCGGCGTTTTGCAAGCGGCTGCAGCAGGCAGGCGTAAGCCTGCATTTCGAGTACGCACAGCAGGAGAAGAAAGGTATAGTCAAGAAGTTTTTGCGTATCCGTCATATCTCCCCTCCCATATAGTTGGTTAAGGCATTGAGAAATTCTTTTTTGCGGTATTTGCTTACCAGGACTTCGCGTTGTTCGACCATGGCGCTGTTTTTCATCACTTGGCGTACATGTTCCAGGTTTACGAGGTAGGCTACGTGACAGCGGAAAAACATATGAGGGCCGAGTTTTTCTTCAAGGTTTTGCATCGGCTCGGTGCAGTAGAAGTCTTTGTCGGCAGTGCGGATTACAAGGCGGCGGTTTACGATCTCTACGTAGTGGATTTCCTCCGGGCGCAGTCTTGTGAAACCTTTGTCTGTTTTTATTTCCAGCAGGGCGCCCTGGCGTTTTTCGAGTCGTTTTACAGCCTGCATAAATTTGTCGCAGAAGGTAAAGTAACTGACTGGTTTTAGCAGGAAATTCATTGCGTTTACGGAATAGCCTTGTACGGCGTATTGTACCAGGTTGGTGATAAAGATCAGAATCATTTCTTCGTCACAACGGCGGATTTCCTCTGCGGCCTGCATGCCGTTCATTCGTTTCATCTGGATGTCCAGCAGTGCGATATCAAAACCTCTATTTAAGTCGCGTACAAATTCGTCGCCGTCTGAGTAGAGGTGGGTTTGTATCGTTCTTTCTTTTTCGGCGGCAAAGCGGTCCAGAAACCGGCGGATGCGTTCTGCCTGTTCTTTTTCGTCTTCTACGATGGCAACCCGTATCATTTGTTTCTCCTTATACTGGTTGGGTGGTTTACGGAAAGGGAGAAGGCCGTTATTTGTGAAAGTCCTAAGGGCAGAGTGATCGGCTTTCGTGCCTTGGCGGTGCGCCAAGCGCATGTGCGTTTAGATAGGGAAACGGGTTTGCTGCCTTACCGCCTGTGCACTTATGCCAATATGGGCTTTTTTTTCTCAATGATGGCTTTTATTTCTTCTATGCTTTTTCCGGCTACGTCGGCAATTTGTTCCAGTGTGTATCCTTTATCGTACATGCTTATTATGAGTTTGGCTTCTCCTTTTTCGAAAATCCCTTGACTTAGGTTACACATTGCGCTCACATCCTCTCTCATCTTGTCATCTACCAGGATATCGTATTCTTTTTCCATAATCTTTAATTTTTCATCTGCGGTCAGGTCGATCGACAGCAATGTACTTAACAGCCGGTGCAATTCGTATTTTTCTTCTTGCATGGGCGGTTTATTGTCTATGCCGATCAGGACAATATTCAGCAGATCAAGCCGGCCTTTCCAAGAATGGCTGCCTAACAGGTTGCTGTTGGTTAGATGCACATAGTCCATGCAGTTTTCATCCATGTTCATACAGACCCAGATAGAAAATACTCGTTTTATGTCATTATAGTTTGTTTTGACGAAGTCTCTTTCTTTCTGCGAGGAAATAAGGCGGCTTACGTAAAATATAGCCCTGTTTAAAATATGGTAGCTCTTGGGTTCGTCTTTTTGCGCTTCCAGGTTGACGATTACTTGTGAGAGACCGTCTTTCATTCGTACATAGAATATGATATCAAAACGGACAAGGCCTTCGTGGATTTCTGTATTTTCTGTGTTTAATCCGACAATCCGTTTTCCGTCTTTTTCTGTTGTTACATTTGTAAGTCCTGGTTCCACTGGTACTGTGCTGATCATGGGCCTTCCTTCAATAAAGGGGACGGCATCTCCTGGGGCCATTCCCTGAAATTCATCTATGGTTTTTACCAGAATATGCGCCAGGATAATTTTGTTGCTTAGAAGGCGTTTTGCTTTTTCATCGTATTGGGCGTCGGCGTCTGCTGCATTGACGGCATTGGCAATTTCTGTACGCATTTATTCTCCCCTCTTGTGCGTTTGTAAATACGCAAGAGCCATTCACAAAAGGGATATGACCTTGCTTTTATTATAACCTGTTTTTTTTGTTGAAGCAACCGGGATTTTTATTATGGTTTGCGTCTGAATTTTAAATTGCTAATCCGACAGCAGCACACGTTTTCTTTCTATCATTTCCCCGATTCTCTCGATATATTGGTTAACATCCTTCACATTCTCGCGCCGCTCTATGCGCCCGTCGGGGTACACCCTTTTTGACATGCTGCCGGCGCCGACAGCGACTATGGTCTGTTTCTCCTCCATAATCAGGATATTGTAGATTCCTTCTTTTCCGGGGGCGGCATAGCCGACATTTTCGAGGTTGCCGGCCATGTTTTTCTGCCGGTAGAGGTAGTAGGGAAACAGGCCGAGTTCGCGGGCAGCGGCAGCGGCTACGGCCATTGTCTGGTCGGAGTTTTCCATCGACAGATGGGCGTACTGTTCCCAGAACTGGTTGAGACGGGCGGCGCGTTTGATGGCCAGGGAATGTACGGTGATGCTGTCAGGGCGCAGTTGTTTTAATTCTTCCATGGTCTTACGGACGTCGTCGATGGTTTCGCCCGGAAGCCCTAGGATCAGGTCCATATTGATGTTGTTAAAGCCGGATTCCCGCGCCAGGCCGAAGGCTTCGCGGATTTGGGCCGCGCTGTGACGGCGGCCGATCAGATCGAGGGTTTCCTGCTTCATAGTCTGGGGGTTGATTGAGATACGGCTTATATTATGCTGTTTGAGGGCGCGCAGTTTTTCTTTGGTGATGCTGTCGGGCCGGCCGGCTTCTACGGTTAATTCCTTGAGGTTTGAGAGGTCAAAATGTTGTTCTACAAAGCAGAGCAGGCGGTCCAGCTGCGAAGCTTCGAGCGTGGTAGGCGTGCCGCCGCCGAAATAAATGGTGTTTAGCGTTTTTCCGCGAAAGGCTTTAGCGGTCCAGGCCAGTTCTTGTTCTACTGCCGCGAGGTAGGCATCGGCCTGCGCGGCGTAACGGCTGAAGGGATAAGAAGTAAAGGAGCAATAAAGGCAGGTGGTGGGGCAAAAGGGAATCCCGATGTAAAGGCTGTAGCCGTTTGTATAGTCAATACCTTGCAGAATCTGTTTTTCGCGGCAGGCGATTTCAAGGCTGAGACGGATTTTTTCTTCGCTGGCAAGGTATTCTTGTTCCATGTAGGAGGCGATCTCTTTTTCTGTTTGCCCTTGCTCAAGAAGGTGCATGGCGATTTTGGTCGGACGGATGCCGGTCAGTGTCCCCCAGGGCAGTGTTTTTTGCGTGTCTTTTTGCAGAAGGCGGTAGAGCGCCCGCTTGAGGGCGCTTTTGGCCTGACTGGTTTGGGCGGGCTCGCAGACGGCGGTTTCGGTTAGGTCGATAAGGCTGGCTCTGCCGTTGGTTTCGGTGCGTATGGAGAGGGACAGGCTGGCCTGGGAGGAACCGTAGAATACGCGCAGGCGGCGACGCCAGGGCGCGGGGACGGCGAGGCTTGTGTGGTTGGTTTTCTGCGGATGGGGGATATTTTCCCGGCTTATTTTCTGCGGGCAGGGGGCGCTTTCTTCGCAGGCATTTTGTGCGGGGGTGTCCCAGGGGTGTTTTTCGATTTCTTCGTGCGGGTAAAAGGCCATCAATAGGCCGCGGATGTCGTATTCGTATTTTTCTTCGCTGATCTGCAGGTAAATCATGGGGCGTTTCCTTTCTGTTCCAACGTGCCGGTGTCTGCCTGGTGCGGCAACACATTTGGTTTGTCGTTTACACCGCTCGGCTTTCGCCTCGCTGCACGCGGCATCGCCGAGTGAGAGCGTAAACGCTCTCTGTTCGGCTCATTGCCCGCGCAAAAGAATCCGGCAGGCTAGCAGGCTGCCGGATTGTATTTTTTCTCGTGTTCGATCGTGCTGGTTTCGTTATGGCCGGGATAGACGGCTGTCTCTTGGGGAAGAATCAACAGTTTTTCACGAATAGAGCGGCCGATTTCGGCCGGCTGGGAGGTCGGCAGGTCGGTCCGTCCATAGCTTTCGCAAAACAGTGTATCGCCGGAAAAAAGCCATTTTTCTTCGGGCAGATAGTAACAGCAGCTGCCGGCGGTGTGGCCCGGTGTTAAAATCATCTGCATCCGGCTGCCAAGCAGCGTAAATTCTTCTCTGTCCTCCAGAAGGACATCCGGCGTAAGCGTGAGGGGACGGCGCTGCCAGGAGCCGGAAAGATTGGCCTGTGAATCGGCCAGCAGGGCGGCTTCGGCGCGGGCGGCATAGACCGACGCGCCTGTTTCCCTCTGCAGGGCAGGTACGGCCAGGATATGGTCGAAGTGGCCGTGCGTGAGCAGCAGGGCTTTGAGGGTAAGACCGCGGCGGCGGCACTGCTCAAGCAGGCAGTCGGCCTGGTCGCCGGGGTCTATAAGCGCCGCTTCCTTTGTCTCTTCATTGAAAATCATATAACAGTTGGTCATTACCATTCCGACTGTAAATTGCAAAAGCTGCATCAGCCTGTCGTCCTTTCTATGTCTACGATTCCTTCGATTTGACGGAGTTTTTCTACCAGGGAGCGCAGGTCGTCGCGGTTTTTTGTCTCAAAGGACATGGAGATGGTTGCGATTTCCTGTTTGCTGAGCCGGGTGTTCATGGCTTTGATGTCAATCTGGCGTTCGGTGAAGATTTTGGAGATATCAACCAGAAGGCCTACGCGGTTTTGGGCAAAGATCTTGATTTCGGCGGAGTAGGTAGCGCTCGCTTCGGCGGTTTCCTGCCATTCGGCGTCAATCAGGCGGCTTCGCTCAATATCCGGCAGGTTCATCACGTTGATACAGTCGGTGCGGTGTACGGTGATGCCGCGGCCGCGGGTAATAAAGCCGACGATTTCGTCGCCGGGTACGGGGCTGCAGCATTTGGAGAGACGTACAGCGAGACCTTCCATGCCCTTGACGGTAATGCCGCTCTTGGATTTTATCTGAGTGGGCGGCGTGTTTTCGTTTGAGGACAGAGTGGAGAGTACGGCGGCGTCGGTGATTTCTTTTTTGGCCTGTTTTTCGTACTCTTCGAGCATTTTATTGATGATCTGGCCTTCTTTGAGACCGCCGTGTCCGATCGCGGCCAGCAGGGAATCCCAGTCACGGAAACCGTATTTGCGCAGTACTTTTTCGACAATGGCGGTCTTGTTGAGTTCGCCAAAGAGGATTCCTTTGCTTTTACAGTAGCGGTCGATCAGCTCCTTGCCTTTGGCAATGTTGCTCTCTTTATTTTGTGTTTTGAACCAGGCGTTGATTTTATTGCGGGCCTGTGCGCTTTTGGCGATTTTGAGCCAGTCGCGGCTGGGGCCGTTGGAGTTTTGCGAGGTGATGATTTCGACCCGATCGCCGTTTTGCAGTTCGTAGTCGATGGTCACCAGTTTTTCGTTGACGCGGGCTCCAACCATTTTGTTGCCGACGGCGCTGTGGATGCTGTAGGCAAAGTCAATGGGGGTGGAGCCGTTTGGCAGGGCCTTGACGTCTCCGCTGGGGGTAAAGCAGTATACGCTCTCGGAGAAGATGTTGAAGTCGGTTTTGACCGAGGAAAGGAATTCCCGGTTGTCCGACATATCTTGCTGCCATTCAAGGATCTCGCGCAGCCAGCTGAGTTTTTCTTCTTCGCGGTTTACGCCGGTGCTGCTGCCGCTTTCTTTGTATTTCCAGTGGGCGGCGATGCCGTATTCGGCGGTGCGGTGCATGTCGTAGGTACGGATCTGAATTTCAAAAGGCTGGCCGTTTGTACCGATCAGTGTGGTGTGCAGGGATTGGTACATGTTTGGCTTGGGCATGGCAATATAGTCTTTGAAACGGCCGGGAATCGGCTTGTACAATTCGTGAATAATCCCCAGGGCCGCGTAGCAGTCTTTGACAGAGTCTACGAGAATGCGGATGGCAAAGATGTCGTAGATTTCGTCGAGAGTTTTTCCCTGGTTGACCATCTTGCGGAAGATGCTGAACAAGTGTTTGACGCGGCCGTAGACATCGGCCTGGATTTCGGCTTCGTCCATGTGGCTTTTGACTTCGGCGACGATTTCTTCTACGAAGGCTTCACGCTTTTCTTTGCGGATGTCAAGGTTTTCCATCAGTTCGTCGTAGACGAGCGGCTCGAGGTATTTCAGGCACAAATCGTCCAGTTCGATTTTGATTTTGCTGATTCCGAGACGATCGGCCAGGGGAGCATAGATGTCCATCGTCTCGGTGGCTTTTTCGTTTTGTTTGGGGCCGGACATGTATTCGAGCGTGCGCATGTTGTGCAGACGGTCGGCGAGTTTGATCAGGATCACGCGGATGTCTTTGGCCATGGCGAGGAACATTTTGCGCAGGTTTTCGGCCTGGAGTTCCATTTTGTCTTTGGACCAGGACAGCTGGGTGAGCTTTGTAACGCCGTCTACAAGCAGGGCTACTTCGCCGCCGAACTGGGCTTTCAACTCCTCCAGCGTCATCTGTGTGTCCTCTACAACGTCATGCAGGATGCCGGCGATGATACTTTCTTTGTCAAGCTCCAGATTGGCGAGGATGATCGCTACGTGTACGGGATGGATGATATAGGGTTCGCCGGATTTGCGTCTTTGGTCTTTGTGGGCGTCGCGTGCGATCTCGAAGGCGCGGCGAACCAAGGACAGGTCGTCCGAGGGGTGGTATTTATGGATACTGTGTACCAGGATTTCGTACAGCGCTTCCGGATCGTTGGTATCTACGGCTGTGTCGAGCGTCGTTTCGGTTGCGGCTATGCCCTCTTCGCGGATTTCTGCCTGGATTTTTTGTTGTTCTTGTGTCATGTTTTCACCTCACTCCCCCGCCAAAATACGTTCGTTTCCCCTTAGCACGTATTTGGTTTAACGGTAGCCAGACAGCGTCAAGAAGATTTGATACTGGTCCTCATGGATGTCTTTTGACGCGTTAAGTACTTCTTCGATATCAAAGTCCTGGAACTGGCCGTTTAAATAGCCGACGGCACGGTTTTTCTTTCCATCTAATAAAAGCTCGATGGCTTTGGCGCCCATGATCGATGCGTAGACGCGGTCTTTGCAGGTGGGCGTGCCGCCGCGCTGCATGTAGCCGAGAATGGTGGCGCGTGTTTCGATGCCGGTGGCGGCTTCGATGCGTTTGGCCATGCTGGCCGAGTGACCGATTCCTTCGGCGTTGACGATAATATGGTGCGCTTTGCCCTTGTTGCGGTGTTCGATAATGCGGTTGATGATGGCTTGTTCGTTGTTGTCGTAGCGTTCGGGCAGCAGCACATCCTCGGCGCCGTTGGCGAGCCCGCACCAGAGGGCAATGTAGCCGGCGCGGCGGCCCATGACTTCGATGATGCTGCATCGCTCGTGCGAGGTTGAGGTGTCACGGACGCGGTCGATTGCTTCCATGGCCGTATTGACAGCGGTGTCAAAGCCGATGGTGTAGTCGGTACAGTTGATATCAAGGTCAATGGTGCCGGGAAGCCCGACGGTATTGATGCCCTGGCGGGCAAGCGCGCCGGCGCCGCGGTAGGAGCCGTCGCCGCCGATCACAACAAGGCTGTCGATGCCGTGTTTGCGCAGGATGCCTGCGGCTTGTTCTTGTATGGATTCTTCTTTGAATTCTTCACAGCGAGCTGTGTAGAGGACCGTGCCGCCGCGCTGGATGATGTCCGCTACGCTGCGGTAGTCCATATCTTTGATTTCTTCGTTTAACAGGCCTGCGTAGCCGCGCAGGATTCCTTTTACGTTAAGTCCTTTGGCGATGGCTGTCCTTACGACGGCGCGGATGGCGGCGTTCATGCCGGGTGCGTCGCCGCCGCTGGTTAATACGCCTACCGTATGCACTTTGTTTGCCATATGTTTACACCTCCTGTGAAAATCATCTTCTTTTCATTGTAATCTATTTTTCAGCGCATTTCAATAGACTTCTCTACTACTTTTACATTTTCCGTGCCGAATTTTCCGCACAGTTTCAACAGCAAACTTTCTTCAATGCCGATATTCCAGTTTGGCGGCAGCGTTTTCCGGGCGCGTTCTTTCTTTAAGTAGAGTATGACCCGGCTGCTGCCGTCGGCGTTTTTTAGAAGGGTCTCAAGCGTTTCGGCCTGTTGTTCGTAGGCCTCGCGGCTTTCAAACTGAATCCAGAGTTCGCGGGGCGCGGCGTCAAACGGCAGCACCGATTCGAGGATCAATTTTCCTTGAGGGTCGTCTCCGATCGAAGTACGCCCTTTAATAAACACTTTACGATCTTGAGTAAACAATTCTTTGTTTTTTTCGTAGTCCCGCGGAAATACCAGCACTTCTACGCTGCCGACTAAGTCTTCTATTGTCAGGAAGGCCATCAGCTGGCTTGTTTTTGTAGTTTTAACGGTTTTGCCGGTAATCATACCGCCGATTACGACAGCGGCCCCGTCGGACACGGCGGCATGTCCGCTGTCGTCGTCTACCAGAAAATCGGTCGTGCGGGCCGTGATATTTTTTTCCCAGAGCGCGGCACAGGATTCCATGGGATGGCCGCTGATGTAGACTCCGAGCACTTCTTTTTCAAAGGCCAGGAATTCTTCGCGGGGGAATTCGCCTACGTCGGGGAAGTGTACTTCGTATTCCTTTCGTTCTTCCTGGCCCATCAGATCAAACAGACTGAGCTGGCCGGCCATGTTGGTCTTTTTTTCCTGATTGCGGCGGTCAAGGAGTTCTAAGCATACGAGCATTTTTTGGCGGCGCGTGCCGGGGAGACAGTCCATGGCTCCGCTTTTTATGAGATTTTCAAGGACTCGTTTGTTGACTTCGCCGCCGTCCATGCGGTAGATGAAGTCTTTGAGGGTGGTAAAAGGGCCGCGGGCGGCGCGCTCTTCTTCGATCCGCTGGATTACGTTGCGTCCGACGCTTTTAATCGCGGAGAGGGCGTAGCGAATGGCGTCGCCGGAGACGGAAAAGTTCATATGGCCTTCGTTGATGTCCGGCGGCAGCAGGCGGATTCCCATCTGGCGGCAGCTTAAAATGTATTCGGAAACTTTGGTGTTGTTGTCGATGACAGAGGTCATCAGGGCTGCCATAAATTCGACCGGGTAGTGACATTTCAGCCAGGCGGTGTCGTAGGAGACGACGGCGTAGGCGGCTGCGTGGGACTTATTGAACGCGTATTGGGCGAAGTCCATCATTTCGTCAAAGATGGCGATTGCGGCCGACTCCGGAATGTCTTTGTGGATGCAGCCTTCTACGTTTTCCTTGTCGTTACCGTAGACGAAGTTCTGGCGTTCGCGTTTCATTACGTCGGCCTTTTTCTTGCTCATGGCACGGCGTACCAGGTCGCTGCGGCCCATGGTGTAGCCGCCAAGATCGCGTACAATCTGCATCACTTGTTCCTGGTAGACCATGCAGCCGTAGGTGGGCTTTAAAATCGGCTCCAGCTGCGGGCAGTGGTAGGTGATGCTGCGGGGATCGTTTTTGCCCTTTAGGTATTTGGGGATGAACTGCATAGGGCCGGGGCGGTACAGGGAGATACCGGCGGTTAGGTCCTCCAGGGTTTCGGGCTTTAGTTCCTTGATGAAGGTTTTCATGCCCGAACTTTCGAGCTGAAACACGCCGTCGTTTTTGCCGGTGCTGAGGGATTCAAAGACTTCGCGGTCGTTAAAATCGATGTGATCGATATCGATGTCGATGTCTTTGCTTTCTTTTATCAGGCGCACGGCATTTTGGATTACGGTAAGAGTCCGCAGGCCGAGGAAGTCCATTTTGAGCAGGCCCAGTTCTTCTAACAGGGTCATGGTATATTGGGTTGTGATGGCGCCGTCCGTGCCGCGGGAGAGCGGGACGTATTCTTCGACGGCTTTCTGGCTGATGACGACGCCGGCGGCGTGCATCGAAGTATGGCGCGGGAGTCCCTCGAGCCGTTTGGACATATCGATCAGGTTGCGGATCTGTTCGTCGTTTTGGTAGGCGCTCGCGAGTTCGGGGTTGACTTTCATGGCGGCATCGATGGTTACAAGTTTCATGTCGGGGATTCGGGCGGGTATCATTTTTGCCACCGAGTCGCAAAGAGCGTAGGGCAGGTCAAGAGCGCGGCCTACGTCGCGCACGACGCCGCGGGCTGCCATTGTACCGAAGGTAACGATTTGTACGACTCGCTCTTCGCCGTATTTGCGTACAACGTAATCGATCACCTCCTGGCGGCGTTCAAAGCAGAAGTCTACGTCGATATCGGGCATCGACACGCGTTCGGGGTTTAAGAAGCGTTCAAAAAGCAGCTGGTTGGCAATCGGGTCGATGTTGGTAATTTCCAGGCAGTAGGCTACGATGCTGCCCGCGCCGGAGCCGCGGCCGGGGCCGACGATGATATTCTGGCTTTTGGCATAGTGGATGAAATCCCATACGATCAGGAAGTAATCGACATAGCCCATGTTTTCGATGATGTCAAGCTCGTATTCCAGGCGTTCACGCAGTGCGGCATCCTCCTTGGGGTAGCGTTTTTGCAGTCCCTCCCGGCAGAGCTTTCGCAGATACGCGCCGGAGGTCGTGCCGTCGGGGACATCGTATTTGGGGAGTTTGGGAACGCCGAATTCGATTTCTACGTTGCAGCGTTCGGCAATTTTGTGGGTGTTGTCGAGGGCTTCGCGGGCGTAGGGAAAAAGAGCGGCCATCTCCTCTTCGGATTTTACGTAGTACTGGCCGCCTTCGTAGCGCATGCGGTCGCTGTCGCCGACTTTTTTGTTGGTCTGGATACAGAGAAGGATGTCGTGGGGGACAACGTCGTCGGGCATGATATAGTGCGTGTCGTTTGTGCACACTAACTCGATGCCCAACTCACGGCTCATGCGCATCAGGCCGGCATTGACGGTGCGCTGGGCGGGAATCCCGTGATCCTGGAGTTCGAGGAAGAAATTGCCCTTGCCAAAAATTTCTTCGTAGCGGAGGGCCGCTTCTGTCGCGCGGTCGTACAGGCCGCGGTCTAAGTTGCGGGATACTTCGCCGGCCAGGCAGGCGCTGAGAGCGATGATGCCTTCGTGATATTTGGTTAGTATTTCGTAGTCGACACGGGGTTTGTAGTAGAAGCCGTCGATGAAGCCGCGGGAGACGATTTTCATCAGGTTGTGGTAGCCGGTGTCGTTTTCTGCCAGCAGTACCAGGTGGTAATAGCGGTCATCGTCGCCGGCTTTGCCGCCTTCTTTTACGAGACGGGAGCCGGGCGCTACGTAGACTTCACAGCCGATGATCGGCTTGATTCCGGCTTTTTTGGCCGCGCGGTAGAAGTCGATCACGCCGAACATGACGCCGTGGTCGGTGATGGCAAGGCTGTCCATGCCCAGTTCTTTTGCGCGGGCGACCAGCTCGCCGATTTTGGCGGAGCCGTCTAAAAGGCTGTATTCGGTGTGGACGTGAAGATGGGTGAATGCCATGGCGGTGCGGTTCCTCTCTTATGTAATATTCAGATGCTTCCCTTGTGTTGTTTTTAAGTGGCAGACAATCTCGTTTTTATGGATTACGACCATCATAGCATAAAATTTTTTTGCTTTCAAGCAGTCCGTTTTTGCGCTCCGCACAGCTGCAAAACAGGCCCTAAAAGGCCCTGGTCGCGGATCATACATGTATCGTTATCGAGACTTCCCGGCAACCGCTGCCGCTATCGTCCGCCGCCCGCCATCACCCGAAACACCTCTTCCACCGCCGCCGCCATGTTCCGCTTCGCCCGCTCCGGCTCCATCGCCTCCGCCAGCGAAACCGCCCCGCGCACAATCGGGAAATACGCATCGATCCCCTGCTCATGGCAGGCCTCCGCCCCCTCTGCCACACCGCCGGCAAACGCTATGACTCTCGCCCCATAGCACTTCGCCAGCCGCGCTACGCCGATTGGCGCCTTGCCCATGGCTGTCTGCCTGTCTAGCCGCCCCTCTCCGGTAAGTACCACATCCGCGTCCGCAAGCTCCTGTTTAAGGCCCACCGCCTCCAGCACGAGCGCCGCTCCTGTCTCCAGCCTGGCCTCCGGAAAATAACTTAAAAAAGCAAACCCCAGCCCGCCGGCCGCCCCGGCCCCGGGTTCCCAGTCCAGCCGTCTCCCCAGAAAACGGCCGGTTCTTTCGGCGTAGTGCCGCATTTTTTCATCAAACGCCGCCCGCTCTGCTTCCCGTATCCCTTTCTGCGGGCCGTACACAAACACCGCTCCGCTCTCGCCGTACAGCGGATTCCCCACATCGCAGGCCACCCGAAAACGACATTCCTTCAGCTGCCGCGCCGCCTGCTCCACACAAATTGTCTCAATGTCTCCCAGCCCCAGTATCCCGGGCCCGACCTCCTTCCCCTGCGCGTCCAGAAATTCATACCCCAGCGCCTGCAGCATCCCCACGCCGCCGTCCGAAGTGGCGCTGCCGCCAATCCCCACGATAAAATCCCGGCAGCCCCGGCCGATTGCGTCGAGAATCATTTCCCCCACTCCCCGCGTCGTCGCCCGGCCGGCGTCCCGTTCTCCCTCCCGTACCAGCGTAAGTCCGGCTGCTTCGGCCATCTCCAAAACTGCCGTCTTTCCGTCCGCCAAAATCCCGTAGCGAGCCGTTACCGGCTGTCCCTGCGGCCCGGTTACTGCGACATGCACGTACCTTCCTCCCAATCCCTCTACCAGCGCCTGCGTGGTGCCCTCCCCGCCGTCTGCCAGCGGCTTCACTACCACATCCGCGCTGCAAACCCGCAAAATCCCTTCCCTGGCCGCGCGGCCGGCCTCCATTGAACGCATGCTTCCCTTAAATGAATCCATCGCGATGACTACCTTCATACCTGCCTCCTGTCTTAACGCCGCTATTCTCTCAGGGCCGTCAGATATCCCTTATATTTCTCAATGCATCCCGTAAACAGCCGTACCGCCCCTTCCGCGTCCCCGTTGCGGATATATTCCGTCGTGCGCGCCAGCACCTCATACGTCTGCCGACGCCCGATATACTCGCAGTAATCCGTCCAGGCAGACACCGACGGGGTAAAAAACGCATTCATAATAAAAGGGGACACACAGTTCCCGCTCAGAGAAACAACCGCTTTTCGGTAGGCAAACAGCGCCGCCGCAAACGTCGCCGCCTCCAGCGAAATTGCTTTTTTTACTTCCTCCTGCAGCGCCTCCAGCCTGCGGATATGCTCCGGATTTTGCTGCCGGCAAAGCGCCCTGAGCGCCGGGCATTCCAGATAGACGCGGGTATCCAGAAGGCTGATCAGCATTTTTGTATCCAGTACGCCGCCCTGGTTGCGCACAATCGCCAGCAAGGTATCCAGATTGCCGGTGCTTGTATAATCCGCCACGTACACGCCCTTGCGCGACACTACATCCAGAAAACCGATCCGTGCCAGTTCCCGGATGCCTTCATGAACGATCGTCTTGCTGATTCCCATCGTATCCGCCAGTTCCCGTTCCGTGGGCAGACGGTCGCCTGGTTTTAGTTCGCCGGATAAGATCATCCCCTCCATCTGGGACAGAAACAGTTCTTTGATAGAGGGAGCCGTAATTCGTTTAAAAGCCAATGGCGTCACTTCCTTTTCCCTTGTCCTCTTTTCCCAAACTATATCATGCCCGGAAAGCTCCGTCAACAAAAATCTGGTCGGACCATGACCAGAAAAATATCCGCTATTTTTTTGTCAATTCTGTCAATTTACAAAGACAAAATTATATCCGAAAATAGATGTATTGACAAAAGCACGACGATTCGGGAGGAATCCAATATGCCCAACGATATCCGCATCATCGAAGTAAAACGCAGTATTTTTGACGATAACGACAAAGACGCCGCACGCCTGCGGGCCGAGCTGAAGGAGAAACAGGTTTTCCTTTTAAACCTGATGTCTTCCCCCGGCTCCGGTAAGACCACCACCCTTTTGGCGCTGGCCAGGCTCCTTTCCGGCCGCATCCGGATGGGCGTCCTGGAAGCAGACATCGATGCCAGCGTAGATGCCGAGGCAATGGCCGCCGCCGGCGTCAAGTCCATTCAGATCCACACCGGCGGCATGTGCCACCTGGATGCCGATATGACCCGCCAGGGGCTTTACGAATTCGGCCTTGACGACGCCGAGCTGGTTATTCTCGAAAACGTCGGCAACCTGGTCTGCCCCGCCGAATTTGACACCGGAGCCGTCAAAAACATGACGATCCTCTCCGTTCCCGAAGGTGACGACAAACCGTTAAAATACCCTCTCATGTACGAAAAATGTGACCTCTTAGTCATCAACAAGATGGATGTCCTGCCCTATTTCGATTTTGATCTGGAAAAGGCCGCCGCTTATGCCAAAGCGCGTAATCCACACATCGAAATCCTTCCGATCTCCGCCAAAACCGGCGAAGGAATGGAAGCCCTGGCCGAGTGGATCCTCTGCCAGGTTGCAAGCTGGCGAGAAGGATAGGCATGCCGACCGGGAATTCAGCCCCGCAAAGCATACGGCTCCAAACAAAAAAATGAACCAAGGAGAACGAGTATGGAAAAGCACTCCCCCAAAATCCTTGCCGTTGCCGGCAAAGGCGGCGTCGGAAAAACATCTGTGGCTGCTACTTTAGTCCGCCTGCTTACCGAAGCCCATCCCGATCAACGAATCCTTGCCATTGATGCCGACCCTGCCGTCGGTCTCTCCACCGCTCTCGGTATCGAGGTTCGGACCACCATCGACGATATCCGCAAGGCCGTCGTTTCCACTGCCCAAAGCGGCGATACAAAAAGCGCTCTTGAGCTTTTGGGCGAGGCTCGCTACCGTATTTTCGACGCGCTCACTGAGACCGACGGCTTCAGCTTCATCGCCATCGGCCGCCCGGAGACCGCGGGCTGTTACTGCAAAATCAACTCCTATTTAAAAGAAGTCATCGGCATCCTCGCAGAACATTTTGACTACATCGTCATCGACGGCGAAGCCGGCATTGAGCAGATCAACCGCCGCGTCATGGAAAAAGTCACCCACCTTCTTCTGATTACGGATTCCAGCAAAAAAGGAATTCAGGTCGTCCGGACCATAAAAAAGGTCGCCGACGAGCTTGTCCTGTATGAGCGGGCCGGACTCATCGCCAACCGCCTGCCCTCTTTGGATATTCAAGCCCATTTAGATACCGGCGGCATTCCCCTCTTAGCCTGTATTCCCGCGGATACGTCCCTGGCGGAATTCGACCTCAAAGGAGAAAATGTCTTTTATCTGCCAAAGCAATCCGCTATCGTCCAGGGCGTAATGGAAGCCATGAACCAATGGGGAGGTATCCTATGAAAGACCTGAAGCATCTGTACTATTTCGAAAAGCTCCTTGAGGATGCCCATAACGAGCTGATACAAAAAGCCCAGGAACAAGGCCGCAAATGCATTGCCACTCTCTGTGAAAACATTCCCGAGCCTCTTTTAAACCTGCCCGGGAGTTTTTCTGCGCGTCTGCGCGCCCCTCGTACCGGCTCCATGGACATGGCCACCTACTACATGACCAGCTTCCTCTGCGAATACACAAGAGCCCTGCTGGAACGCGCGATGGAGGGCGGCTACCAATTTGCCGACTGTCTGATCGTACCCGACGGCTGCTCCATGTTAAACCGCTGCGCCGAAAACATGGAACTGCTAAATACCATGCAAAAGGAGCACTTTTTCCATGAATACATGGAAATCCCCCTGAAAGCCAATGACAACGGCCTCAATCTCTACGTCCTGCAGTGCCGAAACCACATATTAAAACCTCTGGCAAAAGCATTCGGTCTTGATACCTCCGACGATGCCCTGCGCCAGGCCGTACAAGAACACAACGAACTTTGCCGCCTGATTCGTCAAATCGGGGAATTCCGCAAAGAAAACGCGCCCCGGATTACCGGCTACGAATTCCATATTCTTACCCTGGCCACCTATGCCGCGCCCAAAGACCTGCTCCTCCCCTACCTGCGTGAAACCCTCGAGGAACTGGCCGGCCGAAAGCCCGACGAAAAGCCCTCCTGCCGGATCCGCGTCTTGTTAGCCGGTTCGGAAGTGGACGACATGGATTTGATACGCCTGATTGAAGAATCCGGCGCTTATGTCTGTGCCGACCGCTTCTGCTACGGCTCTTTTCCCGGACGCGATCCCCTTGTGTTAAACGACGAAGAAGACGCCCTCACCCAAATCTGCCGTCAGTACATGTACCGCGGGCAATGCGCCCGCTATATGAACCAGGAGAAAATATCGGAACGGCGCGCCTACATCGACGCACTGGCAAAAGAATACCGTGCCGACGGAATCATCTGCCAGCAGATGAAATTCTGCGATCCCTGGGCCTATGAACGCACGGTCGCAACCCACGTCCTGCGAACCGACTATCATTACCCCGTACTGTCGATCGACCGCCCCTACGCCGCAGGCAGCTTTGGTCAGCTTCGCACCCGCGTTCAGGCCTTTGTTGAAAGCGTAGAGCTCAAAAAAATCCAGGGAGGTGCCTAATAGTGGGAAAACAAATCGGAAGCGAACGCCTGGGAGACCTGTATACCAGCGGAAAGGTCAAAAAACGCCGGGAGTGGCGCGGCATAAAAGACACCCTCTACGACTACTCCCGTTGGCTTCGCATCATGGGAATCCTGACCAGATTCATTATAAAGCCGCGTAACGTCAAGGCCTTCTTCCGCTACCGCTGGATGGCCAATTACCTGGCCGCCCCCATGATGGTGGACCGACATACTCAGGGGCTGCGGGGACCTCAGCTGCGCATCGCTCACACGGAATTCGACCTCGTCATGGAGGACGTAGCCAAACTTTTGGACAGCCTTTTTCGCGGAGACCGCCGCATCGGAAATGATACCAAGTTTTCTCAAAAGGTCGTGCTGATGGATGAAAACGAAATGACCGCCGTCATGATGGGCTTTCCTACCCTGAAGGGGCTGAGCCGCGAAACGCCGGCCGTATATGTCTCCGTACTCCTGAACCAATATGCGGCCTGTCACTACATCGACGTAGCCCAGGAATTCGGCCTGCCGGGAGATGTCTGTCCGATGCCTGAAGCCGAAGCCGGCGTCTCCATCGATGACGACTTCCCTGTCCTGGGCGCCTGCGCCATCCAGTGCAACACTACCTGCGACGGCTCCCTTATGGGCAACGGCATTATTTCCAGGCGTCTGGAGCTTGAGGATAAAATCCCCTGCTTTCAGCTGGCTGCGCCTCTGCGCCACCAGCAAGACGACGTTCAGGAATACGCCGCCCAGGAAATCCGCGACGCCATCCGTTTTATTGAGCAGCATACCGGTGAAACCTGGGACTGGGACTACTACTTTGAATGCGCCAAACGCGTCAACGAATCCACCCGCCACCGCCTCGAATGGCTGGAAATGAACAAAACCGACTACCCGCAGGTCTTTGGCTCCAACCTGGCTCTTTATACCGAGACCAACTATATGGCGATCTGCGGCAAAGTTCCCGCCTTCGTTGAAGCCGACCGCAAGATTTCCGCTCTCGCCGAGCAGGCATACAAAAATAAAACTATGGTAGTAAAGGAATACCGCCACCGCGCGATCATCTGGGGCGTCCAGTCCCACTTTTATTTCGACTTCCTGATCTGGCTGCAAAACTGCTGGGGAATCCTGCCCCTCACCGATATGCTTTCCATGGTTTCCACCAAGGTGCTTTCGGAAAACGATAAAGAACAGGCCATCTACGATATGGCCTGGCTCACCGAAAACATGATTATGCGCAACCGTACCCATGGCGGCTACAAAGTCCTGCTCGATGAGCTGTGGGAATTCTGCGAAGAATTCCGCGCCGATACGGTGATTCTGTGGGAGCATATCAGCTGCAAGGCTTTAGACGGCATGCACGGTCAGTTTGAAGAAAAAGCCCGCGAAAAAGGGATTCACCTGATCTGGGTCGATCACGATCTCTTTGACCCCCGCGTCATCTCCCGCCAGGAAATCCGCGACCAGGTCAACCGCTACATGCGCGCCGTTTTCCGCGAAGAACCTCTAGACCCCACGCTGGAAGTCATCCAGGACGAACATTCGTGGTAAATTTACATACGCCGCTTGCGCGGCGCGCCATCATGGCATGAAAGGAGCCGCAAATATGAACTACTACGGAGGCTGCGATTCCGGCAGCACTTATACCAAATGTGTTATCCTTGACGAAAAAGGCCGCATGGCCGCCAACGTAACGCTGCGCAGCCGGATCAATTCCGTTTTAAGCGCCCAGGAAGCCCTGGATCAGGCTGTCACTCAGGTTCCCGGTCTAAAAAGCGCCAAGGACCTCGCTTACCTGGTCGGTACCGGCTACGGGCGCAACAAAGTCCCTTTTGCCGATGAAAATATTTCCGAAATCAGCTGTCACGCCATGGGAGTCCATGTCGCCGCCCCGCAGGTCAAGGCCGTTATCGACATTGGCGGTCAGGATGTAAAGGGCATTGCCGTGGACAAAGACGGAACCGTGCAGAACTTCGCCATGAACGATAAATGCGCTGCCGGGACCGGCCGCTTTTTCGAAGCCATGGCCCGGGCCTTTGAAATGGAATTAAGCGAATTTTCCCGCCTGTCCCTCACGGCAAAAAACGTGATCCCAATCACGTCCCAGTGTACCGTCTTTGCTGAATCCGAAGTCATCTCCCTGGTTGGCGAAGGCAAGCCCATGGAGGAAATCGCCGCCGGAATCGAACTGTCCGTCGCCAAGCGCTGCTTCGTCATGGCAAAAAAAGCCGGCGCCGCCGACTGTATCGCCCTCACCGGGGGCTGCGCCAAAAACGACGGACTCAAAGCCGCTATCGAAAAAGTGCTGCACTTAAAAGTCATCGAACTTCCCATCGACCCCCAGCTGATGGGCGCGTTGGGAGCCGCTGAGTTTGCCCGCCAAAAAGCGGCACGATAACCATCGCTTACGAGGAGGATACATATGCAAGGATTCCTACACACCCTGTTCATCATCGCCGTTGTCATTGCCTGTCTTTTTGCCGCGACCTTTGCCGTCTATTTCTTCAACCTCGATATGAAGCTGACGGCCGCGCTGGCTCCGCTGTTTGAAAAGCACTATGACAGAATCGACCGCGATAAACACCTGTAGCCACCATGAAGCTATATGATGAAATCATCGCAGACTGCCGGCGTCTGCTGGATACAGACTACAGCCGTCCTCTGCCGGTCGGCCCGGCCGACTGGCCGCAGGTTTCCGACCGCAGCATGATCCTGCGAAGCGACATGGCCTACGAGCTGGGCGGTGAACACCTCCCCGCCATCGGCTGTACCCTGGTCACCGCCGACAGAGCACTTGTACCTGCCGACCGGCTTACACTGCTGGGACCGGATCTCCCTCAGATTCATGCCGACGTTCCCTACGCCCGCATCGCCCTGATCCGCACAGACGACGCAAGCCTGAAAGAAGGTCCCGCCCTGTACCGCGCCATCCGCGACCTGGAACATACCCGCTACCACTTTTATCCCCGGGGCTTTATGATGCGCATCAGCGCATCCCACCAAAAAGAAAGTGTACGAATTGCCAAACAGGCGCTGCAGGACGGACTCTCTTTTGAAAAAACCGGAAACCGGATGATATCCGCTTTTCGCAAAAATCCCTGCGTCAGAGCCGTACAGCTTTTCTACATAACCCAGGAGGATTTCGACTACCAGGCGCTCTCACGCTATACCAAAGAGGCCGAGCGCATTACAAAGACCATCGACCACATCGCAAAAACCAGCCTTATGGACTGCCGGTCCTGCAGCCTGCAGTCGGTCTGCGACGAAGTGGAGGGACTCAAGGATCTTCACTTTCGCGGACAAAAAGCCTTAAAGCTGCAATGACCCGCAGCGCCAAACCAAAACCATCGCCAACAAGCAAGGAGGAACCCCCTATGGCATTCGATATGGAACAATACAATCGCTGGCCTGCCAATCACAAGCATGACAAAGAGCCCAGCAAAAAAATCATCGCCCTCGGCAAAAAAATCACTGACGTAGCCGCCCATATGATCGGCGGCGTCAAAGTCGAAGATCCCGAATACTGGGGTCTCGCCGAAATCATCACCGAAGAAATGGCCGAAGTCGGTCTGGCAATGAAAAAGCGTACTCCCTACACCTTTGCCGAACTCTGCCAATTAAACCGCATCGACAAGGCCGGCGAAGAAAAATTTCAAAAGCTCCTTGATGAAATGAGCTACATCGGCCTTCTCGAATACGACTACGGCTACCACTACGACCACCATGGCCGCACCCGCGAACAGACCGAGCGCCGCTACATTCTGCCCATGTTCGTACCCGGCTCCGCCGAACTCTTCAACATGGAAGAACTCCCCGACGGCAGCAACCCCCGCCTGCGCGACCATCCTGACGTGGCTTCTTTCTTCGAGCGTATGACCTTTATTCCTCTGGCCGGAATCACCCAGATGGTTCCTCCCGGCGGCGCCGGCATCGGCATGCACGTCATCCCCGTCGAAAAAGCCATCTCCATGGAAAATCAGTCCGTGGATCTGGAGCATCTTTCCTACTGGCTGAAAAAATACGAAGGGCATATCGGCGTCGGCCGCTGTTCCTGCCGCGCTTCCCGCAAAGTCCTCGGCGAAGGCGTAGCCGACGACGATTACGGCTGGTGCATCGGCGTCGGCGACTTCGCCGACTATTGCCGCGAAACCGGAAAGGGCCATGACATCACCTACGACGAGGCCATGGCAATCCTCAAGCGTGCCGAGGAAAACGGCTTCGTCCACCAGATTACCAACATCGACGGCGAAAACAAAATCTTCGGTATCTGCAACTGCAACGTAAACATCTGCAACGCCCTGCGCACTTCGCAGCTGTTCAACACACCGAATATGTCCCGCTCCGCCTATGTCGCACACGTCGACAAGGATAAATGCGTCGCCTGCGGACGCTGCGTCGAATACTGCCCTGCCGGAGCCACCCGCCTCGGCCAAAAGCTCTGCCAAAAAGACGGCAGTCAAATTCAATACCCCAAACAGGAGCTGCCCGACGCCGTCAAATGGGGCAAAGACAAATGGGACCCCGACTACCGCGACAACAACCGCATTAACAGCCACAAAACCGGTACGTCTCCCTGTAAGACCGCCTGCCCGGCCCACATTGCCGTTCAGGGCTACCTGAAGAAGGCTTCTCAGGGTAAATACACCGAAGCCCTGGCCCTCATCAAAAAACAGAATCCCTTCCCGGCCGTCTGCGGACGTATCTGCAACCGCCGCTGCGAAGACGCCTGCACCCGCGACTCCATTGACCAGGCCGTCGCGATCGACGCTGTCAAAAAATTCATCGCCGAGCAGGACCTGCATGCAAAGACCCGCTATATCCCGCCTATCGTCATCCCGGCCAGCATCCATATGGATCGCTTCCCGGAGAAAATCGCCGTCATCGGCGGCGGCCCGGCCGGATTAAGCGCCGCCTACTATCTCGCCGAAAAAGGCTACCGTCCCACAGTCTTTGAGAAAAACGAAACCCCCGGCGGCATGCTCCGCTACGGCATCCCTTCCTACAAGCTTGAAAAGGACGTCATCGCCGCCGAAATCGACGTCATGCGTGAAATGGGCGTCGAGATCCGGACCGGGATCGAAGTCGGCAAAGACATCACCCTAAATGAACTGCGCGCCCAAGGCTACAAAGCCTTTTATATTGCTATCGGCTGCGGCGCCGGACGACTTCCCGGTATCCCCGGAGAAACCGCCGACGGCGTCCTGACTGCGATCGATTATCTGCATAACGCCGGCACCGGCAATACCGACTATGCCGGCCGTGTCGTCGTAGTCGGCGGCGGCAACGTTGCTATCGACGCTTCC
Source organism: Lachnospiraceae bacterium (assembly GCA_022793375.1). GTDB lineage: Bacteria > Bacillota > Clostridia > Lachnospirales > Lachnospiraceae > RGIG7193. The sequence continues at coordinate 23,166 of JAAWCS010000017.1, forward strand.
CGCGTCAGTATCCGAAGCGGCGCTTCCCAGGTGACCATGCTCTGCCTGGAAGCGGAAAAAGAAATGCCCGCCTCCGCCGAAGAAGTCCGCGAAGCCACACAAGACGGCGTAGCAATCCAATGCGGCTGGGGGCCCAAAGAAGTCCTCGTAAAAGACGGCCAGGTAACCGGCATCACCTTCCAAAAATGCCTCTCCGTCTTTGCTCCCGACGGCCGCTTTGCTCCGTCCTACGACGAAAACGATACAATCACTCTGGCCTGCGACCGCGTCATTTTCGCTATTGGTCAAAAAACCGTCTGGGGCGATCTGCTGAAAGACGAGGCCGTCGAATTCAAAGGCCCGGCCATCGTCGCCGACAAGCTCACCTTCCAGACCACGAAGCCGGATCTGTTCGTCGGCGGCGACGTTTATACCGGTCCCAAATTTGCAATCGACGCCATTGCCGCCGGCCATTATGCGGCCGAATCCCTGCACCGTTACGTCCACGATGCCCATATGACAATCGGCCGCAACCGCTGGGAATTCAACGAACTTGACAAAGAAAACATCCGCGTCGAAAGCTACGATAACTCCTCCCGCCAGATCGAAGGGACAGACCCCGCGATCCCGGCCAAATCCTTTAAAGACGCGCATCTGACCCTCACCGAAGAACAGGTGCGCAAAGAAACCGCCCGCTGCTTAGGCTGCGGCGCCACGATCGTAGACGCCAATAAATGTATTGGCTGCGGCGTATGCACCACTAAGTGTGAATTCGACGCCATTACCCTGCACCGGGATCATCCCGAATGCACCAAGATGGTGACGGCGGAAGATAAGTTTAAGCATATTATTCCGTACCAGCTGAAGCGGGCCGTAAAAATTGTCACCCATAAAAAGAGCTAAATACGGACAGGGCCGGATTTAGTGAGGCGCGCAAGTGACGCCAGGCTCCCGCTGTCTTTCCTGTCCGGGCGCGCTCTCGCTCCGTTCCAAACGCAGCGAGAGCGGGTCCGGGAAGGACAGTCACAAGCCGGGCGTCCCTCTGCTTCCCCCTTTAATAACTCTCTGTAAATCAATGACATTCTGTCATCCCATTTGAAAGGAGCCTCCCCATGCACGAACTGGGCGTCGTCTTTTACGTTGTCCGCGACGTAAAAAAAGTAGCCGAAGAAAACAATGTCAAAAAAGTAACCTCCGTAACTCTGCAAATCGGTGAAGTCTCCGGCATTCTCCATGACTACCTGACCGACTGCTGGAACTGGGCCAGAAAAAAAGAACCTGTCATGGCAGAAGCCGATCTTCTCATCGAGTCGATCGACGCTGTTTCCTTCTGCGAAGGCTGCGGGCAGGAATATCCCACCGTGCGGTACAAAAAGATCTGCCCCTACTGCAGCAGCGAGCATACTTTTCTGCGCCGGGGGAATGAGTTTCTGATTAAAGAGATTGCGGTGTATTGACTGCTGCGCAAGCTACCCCCATGCCCAGCGTTATCTCACAGATAGCTTTTCTTACGATTCCCCCGCTCCCGCAGCCAGTCTCCCGCCTCTGTCACGCACAGCAGCGTAACGACCAGAAAACCGCCCGGAATCACGATCATCCACCACGAGCCGGTAAGCATCGCCCTTTCGGAAAGACTCAGCATACTTCCCCATGAAACCACCTCCAGCGGCAGGCCCAGCCCCATAAAGCTAAGAGTTGCCTCCGCGCCGATCGCCCCCCGCAGGTTCATCACCGCCATAAATAAAACCGAAGGCATAAAATTCGGCGCCAGATGCGACCACAAAATACGCCAGAACCCGGCTCCCATGCATTGAGCTGCCAGTATGTACTCCTTCTCTCTTAATTGTCTCGTCTCTGTGCGCACCACCTTCGCAATCTCCGCCCAGCCCGTCATGCCGATTACAAAGGAAAGTCCGGCCACATCCGCCCCGCCAAGCGCGCCCCGCAGGAGTACAATCCACAACAGCCCCGGAACGCTCAAAAACAACTCCGTCATCCGCATCAGTCCCGCGTCCAGCCACTTAGGCGCCAGCCCCGATGCCGCGCCGATCAAAATCCCCAGCCCCGTCGAAATCCCCATCGACAAAACGCCAATTTCCAGGGAAACGCGCCCGCCATACCAAATCATTGAAAAAACATCGCGGCCCATGCTGTCCGTGCCAAACCAAAATGCCCGCCCCGGCGCTTCCTGTGCATGGTACAAATCCATATAAGCCGCATCCCCGGCCAGAAAAAAACCGCCGGACAAACAGCCCAGCCCAATCAAAGAAAGGACACACAAAGGAATTGTCGGCATCCCCCTGCTTCGCTGCTTTTTGGGCCGTCTAAGCCGCTCACCCATGCCCCTTTCCCTCCGAACCCAAAATCCTATCCGTCTCTCGAATCCGCGGATCAATCCTCTCATTCACCGCCTGCGCCAACAAGCCGCCCAGCATCGTGATCGCCCCCGAAAGCAGGCACAAAAGCATCAGCAGATTGTAGTCCTTATAACGTGCGCTCTCATACGCCAGCGATCCCAGCCCCGGATACGAAAAAACCACCTCAATCACATAGGTTCCTCCCAAAATATGCGGCAGGCCGACCGCCAGCACGCTCACATACGACGGCAGCATATTCGGCAGACAATGCCGGCAGAGCACCGTCCCCCGCCCAAGCCCCTTCGCCCTCGCAAGCAGCACATACTCACAGCGTACTTCTTCCAAAAGCCGATTGCGCACCAGAAATGCATAATACCACAAATGTCCGGCCACCGCTGCCGTCACCGGCAAAACCAGATGCATCAGACGATCCGCCGCATCCTCTCTGTTCCCCACGCAGTAAGCCCCGCTGCCCGGAAGCCAGCGCAAGCCGACCGCAAATGCCAAAATCAAGACCAGCGACAGCCAAAATTCAGGAATCACACTGATCGCTGTTCCCACCTGACAAAGCAAACGGTCAGGCCATCTTCCTGCCAGCCGCGCGCACAAAAGCCCCAGCGCCAGCGCCCCCGCCGCCAGCAGCACAAACGCCGTACCGCCCAAGCGCAGCGTATTGCCCACACGCTCGCCAATCACCGCCGTCACCGCTGTCTTATATTTATAAGAAACGCCGAAATCTCCTTTAAGCGCCCGCAAAAACCATCGTATGTACTGCACGTAAAGCGGCGCATCCAGCCCCAGCTTTTCCTCTGCCCACTCCCGCTCCTGCGGCGTCATCTTCTCCGCCCGTTCTCCGTAATATGATACCAGCGGATCGCCTGGCGCCAGACGCGCCGCATAAAACACGATCACCGACAGCAAAAACAGGCTAAGCAAAAACGAAAGTATCTTTTTCCATAATGCAGGCACAAACGCTCCCCCCTCATTCCATCGTCCACTCTGTCACGTTCCAGAAGATTCCCACGCCATGGTGCCCCATCACCGTATCCGCATCGATCCCCCTAATGGAAGCATTTGCAACATAATCCGCGTCAATATAACAGATAAACGCAAAGGCCGGGTCCTCCGAAAGCGCTTTCTGGAAGCCGGCATACGCTTCCTCTCGCTGCTTTGGCTCTGCCGTGCGACGCGCCTCGACCAGATACCGATCCACATCGGCATTTGAATATGCCGAATAATTCGCCCCCTTGTCCGTAGCGAACACTTTGTATGTATGGTCATCCGCGTCAAACGGACTTCCCCAGCCGATCAGGTATGCCATTTGTCCGCCCCAGTCTACCCGTTCCGGAATTTCCACCGTACAGCGGATACCCGCTTCCCCCAGCATCTGAGCCGCCGCCTGCGCAATCGAAAGACGCACCTGATCCCCTGCGCCCACGCTCAGCACAAACCCAACCGTTTCCCCGTTCCGCTCATAAAACCCGTCCTCTCCCTTCACACATCCCGCTTCTTCCAGCACCTGCCGCGCCCTTTCCACATCGTACTCATACCGTTCTACCTGATCACAATTGTAACGATTACGCTGCAACGGCCCGTATGCCGGAATTCCATGGCCAAGCAAAACCGTGTCTACGATTGCCTGCCGGTCCAGCGCCCGGCAGATTGCCGGGATCAAATCCCGATTTTCTTCCCAGTACGCATGACGAAAATTAAACATAATCCCCCGATAATCCGAAGTCTGCATATGATATACCTCATACCCTTCCTGCCCCTCAAACCGTTCGCAGTCCTGCGGCGTCAAAAGCGCCAGGTCAAGCTCCCCCGCCTGCATCTGCATCGCCCTCGCCGTATCATCCGCCGCAATTTTAAACACAATCGTGCCGATATGGGGCGCCCCTTTGAAATACCCCTCATTTTTTACCAGCGTAATCGCCTGCCCCTCATCCCAGGCTTCCAGCCTGTAAGGCCCCGTTCCGACCGGCGCACGGAAAAAATCCGCTTCCCGCATATCTTCCCCCGCCAGCAAATGCTGCGGGAGGATCGGCATCGTCATATATTCAAGAAATGCAATGTTCGCAGACGCCAGTTTAAAAGAAATCGTATACGTATCCACAACCGTGATTTCCTCCACATCCTCGAAATCCGGCGCATTCTCCGAGCCATTTTCCGGGTCCATGATTGCCTCGATCGTAAACTTTACGTCTTTTGCCGTAAATTCCTGCCCGTCATGCCAGCGTACCCCCTCTTCCAGATAAAACGTGTATGTACAGGCCGTCTCGTCCCATGTCCACTCCCGCGCCAGTCCGGGCACGATCTCATTCTCGCCATTGTGAGCCGTCAAGCCGTCGAAAAGCAGGATATTGATCTCACCGTGCTCGTCCATCGCCGGGTTAATGCGCGTATAATCGCCGCTGCCGTAGACAAGAACGTCTCCCGTCCGGTCCGCCGCATCTGCCCCCGCCCCACTCTTTGCAGTCGTGTCCGATCCCGCAGCCGTACAGGCAGCCAGGGAAATCAGAAAGCAAAAAATCAAAACCATCCGCATCATTCGCCCGTGTTTTTTCATCTAAATTGTCTCCCTTCTCCTCATGCAAAAAAGAAAGCCCACTAAGACTCTTCAGAGACTTTGTGCGCTTTCTAAGACCGCGTTCTTTGTTATTCGATTGAAATTGCAAATAAAAATCGAAACGCTTCAGCGTTTTTCCTTACAGCTTCCTGCTGTTTTTTCTATTATACAATGTTTTAGCCCGAAAGTCTACCAATTTGTGCGGATTTACCACAAGTTTACCTTAGAAGGCCCATAGGGGAGCGTCAAGGCATTCAGCCCGTCTCTTTTCCTGCTTCCCGGCCGTGTTAAGCCGGCAGTTCTCCCACCGCTTCACGAATCAATTCCCCCATGCTCAAGTCCCTCGTCCCCACCACAATATTATCGCAGTGATTCACCGGAATTAAAATCCGCCTTGCACCGCTCTGCGCCACCGCCAACGCCATCCCCGGCGTAATCTCCCCAAACAGCGCATCCGCGATCACAATCCCGATCGGTCCCAAAATCACATCGGCTCCCCGGCAATTCACCACAACCGCATTCTCTCCTGTCGCCGCGTGATCCGCCCCGGCCTTCAGCATCGCCGAGGTCGCCACCGTATTCGTTCCCACCGCCGTAATCACCGCCTCCGGCCGTGCTTCCCGAACAGCCGGAATCAGCTGCTTCCCAATTCCGCCGCCCTGCGAATCAATAATCAGCACGTTCATGTATCCTGTCCTCCTCCGACACCACCGCTTCGTCTTTCGTCATATACCGCTTCAGGCGGCCGCCCATCCGGCACAAAAGCTCATTGGTAATCGTATCGCACCAGCCGGCTGCCTCCTCGGCCCGAATCTCTTCCTCGCCGTCGCGGCCGATCAGCGTCACTACGTCTCCGGACCGGACCGCGTCGCTGCCGCCGCTCTCTTCCTCTTCCCATTCGTCCCAATTAAGGATTTCCGTACCGAGCAGCTTACTGCCCTCCGGCCTGCTCTCTGCGGATTCTTCGCCTGTTACATCCACCAGCAGCTGATCCATGCATACACGCCCCACGACCGGATACCGCCTTCCGCGGATCAGCACCTGGGCACGCCCGTTTCCGTAGCTGCGCGGGATTCCGTCCGCATAACCGATCGTCACCGTTGCCACCTGCCGCCGCCCCGGCGCCCGCCAGGCCCGGCCGTACCCCAGCTCCATTCCTGGCTGCACGGTACGCACCATTGCCACCCGCGCCCGCACCGCCATCACCGGTTCCAGTCCAAGTTCCAGCTGCGGCCGATCCTCTGCCGTCTCATACGCGCCGTACAGAGCAATCCCCATCCGCACAAAATCGTATTTCAGCTGCGGATAATTCAGCAGGCCGAAACTGTTCTGGATGTGATAGCAAAGCCGCTCGCCGTCCCCTCGGTTTAACTGGATGCAAAGCTTCTCAATATACCCCCGCATCGCCTCAAACCGCTTTAACTGCTGCCTCGTATATTCCACGTCCGAATCCGACCGGCTGCCCGCCACACACAGATGGCTGAATACGCCCTCGATCCGAATCGCCGGCAGCAGGAAAATCTCCCGCACCGCCTCAATATCCCCGGCGCTCACGCCAAGGCGGTGCATCCCCGTATCCAGCGCCAGATGCGCCCGCAGAGACCCGTTCGCACAGCCGAAACGGTTCATCGCCACCGCGTACTCTTCATCGACAATCGTCTGGATTAAATCGTTCTCATACACCCCCGGCCATTCCTCCGGACTCGTATAACCCAAAATCAGGATATTGCCGCGAATCCCCGCCTGCCGCAGCGAAATTCCCTCCGCTGCCGTCGCCACGGCAAAATCCGTAATCCCCTGCTTTTGCAGATGCAAAGACACCGGAACCGCCCCATGGCCGTATGCGTCGGCTTTGACCACCGCCATCACCCGGCTTCCCGGTGAAAGCACCTGACGGAACTGGTTTACATTGCCTGAAAGCGCCGCCAGATCTGTCTCCACCCAGGCCCGGCCGCCCGCTGTCTTTTTTTCCAGCTGCCGCTTCTCTTCCATTTGTTTCGCGTCCTCCTTCTCTTCTTCCCACGACATATGCTCTTGTTCCGACTTCACCCAGATGGACGGCGCCCGCCGCCGGCGTCTACCCGTATCCGTAAATAAAGACAAAATATATGCCGCTCCCAGCGAAGCGACTGTCACGCACAGATAGTGAACCAGATGGTTCTCCACCAAAAGCGCCTCCGTTTTCGTGACTCCTGCAAAGGCCCGCACCACGACAATGCACAGCGGATGCAGCAAATACACCCACAGAGCAACCGCCCGCAGTTTCGGCTTTTGTGCAGCCGGCAGCCGCACCAGCAGCCCGAATAAAAACGTCATAACAACCGGCAGCGTCAGATACATGCTGTCGTGATGCGGCCAGCCCGCCGCATGCACCAGGAGTCCCTCTGCCGTCATTCCTGCCAGTGAAACGGCCAAACCGATCCCCCAAAATAAAAATTCCTCCTGCAGCCGCCCGCGCATGCCCTGTTCTGGTAAAGCCCGCTCCCGCGTCTTTAGCCTGCCGCCGCCTGCTACGTGCCGCTTCCTTCCCATCTGCGCCCCCAGAAGCAGAAACAGCGGCGCCAGAAACACCCCGTTGCGCGTATTTTCCATTATGGCAAACAGACCTGCATACAGCGACTCAAGCGCCGGTATCTGTGCCGCCAGCCCGTAATAACTGTCGCCCAGGACTCCCACAAGATAAAGAGTCGCCGCCGCAAAGAGCGCCTTTTTGCTCCCCAGCCACCGCCAAAGCCCCCAGGAAATTAGAAGGCCTGTAATCACCCCCGGCAAATACCACAGATGATAAAAGGTCCCCCCGATCAGCAGCTCTCTCAGCGCCGTGCCAAATGTAAGGCCCGCAAGCTTCCCCGCATACCAGTTGACCGGCAGATACATCACAATCGCCGCCAGATACCAGCGCAGGTTCTTTGCCAGCGATTCCTGTACCCGTTCCCAGCGCCCCTGCGCCAATACAAAATACCCGGTGACCATAAAAAAGAAGGGAACCGCCACCCGCCCCACAATCCGCGTCAGCATCAGATCGCCCCAAAAGCTGAAATCCTCTAACGGCGAAATATGGATTGCCGCTACCAGAAATGCCGCTATGATCCGAAACCAGTCTAAAGCTCCCATCAAGATTTTCTCCAGATTGTCAGGATCAAACCATTTTGATTATCACCGGACACGCTGTACAGCTCGCTGTCCTTTGGCAGCTCCACACGCATTGTCTCCTCCACCGCTTCGATATACCGCACCTCAATGCGGTTGTTATGTCTCTCCCAGTATACGCCTTTTGGCTGCTTTCGCAGAAAATCCGTATACTCCTCCAATACAAGCCCCTGTTCCTCCATAATCATCGAATGCGGATAACCGACATAGCGAAAATGCCATGGTTCATGGGCAATGCCCGTGAGTTCCTCCTTCTCTGCCGGATAGCGCAGGATAAAACCAAACCGGGCCGCTTCCTGCCGAAAGCGCCCGCAAATCCCCTCTTCCGGAAAAGACGGCCGAATAAAATCCAGTTCTTTACCGCCTTCGCCCAGGTCAATCGCGTAGCCGGTCTGATGCTCGCTGCGGTCAGGAAGCGCTACATATCTGCCGGTAAATTCCGGCCCGTTTTCCTCCAGGGATTCCCGGTAAATCTGCTCCTGTTCCCGGCGGCTGCGATAGCCGCTGACCGGCACAATCCGGCCAAATGCCGAAAGGCTCTCCAGTCCCCGGCAAAGCGCCATGGCCGCCGCGCTTTCCAGGCGAATCTGCGGGAAGGACCGATCTATGACTGCCAGTTCCATCTCTTCTGCCGGTTTTGTTTCGGCTTCTTCCGGCGACCGGGCCCACATGCAAAGACAGCCGGCCGCTTCCGGCTGAGCGGCCCTGTGCAGCGCATATTTCCGGTTCACCAAAATGAGCGGCCCCCGACAGCAGTCCTCTCTATTTAAAACCAATGGTTTCATTCCGTCTCCTTCCCCTCGTCTAACAGGCGGTTTACTACCTCCTCAAAGGAGATTCCCGCCGCCTTCATCATACTGGGGAAACGACTGTGAGACGTAAAGCCGGGAATCGTATTCACTTCGTTAAAAACGATCCGCTCCTCTGGCGTCAAAAACATATCCACACGGGCAAACCCGCTGCAGCCCAGCGCGCGGTAAATTACCTGCGCCGCCTCCTTAATGCGCTCTGCCGTCTCCGGCCGGATGCGCGCCGGCACATAAATCCGCGAACTTTTCAGCGTATATTTCTCCGTATAATCAAAAAATCCGTGCGTCAGCTCAATCTCGTCCACCTCGCCGACCGTCAGCTTCTGCTCTCCCATCACCGCGCAGCCAACCTCAAAGCCGTCGATCGCCTCTTCCATAATCACTTCCACGTCGTGGCAGAACGCGTCGCGCACCGCCCCTGCCAGTTCTTCCGGCGCCTTCACTTTTGTTACGCCAAACGACGAACCGGCACGCACCGGCTTGACAAACAGCGGATAACCGATCTTCTCTGCCGCTTGTTTCCACTCTTCCTCCTGGGTGTCCATGTTCTTTGGCTGTACAAATACCACCGACGCCGGCGCCTCCACCCCGGCCAGCTCTGCCAGCTTATGCGCCCGGTCCTTATCCATGCAGAGCGCCGAACACAGCGTATTGCAGCCGATCAGCCGAATCCCTGCCAGCTCAATCAGCCCCTGTACCGTACCGTCCTCCCCGTTTTTGCCATGCAGCACCGGAAGCGCCATGTCCAGACGCGTCACAACGACCTGGCCCTTGTGAAACTCCAGCAGCCCGCAGGTCTCCCGATCCGGCGACAAAACTGCGCGCACGCAATCCGTTTCATTGCACCAGGTATCCCGCAGAATCTTTTCCACGTCGCCGTAATATCGATACCAGCGTCCCTCCCGGTCAATGCCGATCAGTACCTTCTCATATCGCTCTTCATCCACCGCCGCAATCACCGCGCCGGCCGATTGCAGCGACACCTCGTATTCCGTCGATTTTCCCCCGAACAGGATAGCAACCTTTCTCTTCATCTTATCCACCCTGCGGCTTTCGCCGCTTCCTTTCTTGTTCTTACCCGCATATTCAGGACATTCTGCGTATCCTCTGCGGTACTCCTTATCTTTCATGTTCTCAGGACATGCCGGCTGTCCTCGCCGGCGCCTTTTGCCAGTATAAACAGTGTACCAGACACAGCCAAATAGTTTCTTTCCATCGCTTTAGCGTTTTATAAACAGAACATTAAGATTTTCTTACGTTCTCTCCACGCCCGGCTGCCGGCTGTCCTCGTTATTTTACAACAGAATTCAGGCACTGTAAACCGTTCTTTCAAAATCGCTGTCCCTGTCAATGAAAAAATGTTCCCTGTTTGGGACCGTCTCCGCAGGCAGACAAAAATCCCCTTGTTTCCACTCTTATTGAGCAAAAACAAGGGAATACCAAAAGGATGCCGTATTCCGAAAAGAGAAATCCGCCTAAAGCAAACCCGGATTCTCCAATGCCATTATGTAAATCTGGCACGGATTCCATTCATCCCACAGCGTCGGAAACACCTCAAACTCTTTAAAACCCAGACTCAAATAAAAGCGGTTCGTTTCATCATACTCCTGATGCCGCCCCATTTGCACCGTTTTCACCTGTAAAAAAGAGTAGCCCTCAGAAGCCGCAAACGCCCGCGCGGCCGCAAACAGCGCTGTCCCGATCCCCTGTCTGTGAAACTCCTTCAATACCCCCCATCACATACAGTTCCACGGTATCCCGGCCGGTCTCTTCCAGGCAAAGAAAACCGACCGATTACTCCTTCAGTTTCCCGGCAATAAACCCCATCACTTCCGACGGTTTCAAATTAAGCACCACGGCAAATTCGTCGCATAAAAGCTTCTCCGCTTCCTTGAAAAGCCGTTCGTCGGCCACATGCAGCCGCCGGCCCGCAGCCGTCAGCTTCTGCCGATGGCTGTAGAGCGCTTTCGCCATGCCGATCAATTCCCGGCGGTCGCCGCGCCGCAGCATTCCCTTGTACGTCTCCTGGCGCGCTTTCTCATCGGCAATCCACAGCGCCTCTTCCTGCGGCATTGAAGCGATCAGCTTCTCGATTTCCTCCACCGACAAAAGCCGTTTCATTTTTGCCCGCAGCGCTTCGCTGTCCACCGGCACATACAAGGTTGTACGCGCATCATGCACCGGCATCAGTACATAATACTCCCGCTCCCCCGCCTCGCCGAATTTCCGGGTACAGATTTCCGTGACCGTACAGGCCCCCGCCGCACCGTACAAAACCTTCTCGCCAATTTTCAGCATGGTTACCTCCTTTTTGGCCCGTGTTCTCAGGGCATAGTGGTACACCCCTGCGGTGTTTCCTCCTTTTTGCCCGTGTTTTAAGGGCATAATGGTACACCCTCGCAGCATTTCCTCGCTTCTACTAAATAGTATTGCCATTTTTCCTTTTTCTAACAAAAGTATACCATTTTCTGACACAAAAAAGTCATAGGCATTTTACACAAAAAAGAGGTCTTATCTGTCTGTATATTTTTTCAATCCATCTGTTTTTATTGATACAACTCAACCCGCACGGCAAAACGTCCTTTTTTCGTCGTATGCGCCACGCCGCCGTAGACAAAACGTCCGTAGCCCCGCACCGATACAATTGCCCCCTCCTTAGGCTGGGCGCTCACATTTTCACACAGCCGCCCGTCGATGAATACGCGCCCGGCGCGAAACAGCTCCGCACTCTGGCTGCGCGACAGGTTGTAGACGGCCGCTGCCACCACATCCAGACGCTCGGACGCTGCGTTTACCAGCCGTTCCTGTCGGCGGGGGAGCGCTTCCGGCGGCGCAGCCTCCACCGGCCGGCAGACAACCGCCGTATGTTTTACCCGCTCCAGATTCCCGCAGATAAACGAAGCCATCGCCGCCTGCACATAGGCATACGCCTTCTCCCCCACAAACAAATCGCCCAAGACGCTCCGCTCAATGCCCAGATTCAGCAGCGCTCCCAGATAATCCCGGTGCCCCAGCTTTTCCGCAAACTTCGGCGCCGCCGGGCGTATCTCCAGGCAGGCAATCGGGAATGCCTCCTCATACCCAATCATCCCGGCATCGCCAAACCGCGCCATCACCCGCTCGCAGGCCGCATGGCCGCCAAACAATTCCCAGGGCACGCCCGCCAACCGCGTTTCCACCTGGTGAAAGACCGCCTGCTCCCCCAGGCCCAGAAACCCCGTATACTGATATACCCCCTGCCGGTACGCCTTCTGCGAAAGCTCCGCAAAGCGCTTTTTCAGCCGTTCTTCCTCTTCTCCCGCCATCAATCCCTCTCTTCCATCGGCACAAAATCCGTATGCGTCCCTACATATTTATAAGCCGGCCGAATAATCTTGCCCGCATTCAGCAGCTCCTCCAAACGATGCGCGCTCCAGCCCGGCATCCGCGCGATCGCAAACATCGGTGTAAACAGCTCCTGCGGAATTCCCAGCATCGAGTAGACAAAGCCGCTGTAAAAATCCACGTTGGCGCACACGTTTTTAAACAGCTTGCGGTGCTCCATCACCAGGCGGCCGGCCAGGCTCTCGGTCAGCTCATAAAGAGCGAATTCCGCCTGCCGCCCCTTTTCCTCGGCCAACGCCTGGGCAAATTTCTTCAAAATCACTTCGCGGGGGTCCGAAAGCGTGTAAACGGCATGTCCCATGCCGTAAATCAGCCCGGAGCCGTCAAACGCTTCTTTGCTCAATATCTTTTTCAGATAGGCGGCAACCTCTTCTTCGTCCGCCCAGTCGCTCACATGGGCCTTGATGTCCGCGAACATATTCTCGACTTTCAAATTTGCGCCGCCGTGACGGGGGCCCTTCAGCGAGCCGATGGAGGCCGCCACCGACGAATACGTATCCGTGCCCGAAGATGTCACCACATGGGTCGTAAAGGTTGAATTATTGCCGCCGCCGTGTTCCGCATGGAGAATCAGCGCGATGTCCAGCACCTTGGCTTCCAGCTCCGTATATTTCCCGTCCGGCCGCAGCATCAGCAGGATATTCTCGGCAAACGAAAGCCCTTTTTGCGGATTGCGGATCAAAAGCGTATCGTCTTTGCGGAAATGGCGGTACGAATGATACGAATATACCGCCAAAAGCGGCAGTTTGGCAATCAGCTCCAGACACTGGCGCAGCACATTGCCCACGGAGATATCCTCGGCATCCGCATCGTAGGTATACAGCGTCAAAATACAGCGCTGCATCGCATTCATAATATTTGCGCTCGAAGCCTTCATCACCACATCGCGCACAAAACGTCCGCTCAATTCCTGCATCGCAAACAGCACATTGAGAAAACTTTCAAGTTCCTCTTGATTGGGCATCCGCCCAAACAGCAGCAAGTACACGGTCTCTTCAAACCCAAACCGTCTCCCGTTCAGCCCTGCGACAATCTCCCTGACGTTGACGCCCTGATAATACAGGGAACCCTCCGCCGGAATCTGGCGGCCGCCCACAAGTTCATAACCGCTTACATCGGAAATCTCCGTCAGCCCCGTCAGCACGCCCTTGCCCGCCGAATCGCGCAGCCCGCGCTTTACGTCATATTCCACATACAAATTCGGATTGATCCGGCGCCCCTTTAGCAGCTCCGCCTCCAACCGTTCCATATCCTGGCGCAATTCTCCCAAATCCTCCAGGCTCATTTTTTCTTCTTCCGACATACGGATTACCTCCCATTTTGATTTTAACTTCCTGTTTATCCTGACACGCAGGGCGGCCCCTGCCAAGGCCGCCCCCCTGTTTTTACCATTTCTTCCTGCGCTTACCCGCGCCCTGTTCCCCGGATCACCCGCGTCAAAAACGCTTTCTGCCGTTTCAGCCGGCCAAAATCCGCCAGCCGCCACTGCCAGTTCGGCGCCCCGAGCGTCCCCGGCGTATTCAGCCTGCCCTCCTCGCCAAGGCCCAACAGATCGGCCACCGGTACAATAGCCAGTTCCGCCGGGCGCTGCATCGTATACGTCACAAATGCATGCGCGATATGACGCGTGTCAATGCCCTGCTTCCGAAGAAATGCCCGGCACTGCTCCTGTTCCTCCTTCGGCTTTTCCCGGAACCACTGCCGAATTGTCTCGTTATCGTGAGTCCCCGTATAAGAAATCATCCGCTCTTCCGAATGCGTATCTCCCTTTTGCAGGTCAAAATTAAACTGCACCACATCCATGCCGGGAAGCTTGCAGGCATCCCGCAGTTCATAGACCTGCGGGCGCATCTCGCCCAAATCCTCCGCCACGATATCCAGCTGCGGATACTCCTGATAGAGCCGCTTAAAGAAATCAATCCCCGGCCCTTCCACCCATTGGCCCTCGACCGCCGTCGGGCAGTCCGCCGGAATCTTCCAATAGGTGTCAAACGCCCGAAAATGATCGATGCGTATCTTGTTAAACAATTTCGCCGTATACGCGATCCGTTTAATCCAGAACGAATAATCCTCTTTCGCAAGCCGCTCCCAGTCGTAGATCGGATTGCCCCAGCGCTGCCCGGTCTCGCTGAAATAATCCGGCGGCACGCCCGCGATAAAGGCCGGCCGGCCATCCGCTTCCAGCAGGAAATTCTCCCGGTTCATCCACACATCCAGCGAATCCACTCCCACATAAAAGGGAATGTCGCCCATGATCTCGACTTCCCGGCGGTTCGCATACTGTTTAAGCGCGATCCACTGCCGGTAAAACGTATACTGGACAAACATCTCGTAGGCAATGTCCTCTGCCCACTGCGTCTCGTCCACGCCCTGGCCTGACGGCCATTCCTTCTGTTCCTGCGGCCATTCCAGCCAGCTGCGCAGCCCGTTCTGTTTTTTGAATGTCAGAAAAACCGCATACGGATAGACCCATTCCTGCGAGATAAATTCCTCATAGCGCTCATCCGGCTGAAAGTGCCGAAATGCCTCCCGTAACAGCTCGCCTTTTTTCCGGCGGATCTCTTCATAATCAATCGCCGCGGCCCGCGACAAATTCCGGGGCAGCTTCCCCCGCAAAAGCCCCTGATGACGCAAATCTTCCAGATCAATGTACAGCTCGTCGCCCGCCATCGACGAATATGGCTGATATGGTGAATTGCCATACCCTAACGGATTTAACGGCAGAATCTGCCACACATGCACGCCGCACTCCGCCAAAAAATCCACAAACTGATAACAATAATTCCCAAAGTCTCCGATCCCATACGGGGACGGCAGCGATGCCACCGGCATCAAAACCCCTGCTTTTCTCATTTTGTATGTACCCCTTTTAGTATGCCACCCATCTGTGATAGAATATGTGACCGCCGATAATATAATACGGAACTTCGTTGGCCTTTAAGTTTTCTTCCAGCTGCGGCACCGGCTTATGCGTCCGGAAAAACAGGCTTTCCCCGACATTGCTGCTTCCGGTCAATACCTCCGCCGCCGCCCGCCGGCAGTCGTCCGTCACTTTGCCTTTTACATCCGGATCGGCTTCCATGGCCAGCACCGTCGCCAGACGGCCGCTGCCCACCGGCGAGAACTGGTTTGTCTGGTAGACCACCCCGGTAATCGAATTGGGGAACTTATTGCTTCGCACCCGGTTCATAATCACGTATCCGACCGCCAGCTTGCCGTCATAGCTTTCACCGCCTGCTTCGCAGTAGATAATCGCCGCCAGCAGCGTATATTCTTCGTCGCTGATATCGACGTTCATGCCGTGGTCAATGCCGGAATCGCCCTCCTTGATGTCGCTGTTCGTATCATTGGCCGCCTGCTCGGCTTTGCGGCGTTCCTCCTCCGCCTCCAGCGCCTTTTTCTTACTCAGCAGCTCCTCATAATACTTGCGCTTCATCTCGATTTTTTCTTCGTAGCTGGTGATCGTATCGGATGAGGATGCCAGCTGATCTACATACGCCTGCAGATCGGCCGCCGACGCGGCCTGCTGGTTCGCTACGCTGGCCTGCTGCTTTTTTAAATCCGCTTTCAGCTTGTCCAGCTCTTTTTTCTGCTCCACCAACTCCTGATTCTCTTCTTTGAGCGTCTCCCGCTCCTGCTCTAAGCTCTTTTGCTCCTGCTCCAGCGCTTCCCGCTCCGATACCAGACGCGCCTCATCTGCTTCCAGGGAGGCTTTCTTTCCGTCCAGTTCTTCCTTCGTCGCCTGATAGCGCTCGCGCATCTTCTGGTCGTAGTCGAGCATCGCTTCGTAGTACTCCGCCTGGTTTAAAAAAGCCGTCAGGCTCTCCGACTCCAAAAACACTTCCAAATACTGGGCGGACGCCGCGTTTTCATACATGTACTGGATCCGCAGCTTCATCGACTCGTACTGCTCTGCCAGGTCCGCTTCCGTCTCTTTGATCTCCTCCTGGGTCCTGGCAATCGAAGCCACGATTGCCGTAATCTCCGCCTGCTTGGCCGTAATATCGTTTTCCTTGGCGGCGATGGCCTCTTCCTTGGCAGCGATGGCCTCTTCCTTGGCGGCGATGGCCGCCTCCTGGGCCTGAATATCTTTCTCTACCTTTGCAAGCTTGGAGGAAACGCTCCTGTACTGGCCGTTCAGCTGATCCAGGTAATTTTCCACCTCGGTTTTATCCTTCTGCAAGGTATCATGGGTCTGCTGGGCATTGTCCAGGTTGTTCTCCAATTCGCCCAGCTCGTCGCCGACTTTATCAATCTCGTCTCCGACCTTGTCAATCTCTTCTCCAAGCCCGCTCTGCGTTGTCTCCGGCGGTTCCGTCTGCGGCGCGGCTGTCGGCGCCTGCGTCGATGCGGCAGGCTGTGATTCTGTCCGCGGCTCCTGCGCTACGGCCGTCGTCGGCTCGCCGCCCGGCGTCTCTCCCCCCTCCGGCTCCGTAGCCCGGGCATAGAGGACATTGCCTGTCATCAGGGACAGACACAGCGCAGCCGTCAAAATCCTGTATCGTATGTTTTTCTTCATAAAAACTCCTATGTATTCCGATCTTATTTTGAAAGCCCCTCAGGGATCGGCTTTCATGCCCTGGCGGTGCGCCGCCAGGTGCATTAAGTTTGCTTGTTGTTTCTATATCACTTGCATTATACCCAAAAATATGGCATTGCGCAACGAAAAAATTTATTACGGCGCAGAGAGCTTTGCCGGCCGGCTTGTAAAACCAACGGTTCTATGATAGTATGAAAATACAAACCAAAAACGGGGGACTGCCCTATGGGAATTTATTTCAATCCAAACAACGATCGATTTCAAAAAGCCGTTCGTTCTGAGATTTACGTCGATAAAACGGGCCTGATTTCTTATACCAATAAGTATTTAAACACAGAACAGCAGTTTATGTGTGTCAGCCGGCCGCGTCGCTTTGGAAAATCCATGGCTCTCGTTATGCTGGCCGCCTACTACAGCCGTGGCTGCCATTCCGGAGAACTCTTTGCCGGGCGAGCGATCGAAGGCGATCCGACATTTAAAAAACATCTAAATCAACACGACGTAATTTTTTTGAATATGCAGCAATTCTTAACCGGCGCAAAAAAACAAACCGCGACCGAATATCTGGAGCAGGAGGTTCTTGAAGAACTCAGGGAGGAATACGGGGCCTTGCTCTGTCGTCCCGGTCTTGGACTGTCAGACACATTAAAAAAAATCTATGTAAAAACAGGAACACAATTTATTTTTCTGATTGACGAGTGGGACTGTGTAATGCGGGAACAGGTCGAAGCGGAACATCTTCAGCGGCACTATCTTAATTTCCTGCAAAACCTTTTAAAAGACCAGCCTTATGTTGCGCTTGTCTATATGACAGGAATTCTTCCGGTAAAAAAGTACGGCCGCCAGTCCGCTCTGAATATGTTTTGGGAATATTCCATGACCGACCAGGGATTCCTGGAAGAATACACGGGATTCACCGAAGCAGAGGTAAAAACACTGTGCACCCGTTACGGCATGGACTTTGAAGAAGCCAGCCACTGGTACGACGGGTATCAGTTTACAAGGTTTATGCATATTTACAATCCAAAATCCGTTGTGGAGGCAATGCATCGCGGCAAATTTTCTAATTATTGGACGTCGACCGAAACCTACGATTCTCTAAAAATTTATATGGACATGGATTTCGACGGACTGCGCTCTGCTATTGTACAAATGCTCGGCGGAGCGCATGTCAAGGTCAATACGCTGAGTTTTCAGAACGATATGCATAATTTCCGTACTAAAGACGATGTGCTTACTTTGTTGATCCATCTGGGATATTTGGCTTATGATTCCGAAAAAGAAGAGGCGTTTATTCCCAACAGGGAAATCATCCGCGAATTTGAGAATGCTATGAGCACAGGTGGATGGTCTGAGATTGCTTCCTTTTTGCGGCCAACCAGCCCTGGTCGTTGAACTAAAGTACGGTCAACCCGCCAATACCGCGATTCAGCAGATCAAGGACAGGCGTTATACACAGGCGCTTGAGGGGTATTTCGGTGAAATCCTGCTGATTGGAGTCAGCTATGACAAAGACACAAAAGACAAGAAGCACCACTGCCTCATCGAACGATTTGAGGGGAAATGCTGCCCTTAATGCAGCTGCGCCAGGGCAAAGAAAAAAGCAAGCATCCCAAATAAAAGCAGATTGTTCATCAGAGACATAAACAGGTTCTTCCGAAAATCGTTTTGGCGTTTTCCGTAAAATATTAGAAACGCCAGCTTTGTAAATTCATACAAGCCCACGCAGGCCCAGAATCCGTTCCAGCAAAGACGCATAAATATGGCTGTCGCAGAGAGAGCGCCAAAGAGGAACAGCTCCAGAAACATATCCTCCGCCGGGATTTTGCTGCCGCAGTTTCGGCAGGCGCCATGGTTTTTAAAATAGGAAACGATCGGTATCTGGTCCTTTAGGGCAATCGCGGTCTTGCAGACCGGACAATAACATTTGGAATCGTTTATGGAACGTGTACTGCCTTTTAGAAGGCGCAGGATATCTGTCGTCGCATACGCGCTCAAAATATAAAACGTAAAAAACACTGCCGCTCGAGCCAGAAAAATTTTCATCAAATCTCTTTTTCCTTTCATTAACAGGACATGCTTTCCCGCTGCTTTTGCCGTTCCAAAGCGTCGTCCCGGGCAAGTTTCGTTCAACCGCCAAGATGGCGACACTGCCGGAAGTCGCTTCCCGTCGTGCCGCCATTTCTTAATTTCTTGCTTTCAATTATAATTTCGATATTATTGTACAGGGATCGTAAACACCTGTCCTGTGCGGATACGGTCCGGATTCGCAATCCGGCTTTGGTTTGCCTGATAAATCAATTGCCACAGGCTCCCTTTTCCATAGCATTTGCGGGCGATTCTCCACAGGCTGTCCCCCGATTTCACGGTGTAGGTATCGCCGTCCATGAATGTCTCTGTTTCCGCAGGACCTTCGTTGGCATCCGTTAAGTAAATCGTGAGGACTTGTCCCACACGCAGCCGGTGCGGGGAACGGATCGTATCCCTATTATCCTGATAAATTCTTGTCCAGAATCGTCCGGCGCCGTAATAGCGGGCCGCTAATTTCCACAACGTATCGCCGCGCTGTACAACATAGGAAATCACGGTTTCGGTTTCCTCCTCAGCGGGAGCGGCCGGAGGCTGGACAGAACTGCCGCCGTTGCTGCTGTTTGTGTTATTATTATTGTTTTCGGACGGGGCCTTGCCGGCCAGGACCCTATAGTTCTGCGCGGCCCGCCGCAGGGTATTGTCCGCCGTGCGGAATTCGATGCCGATCGTGTGCGTTCCCACGCCTTCGTCCGTCAAAGTCTGGTCAATGATCGTAATCCGTGTACTGCCGGAAGCCGAGGTGTAGTCTTTTCCTTCGGTCAGCTTACGGCCGTTTAGGTATACGGCGACAAATTCGCTGTAGTCGCCCTGCGAAACGAGGGTGTGGGTTCCGGTTCCTGACAGGGATTCAAGATATAGGTCCGGGACGAATTCGATTAGTTCGTAGCCAGGATCAGACATATCGTTTACGTTGGGGGTGGTGTTTTCCTGTATAATCAGGCGATACATCGCTACTGCGTCTATGCCTGTTTCATCCTGCCAACGTATTGAAAGGCGAAAATCACCGGCCGTAAGCGGTACGCCTGATATTTTTCCATTTTCTTCCAGCCCGAGGCCGTCCGGAAGAGAACCGCTTGCCAATGTGGCTTTCCATTCCTTCCCTTCTTCCCATTCTCCATCCAGATCGGACAACAGCTGGAGAGGGCCATAGAATATCTCGTAGGGGACATATTTTGTTCCTTTGGCAAGCGGATATATACGATTCAGCAAAATGCTGGTTGCGGAATTTTGGGGAAGTTCTGTCCATTCCTTGCCAGAGGTATCCGCCCAAAAGTCCATGCTGGAATCGATTCTTTCACCTTCATCACTCCAACTCCAATATGATGTTGGTAAAGTGACCGAAACCGAGACATTTATTGGCGTGTTTATTTTTTCAAGCCTATTGCAGAATTCAAGCATATCCGACATATCCGTTGCTTTTCCTGCATCAAACCCGCTCAGATCTAAATGTTCCAGGGCGATACAATACCCGAACATCTCAGACATATTTTCCACGTTGCTTACATCAAATCCGCTCACGTCCAGTGTGGGCAAGCTGTGGCAACCGTAAAACATCATTGACATATCTGTCACGTTGCTCGTGTTAAAACTGCTTACATTCAAACTTTCCAGTTTTTCACAGAGGAAAAACATTTCCGACATATTTGTTACTTTGCTTGTGTCAAAGCGGCTCACATCCAAATTTCGCAGGCTCATGCAACCAGAAAACATTCCGCCTAAACTGGTTGCATTGCTTACGTTAAAGCCAGTCAAATCAATACTTTCCAGTTTTTCACAACCAAAGAACATTGCGGACAGATTCGTTACATTCTCTGTGTCAAAACTGCTTAGATTCAAAGTTTTCAGGTTTTTACAATTCACTGATATGGACAAGACCACAAAATCATGCGGAGCTGCTGACAATAAACCAAAAGCTGGAAGGCAAGTCCCTTCCAGCTTTTTATATCTTAGAGCCTTTCACCTTCCAAATAATTTGCCGATAATACATGAAAATACAAAAAAGGTCTTGCTCATGACGTAACGTAATGAAGTATACTACCCGCAGGAGGTGTTTTGAACGTGGAAAGATACCGAGCGATTCCACAGGGATATATGACCGCAGGTGCAGTTGCAAAGAAAATGGGAGTAACGGTCAGAACCTTACAGCATTATGACAAGGAAGGACTGCTCTCAC
>JAAWCS010000084.1 GCA_022793375.1 Lachnospiraceae bacterium
AATAAACTTCATAATCAAGGGCGCGAAGCGCCGCATTTTTTGACTGGTTTGTCAAGTGTTTTTGAGAAAAAAGTGGGTGATTTTTTGAGACAGAGGTCTGAAAGCCCCATGAAATAAGGGCTGAAGATTCCGAGAAGTTATTAATAAGGAAAGGCGGAAATAAAATGGCGCATCAGATTGCAGATGAAACGATTGAATATGTGGGAATTTTGGCGAAGCTTCAGCTGTCCGGAGAGGAAAAGGAGCAGGCGAAGCGGGATATGGTGCGGATGCTTGATTATATTAATTTGTTAAATGAGCTGGATACGGACGGGGTGGAGCCGATGACGCATCTGTTTCCGGTGACGAACGTATTCCGGGAGGACGAGGTGACAAATGGAGACGGGCGGGAGGCGATCTGGGCCGGAGCGCCCGGGGGAGTCAAGGACGGCGGGCTGAAAACGCCGAAGACGGTGGAGTAGCGGGCAGGGAGGAAACGCATATGGAATGTTTGACATGGACGGCGATGGAGTTGAGCCGGCGGATAAAAAATGGGGAATTGACGGTGGAGCAGGCGGTGAGGGCGGCGCTTAAGCAGATCGGCGCGTGCGAGCCGGAGCTGAACAGTTTTATTACGGTGGATGCGCAGGGGGCGCTTGCGCAGGCGCGGGCCGTACAGCGGGGGATTGAGGAGGGACGGCTTACGGGGCCGTTAGCCGGCGTGCCGGTTGCGGTCAAGGATAACCTGTGTACAAAGGGGTTGCATACGACCTGCGCTTCGCATATTCTGGAGGGGTTTGTTCCGGCGTATGAGGCAGAGGCGGTAGGCAGGCTGCGCCGGGCGGGCGTGGTGATTCTGGGGAAAACCAACATGGATGAGTTTGCCATGGGCAGTACGACGGAGACGTCGGCGTTTGGCCCGACGAAAAATCCCTGGGCGACCGGGCATGTGCCGGGCGGGTCTTCGGGCGGATCTTGCAGTGCGGTGGCCAGCGGCGAGGCTTTTTTGGCGCTGGGGTCGGATACGGGCGGGTCGATCCGGCAGCCGAGTTCGTTTTGCGGGGTCGTGGGGCTGAAGCCGACGTATGGGACGGTGTCGCGCTATGGCCTGGTGGCGTATGGATCTTCTTTGGATCAGGTCGGCCCGATTGCGCGCAGCGTCGAGGACTGCGCGGCGGTTTTGGAGGCGATTGCCGGGCGGGATGTGCAGGACAGTACGTCGCTGGTTCGTGAGGATACGGATTTCAGGGAGGCGCTGGGGAAGGAGATCGCGGGCTTGCGCATCGGCGTTCCCCGGGATTATTTTGGCGACGGGCTGGACCGGGAGGTGGCGGCCGCGGTGCGGGGGGCGGCGCAGGCGCTGGCAAAGCGGGGGGCTGTCGTGGAGGAGTTTGAGCTGAGCCTGGTGAAGTATGCGATTCCGGCATATTATACGATTGCTTCGGCGGAGGCTAGCTCGAATCTGGCGCGCTTTGACGGGGTGAAATACGGCTACCGCGCGGCAGGCGCGGGTCTGCACGATATGTATAAGCGCACGCGCTCGGAGGGTTTCGGGGCGGAGGTAAAACGGCGGATTATGCTGGGTTCGTTTGTTTTGAGTTCGGGATATTATGACGCGTATTATTTGAAGGCGCTTCGGACAAAGGCGTTGATTAAGAGGGCTTTTGATGCGGCGTTTGCGCGGTATGATCTGATTTTGGGTCCGACGGCCCCGACGACGGCTCCGGCGCTGGGGGCGTCGCTTGGCGATCCGCTGCAGATGTATCTGGGGGATATTTATACGATTGGCGCGAATCTGGCCGGGTTGCCGGGGATCAGCGTTCCTTGCGGGCTGGACAGCCGGGGTTTGCCGGTGGGCGTGCAGATGATGGCGGATTGTTTTCAGGAGAAGAAGCTGTTGGCGGCGGCGTATGCGTATGAACAGAGCCGGGAATTTCCTGTGTGCGCGATGTTGGAGAGGGGAGCTTCGGGATGCGCGGGGAGTGTGGCCGGGCAGAAGGTCGGGGCGAGTGACAAGGGAGGTGCGAGGGAATGAGCAGGCAGTATGAAACGGTGATCGGGCTGGAGGTTCATATTGAGCTGGCGACGAAAACGAAGATTTTCTGCGGGTGCAGCACGGCCTTTGGGGGCGCGCCCAACAGCCACACTTGTCCGGTGTGTACGGGAATGCCGGGGTCGCTGCCGGTGCTCAACCGCCAGGTTGTGGAGTACGCGGTGGCGGTGGGGCTGGCGACGAACTGCCGGATTACGCAGTATTGTAAGTTTGACCGCAAGAATTATTTCTATCCGGATAATCCGCAGAACTACCAGATTTCGCAGCTTTATCTGCCGGTTTGCCGGGACGGCGGGATCGAGATCGAGACGGCGGCGGGGAGAAAGGTGGTCGGAATTCATGAGATACACATGGAGGAGGACGCGGGCAAGCTGATTCACGACGAGTGGGAGGACTGCACGCTGGTGGATTTTAACCGCAGCGGGGTACCGCTTATCGAGGTGGTGTCGGAGCCAGATATGCGTTCGGCCGAGGAGGTGATCGCGTATCTGGAGAAGCTGCGGCTGATCGCGCAGTATCTGGGGGCTTCGGACTGCAAGCTGCAGGAGGGTTCGATGCGGGCGGATGTGAATTTGTCGGTTCGCGAGGCGGGCAGCGGGAAGCTGGGAACGCGGACGGAGATGAAAAATTTGAATTCGTTTAAGGCGATTACGCGGGCGATCGAGGGGGAGCGGCGGCGCCAGATCGAGCTTTTGGAGGAGGGGCGGCCGGTGGTGCAGGAGACGCGGCGCTGGGATGATAATAAGGAGTATTCATATGCGATGCGCTCGAAGGAGGACGCGAAGGATTATCGTTATTTTCCGGAGCCGGATTTGCCGCCGGTGGTGATCGCCGATGATTGGATCGAGGCGATTCGCGCGCGTCAGCCGGAGCTGCACGACGCGAAGCGGACGCGTTATGAGAGCGAGTTTGGCCTGCCTGCGTATGATGCGGGGATTTTGACCTCGGATAAAAAGCTGGCGGATTTGTTTGAGGCGACGACGGCGCTCTGCGGCCGGCCGAAGAAGGTGTCGAACTGGCTGATGGTGGAGACGATGCGTCTTTTGAAGGAGCACGAGCGGCCGGTGGAGGAGCTGGATTTTTCGCCGGAGAACCTGGCGAAGCTGATCGGTTTGCAGGAAAAAGGCGTGATTAACGGTACGGTGGCGAAGAAGATTTTTGAGATTATTTTTACCGAGGATATTGACCCGCTGGAGTATGTGAAGGAGCATGGGCTGGAAACGGTGGGCGACGAGGGGGCGATCCGCCAGACGGTGGAGCGGGTTATGGAGGAGAATCCGCAGTCGGTGGCGGATTACCGCAGCGGCAAGCACAAGGCGATGGGCTTTCTCGTGGGACAGACAATGCGGGCGATGGGCGGTAAGGCCGATCCGGGGGCGGTGAACCGGATTGTAAAGGAGTTGCTGGAGAGGGAGTGAGCGCGGAAAAAATCGGTTTAATACGTCGGACGAAGGTTGTCGCGCAGGAGAGAAGGAAATTTTAAAAAGCATGGGCGGTGTGAATTACGCCAATGTGTCCAAGCTGATGGGGCTTTCGGATCTGGATGACATGGACTATGACCTGTCGGGCGTTTACCAGTCATTGACCGGGACGGAAAACCCGGCTGCAACCTCACAGGATTGTATGCGGACTGTTCTGGATAAAGTGACGGAAAAGGTGCGTGCGCTTTCAAAAAGGGATGAGGCATCCAAAAGTAGCGGGCAGTATTATGTTTGGGCTTGCTATTCCCAAACTGCTTCACAGTGATGCAAAGAGAGGCGGAGCTTTAAGCTTCGTCCATTTTTGCGTATAATCCGAAATAAAATGAATAAAATCCTTGGTGTAGATATTAGCTAATTGCTTGACAAAATAGATAAAATTACATATAATAAAATTAGCTAAAATAAGGAGGCGGTACTATGACTACAGCTACGGCAACGGAAGTTCAGAATAATTTCGGCAGGTATCTGCATATGGTTCAGACCGGTGGAGAGGTCATCGTAATGAAAAACGGCAAAGCGGTTGCGAGGCTGGTATCTCATGATAAAAGCGTTTCTTTCTTAACGGATTCGCTGACCGGTGTATTAAAGAACGATTATAACGAGAAAGAATCCAGAATGGAGCGTATGAAGAAATATGAAAGTGCTGATTGACACAAATATAATTTTAGATGTTCTTTGTAAACGCCCCGATTTTTACGAGGATTCAGCAAAGGTTTTTAAGCTTTGCGAGGTTAAGAGGATATCAGGCGTAATATCTGCCCTTTCCGTTCCTAATATTATGTATATTTTAAGGAAGGAACTGGATGCGGAAAAAACAAAGGAGATTTTGGATAATCTGTCTTTGATTTTTTCGATTGCGGATCTGAAAGCGGATGATCTGAAAAAAGCGGCCGATATGGAATTTAAAGATTATGAAGACGCCGTGCAGAGCGCCTGTGCAACCCGGATAAAGTCAAATTACATTATAACAAGGAATATCAGAGACTTTACGATGAGTAAAGTTGCGGCTATCAAGCCAACAGAGTTACTGGAGCGAATATAACTGCACGGTTTATATTTTCCCATCTGAAAAGAGGCGGTGAAGGTATGAAAAATCACCCGCACCGCCTCTTTTTTTGCGCGTTTTTTCAAGGAAATGCGTATTTCGGTTGTAAATGCGTATGTTAATCCGTGTAGTGATAATATAGAAATTATTTTTGAAATTCAGGAGGTTTCATTATGTTGATATCCATTGACCATGGCAATTATGCAAATGAAGACACCCCATGATTCGTTTGTATCCGGCCTTTCCGAGCCATACGGTCAAGCCACCCATGACGGAAGAAATGGTATTCCCGCAGGCCTATGCGGCTGTAGTGCCTCAGAGCAGCCTGGTAGTGCATACACTTCGCATTTTCATTATTGATGTGGGAGGCTATACAACGGATGTGCTGCTTCTTCAGAACGGCAAGCCGGACCTTTAGTTCTGCCGTTCGCTGGAAACTGGCATTATTACGATGAATAATGAAATCATCCGAAAAGTTGGCGCCCTGCGTGCAAATCCTGCGGTGTTTATCGGAGTGGGCAGTAT
Organism: Lachnospiraceae bacterium; assembly: GCA_022793375.1. Lineage (GTDB taxonomy): Bacteria > Bacillota > Clostridia > Lachnospirales > Lachnospiraceae > RGIG7193. The sequence continues at coordinate 5,084 of JAAWCS010000084.1, forward strand.
CCTGCTCCGCCCATTTTTTGAAGCGTCAAGGCTGGTGGCAAAGGCAGATTTTGTGGAGTCCCCTAATGCAAATGATCTCCCAGGCCTTTTGCACATTGACAATGATCTAGCTTTCAACTTTACGATCCTGGACTGAGGAGCGGCTATCCGATTGTGTGGCAGGCAATCACAGGAGCACTGATATGCGGGTGGCACCTGCATAACGCGACAATCCATCCAGGGATAATGAGACTTCCGTAATTCGCGGTCCGGCCACAATGA